>JAYFMV010000041.1:0-50822 GCA_042408245.1 Potamolinea sp.
TAAAATAAAAATAGAGTCTGTTAAGAAGTGTAAGGTTTTTTTCATGGCTGACCAGTTAATTCGCGCCACAGCGGCGGAGGGTGGCATTCGAGCCGTCGGCGTCATCAGCACGCGCCTCACCGAAGAAGCCAGACGGCGTCATCAAGCTCTCCTACGTGGCGACAGCGGCACTGGGTCGCACCATGTCTGCGGGTCTGTTGCTAGCTTCTAGCATGAAGCGAGAGGGGTCAAGAGTCAACATTCGCGTCAAAGGACAGGGGCCGATCGGAGGGATGCTCATTGATGCCGGCTTAGATGGAACTGTCAGGGGTTATGTGGACAACCCAGCGATTGAACTACCACCTAATGAGTTAGGCAAACTGGATGTTGGTGGTGCTGTAGGAACAGATGGCTACCTCTACGTTGTTAGGGACGTGGGCTATGGCTACCCATACTCTAGTACCGTTGAACTAATTTCCGGTGAAATTGGCGATGACATCGCTCACTACTTGGCGACTTCCGAACAAACGCCATCCGCTCTAGTCGTGGGTGTGTTTGTTGGCGCCGAAGGTGTTACGGCCGCAGGAGGAATTTTACTCCAAGTTCTCCCTAAAGCAGCTAGAGACGAGGCCTTGGTGGAAATTCTAGAATCTCGTGTTGCTAAGCTATCGGGATTTACACCCCTGTTGCAGGCTTCCAAGACGTTACCAGAGATTTTTGAACATCTGCTGGGTGATATGAATTTGGTCATACTTCCAGAAGTCCAAATGGTGCGTTTTCATTGTGGTTGTTCTTTCAACCGCGTTTTGGGTGCCCTGAAAATGCTTGGAGAAGCGGAACTTCAGGATATGATTGAAAAAGATGAGGGGGCTGAAGCAACTTGCCATTTCTGCGGGGAAGTTTACCAGGCTAGTTCTGATGAACTGGCACAATTGATCTTAGATTTACGAGCAGAATCTGTTTGAATTGAGGGGAATGGGTAATGGGGATTGGGTAATGGGTAATGCGGATTGGGTAATAGGTAATAGGTAATAGGTAATAGGTAATTAGGAAATATTCATCCCATCTCCCCAATTTCCCAGTCCCCAGTCCCCAGTCCCCAGTCCCCAGTCCCCAATCCCCAATCCCAATTACTCAAATCAGCAAGTAGCATTTTGTGTCGAGGAGCGGTAGGATTGCAACGACTAAGGATGCTAGAAAAAACGCTGGATTAGGCAAAGTGCGTGTGGTGTGTGAGTTATGACAAGAGATCGAGAAATTCCCGACGGTTGGCCTCCCTCAAAGTCTTCAAGGCCAAGCCAATTCAAGGGGGGGCCAGGCTCTAGAAGTGCCGCCTCCGCCTCGCAGCCTTTAGTTCGTCCAACATCAGGAGCGCCATCCAGGCGTCAGGCTCCTCAAGAGTTGCCTACAACGCCACCAGGTCCACCACCACCACCCTCAAAACTGCGTCGAGAACCTAAACGTCGCTTTCGTGTGACTTGGCAGTTCTGGGCAATTTTAGTGGTGTTGATTTCTAGTGGTGTGGGAATTACTGCAGTCGCGCTGTTGCTGAAGCTACCAGCGGTTCCCAATTGCCCCGCAACTTTTTGGCCAACGGCTTCGGCCTCGATGCGCCTTTATTGTGCACAATTGGCGGCAAACAAGCAGACAGCGGACAACTTGCTAGAAGCGATCGCCTTGGTGGATAGTTTGCCAAAAGACCACCCACTCCGCCTAGAAATCAACCGTCAAATCGAAGAGTGGTCTCTAGATATATTAAAAATTGGCGAAGGAAAGTTCCAAGGTGGTAACCTCACCGAAGCTATCAAAATAGCTAAACGCATTCCCGATGAGGCACCTGCTTACAAGCTGGTAGAAGAGCGCATTGCTAATTGGCAGAAAATCTGGGCAAAAGCACAGGGTATTTTTGAGAAAACTGAAGAAGAACTCAGACAGACAAATTGGAACATGGCTTTTGCCGAAGCTGTCAAACTGACCTCGGTGGAGAATAAATATTGGGCAACTACCAAGTACGACCAATTAACTGGCTTAGTTAGAATCGCACGGGAAGCAAGCGCTCAGCTTGATAAAGCCCGCGACCTAAGTCAAAGTGACAAAGTGGACGATATCCTGGCCGCGATTAAACAAGCAGAGAAAATCCCCTCCAACAGTTACATCTACAAATCTGCTCAGAAGTTGATTGCTGATAGTGGGAAAAAAATGGTGAAGATGGCAGAGTACCAACTTGAAGAAGGTAACGGCAAAGCTGTCACAGAAATTGCTGAAAAAATTCCCGCCAGTGTCAAATTAGCAGAGGTCAAGTCTGACTTGATCGAAATAGGCCGTGCTTTAACATACGCCAAATCAGGCTCGGTTTCGGATTTGGAAAATGCGATCGCCTCTTCCAAAAAAATCGCCCAAGGTCGTCCCCTCTACGCTAAAGCACAGAAATTCGCGAGCACTTGGCAACGAGAAATTGAAGATGTTACTCGCTTGGAGCGAGCGCGAACCTTTGCCAGTTCAGGTTTGACTGTTGACTTGAGGACAGCGATCGTAGAAGCAGAGAAGATTCCTAGGGGTAATCCTCGTTACTCAGAAGCACGGGAGGAAATGAAACGCTGGAAGAGTCAAGCTGAAACAATCGAAGACCAACCCTATCTCGACCGTGCTTCGCAAATTGCCAATTTTGGTAATCCTGTATCTTTGCAAGAAGCAATTCAAGAAGCCAGTCGCATCGCTCCAGGTCGCGCACTTCACTCCAAAGCTCAAGAAAAAATTAGCCAGTGGACTGGTACTATCCAGCGACAGCAAGACCAACCTTACCTCGACCAAGCACGCTCTCTAGCAGCCGGTGGTAATCTGACTTCTGCAATTACTGCAGCCCAACAGATTAAGTCGGGAAGGTCGCTCCATGGTGAGGCCCAAAGCGATATCAGATCATGGCAAACGGAAATTGAGGGTCAGCAACGTTTAGAGGAAGCTTACCGCACAGCTAATGCAGGTACTGCAGATGCTTTCGCCAACGCAATTCGCACCGCAAGGCAAGTTCCCACCTCCTCGAAAGCCAGAAGCGATGCCAGAACCGTGGTTAATCGCTGGAGCTATCAAATCCTCTCAATGGCGCAAGATCGTTCTTCTTTAAATGTAACGGAAGCGCTCGCGATCGCCAAAATGGTTCCCTCCGGTACTGAGGCTTATGATTCCGCTCAAGATCAAATTCGTTCCTGGCAAAAGATGTTAGAGCCCGCACCAGCACCCGCACCAGCACCAGCACCAGCACCCGTAACCGAACCCGAACCCGCTCCCTTACGGCTACCCTCTGGTACTGATGCTCAGTAATTCTAGTTGTTAGTTGTTAGTTGTACAGCCCTGCGGGCATGAAAACAGTTGTTAGTTGTTAGTTGACTAATGACTAATGACATTACTTCTCATCCATTGCTTCCACGCCTTCCCAACCTTCTGGTACTCCATATTGTTGGTACTTTTCGCAGCGTTTGACATAGAGCATCGCTGCTTTATCTTGGGGATTTACTTCTAAAATTTCCTGAAAAATTTGTTTGGCTAAACTAAATTTTTGTTGGCAATAAAGATTAATACCTTCCTCAAAAGGAAAAGAAGTTTGCTGCTTGAATGCAATAATATTCGCTGGTTCTGCATCATAAACTTCAAACACTGAAACAACAGCTTTTTTACCTTTCACCATCACTCGATCCACAAATCGGTATTTATAGTTATCTGGATTACTCAGATTACTTAAAGTTTCCTGGCTAATCAAAATCCCTGACCCATAAAGCTTAGTTAAGCCTTCCAAACGAGAAGCAAGATTAACCGCATCAGAGATGACTGTACTTTCCATCCGTTGTGCTTCGCCAATCGTACCAAGCATTAAACTGCCAGTATGCAAGCCAATGCCAATAGCGATGGGAACAGAACCAGATGCTTGCCGATGTTCATTATAAAGAACAACTTGTTTTTGCATTTCAATAGCACCCTGAAGAGCATCATCAGCAGATTCAGGAAAAAGTGCCATCACCGCATCTCCAATGTATTTATCAATGAAACCGTTGTGAGCGCGAATTACCGGACTGACTCGACTCAGGTAACTGTTGATAAAGTTAAAATTCTCTTGAGGAGACATTCCTTCTGAAAGCGTTGTAAATGAGCGAATATCAGAAAAGAGAATCGTCATTTCTTTCTGAATGTGATCGCCTAATTTTACATCTACCAGACTTTCATATCCCAAATAATTCAAAAACTCATTGGGGACAAATTTACCAAAAGCCTTGTTGATATTAGACAAACGAAGATGAGTTTTGATTCGCGCCAATAATTCATTTTTAGAAAAAGGTTTAGTTAGATAATCATTGGCTCCTGAATTAAAACCTTCCACCAAATCGGAAACTTGATTTTTTGCCGTTAACATTACAATTGGTAGTTCACTAGGCAGAAAAGTCTCGCGCAGTTTCCGTGCGACTTCATATCCCGTCATCCGAGGCATCATCACATCAAGTAATATCAAATCAGGCTGTAAGCCACTCTCAATAATTGCTAAGGCTTCCAAGCCGTTGGATGCTTGCGTAATAGAATAGTTTTCTAGGGAAAGATTATTAACAAGTACCTGAAGATTGACTGGCTCATCATCGACAATTAGGATTTTGAACTCTCCTTTGAGGGAGTCTGATGCCATGCTAGGAACAAGGATTTCATCAGTTAAATTTTGTATATTTTTGGGAAAAATGAGGGTTGATAATTCTTGGTTTGACTCAAATTTTACAGACTGGTAAATTGAATCATTCGCAGCGACAAAATCCGTCCGAGTCCGAGAGCTTGTCCGCTCCTTAGTATAGCAATGCTTAGGGCATAATTTGCCCTTACAGGAGAGTAATTGCTGCTTGGCAACCTTCAAAACTTCTAGCTGATAAGCAGACTTTTCCTGCACAAGTACTGATGCTCGTTGCTCTAATTCTAGCAGTGACGGATGCGCCATGCTTCCGGAGAAATCTAAAGGTAGTAGGGAAGGATTGTGTAGAGTTGCTACAGCAATGCTTTCTTGCTTAGACAATGGCAAAGTAAAAGTAAACCAGGAACCTTTTCCAACTATTGATTCCAGCCAAATTTGGCCACCGTGTAACTCCACTAACTGTTTCGCGATCGCCAAACCCAAACCCGTACCGTTGTAGGCTCTAGCAGTAGAACTGTCTGCTTGTTCAAAAGATTCAAAAATCCTATCATGTTGCTCTACGGCTATACCAATTCCAGTATCAGCAACGGTAATTTCTAATTGCTCCTCAACAACTGTGGCTAGAACTACAACCTTCCCTTCTTCCGTAAATTTAATAGCATTACCGATTAAGTTATGCAGGATTTGCTGAACTCGGTTTTCATCAGCATCTACTAGAGGAACATTAAAACTGATTTCGTTAATCAACTTTAATCTTTTTTTGCCTATGAGAGGTTGAGAAAGCGCGAATACTACATCAGTAATTTCCCGCATTCCTACAGGCTTAATTTGCAGTTCAATATTTTTGTGTCTTAACTTAGAAAAATCCAGGATATCGTTAACGAGATTAGAAAGTCTTCTACCAGAAGATGCAATCAAACCAAGATTGTAATGAGTGTTTTCTGGCAATTTTCCTGTAGCACCATCAATCAAAGATTCAGCAATACCGATAATGCCATTAAGTGGGGTGCGGAGTTCGTGGGAAGTATTAGCTAAAAATTCATTTTTGAGTTGGTCAAGTTGCTGCAATTCGGCATTTTTAGCTTCTAGGGTAGTGAAAGATTCTTGTAATTGCCCAGCCATACTATTAAAAGCAGAGGCTAAAATACTTAGTTCATAAGAGTGATTGAGGTTGACATTTTGCTCAAATTGTCCGCCCGCAAGAGCGATCGCCGCATCTTTCAGTTGCAAGATCGGCTTGACAATCCAGTGACTGGTAATCAGTCCTACCACAGTCGCTACAACTAAAGCTATCAGACACAGCAAGATAGTAGTGCGGGTATTGGCGTTGATACTATCCATAAAATCCGCTTCTGGAACTATCACCACAATTAGCCAGTCCAATCCCCGTTCATCACGTAGGGGAGTTACTTGTAGAAATTGCCGTGCTCCCTTAATCTCAAAGTTGAGTTGTTGGCTATTGTTGATTTGGCTAAGGTTGCCAAAATGTTGTTCCAAATGTTTAGCTGTTTGTCCGATTAAAGCGTTCTTGCTCAAAGAGGCTTTGATGCGTTCTATATTCTCGCCCTTGATGATGAATACTGGATCGAGAGTTGAAGTACTCACCAACATTCCAGAACGCTCCATAATGAAAACTTGCCCTGACTTACCGATTTTCAAACTGTGGAGAAATTCATTGAGTTGGGCGAAGATTAGATCACTACCGAGTACTCCCAGAAAGTTTTTCTGAGCGTCATATACAGGCTGTGCAGCGGTGATAGAAAGAGCTTTGGTAGCAAAACTGGGGTAGATTTGACTCCAGGTAGGTTTACCTGCTTTTACGGCTGCTTGGTACCAAGGACGGACTCGCGGATCGAATTTGGGAGCAGTTTGTACTAACTGGGCGAAACCGCCCTGCTTATTGGTGTCATAGTAATGCAAATTGCCCCTAGTAGATTCGTTCCTCAGACTAATTTGCAATTTACCTTCTGTAGTCCGTCTCGCTCCAAAAAAATCTCCTTCTGTAGTGCCAATATAAGTGTGACCTACCGGAGCAAAAGATAACATCTGCTTGCCAAAGTGGCGGTTTCTATTCTGAGTATCTTGCAAGTTCAATTGACCTAACTCAATAGCATTGGCGTTGAGTTGATTAACCAATTGAGGAACTTCTATATAGCTAGTCAGGCGATTTTGAACTTGGTCACTAACAGCACTACGCAACTTGCTAGTAACATCATCGACGGATTGTTGCCCATTGCGGAACGAGAGCCACCCCACAAGTCCTACAGCGGCTGAGATTTGGATGATAAATGGGACCACAACGATGACGCGAAGCGGAACCTTTCCAGAAATCTTAGAAACTGAAGTTGTTAGGGATTTCAATAACATACTGCGAGCAACCCGTAATAAAAGTGCATAAATCACTGCGTGTGCCAAATATCTCTACTTCTTGTGGGAGTCACTTTCCGGCTTACCTCACAAGAAATTAGATTTTATGCCACTACGAGATCCACCCGCTTTCTGTCCTGAGATCTATTATTCTCAAAAACCTGTAAAAAATCTACGGCATCAATCACTACAGTTAGGTGATCATGTTTGGTAAAGTTAATTAAAAATTAAGGTTAGTTGTCAGTGGTCAGTTGTCAGTTGTCAGTTGTCAGTGGTCAGTTGTCAGTTGTCAGTTGTCAGTTGTCAGTTGTCATTGATCCTAATTACTAATTACTAATTACCAATCCCAATTACCCATTACAACTCAAGAGAAATTTTCTCTGACAAACCTTGAATATTCAATTCAAGTACAGGCTTTTCCCCCTTGCAGACTAAGCTTCCACTGTAGCCACTTGTGGAGAGGGAAAATGATAATTGCTTAGCGTCAGCAGCTTCTACTGTTACTTCTCCAATATTGACCTTACATTGTATCCCATCGACTCGTACTTCCTTACCGTTGAGAACATCGGTAATTAGAATCTGCTTGCTTTGTTCCATGAGTTTAATTACCAGATGACGAACCATAAACTTGACAACTCCGCCCTCTAACTGCTCTACTTTTGTTTCACTTGGCAAACCTTTAATTAACGATTTCGAGACAGTTGGGGAAATTGAATAATCTGTCCTTGAATAATCTGTCAGCGTAGCACGAGGGTCAAAAATTTCTGAACTTAGGCGCTCTCTTGGTGCTGCTGGAGGTTCCAGCGAAACAGAATGTTCATTGATTGACCAGCTACGGGCTTTTTTGAAAATTTCAGTGTGAGTTTTTGAAGCTTTGTAGCTCTGCTTATGCTTTTTGGAATAATCTTCCTGTTTCTTCTTAATGGCAATCCAGCGCTCTCGTGCAAAATCACGCAATTCAGGGTCGGAATCAGAAACAAATTGCTCATAAAATTCGAGAGCTTCGACAATTAAACCAACTTTTTCTATAGCAATTCCTAGCTGCTTCATCAAGAGATTTTGCTGCCATTCAGAATTGGCTAATATTTGTGTTTTGATGAATTGCTCGTAGAGTTTGCGCTGCTCTTTTGTCAGGGAATCTGGAAGTAAGTCTGAGCAAGCCACTTGATAAACTAAATTAAATTTTAGCTCTGTTTTTTGACACTCAGAACCGACAACTTTAGGTAGATACTTTTCTAAATTTTCTAGAGCTTCGACAAACAATTTTTTGCGGTAAAAATACTGTAGCAAAACGCCAAATAGCTTAATAGTAGGAGTACCTTTGCTTGCCTTCTCAAAGCATTCCTTGACCTTAGCTAATTCATCTAACCAAATATAGACAACAAAAGCTTGTTGGTACTGTTGTTTTAATTCTAGGGAAGGTGCAACAAATTGAAGCCATTGGCGATCGCGTGGTTTTCCCGCCTTTTCCCACCCAGCAAGGATGCTATCCTGTTCCCCGGCTTTTTCCAGATACTCCAAACTTTCAGGAATACCTAACAGCATAGCTTTTGCTCGGTTATACTCAAGCTTTTGATTCGCACCAGAAGCTTCCCAAATTCTTACCGCTGCGCTGAAGTTTTCGGCGTGGTAGAAACACTCACCAGCTAATAAATTCAGTTCGTTGTTTCCAGATTTTGCTAAAGCTTCTAAAACTTCCCCAAACTTTTGCCATTCATCCCGCTTAATTTCTGGAATATTCAGTAGCGCTTCAATGCGGTTAGCATACTCCTCTACTGCTTTTTTACCTGGTTTTTCAGAAAGTAGAACCAGCGTCTCGCTTGTCATTTCTTTTTCAGAAAGTAGAACCAGCGTCTCGCTTGTCATTTCTTTTTCCAAATTCCCACTGAATCCAGACAATTGACTACTAACAAACAAGCTAAAATTGTTAAGCGCATCTATGTCGCGTGGCTGAGCAGCCATGAAACTTGCCAAAGAATACTCAGCTTCTCTATTATTGGGAGCTTGTTCATACAAACTAACTAATTCTGGCCAACACATTCCCTCCCAGAAACACTCCCAAGCTTCATCTAAAATACCCACCTGAAGAAAGTATTTTCCAGCATTGAGAAACTGCTCTTCAAACTTCAGCGCCCAAGCTTCGCAAAAGTAAGCTTTAACAGTGTTGCCAAGGTCATTGTAAAACAATCTGGCACGTCTAAGTAATCCTGGATTTTGTGAATTTAACCCCTTCGTTTCAAATTCTTGCGCTATCGCACCAGGGTCATCTTCACGCAGTGCTTGAGCAGTTTTTGGAGTACCATCGCTGAGAGTTTTAACGCTGTTTTCCCAACGCTCTTTGTTTTTGGAATACATCAGCATTGCTTGCAATAAAGCTTCGTTGCTAGCGTATTGCCACAATTGGCGATCGCCTTGTTCCGAATCCACCACAAACAGATGCTCTGTTGCACGACTTGCGGCAACATAAAGCTTATTAAAAAAGTACTCAGTCTTCACTCTTTGGTCTGTATCTTTACCCTTTTGATTCCAGACACCTCGCTGGCAATCTTCGCCAAATTTGTAAAGAATAACTTTCTTGAATTCCAATCCTTTAGTAGAAATTGCACTCAAGACATTCTTAATTAATTGTTCGTTATGTAGAACAGGCGTCTGGTCTGTCATCACCTGTTCATTATTTATAGTTACTTCTCTCTCCTGGTCTTCTATTTCACGGCTCTCTAATTGGGGAAAAATTTCAGAAAGTACATCATCTCCTCGTACATAAGTTGCTTCTTCACCTTCTTCACAAGGCACAATGATAATTGTATCTTTGATATAAAAACGCAGTTGTTCTGCATTAATATTCTGGTTCAAAATAAACTTTTGTGGTTCGGGAAAATTGCCTTGTTGCCAAGCTGTCTGAGGTTGTAGTTCCTGAATATCAAACAGCACGTGACGCCACAACTGAATTAAATTAGTAAATTCAACAATTGGTGGAGTAGAGCGGTAATTAAATGTTAAATCCTGAAAATTAATCACGAGCTTTAATTGATCTGCTGGATCTAGCGCTGTAATTACTTCGGAATCAAACATTGCCTGAACACTAGACCAATGAAATCCTGTGGGATTCAAGGTCTGGAATGGGTCTCCAGCAAAGGCAAAAGGTAGACTCTGAAGCGGTTGGTATCCAAGATGATACTGGGAAAACATAGACAACCGCATAATCAACTGTAGCTCTAACTTTGTAAAGTCTTGAGCTTCGTCACAGAAAATAGCTGCAAACGAGGGACAATAACACTTGAGTTCCAGAACTCTAGCAATTAAATCTTGGTCGTCCCAGTAGCCCTGTTCTTTGGTAATGCCCCTGTACCAGTGTTCCCAAATAGTATCGTAAATACCTTGGAATTTCTCAAAGTCAATTGTACGCTCTTTGCGTGGTACTTCCTCCTTGTAGTCTTCCGGAGTCATGTACTCTTGGAGTCCATAACCTTTGATAAAACTGCGGATGACGTGCCAACAAGTTTCTGGAGAATAGCGCCTTGCTTGGGGGAGGTGGAGAACTGCTTTTGCTAAGGATTCACTGCTACTTTTTCCCTGATACAGTTGCTTGAAACGATGAAAGGAAATGTATTTTTCTTGGTCAAATCTCTCGCGTTCTTGCTGGGGTAATAAGTTGAACAGGAATTTTTGGAAAGACTGGAAGCAGCGATCTATGCTTTCGTTTTCATCCTTCTGGCTTCTTTCGGCAACAAAGCGGTGATGGGATGAAAGCAGCGTTTTTACTCCCTCTTTTGCTACCTCTAGTAATCGCTCGTTATAGGTAAGAAAAAGTGCTTCGCCAGGTAGAGGTTCTTGGCGTCTGTGTCCCTGTTTGTCGTAGGATTTACGGTAACAGTAATCAGCAAAAAGATACAGCAACATCGTAGACTTTCCACTACCTGCGCGTCCATTGATGAATAGTGGTAATGAGCCTTTACCTGGTTGAGGTAGGGAAACTGACTGGAGAATCTGTTCTTCTTCAGCAGAAAGCGCTAAATTTGACTCTTTCCCCCGCTCAATTGCTAACCAACTTTCTTCATCCGCAAGTAGATAAGCTGGATAAGAACGTCGAGCAAAAGGTGTCAAGTCAGACAGACTTAATTGCCGCGCTAGGATGTTATATTTGCCGTTGCTTCGGGATGGTTGATTAGGAATTACATCGGGAAAAAATACTACTGTCTCCTCGCTATATTCGCCCTCCGTCTCCATTTCAGAACCATCAAACAAAGCAGTTTTCTTACCTACCTCAATAATCTCTTCACTAGATGGCTTGCGCAAGAAGGGAGCAAGGAGAAACAAGACACCCCCAACAGTGGAGTCTGAGGTTTCCAGTTGGCTGTAAAGAACGTAACTATCATTTAACCAAGACAGTTTGACGTTGGACAAATCGGCAATTTCTGAGTATTGAATGGTTCCACTTCTAATTCCCGAAACAATTTGATAATAGGTTTCCCAAGCATTTTGAATTGCCGATGTTCTGAAACGAGTAACCCATTCCTGGCTTTCGTAGATTACCCAATCTTCTCTACCCATTTCTACCTCCCAACCGGGAGGTTCTAGCCAGGGACGCAATGTTTCCGGTAGTTCTGGGAGTTGTTGATCTAGCTGTTGCTTTAGTATTTTTTCGACAAGCCAGTCTCGGATTTTTGCCAACTCAAGTTGAGGTTCGAGATATTTTTTGCCATACTCAATAGGTGCTTCCAAAAATTCTTCGTAGTCGTTATCGCCACGCTTAAAGATATCGAGCAAGCAGAGTACTTGATCGTCATCTACTCTCAGGATACGTGCAATGATTCTGCGGTTGAGGGTTCGGCGCTTTAAGTAAGGGTATACTCTCTCAAAACGTCCCTGCACTTCATCAATTCTCTGAGTTTCTAGTTCAGTGCACAGGTCATCGATGCGAGATTGAATACCGTAGCGCTCTGCCTTGTCGTTGAACCCAGAGGTGCGATATACATACATTGGTCAGTCTCCGTTCTTTCTGACAAAAACATCACTTTACCTATTGTCATCTAGCGGCGAAAGCTACGGCGGACTTTTTGGTAACAGCCTATACAATTTGCCAAACTTTGCCTGGTGTTCCTGCCAAAATACTTATGGAAGACCCACAAAAAACCGAAAAACAAAAGATGTTAGCAGGTGAACTGTATCTTGCGTCTGACCCAGAACTGTTTGCTGAGCATCAGCGTGCTTGTCGTCTCACCCGCGAGTATAACAGCACGACTGAAGAACAGATGGAGACGCGAACCCAGATCCTGCAAGATTTATTTGGTGCATTGGGAGCTAATTCTCAAATTGTTCCCTCTTTCTACTGCGACTACGGTAGCAATATCTACACAGGGGATGGCTTCTACATGAACTATGGCTGTGTGATTTTGGACTGTAACACGGTTCACATAGGTGATAACGTTCTCTGCGCTCCCTACGTTCAGATCTACACCGCTTATCATCCCACAGACCCGGCTTTGCGCTTAACTGGACGAGAACTTGCGGCTCCGGTCAAGATTGGCAATAATGTTTGGATTGGTGGGGGTGCAATTATTTGTCCTGGTGTTACTATCGGTGACAACACCACGATTGGTGCTGGTAGTGTGGTTGTCAAAAGTATCCCCGCTAACGTTGTTGCTGCTGGAAATCCCTGTCGCGTTATTCGACACTGCTAAAATCCCGCTAAGATCCCCGACTTCGCAGGAGTTGTCGGGGATCTGGTTAGGCACAGAAAATCATCAGGTTGTGCTTGACAAATATCTTTTAATGTGTAGTAATAACTGATGAAAAAGACAGTTGCTTTGATCACAATTAGTCTTTTCGGGACAATTTCAATAATTTTATACGCTTTGCTTCAAGCTTTTTGGCATGGAGAGGACAAGCTAACACAGGGAAGTACTGCTACTTCTTTTGTCAAAGAAATTTCTTGTCAAATACTTTCTTCATCTCCCAATCCCTTCCAAAATAACAATAAATCTGCCTCCAAGATGCAAACGCTATCTTGGGAACCACTACGACAAGTTGGGATGGGGACTTCTTTTAAAACTTGTGGTTCGCAAAATTTAGGAGTAGACGAACAACTTTTTAATCAGTTTAATCAACCTGGAGACAAAGAAGCACTGTTGAAGGCGATCGCTCACAGTTTGCGTTACCTAGTTTCTAACGAAGCTGCTAAAGATTATCAAGGGTATTCAGTCCCTGAAATGACTCGTGAACACGTTTTTCGCAGTCTTGTAAGATTCCGGGAATTGGTGATTTCCTCCCGTTCAGCAACGGAACTGGAAGCAGCAGTAAAACGCGAATTTGTCTTTTACCAATCTGTAGGAAAAGACCGTCGAGGAGAAGTTTTATTTACAGCTTATTACGAACCAATTTATGCAGCTAGTCGCGTACTTACACCAGAATATCGTTATCCAATCTATCGGCGACCACCGAATTTAGAATCTTGGCCCAAACCTCACCCCACCCGCAAACAATTAGAAGGAATTGATGGTTTACAAGGTTCCAAAGGTAAGTTACGTGGATTGGAATTGTTTTGGTTGCGCAATCGTTTAGACCCCTACTTAGCTCAAATTCAAGGATCTGCTCTACTGCAATTAACTGATGGTACTCAAACTTCTGTAGGTTATGCCGATAATACTGCTTATGACTATACCAGTGTAGGAGCAGAACTAGCTCGTGATGGCAAACTACCATTAGAAGGCATGACGATGCCGATTATACTCAAGTATTTTAGTGAGCATCCTTTGGAATTAAAGAAATATTTGCCGCGAGATCAAAGTTTTGTTTTTTTCCAAGAAAACCAAGGAGGAAAAGCAATGGGAAGCATCAATGTTCCGATAACTGCATCACGTTCAATCGCGACTGATAAATCCCTAATGCCTCCTGGTGCTTTAGCTTTAATTCATGCTCCTTTTCCTTTTAAGAATGGCAAAGATCAATTGGAACATCTTACAGTGAGTCGTTATGTACTAGACCAAGATACAGGAGGTGCAATTAAAGGAGCAGGACGTGTAGATTATTTTCTAGGAACTGGTCAAGAAGCGGGTGAACGTGCCGGAGTTACTGTTAGTAATGGACAGTTATATTATTTGTTATTGAAGCGTTAATGCACTACAGCGATATAAGTAAGCAGACGAGTATCAGTAATGCGTCACAGCGATACAAGTAAGCAGATGATTATCAGTAATGCACTACAGCGATATAAGCAAGCAGATGATTATCAGTAATGCACCACAGCGATATAAGCAAACAGGATAATCTCACGAATGCACTACAGCGATGCAAGTTAGCAGGTTAGCATCGGTTTTAATTGCTTGAGGATTAATATGAGTGGAACTAGCGCGATAACCCATTTCTTGTAAGACTTGAATCAGGCGATCGCGCTTAGGAATATCCATTTTTCCTCGGCGTCCAATTTCTCCAAGAGTGTAAAAATAGGGAGGAAAAGAAGCCTCAGCTTCCATAACTTTTAGCAACTCTACCCGCTTCGGCCAATTCCAAACTTGGGCTAATAATTGCAAACGTCTTAAATGCTGTTCGTCGTGTAACGCACCCAACCACATCGGCCCACTCAAAGTTAGGGGATTTTGATCATAAGGACAAACCACCCTTCCCAATTTTCGCCAAGCAACGCTTTGATAATCACCGCAATGATGACAATAGCCTAGAAAACCATAGTTTTCTGCTGTCAATTGCTGATTTTTCACCAAACGTAGCATTACACGATAAGTTTCACCAAAAAACAGCGAAAATACGGGTTCGACGCCTAAGCCCTTCGCGGCCGCTTGTTGTTGTACACTTCCAATTAACAGCCGAAGTCCTTGTTCGTGGGCCGCTGGGTGATTTCTTGCATAAGCACCATATAAGCTTAAACTGCTTTGGGGTAAGTGTCCTGTAGCTGTGCGTCCATCTGTACTGGTAAGGTAAAGTAGTCCGCCGATTTTTGTGGCCCAAAGGCTAGTACTGAGATAGGGTACTGGAGAACCGAAGCAATCGACATCTACAAAGTCATAGTAGTCTGAGCGATTGTAGCAGTCAAAAAATACACGATTCGCATCGAGATGAGTTAACTGACAACATCGAGAGGCCATAGCTTCTGCTAAATTTTGCTGTAGAAGTTCCCCTAGTTCTGGATTTCCCTCATTGACCCAAACCCAATCTGCTTGACTTTCTTTCCAGTAGCGCAAGGAACGGACACCACACCCACTCATGGCGTCTAATACTCTCAGGTGTGCGTGATCAATCTTGTAAATTGCTGCAGCGAGAATTGCTAAATCCCTGGCTACTTGGCTTTCTTGACGATAGAAGGCATCGCCAATCTGAAATCTAACTTTGCCTTCAATCTCCATATCTTTATAGTCTCACCAAATTTTGTACAGTATTTGAAGGACACAACAAATATCCCCGACTTCTTTGAGAAGTCAGGGATTTGGTTGCTGAAAGAAAATCATCAGGCTGCGCTTGACAAAAAAATTTCAATGTGTTTTTCAACTGATGAAAAACATATTTGCTTGGATCACAATTAGTCTTGTCGGCGTAATTTTTCTAATTCTCTACAGCTTCCTGAAATCATCTTTTTAGGCGATAGTGGAGAAAGATTTCCTGCTCAATTTGATGCACACTTATCAAATTTAAATGAATAGCTTCTGAGGATAAAAAACCTTGACCACCCACGGGAGTAGGTGAGGTTGAACCTCCAAAAATCAAAGGACACACTGTTAACCAGATCTCGTCAATCAAATCAAATAATAGTAGTGAAGCTACCAGTTCCCCACCACCGACAATTGCGATGTCTCTCATTCCTAATATGGTTAATTGCCCAAAAGCATTAATCCAGTCGATGTCTCCTGCTGGTGTTTCCACTACTAAAATACGCTCAAATTCTGAACGTCCTTGCCAATTTTGAGCACCTATTTTAGTAGTGAGTAACCAACGAGATACAGGTTGATGAAAGAAGTCTAACTCCGGATCGATTACACCACTACGAGAGCAAACAATTTGTACTGGCTGCTGTGATTTCCCTTGCTGTTTTCGTTGTTCTAGGAGTTCAGCGTTCATAACGCTTAAAGCAATTCCATCAGCACGGAGAGTCCCAGCACCCAACATTACACCATCAGATTGAGCTACTTGCTTTTCTAGGTGTGCTTGATCAGCAGGGGAACCGAACTTAGCAGGCGATCGCTTAAAATCTGTTATTTTCCCATCTGCACTCATCGCTAAAATTACTGTTGTTTGCGGTCTATTAAAAGTAGATGGTGCAATCATTTGTGGCGGTTAGATTTAATTTAACTAAATTCCTTGCTGAAATTTTCTATGGAATCCTCCAACAAAGCTTGGATATCGAAATCATGGATTGACTCCATACTTTTGGAAGTCACCCTAATTAAACTGTCGGGAAACTTATCTTTAGTAACTTTAGAGACTTTAACAGCTATTTCTCTGACAACATCCTCAATAAATTGAGGCTGTTTATGTGCTTGATAAACCATCAATAGCTCATACTCTCTTGGTAAAGTATTTTGTACTCTAACAACTCCTTGATCGACCTGATTGAGTATGTCTTTAATGGGGATGGGAATATTGCCATGAATATTCACAATCTCCACCTTGGTTCGACATCTTTGTGAATGGGTGATTAAAGGGTTAATTAATTGCTTATCTAGTTCACTATTACTTTGCAATAGTGTATGTCGATAAGTGCTTTGGACACAGGGACAGGCTGTGATGTTGGAAATTTCTAGTCCAGCATTTTGGATATAGCCTTTTTCCTCTTTAGTATAAGTAGCCGCTGTTAAACTTAAATGTTCTAACGATATTTTATCTTTTTCCGGTTTCCAGCCTGCAACTTGTTCTAAATAAGGCAGTTCCCCATTTACTTCAACCTTAGAAAAACCACCATACTCCAACTCTGTTAATAGCTCTGCTACATTGAGAGAATATTCTTGTAGACTGGCAAATGCTTTTGTTGTTAGCTGGGCGAATATATCGCCAATACGAGACATATGTATGCCTCGCTTATAGACGGGTACAGAAGTTTCCGCTACTACAGAACAAGAAATTTGGACAACTTCCCCTGAACCAAATGGATCTAAAATTTGTACGGGAATATTTTTTCTGCTCACTCCCACTGAATTTAAGGAAATAGAATATTTAGGTTTTTGTTCCGGGATGTCATCACCCGCCTGATTCATGTTGTCAATAACTTGATCAGCATTAACACCAAAAACCTCAAAAAAACTAGGCCAATTACGATTAAATTCAGGCAGATATGTACTCATGAACTTTTTTGGGAAGGAAGCAGTTTATTCAAAATAGACAATAATAATTGTATCACGAGTGATCCCAAAATGTCTCATCCCAAGAGCAAAAAGCTCTACCTAAAAAACTATAGACTGGGCAAATTTGCTCACTCTATGTAAGAATCGTTCACCTCTTGAGCCATCAGCTTGGTTATAGAGATTTAATTTCATAACCATAGAGAAGCCAGTGAAACTAATAAGGCATTGCCAATCTGAAATCTCGCTTTGCCTTCATTGTGCATAATATCTTGAACGGGTTGAGCGTCGGAGTCCCCAACTAGCTCCCAAGCAGATCCCCGACTTCTTCAAGAAGTCGGGGATCTTAGTAGGTGAGGAGTCCCCAGTTCAAGATACTTCAATTTGCCTAACAGCGGTAAGCGCTGAATAACTTACACCGGCGGTACCTTCACCTGGATGCGTAGAATCTCCTACTAACCAGAGGTGATTTACAGGTGTACGAGTCGCAAAGCCGAATGGGCCAAATGTGGGTATCCTTTGACCAATACCACCCACGATACCTTGTTCACGACCAGTGTAATAGGCAAAAGTGCGAGGGGTTGCTACTTCTTGGTGAATGATGGTTTCTGGTTTTAAGTAAAAATATTGCGACAAACGGGCGATCGCCTCTTCGGTATACTGTTGCTTTAAAGCTTCATAATCTTCCTTAGAACCAAGCCACCATTTCCTAGCATCAGTAAAAGAAGAAGCAATAATTGTTGCTTTCCCCTCCGGTGCACGGCCGTCTCCCGGATGACTAACAGAAACAAACAGGGAATTATTCTCCCCAATTGGCCCAGAATAATCGTAGAGAAACTGGAGATGTGGTGGACATCCATCAGGAATTGCACTTTGCTCAACACCCAAGTATATAACAAATGCTCCCGATGCGGGAGGTAATTTATCCACCCTGCGTTTGTAACCAAGTGGTGCAGCTTCTCCTAATAGCTTAACCAAGTTTTGTGCGGTAACATTAGCAACTATTTCATCGGCTATTTCTGTCCAAACTTCTCCTGTTTTCTGATTGCGAATCGTTACACTCTTAGCTTTCCCACCGTCAACTTCAATATGTTCGACAGTGTGGCGCATTAACAATTTACCACCATATTTTTCCAGTCCTTCAACCAAGCGATCGCTCAACACCTGCATACTAGGCTGCAGATGAAATAGCCCTTGCGGTTCCTGAGAAACACCCAATGCTGTCGCCGCATAAAGCAACGCTGTCTCATCCGCATCTACCTGGGAATAAAGCTTTAGCTGCAAATCTAAAAACGTCCTCAAACGCTGATTTTCATACAGTCCATATAATCGCAAAGCATCCCCCACTGTCATGAAAGTGAAGGGAAAAGTTATCAATGTATCGGGACGAACTGACGATGCTAATTGCCATAAATCCCACAAATTACGCGGTGGTAAAACCGGATCACGAGCTTGAAATTTCCAGCTAGCATTGAATAAAGTTGTCATCAATTGCCAAAAAGGTTCGCTACCAGGAAACTGCATTTGTCGTTCAACAGTCCATTTTTCAGGATTCCGCCAAACATTAATTGGTTGAGTTTCTCCGGGGAGAAATACCACACAAGCAGGATCGCAAGGCGTAGATTCTGGTAATTCAATTTCTAATTCATCAAAAATCCGTTTGTGAATACCACCGGGTTCTAAACCAGCAACCTGAGTCGCACCCACATCAAAGGTAAACCCACGACGTTTGAAGGTGGAAGCACATCCTCCCGGTACAATCGCTTGGTCTAATACTAATACTTTATAGCCACGATGGGCAAGTAACGCTCCTGTGGTTAATCCCCCAATTCCTGCGCCAATTATAATAGCGCTGCGGTTTGTGCGATCTGCGCTACGCAACAGCGCTAACTCCTCGGTCGCCGCTGGGCTGTTTTCATACCCGTAGGGCTGTACGCTATCGCCAATATCAGCGCTTGGCATAAACTTACTTTTTACATTTCTTAATATTCCTAATATAATCGAAAAACACCTACTTGTGAAGGTTTACCAGAGGGAAATATCAACATTAGTCATTGGGTAATGGGTAATAGGTAATAGGTAATAGGTAATTGGTCATGGGTAAGGGAAAGAAATTACAAGTTGACGCTTTTATTCCCAATTTAAAAACCCAAGTCTAAAATCCCAGTACTCTCCTGCAAAATAGCTAAGATAAAAGAGTATTCACGCTCTTTTAACACCTGATGACCTCAATTTTGCTCAAAACTCCCCCGCTTAACGCCCCAACAATCAAAAAACTGCCTAACGGCCTTACAATTGTGGCAGAGCAAATGCCAGTTGAAGCAGTCAACCTGAACGTATGGATTAACGTGGGTTCTGCGATGGAACCAGACGACATCAACGGGATGGCGCACTTTCTGGAACACATGGTCTTCAAAGGAACGCCAAGGCTGCAAAGCGGCGAATTTGAGCGGTTGATTGAGGAAAGAGGGGCCGTGACAAATGCTGCTACCAGCCAGGATTACACCCACTATTACATAACCACGGCCCCCAAAGATTTTGCTCAACTAGCGCCATTACAGCTAGATGTCGTACTCAATCCCAGCATTCCCGATGATGCCTTTGAAAGGGAGCGTTTGGTAGTTTTGGAAGAAATACGGCGATCAGAAGACAATCCCGGACGCAGGACTTTTAGAAGGGCAATTGAGACAACGTTTGAACAGCTACCTTACCGAAGACAGGTGCTAGGTCCGACGGAGGTGATTTCACAACTAAAACCCCAGCAGATGCGTGACTTTCATGCTCAATGGTATCAACCCAAATCGATCACTGCTGTTGCGGTGGGTAATTTGCCAGTTGAGGAATTAATTTCGATTGTTGCAGATGGCTTTACTCAATCAGAACCCCCCCAACCCCCCTTCCCAAGGGGGGAAGTTAGAAACGAGGGGGTAGTTTTCAATCCCCAATCCTTCAACCCCGAACCAGCTTTCAGTGAAATTGTTCGCAGAGAATACGTTGATGAAACTTTGCAGCAAGCGCGTTTGGTGATGGCTTGGCGGGTACCAGGGATGACACACTTAGAAGAAACCTATGCTTTGGATGTCCTAGCAGGAATTTTAGGACATGGTAGGACATCGCGGTTAGTGCGAGATTTGCGAGAAGAAAGACAACTTGTCACCCATATTGGAGTCAGCAACATGACGCAGCGACTTCAGGGCGTTTTTTATATTTCCGCACAATTGCCAACGGAAAACTTGCAAATTGTAGAAGAGGCGATCGCCCAACATATCCACACTTTCCAAACAGAATTGGTAGCAGAATCCGAGATTGCTCGCATCCGCACACGGGTAGCAAATCGATTCATTTTTGGCAATGAAAAACCAAGCGATCGTACTGGTTTGTATGGCTACTATTATTCACAACTAGGAGATTTGACACCAGCCTTAAACTACCCGGATCGCATTCAAGCAATCGAAGCAATTGATATTCAGCAAGCTGCTAATCAATATCTCTCGACTAAGGCTTACGGTATTGTTAGCATCAAGCCAGGAGATTCTTAGTTGTCTTGATTACAATTTGTGGAAGTTTTTTTTAACGCAGAGAACGCGGGGTTTTGCGCAGAGAACGCGGAGGAATTAATTTTACTTGGCGTTACTTTGCGATAAAATATACCCTATGTGGACTCAAATTGAAGCTCATATTTCTCGGCTGACTGGCGAAAAGTTTCAAAGTCAGCAGCGACGTTCTGTAAGTGGCGGATGTATCAATCAAGCATCTGCCCTAATTGGCGATCGCCGCACTTATTTTGTTAAGCTCAACCAAGCCTCTAGTGTAGCCATGTTTGAGGCGGAGGCGTTGGGTTTAAAGCAAATGTTGGAAACTCAGACGATTCGCGTACCCACACCGATATGCTGGGGAATAGCAGGTGATTCTGCTTACATTGTCTTAGAGTGGCTAGAACTTGGTGGGAGTGCTAGTAACCAGTCTTGGGAGGAAATGGGGCGTCAGTTGGCCGCAATGCACAAGGCAATACCTCCTGTAGGTAAGGGGGGATTTGGTTGGAAGCAAAATAATACAATTGGTTCAACACCACAAATTAATAATTGGACTGAAAACTGGGGGGAGTTTTTTGCTGAATATCGCATCGGTTATCAATTACAATTAGCGCGGCGTCCTGGTGGTAATTTTCCTCAACAAGATCGCTTACTGACGGACATTCCCAAACTGCTTGGGAATCAACCTCAATCTTCTCTGGTACATGGCGATCTTTGGGGTGGAAATGCTGCTTTTACTAAGTCTGGAGAACCTGTGATTTTTGATCCGGCGACTTATGTAGGCGATCGCGAAGTTGATATCGCAATGACGGAACTTTTCGGCGGTTTTCCCAGTGATTTTTATCGAGGCTACAACGAAATATATCCTTTGGATGCTGGTTACAAACACCGAAAAAACCTTTACAACCTGTACCATATCCTGAATCATTTTAATTTGTTCGGTGGTGGCTATGGTTCGCAGGCAAACCGGATGATTGAACAAATTTTAGGTGATTTATAAGAAAAACTCTGGGAGGTTTCTCAGCCGAAGTTAGCTGATGAACCTGTTAAAAGGCTCGCTTTCCTAGCGGATATAATCTCCCAGAATTTATTACTGGTCTTTAGGTGTTGTACTTAATAAAAATAATAACTGCTAATATTTACTTTATTAGACAGTCGGCAGTATTAACGATACATCTATTAATAGAGGTAAGTTTTTGTAAATGATTTATGTATTTGACATCACATGGTAGCGTCCAAACTTAAGGTAATTTTTTTCTCTGTCATATACCGTACAGACAAAACAATTGCCCAGCTATAAATTAAGAATTGAACTTATCAAGAGTACTCCTGAAATTGGGGCAGACAGCTAATGCTAAACTCGAAAAGCCCAGTCATTTCTCAGAAAACAAAAAAATTGATAGAAAAACTTTTGCGTTGTTAAAACTTTCTTTGACTGAGATTGCCAAAATTACAGGAATCTCGGAAGAATTGTTACTCAGCCATGTCAATGCTAATTACGATTTTCTTCCTCGCTAGTTTTTTTAGATCTAAAAAAGAATTGAATTTCACTAAATAAGCATGAATGAGGCAGTGTAGATTTATCGGGATATTCCTCTTCTGTCCCCATACATTAGTGTCAGTGAATAGCAGTTGGTAGCAAGCAAGAAATCTTCTTAAAAAAATTCGTGAGATGGGAATCCTTCGCTATGCTGAATCATATCCCCCTCCTGAGATCAAATGCTAGGAAACTTTCAACAAAGTCATCTCCGAATTGAAATAGCAGCACCCCAAACTGTCATCCGTGATAGCTTGCTACAACCGGAACAATTGCGTCGCTGGTTGTGGCCCCAGCGCTTTTCAGCAGGGTTACCAGAAAATCTGCACCCAGGACTGAACTTTACTACCTGGACTGGCCCTGTAGCAATTCAACATCAAGTAGAAGTGCAAGATTCCAACTGTTTACGAATGCTCTTGAGTCAAGGAATTGACGGTTATCACGAGTGGTCTTGGGGAGAAGGTTGGGTTCAGTCACGCTTAGAAGGCGTGTCTCTACTACCCCTAAATCTCGGTCACACCTTAAATTTACTTAGGCTGCGTGAATTTTTAACATCAAAGCCTTGAGATCCGGCAAATCTTAACTATTCTCAGCTTAAATCCCCGACTTCTCCAAGAAATCGGGGATTTTGTAGAACAGAAGAGAGCAGAAGTCTCAAGTCGGCCTAAGTAGCTAAGTTTTGCTGCTAAAATGCTGGCTTGACTACAAGCACAGAACATGGTGCATCGGCAACCACCTGTCCGCTAACCGAACCTTGCAAAATTCGCTTCATTCCAGTTAGACCGCGAGTTCCAATCACAATTAAATCAGCTTGATAAATATGGGCTAGACGAACGATTTCAACCGCTGGGTCGCCGACGACAATCTCTATTTCACTTTTGTTGTTAAATTTAGCTTGATAGGACTGTAGCTGTTTTTCAATCTGTTTATAGTTAGCTTCCTCAGATACATGAGGTCGATCAACTACCGTTTCCATGTCAGACTCTGGCGAGGAAATGACATGGGCCAGGATTATTTTGGTGGCTGGCTGTATTTGAAGTTCATCCAGACTTTGAATCACTTGCTGTGAGAGGTCTGAACTATCGAGAGCAACAAGAATTGTCTTTAGCACCAAAAATGTCTCCTATCAGCGATCGGCATTGAGAACTCAGCTCGCAGCTATTGGGATTTTCGCCCTTAAGTAGAGTATTTGTCTACTTGACTGATGATAGAGAACACTAGCACTAATCATCGAGCTCTCCCTGAGTCCGTAAGCGCACAGAATCAGCATGAGACGGTAAACCTTCAGCTTGCGCTAGCGCTTGGATCGCACTAGAAACTTTATGAAGCGCCGTCGAGGAATACTGAATCAAACTAGAGTGCTTCATGAAGGTTTCCACACCTAGGGCGGAGGCGTAACGAGCAGCACCAGAGGTAGGTAGGGTATGATTTGGCCCAGCCAGGTAATCTCCCACTGCTTCTGGAGTTGAGTGACCAAGAAAAATCGCCCCAGCGTGGCGGATTTTGTCTAATAAGTCCCAAGGCCTCCGCAATTTCTAGTTCCAAGTGTTCCGGTGCGAACTCGTTGGAAAGTTCAGCAGCTTCCTCCAAGGAATTAACGACGACGATCAGACCGTGATGGGCGATCGCCTTTTCTGTTAACATCCGTCGCGGATGGTCTTTTAGTTGCCTTTCCACCTCTCTTTTGACTTGCTTTGCTAGTTGCGCATCAGTTGTCAAGAGAATCGCTGCTGCTAAGGGGTCGTGTTCTGCTTGGGCCAAAAGGTCGGCGGCTACGTGAACCGGATTAGCGGACTCATCCGCAATAATCAGCACCTCAGAGGGACCTGCAAGGGAGTCAATTCCCACCGTTCCGTAAACCAGTTTCTTAGCCAAGGTTACATATATATTCCCTGGCCCTGTAATCACATCTACCTTTGGTATAGTTTCTGTACCATAAGCCAAAGCCGCGATCGCCTGAGCACCACCTACCCGATAAATCTCCTGAACCCCTGCTTCTTGAGCCGCAACGAGGACAGCAGGATGAATCGTTTTATCCTGTCCTGGTGGTGTCACCATCACAATCCTCGGCACCTTAGCGACCTTGGCCGGTATGGCATTCATCAACACGGTACTGGGATATGACGCCCTACCACCAGGAACATACAGTCCGGCAATGTCTACTGGCGTATAACGCTTACCTAAGACGACATCATCATCGCCAAATTGTACCCAGGATTTAGGTACACGCTGTCGATGAAAAGCCTCTATCTGTCGCCTTGCCAACCCAATCGCATCTAGCAATTCCTTAGACACCTGTTGGTAAGCAGCATCCAGTTCTGAGCCACTCACGCGCAGTTGCTCAGTACTCAAGATTTGGTGGTCAAATTCTTCGGTGTAGTGCAGCAGAGCTTTGTCCCCTTGGCGCTTCACCGTCTGTAACACTTCCCGCACCGTTGCCTCTTTATGAACAATTTGGTCTTGGGAAGTGCGATCACAGATGCGCCGCAGTTCGGTTTGTGCCTCAGCTTGCTGAGTAATGATTCGCAGCATTGAGTCGGAGTGCCCATCACTAGGTATTGCCCGTTGAGTCCAGGTGAGTCAGCCTTCTCTGAGTGAGGGGCCGATCATACCCGAACTCTCCTCTCTAGCTTAACCTGGATTTTTCTAGGGTAGGATGACTTTACACAATAGATGACAAATTAGATGTTATATTATTTATTCGGGTATTTTGTCTGTTAATATAAATAAGTTTTTCTCAAGACTCTCCTGTGGCTAACAACAAATCTGCGCTCAAGCGTATCGAAATTGCCGAACGCAACCGAGTTCGTAATAAAACCTACAAGTCAGCAGTGAAGACGCTGATGAAGAAGTACCTAACGGCCGTAGAAGATTACGGGCGTCAACCGAGTTCAGAAGCATTGCAGGAAGTACAAGCTAAGATGAATGCAGCTTACAGCAAAATTGACAAGGCTGTAAAGCGGCGAGTACTACATGCTAACAATGGTGCTCGCAAGAAAGCTCGTCTTGCTAAGACGCTCAAAACTGTAAATGCCAAACTCAACCCCTCAACGCCGGAAGCCGCGGCTCAATAAGGAAACCAGAGCGATTGCTCCTGGAGGGAGATGGGCAATTACACAAACACAATCAGAGAATCTTCTCTAGTTGTTGGTTGTAGTACAGGCGAGACGCCTGTAAAGAGTTGTTGACTGTAGCACAGGCGTCTCGCCTGTCACAGTTAATTAGAAACTAACAACTAAAAGCTCACTACTTGTTCTGGCAACTTCTCACCTTGTCTTGCTGATGGCTGAGCTATCGGTTTCCTAAAAAGCCAGTCACTCTAACCTGTTACAATACCTGTCTCTTGAGTCTGCGTTTGATTGACCCATCCCCCCAAGGGTGATGGGCTTGGCGGTTTGTGTTGAAGTTTGTTTTCTTGGGAGGATGGGCTAGATTCCCTCTCTAATCTAAGATCTATTTTCCACAGGTCACAAGTCCTTAAAAAATAAAGTAGGCAGCAGGCTGTACCGATGCAGTTGATAGACACTCACGTACATATCAACTTTGATGTGTTCCAATCAGATCTAGAAGCAATACGAGACCGTTGGCGCGAGGCTGGTGTAGTAAGGCTGGTGCATTCCTGTGTGGAACCAGCGGAATATGCTAGCATTCAAGAATTAGCAGACCAATTTACAGAACTCTCATTTGCTGTAGGCTTGCATCCACTGGATGCAGAGAAATGGACGCCTGAGATGGCTTCCCTGATTTTATCTTTAGCTCGTTCTGACGCTAGGGTAGTGGCGATCGGGGAAACTGGGTTGGATTTCTTTAAGGCTGATAACCAAGAATGGCAAAAGGCGGTGTTTGAAGCGCAATTAGCGATCGCCAAAGAACTAAACTTACCAGTCATTATCCACTGCCGCGACGCTGCTCCCCAAATGCGAGAGTTGTTGCAGGGGTTTTGGGACGTGCACGGGCAAGTTCAAGGCGTCATGCACTGTTGGGGAGGCACACCAGAAGAGACACAGTGGTTTTTGGATCTAGGCTTTTACATAAGTTTTAGCGGCATTGTTACCTTTAAGGGCGCCACCCAGATACACAACAGTGCAGTGATGGTACCAAGCGATCGCTTGCTGATTGAAACCGATTGCCCTTTCCTGGCGCCGGTTCCTAAGCGAGGGAAAAGGAACGAACCTGCTTATGTCCGCCATGTAGCTGAGTGCGTTTCCCGTTTGCGAGATGTCTCCCTAGAAGTCCTGGCGGCCCAAACTACAGAAAATGCTTGTAGGCTCTTTGGTCTTGACCTGGGAGTGGGGATAGAAGGTTGAGCAACACATAGCTACTACAGGCAGGATACCAACATCTAATATCTCATGTTCCTTACCTCAATCCCGTTTCTCTACGTCATAATAATATTAAGAAGAGTTACTATGAATAAAATTTGCCCTGCTTTTACCCATTGCGTCACACCGCATCCGACCTAAGACCCCCAAGGCTTTGGGACTATCATCGAAAGGGGAAATTTGGGAGAGTATCGCTATGAACAAAACTTGCAGGTAATGGCACTAAAACGCAGCCCCTCCTGGTAGACAGGTCCCCAAATACTTTAAAGTATCGAACTCACAGTTTGAGATAGTAGTCATTACCCGACATTCCATTTTGTTGTTGACACAAGCTAAAAACTGATTTTTTCAGTTGCTAGAAACTTTTTGCTTCTGTGGCACTAAATATCTAGTAACAAGAGCTGCATCGGTATGAAGTATGAAGCGTGGATTAGGAAATGTGTTGGCGTAGCAGTGCATCGGCGCTGTCTCTTAAAAGTTTCAACCTCTCCTCCAATTCGTCCAATTCGTCCAAGGGCTGAGGTCTACGCTCTACAATTTTCGTTTTTCGTTTCTTTCATTTTCTTCACTTTAACTTTCAAATTTCAATTTTGCCTACTCACGCTGTAAGAGGAGACGCATGACTAATCAGATTTACACTTCCCCTGCTCAGAACTACACTGTACCTAACTACATGTTGCCTGACTTGGTGGAGATCCAGCGTTCTAGTTTTCGTTGGTTCCTGGATGAAGGGTTAATTGAAGAGCTCAACAGCTTCTCGCCGATTACCGACTACACGGGCAAAATGGAGCTACACTTCTTAGGCAAAAACTATAAGCTCAAGCGGCCAAAATACGACGTAGACGAAGCGAAGCGGCGAGACAGCACTTATGCAGTGCAGATGTACGTGCCTACGCGCCTGATTAACAAGGAAACTGGCGATATCAAGGAACAAGAGGTTTTTATCGGCGATTTGCCGCTGATGACTGACCGAGGCACTTTCATTATCAACGGTGCGGAACGGGTAATCGTCAACCAAATTGTTCGTAGTCCTGGGGTCTATTACAAATCCGAAACTGACAAGAATGGACGCCGTACCTACAGCGCTTCACTCATCCCGAACCGAGGAGCGTGGCTGAAATTTGAGACAGACAAAAACGATTTGGTTTGGGTGCGGATTGACAAAACCCGCAAGCTTTCGGCCCAGGTGCTGCTAAAGGCGCTGGGACTGTCCGATGGGGAAATTATGGACGCGCTGCGTCACCCAGATTATTACCAAAAGACTCTGGAAAAGGAAGGGAACCCCAGCGAAGAAGAAGCGCTGATGGAACTGTACCGCAAGCTGCGTCCAGGTGAACCTCCTACGGTTTCCGGGGGACAGCAGTTGCTAGATTCTCGTTTCTTTGATGCAAAACGCTATGATTTAGGGCGGGTTGGTCGCTACAAAATTAATAAGAAACTGCGGCTGAATATACCAGATACGATGCGGGTGCTGACTCCACTGGATATTTTGTCGGCGATCGACTACTTAATTAACCTAGAGTTCGATGTCGGTAGTACGGATGACATTGACCACTTGGGAAACCGTCGGGTGCGTTCAGTTGGGGAACTGCTGCAAAACCAGGTGCGAGTGGGACTCAATCGCTTGGAAAGAATTATCCGGGAACGGATGACTGTTTCTGACTCAGAAACTCTGACCCCAGCTTCTCTAGTGAACCCAAAACCTTTAGTGGCGGCGATTAAGGAGTTCTTTGGTTCTTCCCAGTTGTCGCAGTTCATGGATCAGACCAATCCGCTGGCGGAACTAACCCATAAGCGACGACTTTCAGCCCTCGGTCCTGGAGGCTTAACTCGCGAGCGCGCTGGTTTTGCGGTGCGGGATATTCATCCTTCTCACTATGGACGAATTTGCCCAATTGAGACTCCTGAAGGCCCTAATGCTGGTTTGATTGGTTCTTTGGCAACTCATGCGCGGGTGAACGCTTATGGCTTCATTGAGACACCATTTTATCCTGTAGAAAATGGACGGGTACATAAGGAAAATGCGCCGCAGTACATGACAGCGGACGAGGAAGATGATTTGCGGGTGGCGCCAGGGGATATCCCTGTGAATGAGGAGGGTTATATTCTTGGGGATACGGTGCCGGTGCGCTATCGCCAGGAATTCACTACCACTAAGCCAGACCAAGTAGATTATGTAGCGGTCTCACCGGTGCAGATTATTTCTGTAGCTACATCTCTGATTCCTTTTCTGGAACATGATGATGCTAACCGAGCGCTAATGGGGTCGAACATGCAGCGTCAGGCTGTACCTCTGCTGCGGCCGGAACGTCCTTTAGTGGGAACCGGTCTGGAAGCGCAAGCAGCGCGAGATTCCGGTATGGTGATTGTTTCGCGCTCGGAGGGGGAAGTGTCTTATGTGGATGCACGCCAGATTCGGGTTAAGGACAAGCACGGACGGGAAAATTACTATGAGGTGCAGAAGTACCAGCGTTCTAATCAAGATACTTGCTTGAACCAGCGTCCCCTTGTCTTTACGGGTGATGACGTAATAGCCGGTCAGGTGCTAGCCGATGGTTCAGCCACAGAAGGTGGAGAACTAGCCCTAGGGCAGAATATTCTTGTAGCTTATATGCCTTGGGAGGGATACAACTACGAGGATGCCATCTTAATTAGCGAACGCTTGGTGATGGATGATGTTTATACCAGCATCCACATTGAGAAGTATGAAATTGAGGCTCGCCAGACCAAACTGGGACCAGAAGAAATTACTCGTGAAATTCCCAACGTTGGTGAAGACTCACTGCGACAGTTGGATGAGACAGGGATTATCCGCATTGGCGCTTGGGTAGAAGCAGGAGACATCCTGGTAGGGAAGGTGACGCCGAAGGGTGAATCTGACCAACCACCAGAAGAGAAACTGCTACGAGCCATTTTTGGTGAAAAAGCGCGGGATGTCCGAGACAACTCTCTCAGAGTTCCCAACGGTGAAAAAGGAAGGGTGGTGGATGTCCGTGTGTTCACGCGAGAACAGGGTGATGAACTACCTCCTGGGGCGAACATGGTGGTGCGTGTTTATGTAGCCCAGAAACGGAAAATCCAGGTGGGTGACAAGATGGCGGGACGCCACGGAAATAAAGGGATTATTTCTCGGATTTTGCCGATGGAAGATATGCCTTATTTGCCTGATGGTACGGCGCTGGATATTGTTCTCAATCCCTTGGGTGTACCGAGCCGCATGAACGTCGGTCAGGTGTTTGAGTGCTTATTGGGATGGGCTGGTGAGAACTTAGACCTTCGGTTTAAGATGATTCCTTTTGACGAGATGTATGGCGAAGAGGCGTCTCGAACTACTGTTCATGGCAAGCTGAGACAGGCTAGTCAGGAACCGGATAAGGGCTGGACTTTTAATGAAGCACATCCTGGCAAAATTACGGTGTACGACGGTCGTACTGGTGAGGCTTTTGACCGACCAGTGGCTGTGGGTAAGGCTTATATGTTGAAGCTGGTGCATTTGGTGGACGACAAGATTCATGCTCGTTCTACTGGTCCTTATTCTCTGGTGACACAGCAGCCTTTGGGTGGTAAAGCTCAACAAGGTGGTCAGCGTTTCGGGGAAATGGAAGTCTGGGCACTGGAGGCTTTTGGTGCGGCTTATACTCTGCAAGAATTGCTGACAGTGAAGAGTGATGATATGCAGGGACGGAATGAAGCTCTGAATGCGATCGTTAAAGGGAAAGCTATTCCTCGCCCTGGTACTCCAGAATCCTTCAAAGTCTTGATGCGAGAACTACAATCTCTGGGCTTGGATATTGCTGTGCATAAAGTGGAAAACGCTGAGGATGGCAGCAGTCGTGACGTAGAGGTAGATTTGATGGCGGATGTTGACCGTCGCCGCACTCCTTCCCGACCAACTTATGAATCCTTGAGCCGCGAGGAACTTGAGGAGGATGACAATTAAGTAGTTATTAGTTGTGTAGGGGCGGGTTTTGTAAACCCGCCCCTACGGTAGGGGTGTAGCATTTGCGCCCAAATATATGGGTATAACCTACAATTTCAAAACGCCAATGCTACGCCCGACCTGTTGGGAAGAAAAACAATTTAACAACTGTTTTCATGCTCGTCAGGGGCCGGACAACAAGCTAATACCAACGAAGAAATAACAAAAAACAAACAACTTATGAGACAGCAACAAGAAACTAGATTTGATTACGTAAAAATAGCGATCGCTTCTCCAGAAAGAATTCGTCAATGGGGTGAAAGAACACTTCCTAATGGTCAGGTTGTAGGAGAAGTAACTAAGCCAGAGACTATTAACTACCGGACTCTCAAACCTGAGATGGATGGTTTGTTTTGTGAGCGTATTTTTGGCCCAGCAAAGGATTGGGAATGCCACTGTGGTAAATACAAGCGTGTGCGCCACCGGGGTATTGTCTGTGAGCGCTGCGGTGTTGAAGTAACTGAATCTAGAGTGCGGCGCCACCGCATGGGCTACATTAAGTTGGCCGCGCCGGTTGCTCATGTTTGGTATCTCAAGGGGATTCCCAGTTATTTGAGTATCCTACTGGATATGCCTCTGCGAGATGTTGAGCAAATTGTTTATTTCAATGCTTATGTAGTCCTTAGTGCTGGAAATGCCGAAAATCTGAGCTATAAGCAGCTATTGACAGAAGACCAGTGGCTGGAAATTGAGGAACAACTCTACAGTGAAGATACCCACCTAACCAACGTTGAAGTCGGCATTGGAGCAGAAGCACTGCAGCGACTTTTGCAGGACTTAAACTTGGATGCAGAAGGGGAAAAGCTGCGCGAGGAAATTGCTGTAGCTAAAGGTCAGAAACGCGCCAAGCTAATTAAACGCTTGCGGGTTATTGACAATTTCATCGCTACTGGTTCCAAAACTGAGTGGATGGTGCTATCAGTCATTCCCGTCATTCCTCCAGATTTGCGACCAATGGTGCAACTGGATGGTGGCCGCTTTGCGACTTCGGATTTGAATGACCTTTACCGTCGGGTGATTAACCGTAATAATCGCTTGGCTAGGTTACAGGAGATTTTAGCCCCAGAGATTATTGTCCGCAACGAAAAGCGGATGTTGCAGGAGGCTGTGGATGCGCTGATTGATAATGGACGCCGGGGCCGTACTGTGGTGGGGGCAAACAATCGTCCTCTCAAGTCGCTGTCGGACATTATTGAAGGGAAACAAGGTCGCTTCCGTCAGAATTTGCTCGGTAAACGGGTGGATTATTCCGGAAGAAGTGTAATTGTTGTTGGCCCGAACCTGAAGATTCACCAGTGTGGTTTACCTAGGGAGATGGCGATTGAGTTGTTCCAGCCCTTTGTGATTCATCGGTTGATTCGTCAAGGTTTGGTTAACAATATCAAGGCTGCAAAGAAGTTGATTCAGCGTGGAGATGCGCAAGTTTGGGATGTACTCGAAGAGGTAATCGCAGGACACCCAGTTATGCTTAACCGTGCTCCCACTCTGCACCGTTTAGGAATTCAGGCTTTTGAGCCAATTTTGGTGGAAGGTCGGGCAATTCAGCTTCACCCGCTAGTCTGTCCTGCGTTTAATGCTGACTTCGACGGTGACCAAATGGCGGTACATGTGCCTCTGTCTCTGGAGAGTCAAGCTGAGGCTCGTTTGTTGATGCTGGCTTCTAATAATATTCTTTCACCAGCGACGGGACGACCGATTGTTTCCCCAAGTCAGGATATGGTTTTGGGATGTTATTACTTGACTGCGGATAATCCAGCGGCGCTTAAGGGTGCGGGTATGCATTTTGGGGGACTGGAGGATGCGATTAAGGCTTATGAACAAGGACAGGTGGATTTGCACGCTAGTGTTTGGGTGCGCTTCGATGGGCCGGTGGAGACTGACAAACCAGATTTTGAGGTAGTTTCCGAGAAGCGATCGCCTGATGGAATAGTGACCAAAGAATACAGACAGCGTCGTGTGCGGGAAACGGCCAATGGGGAAATGATTTCTCAGTTTGTCCGTTCTACTGTAGGTCGGATTATCTACAATAAGGCAATTCAAGACGCACTTTGGAGTTAAGTAACTTCTCATTTCACTCTTGGGCGGGTGCATGTAAATAAATTATTGAGAAGTCGCAAAAATTATCTACTAAACCCGCCCTTACAGTGGTTAGTTGGTAGGGACGAGTTTTGTAAACCCGCCCGTACGGTAGGGACTGCCGTTAGCACCCAAATATTTGGGTCTTACCAACAATTTAAAAACGCACTCTTCTACGCCCTTCCTGTCAGTGGTCAGTGGTCAGTGGTCAGTAGTTTTTAACAAACAACTGTTTTCATGCCCGCAGGGCTGTACAACTGTTTTCATGCCCGCAGGGCTGTACAACTGTTTTCATGCCCGGTTTTCATGCCCGTAGGGCTGTAGGGCTGTACAACTAACAATCAAGAACTAACAATCAAGAACTAACAACTGTTTTCATGCCCGAAGGGCTGTACAACTAACAACTAACAACCCACAACCAATGACAAAAGACGCAACTTTTTATAATCGGATTGTAGACAAAGGTCAGCTAAAAAAATTGGTCTCTTGGGCCTTTAGCAAATACGGTAGTGCTCGCGCCGCAGCGATCGCTGATGGACTGAAAGAACTGGGTTTTCGCTTTGCTACCCGTGCCGGCGTTTCAATTAGTGTTGATGACTTGCAGATTCCGCCAGTGAAACGGGAGATGCTGGAAAAAGCCGAAGCGGAAATTAAAGCAACAGAGGAACGTTATACCAGAGGAGAAATTACCGAAGTTGAGCGATTCCAGAAAGTAATTGACACCTGGAACAATACCTCCGAAGCCCTCAAAGACGAGGTGATAATCAACTTCAAAGCCACAGACCCTTTGAACTCCGTATACATGATGGCCTTCTCTGGAGCACGAGGCAATATGTCTCAGGTGCGCCAGTTAGTAGGGATGCGTGGTTTGATGGCTGACCCCCAAGGGGAAATCATTGACTTGCCTATTAAAACTAACTTCCGGGAAGGACTGACAGTAACCGAATACATCATCTCCAGTTATGGCGCACGCAAGGGACTGGTAGATACAGCCCTGAGAACCGCAGACTCTGGTTACCTGACACGGCGTTTAGTCGATGTTGCCCAAGATGTGATTGTTCGTGATGTCGATTGCGGCACCCTTCGCAGTGTGAAGGTACAGCCAATGACCGACGGCGATCGCGTATTAATCCCCCTAGAAGACCGTCTTTTAGGTCGAGTATTAGCCGAACCAGTACTGCATCCAGTAACCGGAGAAGTAATCGCCGAGCGCAATCAAGACATCTCCGAGGAACTGACTCGTATTATTGGTAAATCTAAAGTTCCAGAAGTCATAGTGCGATCGCCCCTTACTTGTGAAGCTACTCGGTCTGTTTGTCAATACTGCTATGGTTGGAGCTTGGCTCATGGCAAAATGGTAGACCTAGGCGAAGCTGTGGGGATTATTGCCGCACAGTCAATTGGGGAACCAGGCACACAGTTGACAATGCGCACATTCCATACAGGCGGTGTATTTACCGGTGGAGTCAGAGGGCAAATTTTAGCTTCTAGCGATGGTGTTGTACGTTTTAGTAAGCGGCTACGCACCAGAACTGTTCGCACACGCCACGGCGATGACCGGGAGCAAGTAGAAGTCGCCGGCGAATTGATTGTGGAAGGTCCCACCAAAGGGGATTCCCAAGCTTTTCCTGTGACTCCTGGTTCTTTGCTGATGGTGAACAGCGGTGAACACGTAACAAAAGGCCAACTGCTGGCGGAAGTGAGTTCGGTTAAGTCTCGCCTAAGTACAGAAAAAGCCGCCAAAGACGTAGCCAGCGACCTAGCGGGAGAAGTGCTTTTTGCTGATTTGGTACCAGAAGAAAAGACTGACCGCCAGGGAAATACTACTCGGATTGCCCAGCGGGGCGGTTTAATTTGGATATTGTCAGGGGAGGTTTACAACTTACCTCCTGGTGCTGAGCCCGTGGTCAAAAACGGCGATGCAGTGCAAGTAGGGAGTGTCCTGGCAGAAACCAAGTTAGTTACCGCTTCTGGTGGTGTTGTGCGACTACGTGCCGAGCGCCGGGAGATTGACATTATTACCGCTTCTGTGCAGTTGGATCAAGCACAAGTAAAACTGGAAAGTGCAGGTGGTCGGGAACAGTATGTAATTTATGCTCCTGGCGGACAGCGCTTCTTGTTGAAAGCAGCACCTGGTACAAAGGTACTTAACAATCAGGTAGTCGCGGAGCTAATTGACGACCACTATCGCACCGCGTCTGGCGGGATTATCAAATACGCCGGCGTCGAAGTAGCAAAGCGCGGTAAAGCCAAGCAAGGTTACGAAGTTACCAAAGGTGGCACCTTACTGTGGATTCCTGAAGAATGTCATGAGGTCAACAAAGACATTTCACTACTTTTAGTAGAAGACGGACAATATGTAGAAGCCGGCATGGAAGTCGTGAAAGACATCTTCTGTCAGTCCGGTGGGATAGTAGAAGTCGTACAGAAAAACGACATTCTCCGGGAAATTGTAATTAAGCCTGGGGATCTACACTTAGTAGACGAAATTCCAGAGGCGCTTGTGGCTGCTGGTGCTGCTAGTACGACACCTGGAGTCATTGGGCAATTGGTCGCTCCAGGAGCCCAAACACTTCCGGGAATTTCTGTTGAGGAATTACGCTATGCAGAAGCAGTAGAAACTCCAGAAGGTCCAGCGATTTTGTTGAGACCAGTCATTGAGTTTGTGGTGCCCGACAAACCAGACGTGCCATCCCAAGCTTCTATCAACAGCCGTGGTAGTTCTGGCACCAGTACCGCCATTGAGCTGCGAGCAATTCAGCGCTTACCCTTCAAAGATGGGGAAAGGGTGAAATCTGTAGAAGGATTAGAATTGTTGCGCACGCAGTTGGTGTTAGAAATGGCCGCCCCTGGTACTGGCCTCACCGTAGCGGAACATGGCAATTCGCAGTTGAGTGCGGATATTGAGCTAGTGGGGGGAGATGACGAGGAGGATGAGATGCGTTTACAGCTAGTGATTTTAGAATCACTGGTAGTACGTCGCGACACCTCCTCAGACCCATTAGGAGGAAGCATGACAACCAAGCTACTCGTAACAGATGGCGAAGAAATTCTCCCTGGTGCCGTAGTGGCTCGCACAGAAATTCAGTGTAAAGAAAACGGAGAAGTGCGGGGTATTCGAGAGGGTGCTGAAGCAATACGCCGCATCCTGGTACTAAGGGATGCAGACCGTGTAACTTTCCCCATAGAAGGAACACCTAAAGTCAAGCCAGGACAACTAATAGTTTCATCCACTCCACTTTCTTCCCAAACCAACACCCCCGAATCTGGTCAAGTAGTGGGCGTCACCCCAACTTCTGTGACTATGCGCTTAGCACGTCCCTACCGAGTCTCAGCCGGAGCTGTTTTGCAAATAGACAACGGCGACCTAGTACAACGAGGTGACAACCTAGTACTGCTAGTATTTGAGCGGACAAAAACAGGAGACATTATCCAGGGTCTACCCAGAATTGAAGAGCTACTGGAAGCACGGAAACCCAAAGAAGCCTGCGTATTAGCGCGGCGTCCGGGAGAGGCACAGGTGGTGTACGAACAAGACGAAATGGTAGATATCAAGGTGATTGAACCTGATGGAGTCGTAGCAGACTACCCCATTGGACCTGGACAAAACGCCTTTGTCTCTGACTCCCAGCAGGTGATAGTGGCTCAGGCTTTGACCGATGGACCGGCGAATCCCCACGAAATTCTAGAGATTTACTTCAATTACACTAGGGAACAGCAGGGAGGTATTTACGAATCTGCTTTGGTGGGACTGCAACAAGCACAAGCTTTCTTGGTCAACGAAGTACAAGGTGTTTACCAATCCCAAGGGATCGATATCAGCGACAAGCACATTGAGGTAATTGTCAGACAAATGACTTCCAAAGTGCGGGTTGATGATGGTGGAGATACAACTATGTTGCCAGGAGAACTGGTGGAGTTGCGGCAAATTGAAACGGTGAATGACGCGATGGCAATTACTGGTGGTGCGCCGGCACAGTATACGCCGGTACTACTGGGGATTACCAAAGCTTCGCTCAACACCGATAGTTTTATTTCTGCAGCTAGTTTCCAGGAAACCACGCGAGTACTGACAGAAGCCGCAATTGAAGGTAAGTCCGACTGGCTACGGGGACTAAAGGAAAACGTAATTATCGGACGATTAATACCTGCGGGCACAGGTTACAACACCTTTGAGGAGCCGTCAATTGAGCGTCTAGACCAAGACTACTCCACCAGCGGGCCTGTTTATGGTTTAGACTTGCCTGATTCTGGAATAGAACTAGACCAAGATGACCCAATGAACGTAATGATGTTGGACGACCGGACGGCTCACAAGTACGGATTCTCTCCAGTCCTAGAAGAAGAAGTAGAAGAAGTAGAAGAAGTAGAAGAAGAAGTAGAAGAAGTAGTAGACGACGACGACGACGACTTTGAGGACGACGACGACGACAACGACGACGAGGAAGATTAGTTTTAACTCTGACCCCCCTGGTAAAGGGGGGTTTTTTCGGGTTGGACGCAATGAATTGTTCTAGGTGGATTGAAAAATCAGTTGGCTAGGCTGCACTTGGGAGTTCACCAGTCCGAACTGATAGAACATCAGTTTGATTACCGCGTCGCAGCTTCAACTGCAAATTCCGATTTACCCCACCATCTTCAACGATACGCTGCAACTGCTCAGCAGAAGAGATCGCCTCCCCATTCACCTCTATTACCACATCTCCGCGCCGGACTCCTCCTTTTTGAGCCCCCGTATTAGGCAAAACTTGCACTACTAAAACGCCGTTTACCTCTGGTATCAAAAAGGGAGAATTAGGGTCTTTATTGTTCGCAAGAGCTAATTCAGGAGTCAGCGTCGCCATCCGAATGCCGAGATAAGGATGCTGGACTTTTCCCGCAACTATTAACTGAGCAGAAATAGCCTTAGCTTGGTTTATAGGAATTGCAAAACCAATCCCCATAGCATCAGCCCGAATCGCAGTATTTATCCCAATCACCTCCCCTTGTCCATTCAGCAGCGGGCCGCCAGAATTGCCAGGATTAATTGCCGCATCAGTTTGAATAAAATCTAAGCGCTTATCCGGAATTCCCACAAGCGCACTAGAGCGATGGAGAGTACTAACAATTCCCAGTGTTACAGTATTATCCAGTCCCAAGGGGTTGCCGACTGCGATCGCCCAATCTCCTACCTGAACTTGACCGGAATCTCCCAGAGGCGCGATCGGTAAATCTTTCCCATTAATTTTCACAACAGCCAAATCCGTGACTTCATCAGCACCCTGGACTTTCCCCTCAAAAGAGCGTCCATCCTTGAGAAGAACCGTGACTTTATCAGCCCCGTCAACAACATGAGCATTGGTGAGAATAATTCCACCAGCATCAATAATGAAACCTGAGCCTTGACCCCTCAAACGTCTTTCTTGGGGGATCTGCGAGAAAAAGTCATCACCAAAAAAGCGCCGCAAGGAAGGGTCTTCAAACAACGGGTCAACACGTCGCGTAATCGTGCGCTCCGTATCAATTCGCACCACAGCAGGACCAACCTTACTTACAGCCGCTGCAACAAAACTACCACCATTGGGCATCAGCGCAGCACTCTGCATTGCCCTGTCGTTGCCCTTGTGTGGGCACCGGACTTGCTAAGACAGGCAAAACATCATATGCACCAAAAGTCAGAAACGCTCCTAGGGCGATGCCCAAGGCGGTGCTACCGCACATCCCTAGCAGATAAGCACCCAACCTGCGCAAAAACCAAAGAAATGTTGTGATTCGCATAGCAAAAAAATCTCTCTTTTTGAAGGTTTCAGGAAAATATTTACAATTGTCAGACATTGAAAGTAGGGGCGGGTTTAGGAAATATTTGTGGCTACCAACCCATAATGCCAGCTACAAAACCCGCCCCTACAAACTGAAAACATTGGTGACAGTTTGATAATTGGTTGTTGGTTATTTTTTAGTTGTTGGTTTTTGGTCAACAAACAAATGTAGGGGCGGGTGCGAGCAGATATTTTTACCTACTAACCAATAATTTAGCGACAAAACCCGCCCTGACCAACAAACAACAAACAACGATGCTCTGCTCTAGACTAGGATCGGTCGGATGAAAAACCTCTTGAATATTCCCCACCCATAATTGGAGCTAATCCATTGATTAATGAAACCTTTGCCGTATCAGGGAAAGACGACTATGACCGCGATCAGGATGAGAAGGGCACTCACACCCATCCTCATCATGATGATGATGGACTATCTAAACATAGCCACATTCACGATGAAGAATCTCTCAGGCGCCTCGTCAATCGGCTTTCCCGAATTGAGGGACACATCCGAGGAATTAAGACAATGGTGCAGGAAAGTCGCCCTTGTCCTGACGTGTTAGTGCAAGTTGCCGCCGTTCGAGGCGCATTGGATCGAGTGGCGCGGATTATTCTAGATGAACATTTAACCCAGTGTATCGGTCGTGCGGCCCAAGAAGGCAACATTGAGATGGAAATCGAAGAATTGAAAGCGGCCTTGGATCGATTTTTGCCGTAGGGGCGCACGGCCGTGCGCCCCTACTGAGGGTGCTCTAAATGTTGCAATTTACCCACCTTTTCTCAATTCTTCCTGAAGCATCCGCTGATAAATCCCAGGTAAATACCCCGTCATCGCATTATCTTCTATCCCATAGCCCAGACTCGTCCAAGTACCGGAAAGCCTGCGCAATACCCCATCCAAATTCCCTGTGCGCAATTGTTTTGAAATATCGACACCCCAAGCTTGCTTGTCACTTAGCCAAGCGTGAACTACCGCATCCTGAAATTCCGGATCAAAGCTGTAAGACTTCCAAAAAAGAAAGCCAGAAGGTGCTGGATGATAGCGCTGTGCCATTTTCTCCCAAGTTGTAGTGAGAAACTGATACCTTCCCGCTGCGGTTGTACAGTCGCCCACATTTGGCCCTGCAACAATTGGGACACAGCGATCGGGATGACGGCTCAAATCCCAGACGTGATCCCCGCCATAGAGGAGCGAATAAGGGCGAGAATCATTTGCTTCACTAGCCGTGATTGTTCGCATCAGAGCGCGAATGTAGGGATCGCCTCCTCTCATCACCAAAGGCGGCGTCCCATCAATACTTGCCGGATAATTAAACAGCGATCGCCTTACCAAATTTCCTGAAGAAAGCTCTAGTAACAAGACGATTACTCCCAAAGCACCAAGCTTAGCAAATAGATTTTTCAAGGCAAATTTCTGGAAAATCTCTTCCTGGAATTTTAAGCCCATAATCTTCCCAATCAGACCACACAAGCAAATAGCTGATCCCAGCTTTTCTCCAACGCATCTGGCTTGGCAACTACTTCTACAATTTTATTGCGAGATTCTGGTTGTGACAGGGCCTCAACGCTAACTTGTGCCACCTTGGTGCGCGGAATACTACCTTCAAAAAGTGTATCTGCAGATGACATCACAACAGGGTCTGAGTTATCTTCGTTTTTAAGCCCCCCTGGTCGCACAATCGTATAAGTCAAGCCACTTTTCTGAAGGTATTCCTCAGCTTGCTTTTTCCACACCAGTATTAGCCAAAACAGGTTGAGCGGATGGAAAAATTGGGATACACATAGAGAAGAAACCATTACAAAATGCTCAATTCCCTTGGTTTTAGCGACATCTACCAAATTTTTTGTGCCTTCATAGTCCACCTGGTAGGGGCCAGTTGGGTCAAAGCTGGGCGTAGCACCAGTAGCAGATAAAATTACCGTACTATCGCCAATGGCAGCACTAAGACTCTCTGGCTTCAATACATCCCCTAATACTAATTCCGCTTCAGGTGGCAGAATTTCTTTAGCTTTTTCTAAGGAACGCACCATCGCCCGGACGGGAATATTGCGCTTAACTAACTCTATGACAATTCTACGTCCTGTCTCGCCTGTGGCTCCAGCAACAAAAGCTTTCATCCTGATCTCCGTTTTTTTTATTTTAAAGGGGGAAACATGGTTAACTCTCTTGCTCACAAGTTATGCTGGTGAGCAAGAAATTATCTCTTTTGGCAGCAAACTCCCTTTCTTTAATTGTATGAACTTTATAAATATGTGCTTCTGTTTACCGTAAAGAGTTCCTTCATAAAGTAAAAATCTTAAGCTCAAGTGCAAATTTTTAACCTAACCAAAAGGCCACCGATACAAGGGAGTAGGTATGCATTCGCAATTTGCTGACAATCACTCGCTTGAAGTCGAACAAGCACATTTCAAAGGCAATTCAAGTTTTGCAGATACTGACAATTTAGTGACAAAAGTACCTTACTCTGGAAATGAGCCAACTGAGTTTCACAGTCATTTTCAAGATTTTATGGAGATGTATGCTGAAGCTTCCTGTGTCACCGCCTATCTAGATGCTCATCAGGATTGGTTTTGCCGCTGCGCTCACCCCATGAAGGTGGAACCAATTGGTCAAAATGCTTACGCTTTGTTAATTGGGAGCTTTGGGGCTTTTGGCTACGAGGTAGAGCCGATTCTCGGCTTGGAACTGCTACCATCAGACAACAATATCTATCGCATTCAGTCGATCCCCGTCCCGAATTACGTGCCACCGGGCTATGATGTTGACTTCCAGGCGTCTCAATCTTTTGTGGAAGTAGCAACAAGCGAGTATTTTCAAGATATCTCTCCTGATGCAGTCGAGCTACCATCGAAAATTACCCGCGTTGAGTGGAAGCTAGACCTAAGTGTTGCTCTGCGGTTTCCCAAGTTTATCCAAAAATTGCCTCATTCTTTGATTCAGTCCACAGGCGATCGCGTCTTGTCTCAAGTCGTGCGACAAGTTTCCCGTCGCTTAACCCACAAAGTACAAGAAGATTTTCACTCTAGCTTGGGTATTCCCATACCCAAAAAATTGAAGAAGTAGGGGCGGGTTTAGTGGATAATTTTTGCCGACTTTCCAATAATTTAATCACAAAACCCGCCCCTACCCACTGACAAAAAAGCTACATTTTACTGACAATCCGCAGTACGATTTCCATACCTGTCACCGCCTGCCAGCCAAATAATCCCAAAAGAGCAACATTCAGGACAATATGTGTATTGCGTGCCCAGGCATTACCTTTTTGCATAAACGGAGAGAGGGACGCAGAAGTAGCGATGATTGCTGTCATCCCCAAGCCAGCGAGCAAGTGAGAGCCAAAAAACAACTTGCCATTGTTGATGTAGGTAACAGCCATTGCCGCAATTGAGCCAATGACCATAAACGCTAACAGCAATGAACCAACTTGATGGTGTTTGACATTAAACCGACCCTTGATCAGCTCTTTCTTAGCTTCACCATCAGCATTTCTAGTTTGTTGGATTTTGATACCCAAATACAGTGCATAAATTGTTGTTCCCAGCAATACCCACATCAATAGGGGATGAAGGAATTGCGACCAGACTTTAACTGATTCCGGGATTGCGAGGTTCATGGTGTTTGAGAGAGCGGCTTAATAATCTTTATAAAAATTAACTTAGCACAGCTAACGTTGTCTCTGAAGTCTAGCTTCGCAAAAACTTCATCCCGGACTGGGGCTACTTCTCAAAGCACTGATTTGGCGGTAAGTTGACTATGGGCTATTGACGTGGCAGAAGACATGACATCAAACAAAGACGTATTACTGCTAAAAGCAGCTCAAAGTGGCAACCTCAAACAAACACTAGCAATCCTGACTCAAGGAGCTAATGTTAATGCCACAGACCGAGATGGTACAACAGCTTTGATGTTTGCCGCGTTAGGAGGCTACACCGAGATTGTGCGAAGCCTCCTAGAAGCTGGTGCAAATCTCAACCAGCCGAGAAAACTTTATCAACTGACTACTTTAATGTTGGCTGCTGCAGCTAATCAAGTTGATGTTGTGCAAACCCTGGTTGACAAAAGTGCTGATGTCAACGCCAAAAACGATGATGGTAGCACAGCCCTAATGATTGCAGCGCTCAAAGGTCATGCAAAAGTAGTACAAATCTTGCTGGCTGCGGGTGCTGAGGTCAATGTCCAAGACAAGGATGAAGATAGCGCCTTAAACCTCGCAGTCCAACAAGGTCACACCGCGATCGTCAAAGCCTTGCTAGAAGCCGGTGCTGACGCCACAGTGGGTATGGGTGCTTTATCCCTAGCTGCGAGTGAAGGTCACACCCAGACTCTACAAGTTTTGTTAGAACATGGAGTAAGTGCAAATTTCAGCAACCCAGATGGCAGAACAGCTTTGATGCAAGCGGCCGAGTTAGGATATTTGCCAATTGTCCAGCTATTGTTAGCCGCTGCTGCTGATCCCAATCTCCAAGACGAAGAGGGTGAAACTGCTCTCATTTTAGCCGCTGATCAGGGTCAAGTTGGTGTTGTTCAAGCCTTACTAGAAGCCCATGCTGACGTGAATTTGCCAAACCATGCAGGAGGTACAGCACTCTCTGCTGCAGCGGCTGGGGGTCATGCTAGCGTGGTCACAGCTTTACTTAAGGATGGTGCTGACCTCAATGCTCAGGACAATGAGCAAGAGACGGCTTTACATTTTGCCACTGTGGAAGGTCATAGCAGCATAGTCGAGGCCCTTCTCCAGGGAGGTGCTAATGTCCACACTAGAAATAATCTGGGTGACACAGCTTTAATGCTAGCCTGCATACATCAACACACAGAAATTGTCAATAATTTGTTGCAAAAAGGGGCAGACTGCAAAATCAGCAATCTGGGTGAAACGCCTCTAACGATTGCCGTGTCTCAGGGCGATGAAGCAACTGTGAAGGTTTTGTTGAATGCTGGTGCCGATGCAAATACAAGATACTCTGACGGAAAAACGGTTTTAATGAAGGCTGCTGACCGGGGCTACACTGATATCATGAGACACCTATTAAGTGCTGGTGCCGATGCGAATTTACTTGATAGTACTGGTGCCACGGCTTTAATGTGGGCAGCCCATCGGGGTTATACCGATGTAGTGCAAGTTTTGTTGAATGTCGGTGTAGATTTAAATGTGAAAAATCGGGGTGGCTATACAGCTTCGATGATTGCAGAATTTAATAGTTATCCTGAAGTTGTGAAACTGCTTCATCAGGCTGGTTCCCAAGATTGAATTGACGAGAATTGTTTAGATATCTTATTTAATTGATAGTGATTTGTGTTATATAATTATCCGCCCCTCAAGGTGGTAAGCTTTCTTGCTAGATTTGTTGTAACTTAAGTGGGAGCCAGTAGGCAGTGGTAGTTAAGCCAGAATGGTTGCGTGTTAAAGCGCCTCAGTGGGAGCGCGTCGGAAATGTCAAAGAAATCTTGCGGGATTTAGCGCTAAATACCGTTTGTGAGGAAGCCTCTTGTCCCAATATTGGAGAATGTTTCAACGCAGGAACCGCAACATTTTTAATTATGGGACCAGCTTGCACCCGTGCTTGTCCCTACTGTGATATTGACTTTGAGAAAAAGCCGCAAGCGCTTGATCCTACAGAACCAACACGTTTGGCTGAAGCTGTAAAGCGTCTGGGTTTAAACCATGTGGTCATTACCTCGGTGAACCGGGATGATTTGCCTGATGGCGGCGCATCCCAATTTCAGCGATGTATTGAAGCCATTCGCGCTATCTCTCCTCACACAACAATTGAGGTACTGATTCCTGACCTTTGTGGCAACTGGAACGCTTTGGAAATTATTATCAAAGCAAAACCAGAGGTTTTGAATCACAATACTGAAACGGTACCTCGGCTTTATCGGCGCGTGCGTCCTCAAGGAGATTATCAGCGATCGCTTCAATTACTTCAACGAACCCAGGAATTAGCTCCCTGGATTTACACAAAATCTGGCCTAATGGTGGGATTAGGAGAAACTGACGACGAGATTCGCCAAGTTATGCAGGATTTGCGCTCAGTTAACTGCGATATCCTGACTATTGGACAATATCTCCAACCGACTCAAAAGCACTTGAATGTTGCTGATTTTGTCACACCAGCACAATTTGATGCTTGGAGAGAGTTTGGTGAATCTTTAGGCTTTTTGCAAGTAGTTTCCTCTCCCCTCACCCGTAGTTCCTATCACGCTGAAAAAGTCAGAGAATTGATGGATCGTTATCCCCGGAGTTGAGGGAGACAAGGGAGACAAGGGAGACAAGGGAGCAGAGCAGAATATGACAACTGACAATTGACAACTGACAGCAATTTCCTATGAAGTTGCACTTAATCAAGCTGTGTTGAGGTAATCCCATCCGCAAATGGAAGCAATAGAATTGATGGATTTATCGCAGGATATTGACTTTTGCAAGAGGTTTCATCTTCATAGGAAACTGGTATTAGAACAGCAATGTTCCTCGAATCTTTCCATCCGCTAGCGCGAACTACCCAGCAGCACAAGCATCAGAGAAATTAATTCCACTAAATGCCGGATCTTGATTGGTATTACTCCGAGTCATTATTACTCTAAAGAAATAAAGATTTGAGGCGCTAAAGTTATGATTAAAGGTTATGCAACCGAATGTATTATTTGTCCCTGTACGTGAGCTAGAAGTGAACTCGCTACTCACGTTTTGCACGCCGTTAACGTCACGACGTTGCAGAAGTACGTTAACAAAAGCTGCATTTCCAGTTCCATCAGTATCTCTGTAAAGCACAACGGCTTGGTGTGCAGAGTTTAGGGGCAATCTAGGTATCACATCTGTGTCTAGTGGGAGTGGGCAGTAAAAAGTTGCCTGTCCGGTACTATTAGGAAGGAAGTTATAAGCTCCATTAGTAATTCTTACTAATGATTGTGAAGTAGGATTAGCCGGAGCGCAGGCACTGGCTGGAATACTCACTCGGGCGGAAGTTTGGGCACTCACTGAAGAGATGTTAGACAGTGTAGATAAGGCAGTAATTGCCGTGAGAGCTATGAAGTGTCTCAAAATCATAGTAGGGTTGTCTAATTTTTGCCCCCGTTCAAGTTCTCGAATTGGCATCTTCAAATCCTCCACATTGTTTCAAGATTTCAATTGTATTGTTGAGTTGTGAGCCTCTAATCGCTCCTAGTTTTGAATCTGACCTAACGCTGACATAATTATTCCTTGAATGTCTTGCATTTTCTTGCTGTTTTTGCACAATCTTGCTACGAGTTGAGCCAGGTTTTAGGGGTTACGCCAGTCAAGCATTTGAAGTGACGATGCAGATGGCTTTGGTGAGTAAAACCACAGGCGATCGCCACTTCTCCAATCGTCATCTCACCCAGTTTCAACAATTGCTTTGCCCGTTCGACTCGCTGTTGAATTAAATACTGATGGGGACTCAGCCCTGTAGCTTGTTTGAAGGCGCGGGAGAAGTGGTATTGGCTCAGTTGGGCGATCGCTGCCATTTCATTCAAACTCAACTCACGCTCCAAATAATCATTGATATAGTCTGTTACAAGTCGCAATCGATGTGGAGAGAGTCCACCTGCATAAGCGGGAGTACTATATCGTTGCGTTGTATAATGCCGTAGTAAATGAACCGCAAGTGCGTTGGTCATCGTTTCGGCATACAAGCGACTACTGCTACCCTGAGATTGTAGTTCTGCCTGAAGTACCAGCCCAATCTGAGAAATCAGCCCATCTTGAATTGCAAGGTGTGGAATTAGCTCCACACAATCTGTTCCAAATAGATCAATCGCATTCTGGTTCAACAACTCTGGCTTTAGATTCAGAGAGAGAATTTGAAGCTCCTTCTCCCAACAGAAAGAGTGATGGCTGTGACATCCTCCCCTCCCAAATCAAAGATTATGGGAAGGGCTTCCTAGAATCGCTTCTAGAAACTTCCTGTCTCTTCCGGTGCCATCTAGACTGAAAGAACCAGTCCCCGACGCATCCCGTCCACAGGCAATTTCATCCACCGTCTGTCCAACGGCTGAGACACCTCTATTTCTTACAACTTGAGCGGCTGCGACATCTCTGTCGGTCTTGTATCCACATTCAGGACACGTATGTACTCGCTCTCGTAAGCTCTTCTGCACATGAGCGCCGCATTCTGGACAAGTCTGCGATGTTCCAGCCGCTTCAACCTTGGCAAAATACAGCCCACGCTTCCAGCAAACCCACGATAATAATTGCAAGAACTGACCCCATCCAGCATCTAAGGTATGCTTACCTAGCATTCCCTTAGCCATACCTTTAAGGTTTAGTTGCTCTACAAATATCATCCCAGCTTGGTCACACAGATGATGAGCCAACTTAAAGTGAAAGTCTTTTCGGGTGTCGTGTATTTGTTCGTGAATCTTAGCTATTTTTCTGGCGAGTTTGGCTTTATTCTTAGAACCATTTTTCTTGTGCTTTAATCGGCGTTGTAGCAATTTAAGCTTACGTGCCAAATCATTAAAAAATCTGGGTCTTTTAATTAACTCACCATCTGATGTTGCCAAGAATTTTTCTAACCCTACATCAATACCTAGTGGGTGTCCTGATGGAGGTGCGTCAGGAACGTTTATATCAAGCTGCAATGACAGCATGACGTAATATCCTGATGCCTTTCTAACAATCCGAGCTTGCTTGGGCTCAAAACCATTAGGGATAGGTCGATGCATAATTACTTCGACAATACCGAGTTGGGGAAGTTTGATCCAGCCCTTCCCTATCGGGTCTTTCAGCATTTGAGGATAAACAAAAGATCGCATTTGACCGAACTTCTTGAAGCGCGGGAATCCATGTCCTTTTCGCTTCATGTCTTCAAATGCGGTGTCCAGTTTCCTCAATACTTGCTGCAAGACTTGGGCGTTGACACTCTTTAATTCCTGATTTGTCTTCTTGGCAACTGTTAGTGCTTTTTCTTGAAAACTTTTGCTGGGATAAGGTGCGTCAGATGGGATGATATATTCCGAGTGAAGTGAGCAAGCATCAACTCTACACTTACGCGAATTAATCCAGTCTTTACGTTCCCGTAAAGCATAATTCCAGACCTGGCGACACAGATCTAATGTCTGTTCGATGAGTACCACTTGGTCTGGAGTCGGATTAATTTTGTAAGCGTAAGTTAGAGTTAGCATTCTATTATTTTAGGAGAGCTACCAGAGTGTTGCAATCTGGTAGCTTGTGAATTATAGGCACATTGAGTACCTATAATTCACTTGGGGGAGTCCATGTACCCACCCCCAAGCCTCTGGGTATGGAGGTGGCACTATAGCTCCCCCAAACCCCCTCATCCAGGTAGATTGGACAAATTACAACCGCACCATGAAAGACAGTCGCTTTATGGGATTTCCCTTCTACCACTTGCTCTACCTGAAGTCCTTGCCCCATATTTATGTTGACAACATAGTGATCAAGGCAAAATTCAGGAGTTTCTCCCGGTGTTAAACAATGAGCTTCTAGGGAAATATTGCTCCATCCAGCGTTGTGGCTTGTGAGAATAGGTGCTGACTTAAAAATATCCGGTAACCGATTAGCATCTCTTATCTCCAGTGGTTCCTGTACTGACATTGCCTCACCCTCGGTGTTGATTTCTCAATTGGCTGCTGCTCAAGACTTATAATTCCATTGACCACGGACAACTGACAAATGACTAAAATCGCCATAATCGGAGCTGGTGTTTGGGGGACAGCACTCAGCTACATTGCATCTGGGAACGGTAATGAAGTATGTTTGTGGTCGCGCAGGAGCCAGGAAAAGTTAGAATTTGTCTTACAGGGTACAAGTATTGTCCTCTCTGCCGTCTCCATGTCAGGCGTTGCTGCAGTAGTATCACAGTTACAGTCATTGTCAGTATCACCTGAGATAATATTCATCACGGCCACAAAAGGCTTAGATACGACAACAACCCAGACCCCCTCCCAAATTTGGCAAGCTGCATTTCCTTCCAATCCCGTAGTAGTTCTCTCCGGGCCAAATTTATCTAAAGAAATTAAACAGGGACTACCTGCGGCTAGTGTGGTTGCTAGCCATGATGCTACAGCCGCTAAAGTCGTGCAAATGGCGTTTTCGTCGCCAAATTTCCGAGTTTATACCAATCGGGACCCCCTAGGCGTTGAATTAGGCGGGACGCTGAAAAATGTGATGGCGATCGCTGCTGGTACCTGTGACGGTTTACAGTTGGGAACTAACGCTAAAGCTGCTCTCCTCACCCGTGGACTCGCTGAAATTATCCGCATAGGAACAGATTGGGGTGCGAAAGCTGAAACCTTCTATGGTTTGTCAGGACTTGGTGACTTACTCGCCACCTGCAACAGCAGCCTTAGTCGCAATTATCAGGTAGGTTACCAGTTAGCTCAGGGTAAGACTTTAGCGGAAATTTTGGCACAGTTGGAAGGAACTGCAGAAGGGGTAAACACCACTGCAGTACTGATAGCGCGAGCCAAGAGCCAAGGAGTTTCTGTGCCGATTACCTATCAAGTCTATCGCTTGCTCCAAGGTGAGATTACACCGAAGCAAGCTGTTGAGGCATTAATGCTACGAGATAGCAAGCCGGAGTGAGCGGGAACTATTCCTCAAAAATTTTTTCTTAAAAATAGAGAAACCTTCAGGAATTTACTTGATTGCGGATGTAGATTAATAAAGCCTTTGACCAAGGTCACTATGACTCCATAGTGAAGCGTTTATAATATCTAACAGACGAGTCAACAGCAATCAGCCCCTAGATAGATGCCAAGCATACTGCCTGAATTTATCTATTGGTTGAGTCTGAAGCGCTAAGTCAGTAGCTATAGAGAGCGACAAAGAATACCTTTTCCAATTGGCAATCCTTGTCGTAACAAAATATAAGCGCTGTTTTCCGGTCATCAAGGGTGGGAACTCTAAGTAATAAGTTCTGACGCACAAGCATCAAGTGTTGTCACAGTTCGTAATTAAGAGATCATTATGCAAGCCACTCCTTTCTATACCGACACAGAATTCGACCACGAAACGCCACGGGACAGCTTTGAGCTGAACAGTACAGGTGAAGATGTGGAAACATCGGTAGATGATTTGGTTGACGCGGAGGAAGAAAGTGCAGATGTTGCCAGCTTCTCCAAAACCGCCAACCGCCGAACTACCGACCTCGTGCGGTTATACCTTCAGGAAATTGGTCGGGTTCGTTTACTGAGACGAGATGAGGAAGTCTCAGAAGCCCAAAAAGTTCAGCGCTATATGCGCCAATTAGACTTACGAACTGAGTTTGCCACCCAGGGAGAACAAGTAGTTTCATGCTTCGTCCAACTAATTGATGCTCATGATCGCCTAGTGTCCCAGTTGGGTCATCGCCCCTCTTTAGAACGTTGGGCCGCGATGGGTGGGGTTGAAGTTTCCGAACTCAAGCCAAGTTTGGCTGCAGGAAAACGGCGTTGGGCTGAGTTATCTGGTCTGACAGTCAAGGAACTAGACCAAATTCAAGCTCAGGGCGTCCGGGCTAAGGAACATATGATTAAAGCTAACCTACGCCTAGTGGTGTCGGTAGCGAAAAAGTACCAAAATCGAGGTTTGGAACTTTTAGACTTAATTCAAGAAGGTACCTTGGGATTGGAACGTGCGGTCGAGAAGTTTGACCCCACCAAAGGTTACCGCTTCAGTACCTACGCCTATTGGTGGATTCGTCAAGGGATAACCAGAGCGATCGCCACTCAAAGCCGTACCATCCGCCTACCTGTCCATATCACTGAAAAACTTAACAAAATTAAAAAAGCTCAGCGCAAAATTTCCCAAGAAAAAGGCCGCACCGCCACCATTGAGGATATTGCTCTAGAGTTAGAAATGACTCCTTCTCAAGTGCGGGAAGTTTTACTGCGCGTACCTCGCTCTGTTTCCTTGGAAATTAAAGTAGGTAAGGAAAAAGATACAGAACTAGGCGACTTGTTAGAAACTGAAGAAACGTCTCCTGAAGATGTCTTGATGCGAGAAGCCCTACAACGGGATTTGCACCAACTTTTAGCAGACCTTACCAGCCGTGAACGAGATGTAATTCGGATGCGTTTCGGTTTGGGAGATGGACATCCTTACTCACTCGCAGAAATTGGTCGCGCTTTGGAGTTATCTCGCGAACGAGTGCGTCAAATTGAAGCAAAAGCTCTGCAAAAGTTACGCCAACCCAAGCGCCGCAACCGCGTGCGGGATTATCTGGAAGCTTTGACCTAAATCGCTTTTCACCCTTACTCTCCTAATCAACTTAGTGCTTAGAGAACCGGCTTTTAAGCCGGTTTTTTCTGCTGTTTAAATAAAAAAA
>JAYFMV010000042.1:0-45509 GCA_042408245.1 Potamolinea sp.
AGTTTGATCAAGCCACTCTTGTTTGATCGCAAAAGCAAGCACAGTCTCATCAATACCTTTGAGCTGCAGAGGACTGAACTTGGTAATTGCATCATCCTCCAGATAGTCAGCAACAGCGGCTGAAACAAGCACCGAATTTGGTTTAGCAGCTTGTTGTAGCCGTGCGGCAATATTAACAGAAGGGCCGATCGCCGTATAATCTGACCGTTGCTTACCGCCAAACATCCCCACAACAGCAGTTCCCTGATGAATACCACAACGGAATTGCACCAAAGGTAGACCATTACCTCCAAGAATTCCTTGCTCACACCAGCGCTGATTGAGCTGATTTAGGGAATGAAGCATTGCCCTTGCGGCCGCAACGGCCCGGCGGACTTGCTCGTTTGCTGTCAGTTCTTCAGGAGCGCCGAAAATCGCTAAAATCCCATCTCCCATAAACTTATCTATAGTACCGCCGTTATCAAACACTGCAGAAGTCATCGCTTCCAGATACTCATTGAGCAACTCAGCCACTCGGCGTGCTCGCAAAGTGTTTGACAGTTGGGTAAAACCAACAATGTCACTAAACAAAGTTGTGATCAAGCGGGGTTCTGGATTCAAATCCAGCAACAGTTCACCCTTTGCTGCTTTCTGTACCATACTCGGTGGCAAAAAGCGCTTGAGTACCGACTCAGTTAGGTAAGTATTCAACTCCAGGACTCGTTGTTCATTTGCCTTAAGCGCCAATAAATTCCTGACTGCTGCCAACAATTCCCGGTCATTGAAAGGCTTGGCCAGATAAGCATCCGCTCCCTTTTCAGTTCCCTCAATCCGGGTATTTTCATCAGCTTTAGCCGTGAGTAAAACAATCGGTGTCCCTTTTAACTCCTGGGAACTGCGAATCAGGTGAATTAGATCCAGTCCAGATACCACAGGCATCATCAAATCGGTAATAATCAGTTGGGGACAGCGCTCCTGGGCAATACGGAACCCTTCCTCGCCGTCTCGCGCGGTAAACACTTGATAACCCTCCCGCCGCAGAATGCGGGATACATAGGCTTGTACATCCAGGTTATCTTCCACTACTAAGATACGGGATTGAGGTGTCGGCATTGAGGGCTGAGGGTCTTTTGAGATGATATTTTTGTGCTCATCTTCTCTTGCTCTCTCCCTTGGCACCAGGCCCATCTCTGCTTCTTTTAGGGGTATCCTGCCTACGCTACTATCATCCTCACTAAGACTTTGATCTTCCTGTTGGGAGATGGGTAAGTCCATATCTAAATCGGCTAATTCTACAGTGGCGCGATTAAACAGAATTTCTGTGGGTACTTCCAGAACCTGATCCATTGGTAGATGGTCTGTCCCCGTTTGCAGCCAAAGGTTGAAGGTTGTACCTTGTGAGTAAATTGACTCTACAGAAATTTGACCACCGTGAAGTTCCACCAGTTCTTTAACTAAAGCCAGCCCCAAACCACTACCTTCATAACTGCGGTTGACTGACCCTTCGGCTTGTCGGAACCGCTCAAACAAGTGGGGAATTTGTTCAGTACGAATGCCAATTCCATTATCTATAATCTGCATCCGGACGTGGTCACCTGCTGGTTCTACCTTGACAGTAATCTTCCCCCCAGCATTGGTAAACTTCATGGCATTAGACAAGAGGTTATAAAGTACCTTGTCAAATTTTTCCAAGTCTAAATAAACGGAGGCACAGGGGGTCAACTGAGTATAGATGCTGATGTTTTTTCTTTCGCAGTATGGTCTAAAGGCTTCAATTATTTGGCTGACAAATTCTACTAAGTCACAGGGACGGAAACTGGCTTGCATCCGTCCAGCATCCAGTCGCTGTATATCTAGTAGCTGATTGACTAATCGCAATAATCGTCGTGAATTGCGTAGGGCGATCGCGCACTCTGAGTAGGACAAATCTTTATGCTGTTCAACCGCGGACTCCAGCGGCCCGATCATCAACGTCAGAGGTGTACGGAACTCATGGGAAACATTTTGGAAAAACTCAGTTTTCTGGCGGTCTAATTCTAGCAAACGCTCAGCTTGCAGCCGTGTTTTCTGATAAAGTTGCGACTGTTGAACAGCGATCGCCGCCTGGGACGCTACCGCTTGGGCTAAAGCAATTTCTGACGATAACCACTGGCGGGGTTTGTGACTTTGGCGCAGAGTAATACTGCCAATAATCTTGCCAGAGACTCGTTCTGCTGCTCCTGAAGTCCCCACCGTAGAGCTAAAGCTACCCGTAGCGCTATCAGAAAGTAAAGGCACCACCAACAGCGCCCTAGCTGGGGAACGGAGCGGTAGGTCAAACCCATTCATTTCTGGATGACGCATTAGATCATCGATTGCCACAGGCTGTAGTGTGTTCACAAGCTGCTGTAGCACTGGATTTCCAGCAATCGGGACAATAGACTGGGGCAGATGATTAGAGGCGGCCCCGTGCTGGTGTGGTGGAATAGCGGGGTAGTTTTGCCATCTGGGTTTCTCTTTATCCCCCCATTTCTCTATCTCCACATCTGTCTGGGTTCCCAACACTTGAGACAATTTTCCATCATACAAGCCAACACATTGAACAAAGTCATCGTCCTCCCTCCACAGGGAGAGAGTACAACCATCAACCTGTAACGCTTGTCCTAACTTTTGAGTAATTGCCGTAAAAATTTCTTGGGGATCTAGCGTCGAACGAATGGCAGTAGTAATGGTGTTCACCAGTGCTTGCTGCTTTGCCAAAGCCTGCACTTGCTCGTAGGCCCGCGCTTGGGAAAGAGCAAGTGCCGCTTGATCTGCGACCATCACAACTAGCTGAATTTCGTCATCTTGCCAGACATAAGGCTCCCCACAGCGATGCAGTGCTAGTACTGCTACTAAATCTTGGCGACTAATCAGCGGTACTACCAGTGTTGAGCGAATATCTAGCTGTTGGGAAGCGATCGCCCTTTGTCTAATTTCTGGGGAATCACCAGTAAAGCGCTCATGGGCCCACACATCATTAATAACTTCCACGTCGCGGGTTTCCCACAGCGTTTGTTCTAGAGGTGAGGGGTAAGAAGACAAATTCGGGAATGGCGAAGAAGAATTAGTCGAGGGTTCTTCGGCATAAATTCTCGCACTCGAAATTTCCGGGAAATCAGAACGAGCATTAAACACCTCTTCCCTAGATCCCATCGGGTTTGGCTGCGTTGCGCCTATTGAGGAGCGATCTGCCGAAGGCGGCAGCGCTGAACCTAACGCTTGGGCTTCGCTGTTTTCATGCCCGAAGGGCTGTACGCTATCTGCGCTATGCTCTTCAACCATGCTACGCAAACGCTCTTTAGTCGCAACGCTCTCGTTCGAGCCATTACTAGCCACCCTAGTTCTGTCGGGGCGCGACCCGTGGGGCTTTTGATAAACGAACCATTCGTTTACCAACTGCTCTTCCTGAAACGGACGCAAGATGCAGATATCTACCTCAAGCAGATGACCGACCGATTCGACTACCCTTTGGAGGATTTGCTTGAGGGGAGAACCACCACTTTTCCCATACTGGGCATTGCGGATGGTATTAATCACCGTATTCAGTAGCGATTCCCGGCGGAGAGACCGAGACAGTTCCCTGGTACGAACTTTGAGGACGTTGTGGGTATCAAGTGCTTGTTTCACCACTACTCTGAGTTCTTCTGCGTTCCAGGGTTTAGTGACATACTTGAACACTTTACCAGCATTGATGGCCTCCACTAGGTCTTCAACATCTGTATAGCCGGTCAAGATAATCCTAATGATATCTGGGTACTGGGTAGCCGCAAGGGCAAGAAACTCAACCCCCCTCATTAAAGGCATACGCTGATCAGAGATGATCACCGCCACATCTCCCTCCTGGGCCAAAATTTCTAGTGCCGCAGGCCCATTTTCTGCCCTTAATACTTTGTACTCTCGATGGAAAGTTCGGTAGAGCAAGTCAAGGTTATCTGGCTCATCATCGACGACCAGAAGTTTCGGCAGCCTACTTGTTAGTTGGGAATTCATGCACCGCTCTCCTGCTAGCAGGGCTTGTCGGATAAAAATAGTCGGCTGTGATTCACAGATTCTTAAAGCTCAAGATGGCTGTCGGTCGTGAGCAATCACGGCTCAATTCATCAATCCTAATTTTGATGTTGGTGTTAAAAGGCATAGGAGTTAAAAACACTGCGAATCTGTGACTATGGTTAGTGGTGCACCCCAATCGATTTTAATTTTTGTTTTCCGGTATATTTGTATTCTTAAAAAAAAAGTGATTTACAAAAGATCCCGGCTGCCTATAGTTGCTTTTCTCCTTAAGGCTTAGGATCTGTAACTTTTTTTCTATACACATCTGTACATTGTTCGTCATTTTGTACAGGTCTTACCCAGCAATGGGTAAGACCGATGGCATATTCTGCCAACCTGATTTCTCAGTAATGTTTGCCGAACCTAAGAGGTTCCGCAACGCTCCCGACAATGATTTAAGAGCTTGTTATGAAGACAGCACTACAGCTATAAACCTGTTCACTGATTACTTAACCGTCTCCGACAGAGCATGATGCTGGCGTTCACATCAAGGTGTCATGACTCAAAAATCGTAGCTTTCGCTTAGTCTGCACGCTCCGACGCAAGTACAGATCTAACCAGCTTTGATTAGTTCTGTATAGGTTTTTCGGAGCGGTTCTACGCGGCTTTTGTGAAAACAAAGGACGACAAGCTGTGCAATACTCACACAATAGCCTACAAAAAGACAGGGGTGGGTGTCTCTTCCTTAAGGAAGCTCACTTAATTGACACTCCCCGCGATAAATCGACGGGGATTCTTCATTCAACGAGTCCACTTAATTAAAGTTCCTTGCAGTACTTTAACCAGAGGTGGTTCTCTCCAGAAGCGTTAACTTTCCCCATGCCCTGGGGTAGTTGACAGAAGTCAAAATTTGTTTGAGTTTAATGCTAGTCGTCTAGTTCCTGTGAATCTTTTACCTACTTTTAGGATGCTGTGCCATGGAAGGAAAGCTACTAGAACAACAAAGTAGAACCCATGATTCAATTGTCAAGGTACAGCGTTGCCGTTTAGGCCCTAGGGTTTTGAAACAGGTTTATTACCCTACCTGTGGTCGTTAATGTTAGCATAAATCAACGATTAAGACACTGGAATGGCAGGATTTATCCTGCGGTTAGCTTTCATCCCCATGCTCAAGCCACAAGGTTTTCAGCATATTTTCTTATAAAATTTTTTTTATTTAAGTGGGAGAAAATTCCGGAAGGGATTCTAGGTATTCTGGCAAACCATCTCAATGAAAGTCGAGAGCTTGGAAAATGGTGTCGCGTTCAAAAACCTCCCGGTTAGAAACTGGAAGAGTCTCAGTTTAATGATTGGCACAGCGATTAGTGAAATCGGTAACCTCAAAGATACACATTTGTTGTACAATCACCTGACATACTTCTGTTAAAGCTGATGTCGCTCACGCGCCAAGCCTTGGCAAAGATAGATACAGTTACCAACCCTAGTATGTCAAACGACAACTAGCGCTCGATACAATTAGTTAAACAACGATTACAAAAAGCTTTCTGCTTGATCTTCAATCGTGACGACAGAAGCATATTTGTTTTAGACTGGCATTTGTAAATTTTTGAGATTTTGTTCAATTTGAACGGTTTCAAATATTTTTAGCAAAATATTTTTGTGGTTGTGAACCCCTGCTTCTCTTTCTTGACACCCTACGAACCAGCCCCTGCCGGTCAGGATGCCCTTAGTGCTAGTGCATCACACTTCACCATTCGTAGAGCTACTGCTCAGGACGTTACCACACTGGCGGAGATTCTGGCGGATAGTTTTCATCCTCAGACTGGTTTCATGCGCTGGGCTTATCCTATGTTGCGCTTGGGAATTTACGAAGATTTGCGCCATCGACTCCGCTCTGGACAGCCACATTACCTTTGTTTGGTTGCTGTGGCTACTGTTTCTACGGTTGCTGGTTACCGCGAGGAACTGGTAGGTACTATAGAAGTAACGCTCCGCTCTACCTCTTCCTGGCAACCCCATTCCTCTCAGTATCCTTACATTTCTAACCTGGCAGTCAGAACGTCCTGTAGGCGTCAGGGCATAGCCAAACAATTGCTCTTCGCCTGCGAACGAGCTTCTTTAGAATGGGGCTTCTGTGATCTCTACCTCCATGTACTGGAAAGTAACCATCAGGCACGGCAGCTTTATCTTAAGGCCGGATATCAACTGCACAAGGTTGAACCTAGTTATAGTGCATGGCTTCTGGGGAGTCCTAAACGCCTGCTCTTGCAAAAGCATCTGAATTTTCCTGTCACTGGTTAGGTTAAGTTTCCCAATCTAAGGGAGAAAAATGCTAGTTTTTTTCTAAGTTTTGACCGAAAAAAAGGGGTTTCAAGCCTCCCCTTTCAAGGGGAATCATCAAAAAATTTTTCCTTATTTCAAGCTCCGTCCTTTTAAGGCGGAGTCAATCCAAAATCCAAAATCCAAAATCCAAAATCGAAATGACAGACTGCATAGGATTTTTTGCAAAAATTCCCAGGTTTTTATCTAATTTTTAACAATTAAACAGATCTTGTGTATATAGGAATTGCTAAGCCCACACTACAAGTTTTGTCAACTCTTAAATCTATAGCGGCATGGAACAGGAAAACCCGGACTTGAAAAACGAGCAGAATCAAGACTCACAAGCATTGAGAATCCTCAGACAGCTACATGATAGACAGTTGTTGATTGTCAATAGACACGCTAGAAATGGCTTAATTATCTATAAGCGCTATCACGCTGAATTTGCAGGACCGGGAGCTGCCGTAGGAGGAATATTTGATTGGGATTGTCAACAAGTACTTCCAGTGGGCAACCTTTCGTTAATCTGTCCCGAATCAGCTGAGGAACGACGTCAGGCTTATTTGATTCGACGGCAGTGGGTTAGACTGACTCTACAAATTACTACAGACAACCCAGTGCCGTTGCAACGTGCCCAAAAGATACTCAATCAGTTTGAGGGCTTCTTTGATTCCGAGAAGATCGCCAAAATACCAGATGAGGCTTTCGCTCTGTTGGTGGGCGTTTTACCCCATACAGTCGGAAAGGTGCGTCACAGCGCTGACCGTTATTCTTTGGGCTAATAATGGGCCAGAACTGTTTGTAATCGTTGGAGAGTGCGAGCATTCTCCTCGATGCTACCGACAGTGATACGCAAACCACCGCCAGTGTGACGTACTATGCTGCCAATAACTCTCATTTCCTGAGTTATCTGGGCTAAGGCATCGGGGGTCGCATTTTTTCCATTTCCCTTGAGACGCAAGTAGATGAAGTTAGCATCGCTGGGCCACACTTGTAAAGTAGGATGTCTAGATAAGGCTTCCAATAACTTTTCTCGCTCGACGAGCGTTTGGGGAATGGATGCTAAGAGAATTTGCCGATGAGCTAGGGCTAGCTGAGCCGCCGATTGGGAAAAGCTAGGGAGATTGTAGGGTAAGCGTATTTTTTCGAGAGCGGATATTATTTCTGGATGGCCGACAGCATAACCGACACGGTGAGCTGCTAGTCGAAATGCTTTGGAAAATGTCCTTAATACCATCCAATTAGGCTGTTTCTGCAATTCCTCTACCACTGAGGTTTGGCAAAATTCAAAGTATGCCTCATCAATCACCACTAGGATATGCTCTGGCAGACTGCGCAGCCACTCTAGCTCTTGAGATGTTAAAGCATTGGCGGTAGGGGAGTTGGGGTGAACCATGAAAACAACCCGTATTGGCGGCTGTTGTGGAGATACAAGGTTTTCTCCCCCTTCTATTGCTCGCTGGGCTTCGGTTAATTGAATCTCAAAGTTTTCTTCAGAACGTCCCACAGTGACAACCGGTATACCCAGGCTCTGCGCTAGAATCCCATACATTGAGAAAGTGGGATTAGCAACCAGGATTGAGCCTTCTCCTCCTAAGCAGGTAGCCATTAATACAGAACGAATCAGCTCATCTGAGCCGTTACCTACAGAGATTTGGGCGGGAGTGACTGGTATCTTTAGGGCTGCTGATTCATTGACATATTGGGCGATCGCTTCAGAGAGGGCAAGATGACCGCCATCGGGATATCGATTTGCCTCTATTTGCTGTTGATAAGTCCAAGCTAGCTTTTCTTTGATCTCCACTGGCAAATCAAAGGGACTTTCATTACTATCTATGCGATCAAAAAAAATTGCTTCTTCAACTGGCTTTCCCGATTCACCTCCTGGATGCGGTGTATAAGCCTTGAGTTTGGTGAGATCTGAGCGGATGAACCCTAGCATTAGTGATTCCTTTATTGACCTACTAATTTTAGATTTGAGACCTTAATTTTTAATTCTTGGGATGAGAGGAATGGGGGAGAAAAATTAACAATGGTTCTTCAGACAGACTAGCTCTCAATTTTCCCCAGTTGCCGGTCTTGAAGAATGCTTCACAGATCCATTCAAGTCTACCGCACTAATATCAGTTAGCAGGGGTGAGTTGACTTGAGAAGACTCTGATATTTCTTCTAAGTTATCATTATTAACTCTACCATTATCCCTCTCTGTCTCATCGCTTGATTTTTGTACTTCTACTGAAAGCAAAAGTGAAGGCTCAATAGTCGGCATGGTAATTTCTACAATAGTACCTTGCTCCTCTCCCTCACTAAATAAAGTAATTCTACCTCCCATTAATTCAATTAAATTCCTGGAAATGGCAAGACCAAGACCAGTACCACCAACCTTGCGAGTAGTGGAACCATCAACCATTACAAAGGGACGGAATAGTTTGTGCTGTTGCTCTGGATCAATGCCAATTCCTGTATCCTTGACGGTAATAACAACCTGTTGTAAAGATGTAATCGCGGTAGAGCTATTTTGGGAAGATACCCAGAGGTGGTCTCTATTTTCTTGGTCTTGGGATACCAGAGGTAAAACTTCTTGCTTATTTTCCCTACAATTCTGATTCGCCCCGTCTAGGGAAGAGGACAGAGAACTAAGAGATTTATTGATAGGAGATGAAACAACAGGAGCTTTTATTGGTTGGGATATTGCAGTTGTAGGCTCAAGGCGCGTACTAATGGTAATGCTGCCAGCATCAGTGAACTTGACAGCGTTGCCCACTACATTCAGCAATACCTGCTTGAGTTTAGCTGGATCGGCATAAACAGCAATTACTTCATGCAAATCGCTAGTAATAAATTCTAGGTCTTTCTGCTGAATCGGAACAGCTTGTAAATTAATAACTTCATTGAGCAACTTACGCAGGTCAACCGGCTCTATTTCTACCGAAAGTTTACCTGCTTCAATTTTGGCAATATCCAAAACATCATTGATAATTCCTAACAAGTGAATTGCTGCATCGTCAGCTCGTTGTAAAAAATCCAGTTCTTCTTCTCGGTCATCGCAGAAGCCATCCCGTACCAGTCGCAAGCAGCCAATAATGCCATTGAGTGGAGTTCTCAGTTCATGGGAGGTATTAGCGAGAAATTCATTCTTTAGCTGGTTAGCGGTTTGTGCTTCTTTCCAAGCGGTTTCCAGTTCTTCGGCCCAATGTCTCATCCGCGCAATCATACCTTCGAGGGCTTCTGACAATTGGTTGATTTCTCTAATTTTGAAGTTGTGGGGAATTCGGCCTGTAGAATGCAACTCAGATTCTTGTAGGGCGTAGTCTCTAAGTTTTTCCAAAGGACGTGCTAGGTCGCGAGCTATATAAACTGTTGCTAAAAGGCTTGCGGCAATTAAGCAGCACGTCAGGAGGAACAAAGCTTGCTGAATATCTTTGAGACCAGCAAGAGCGCTATCTATGGAAGTAATAGCTAGGATTGCCCATTTTTGATTTCGCTCAGTAGTAATCGGACTTTTGATCGAGGTGTACCCAGCAACTAATTCAGTACTATTGTTTTCAAAAGAAAATAAATGCTGATAATTTTGCTGTCCAGCGATCGCCTTATCTAGGAGGTACTGAAGCTGCTTTACCTCTGCTTCCTGCTTAATATTACGCCCGACTCGCTCTCGATCTGGGTGCGTTAGAATCGTTCCCGGCTCGTTAATCACTACCGTATAGCCAGACAATGAACCCGGCTGAGACTTTTGCTGTTCTAATAGGACTGACTCAAACGAGAGTGCATATTTTAGTTGACCGAGATAGTCATAAACTGGGGCACCGAGTACTACTTTGAGTTGATTGGCCAAGTTAATTTGATTGGCGTTGTTGGTGATGCTTGTTGGTAGTTTTTGAGGTAGCAGCACCCTGATGTCAACCTCAGAGTGGTCTTTTGGTAATGAAGCAATCTGCTGGAACCATTCATGGGTTGGTTCTTGGGTGAGTGAGCGATCTCCACAACTGCTGGCAATTAGCTTTTTTGTTGGGATATCTGTCAACTGTACGCACTGGATCTGAGTTGGTAATTGTCTAGCAAGTTTGCTGATAAATTGCTGATGTTCTTCTAGAGACTGAGACTGTAAGGCTACAGTTTCACTCGCAGTTACCAGGTTTGATTTTAGTCCGGCAATTGATTCAATTATTCTCTCTCCTTTGCTGACGGCGCTCTCTTTGAGATTTTGGCGAGCCGTTTCTAGAAGCGTTGTACGTGCTTTTCTGTAGGTCACATACATCCCTGCTAATAGCACTGGCACGCTTAGCAGAAAAAGACGCGACAGCAGGATGCGACGGAAGGAAGATTGACCTAACTTAGCCATAAAACGAATGAGTGGTGATTGAAGTGGAAAATCCAACAGCAATACTTAATACAGTAGATGAATTACTTCCCCAAAAGGTTAGATGTAAATTGAGCGACTTTCTGTTATTGCTTGGGCCGCTCAAACCGGATATTAGTACAGAATCGCTCTGGTGTCATCTTATATCTTGTTGAAGGAGGAACAGTTTACTCTCTCAGAAGCTGTTGTTATTGGTGGGTGTCTGTAGCTCGGTACTTTCATTTTGCTTTTTTTCTAGGGACTTTTTTCTATGCTAAACCGTTCAAAATCTAGGTGTAGCTCACAGACTTGGCTTATGGGAAATCTCAACAATAATCGGCTTATTTTTAAGAATCTTTCCAATTGTTGCTCAGAATAACTCAGTAACTATGCAAAAATTAGAGCTGATCGCTCGACCGCACACGACAGTGATCCTGGCGATGAGTGCAGATGGTAAAATTGCTGACGTCAGGCGATCGCCTGCTCGCTTTTCTTCCTCTACAGATCGGGCCCATCTAGAAAAACAAGTTTCCTTAGCTGATGCTGTCTTATTCGGTGCAGGTACATTAAGAGCTTACGGCACCACCCTCAGTGTCTCTAATCCTCAACTTAAGACAGCAAGGCTGCAACAAGGAAAGCCTGCTGTGCCGATACAGATTGTTTGCTCATATTCTGCTGAAATTGACCCAACTTTGCGTTTTTTCCGGCAATCTGTCCCCCGTTGGTTACTGACAACCGCTCTTGGTGCTAAACGCTGGGAATCAAGTGTTGGGAGTTTTGAGCGGATTTTGGTAGTTGATCTGGCCGCAGATAAACTTGATTGGAGTGATGCTTTTTGCCAGCTAACTAAGCTAGGTATCCAACGCTTAAGCATTTTAGGTGGCGGTGAGTTGGTGGCTTCGCTACTGGCTGCTGATTTAATTGATGAGTTTTGGCTGACAGTTTGCCCTTTAATTTTAGGCGGCGAGAGGGCCCCAACACCAGTGGAAGGAGAGGGTTTTTTATTTAACTCTGCACGGTGTCTGCAACTTCTGAGTGTTGAGACTATTGAACAAGAGGTATTTCTTCACTATCGGCTGCAAGATTTGTGAAGTTAGATTAACCTAAAAACAGTCTTTCCCAGTAGCATGATTACCAAAGAAATGGGTTTAAAGCCCCGTCCTTCTAGGACGGCTTTCTTTAACTGTGCTATACTTACGACAGTTGTGCCAGCGTAATCATGCTTGTATTTGAGGCAAAACTTGAGGGAGCAAAAGAACAGTATGAGCGGCTCGATGAAGCCATTCGTACTGCTCGTTTTGTTCGCAATTCTTGCATCAGATACTGGATGGACAACAAAGGAATCGGCAAGTACGAGTTGAGTGCGTATTGCGCTGTTCTCGGCAAGGAGTTTCCCAACGCCTGCAAACTTAATTCCCAAGCTAGACAAGCATCTGCTGAACGAGCTTGGTCTGCAATTGCTCGATTCTACGACAACTGCAAAAAGGGTAAACCGGGGAAGAAAGGATTCCCACGTTTTAAGAAGCATCAAACTCACGGCTCTGTTGAATATAAGACAACAGGATGGAAGCTTTCGGAAGATAGGCGAACTATCACATTCACCGATGGGTTTGAAGCCGGAAGTTTCAAGATGTGGGGAACTCGTGACCTGCACTTTTATCAGTTGAATCAGATTAAGCGAGTTCGCGTTGTTCGTCGAGCTGACGGGTATTATGTCCAGTTTTGTCTTGACCAAGAACGGATTGAGAAGCGAGAGCCAACAGGAAAAACCATCGGTCTGGATGTTGGCTTGACCCACTTCTACACCGACTCCAACGGACAGACAGTTGAAAACCCCCGTCATTTGAGAAAGTCCGAAAAGTCGCTCAAGCGTCTTAATCGCAGACTTTCTCGCACAACTAAAGGCTCGAAAAATAGAGCCAAAGCGAGAAATCGCCTGAGTAGAAAGCACCTTAAGGTAAGCAGGCAGCGTAAAGATTTTGCCGTGAAGTTGGCAAGATGCGTAGTCCAGTCTAGCGACTTGGTTGCCTACGTTAGCGAAGCGGGGCGGCGTCTTCGCCGCACGGACTTGATGGTGCGAAATATGGTCAGAAATAGAAAACTGGCTAAGTCTATATCTGATGCTGCATGGTCGGCTTTCCGAGACTGGTTGGAGTATTTTGGCAAGGTGTTTGGAGTGGTGACAGTTGCTGTTCCACCCCACTACACTTCTCAAAACTGTTCCAACTGTGGGAAAGTCATCAAGAAGTCTTTGAGTCAAAGAACACATCGTTGTCATCATTGTGGGTTTGTACTAGACCGAGACTGGAATGCAGCCATTAACATACTTGAGTTAGCACTTTGCCTCGCTTCGCTCACCATGCAACGCATTCGTACCGTGGGGCACACGGGAACGTTAAACGTCTCTGGAGACATCGACCTCTGCATTGGTGTTAGCGAAGCGGGGCGAAGCCCGGAAACTCCTCAATGTAAGCCGAGTCGCGGAAAGAGAAAGTCCAAAGAGTAATCTTTGGAATCCCCGTGCGTTCACGCCGGGGAGGATGTCAATCTGCGCTCCTGCTGAGAATGCGGTATTTCAATCACTTTTTATCCTGGATTTTCCCAATGGTTCAACAACTCCAGCCTGACTATGAGCTCACTTGGATTAACCAAATCGCTGATATTCCCCAAGCAGAGTGGGATTTTCTGGCCCAACCTCTGAAGACTCCTTTCCTAGAATGGGAGTGGTTGAACAATCTTGAAACTTCTGGTAGCGCTACTGCAAAAACAGGTTGGTTACCCAATCACTTAACAGTTTGGCGAAACCAACAGCTAATTGCTGCAGCACCTCTCTACATTAAAGGTCACAGTTACGGAGAGTTTGTTTTTGACCATCAATGGGCCGATTTAGCTCATAGGTTAAACATCCGTTATTATCCTAAACTTTTGGGGATGACGCCGTTTACCCCTGCTACTGGTTATCGTTTCTTGATCGCACCGGGAGAAGATGAAGATGAGCTGACAGAAATCATGGTAAGTGCGATTGACCATTTTTGCGATCGCCATCGTCTTTCTGGCTGTCATTTCCTGTTTGTTGACCCCCAATGGCGACCAATCCTTGAACGCCACGGTTTCACTAGCTGGCTACACCACAGTTACATTTGGCAAAACAATGGCTTTAACAGCTTTGATGATTACCTAAATGTCTTTAATGCCAATCAGCGCCGCAATATTAAACGGGAACGTGCAGGGGTTTCCCAAGCAGGATTGCGCCTGGAAGTCTTCAAGGGTGATAACATCCCTAAATCCATGTTTGGGTTGATTTACGGCTTCTACAGCAGCACCTGTGACAAGTTTATGTGGGGTAGTAAGTATCTCACCCGCAAGTTTTTTGAGCAGTTATATCCTAACTACAGCGATCGCGTGTTTTTGGTTGCTGCTTATCGGGAGGGCGATGATCAACATCCCCTGGGAATGTCGTTTTGCATCAACAAGGGTGACCAACTCTATGGGCGTTATTGGGGTTGTTTTGAAGAATTTGATAACCTACATTTTGATGCTTGCTACTATAGTCCGATTGAGTGGGGAATTGCCAATGGCATTCAAATGTTTGACCCCGGTGCTGGTGGACGCCACAAGAAACGTCGCGGTTTCCCAGCAACTGCTAATCATAGTTTGCACCGATTTTATAACGGACGTTTTACTCAAATTTTGCGTAATTACATCGATGAGATCAATGAAATGGAACAGGATGAAATTGACGCAATTAATCAGGATTTACCTTTTAGCAAACGGGAAATTAATATTTACATTTAATCTTATACCCAGTTGTGTTCAAACGTACAAGGTAGGATAGTCTGACCGCCTGTCAGTTACATATCAGCAGCAAGCAAGATGCTTACTTTACAAGTTATATAGGTCATCAGCAAGCAAGATGCTTGCTCTACCATGTTTGTTAACAACAGTTCTTCGGTTAAGATTAGGTCTGTTTATGGTGTAAGTTCACCAGAACATTCAGTTTGAAAACATCAGTATGAGATAACATGAATCAAACAGCAGAATCCCTAAGTGCAATTGATGACAAACTCTCGAAGCGTCATCTAGACCTCGATCCAGGCGGATATTTTATTATCTACCTGGATCGGGAGGCCAAGATTATTTGTGCCAAGCATTTCACAAATGTAATTGATGAGCGTGGTTTAGCCATTGACCCAGAAACAGGTAAGGTAATACCAGCAAAGGGTAAGGTAGAAAGGACTCAATGTACTTTGTTTCCTGGTAGAACTGCAAAGGAACTTTGTGTTGTTATTTTTGAGGAAACTCAGCCCTGTCCAGTCACAATGTTTGACCACGCGGCCTATTTGGGACGGGAGTTTGTTCGGGCTGAGTTTGCTCTTATTAACGGTCAAGAGTATGTTCAGGATTAGCCTGAGAAGCCTTGATAGAGGAAGTAGGTAGCCATGGGAACTACCGTGGCGATAACCAAGATGACAACAACCCAGACTGTGGAATTTTTGGTGTCTGTTTCTTCGGCTTTCTTAAAGGTGCTAGCAACTTGAATATTTTCTTCTACGACTGGTGGGCCGGGGTCGGGATTACCCGATAGTACAGCTACTAGGCGATCGCTTGCATCTGAGAAAGCTTGATTGTATTTGTTCCCATCACGGATTGGCACAGTTACGGTTTCGGAAGCCACGCTTTTGGCGATGTCGTCAGCGAGAATTGACTTGACGGTTTCTCCGGTGCGAATAGCTGTGGTATTGGTGACGGTATCAAGTACCAGCAAAATTTGGTTAGCTTGGGCTTCTGCTGTCGGGAACCATTTTTCAAACAGCGCATTTGTGAAACTTTCTGTTGTCTCACCGTAGTCTAAGCGGTGGATTGTCACCATCCTGACTTCTTTGCCTGTTTTTTTCGCTAAGTCATCGAGAGTGTTACTCAGCTTACCTTCGTTGAGTCGGCTGAGAACTTCTGCTTTATCAAGAACCCAAATTGGTTCACCGGCGCTGACTTTTGGCATTTGATATACACCGATGGCGTTTGCCGGTGCTGCAACTAATCCGCTGGCCAAAATGATTAATAACAGCGGTAGAATCAGGCTTTGAAGGAATTTGCTTCGGTTGTATAGTTGACTGAGGAGCTGCTTCATAGAATTAATCTGAAAATTGCCTTTTCCAATAAATACTATACAAACCTTTGCAAAACACACTTCTAAAAAATCAAGGGCGTGCTACGGTTGATTGGTAGCCGACGGCTTGCTCACAGGCGCGAGTGACAGCAATGAATTCAGCAGAAATTTATCGGGGTTGGATTATTGAAGCAAGGCCAGTCTTCTGCGTGCAGGTTTGGAGTGCTGCAGGAGACTGTGTGATTCCTGTTCATAATGCTAAGACAGAAGAAGAGGCGCTTCATTTTGCTAAGCGCTGGATCGATATGCAAATGATGCCAGATATAACTAAAACTAAACCTAGTGATTTCCCTCCCCCTGACTTCGATGATGACGATATTCCGTTTTAACTTTTGATAGGGGACTGGGGGAAGAGATACATCTTAGGCGCTACTTTGCTAGCGCTTGCTTAAGAGCATGGCTATAAGTTCACTTTCCCTGTGCTGTTACAAATCGTATCAAAAAACTGGGCTTTTTTGTGAATTTTTACGAAAAAGCTGAGAATAAGCCGATTTAATGAACTTTTTTAAAGGTCACAGCGGAATCTGTCTTTGGGTAACACCTCCATGCTTAAAATGTGATCTAAAGTTCTTCTGTAAACTTTCAGAAAAAAAAGGACATTAAGCATGGCCGACGCAAGAAATGCAGAGCTTATTCAACCCAGTCACGGTGACCCTTTCATTGGTAACCTAGAGACACCGATCAATAGTTCTCCAATAGTCAAGGCTTTCATCAATAATCTGCCAGCCTACCGCAGAAATGTATCTCCCTTAGTTCGGGGGATCGAAATTGGTTTAGCTCATGGTTATTTCCTGGTGGGCCCTTGGACTGTGCTTGGCCCATTGCGAGATTACTCTAAAGCAGCGAATTTAGGCGGATTGATTTCTGCTATTGGTTTAATTCTGATCGCCACTGCTGCCATGTCTGCTTATGGTATTGTCTCTTTCAAAGAGGGCGGTGACTTTGAAGTTCAAAATCCCAATACTCCTGCAGAACTGAAAACGGCTGAAGGTTGGAGTCAATTGACTGGTGGCTTCTTCGTTGGAGCGACTGCTGGTGCTTTTGTTGCCTATTTCCTACTGGAAAATTTTGACATTGTAGATGCCATTCTGCGTGGGATTGTCAACAATACTTAAGACATTGCTAGCTTGTGTTCAAGCAGTAATATCCGTCTTGCAACCCTGTAACTTTAGATAGGAGATTTTGATATGACAGGTTCCTACGCCGCTTCTTTCTTACCTTGGATTCTGATTCCTTTAGTTACCTGGCTCATGCCTCTTGTTGTCATGGGTCTGTTGTTTATCCACATTGAAAGCGACGCCTAATTCTGGTATCATTTTAGGTCTTTTTTTTGAAGTCACAAAGCCGCTTTAAATCATAGAAAATACCCTACCTTTGAGTGGGGTTTTTTCTTAGTTATTAAAAGTTTGCCCAGTAGTACTGCTGTTGTTTGTAAACTTCTCGAAGTTGCTCCACTGCTACTTGTAGTAACAATGGTTTAATGATGGCGACTAATTTTCCCATAGTCAGCAAGTTTGTTTCACAGTCCGCTTTCTGAAACTGCTGTTGGTAGAAGTGTGTCCAAAATGAAGGTGCTTGGTACTTTTGAGAGTGATTTCTCCAACGCTTACGCCAACGCACAAAATCTTGAGTTGTGGGAATTTCTACCCCTATTATTGGCGGAAAATCAGCATAGCTAACAAACTTACTCACACCTTTTGCGTGAACGTATACTACGTGTCGCCAGCAATCGATGCGATAAATCTCTTCTGGCTTGATATCAAACAGGAAAGCTGCTGTCTCTTCTGTGACGAATCTCGCTAGGGGATGGAGTACTCCAGACTTATGATTGATTTTTGATTGGGTGATGACGGGCTTTTTTGGCCCAGATGCTGATATCATAGAAAGTGCCTCCTATGTAGGTTTTCCTATTTAATGGAGCTTTTGGCGATCTGCGCTAGCTCTTTCAGAGCCGCTCCGCTAACGCAGCAGCGCTTCGCTATCGCCCTTGAGTTTTCGACACTGGAAGGGCGATCGCTTTTTGGATAAAAATATTAAACGATATAGTACCATCATTTGTCAAGTATGGGGTTAGTCAGGCTGAAGGTTAGAGAACTAGCTCAAGAGAAAGGCTGGACACTCAAAGAAGTTTCTGATCGTTCTGGAGTGATTTACAGTACCGTGAGGCACTATGCACGCTGTCCTGGGATGTCAACCATTGACTTCATTTCCATACAGAAGTTAGCTCGTACTTTTGATGTGATGATTGAGGATTTAGTTGAAGTTGTGAAGGAGTAAACATCCTGAATTAGCTATTTACAACTGGGGAAATAATCGATAAGTACCGCTTTCAATCAAAATGTAAATCCCTAAACCAATCAAGACAAAGGGAACTATTGCGTTACCATAACGAGTTAAAACAGGAGCGATAGTCGGCTGACGGGTTAAGAGGTAAGCCAGGTAGCACCAAACTGCTATGAGCAAAAAAAAGACACTCAAAATTACTCCCAAACTAGCTAGGTCACTACTAGCAAACAACGGTACATAGATACCGATATTGTCTCCACCATTGGCAAAAGTTACGGCTGCAACGTTAAAAGTTTGGGGAGAAAAAAGACTAGCTAAGGTTGAACTTAAAATAGATGTATTGGTTTTTGAAGTATCAATTCCATCTGAAACTGCCTGTACTTCCTCTTCATCTTCTTGCTGCTTTACGAGACGACTGATACCAATAGCGATGGGAACTAAACCTAGTATTCCAATCCAGGCTCTCGGTACGATTAAGCCGCCAAAGTAACCAGGTAAACTGGCAATGATCAGCGCAATAAAACCCAAGTACTGACCAACAATGATATGCCGATGACGGAAGGTTTTATTTACCTGCGCGAAGAAGAGCATCAAAATTACAATGTCATCAATGTTGGTCGCAGTAAAAGATGTTATTCCTGCAATAATCGCGCTTGCAAACCAACTCATGACGCTTCTGTTGTCAACTACTTAATTGTCTGCCAATTTACGCGATCTGCGCTATGTTACGCAAACGCTATTCTCACTTCGCTATTGCCCATTCATTTTAAAAGTTTGCCCAGTAGTATTGCTGTTGCTTGTAAGTTTCTCGCAGTTGCTCGACTGCTGTTTGTGGCAACAATGGTTTAATGATGGCGACTAATTTTCCCATAGTCAGCAAGTTTGTTTCACAGTCCGCTTTCTGAAACTGCTGTTGGTAGAAGTGTGTCCAAAATGAAGGTGCTTGGTACTTTTTCCAGTGGCTTCTCCAACGCTTACGCCAACGCACAAAATCTTGAGTTGTCGGAATCTCTACCCCTATTATCGGTGGAAAGTCAGCATAGCTCACAAACTTACTCACACCTTTACCGTGAACATAAACCATATGTCGCCAGCAATCAATGCGATAAATTTCTTCTGGTTTGAGATTAAACAGGAAAGCTGCTGTCTCTTCTGTGACGAATCGCGCTAGCGGATGCAGTACTGGCGACTTATGATTAATTTTTGATTGGGTGATGACGGGCTTTTTTGCTTTAGATGCTGATACCATAGAAAGTACCTCCTATGTAGGTTTTCCTATTTAAGGGAGCTTTTGGCGATCATCCTTGAGTTTGCGAGACTGGGAGGGCGATCGCTTTTTCCGATAAAAATATTAAACGACAGCACATTGTCATTTGTCAAGATGAACAAGGGCCTAGTAAGATTGCGGATTCGCGAGTTTGCTGCACAGAAAGGATGGACACTAAAAGAAGTTTCTGATCGTTCTGGCGTAGGCTATAGCACAATTAGGAACTATGCCCAGTGTCCAGGGATGACAACCGTTAATTTCGCCTACATCCACAGATTGGCTCGCACCTTTGATGTGATGATTGAAGACTTGGTGGAGATTCTGGAGGAATAGGCGAGCTGCTGATTGATTTTTGATTGGGTGATGGCGGGCGTTTTTGCTATTCTTGCTGATACCATAGAAATTATCTCCTATGTAGGTTTTCCTATTTGAGGGAGCTTTTGGCGATCGCCCTTGAGTTGCTAGACTGGGGGGGTGATCGCTTTATATTTGAATACATCTCATTAAACGATATAATCTCATCGTTTGTCAAGTAATAATGGGCTTAGTGAGGTTGCGAATCAGAGAATTTGCAGATGAAAAGGGATGGACACTCAAAGAAGTTTCTGAGCGCTCTGGGCTGGTTTATAGCACAGTAAGACACTATGCTCGTTCACCTGGAATGGCAATGGTTGATTTTACTGCTATACACAGGTTGGCTCGAACCTTTGATGTGATGATTGAAGACTTGGTGGAGATTCTGGAGGAGTAGGCGATTGCGCAAAGCGCAGTGCCGAAGGCAATCAGCGCTTTGCTCTTCTCGTTTCGCTATCGCTTGTCCTTACTGCTAGGTAGAGGGTAGGCAATAGGCCCACCCCGTTGATTTCAGCTTTTCCTTTGCTTATATGCTCTGAGCCATGTCAAAGACCGTTTAGGTCCAAGCTTCTTCTGCATATCTTCCAGAGAAGTGTAATCACGTTTATCTTTAATTAGCTTTGCATACCCCTCCTTAACTCCAGGAATTGAGATGAGGTCAGATTTCTTATCATTAAGAAATTCTAGAAACTCTGTAACGTCTTGAGGCTCTACTACTCTTTCATTTAGCTTTGACTGCAAAAGAGCTTGTTCAATAACCTTTTCTGCCTCTGGTTGCTTTGCTGCAACAATAAATACCCAAAGTCGAGTAATTTCCGCATTCTTTGCTGCTTCATAAATTGGTAGACCAGTTAGCAAATGATACTTATCTTCTTCATTGGTAATACAAACTATTGGCAGAGAAAAGTTAAATCCCCATTCTTTAAAATTTTCGGAGACCTTTTTCAGAATATACTTTGAAGTCCCAGAAGTTTCTTGAGAGACTTCTATCTGATTTAAAACCACCAGACTAGGTTGACTCTCAATTCCTTTGTATAGTTTTGTCATTCTTACATTCCTACAGAACTTTCAATCTGATTTATTCTTGAAACTATGTCAGTAGTTAAATCTGAAAATTGCTTTGCCACCTCACCTGCTCCATTATTCTGTTCTGCATATAAAGAAAGAGGCTGACGTGCCTTAGATGCCTGTCCAACAGCAGTAGTTCGCTTGATTTCTTGTAAAATTGTCATACCTGCAAATGTCTGCTGTACTAACTGCTTAATCGTAGTATGAAGCCTGACATTTCTTTCAATCATCATGGGTACAATTCCAATAATCACTCCCCGTTTTGAATTCTCCTCCTGAACTTCTCTAGCACGTTTAATTGGAGTTCTAATACCATAAACTGAAAGATACTCCATTTGGGATGGTATAACCAAATATTGTGCTGCATATAGCCCGTTATTAGCGATAGTAGTAGCGCTTGGAGGGGTATCAATAACTACATAATCATAATCGTTAGCCATATTAGATTGTCGCAACGCCTTGTCAAGGCGCTTTTCACGAATCCCACCCAAATTGGCAAGAGCAGCATCTGTTGTTTTATAGCTACTAGGTAAAACATCTACTTTTCCAGGGCAGCCAATCTTATTTATAATCTGGTTGAGTGTTGAGGGGTGTATGTATTGTTTGTAGTCAAAGTTTGGGACATCGTAGTCTTTCAAAAACTCTACAACTTCTTTTCTATCCTTGAATAAATCTAAAATTTGCTCAAACTCTTGCAAACTAGAAGCATTGTCAAATTTATCAGCAAAGTTAACTCCCAAGGATAAGCTAGCATTGGCTTGATCATCCAAGTCAATAACTAAAACTCTATTACCCTGCTTGGCAAGTTCATAGGCAAGATTGACTACTAGAGTTGTTTTCCCAACTCCTCCCTTGGATGTGTGAATCGCAATTGTACGCATTTTAATTTTGTCCAAAAAGCTTCTAAGGAAATCTGCTAGTGGCTGAACTTTCTCTGGATCTGCAATATCGTATTTACACCTTAGCCTTATTTTCCATTGTGTGTATTCGTATATTTCAACTAAAAATGGATCAATCAGTACGCCAAATCTTGTATTTGAGTATTTCAAATACTTTTCCAATTGAACACGAGCATCATCATCAATTTGAGTATTAGCTGTCTTAACCTCAACTAAAAAGTTGATATACCTACTCAAGTCTTCTACTAAGAAATCAACCTCTTTTTCAGTCTCCACTAGCTTACCTTTTGCCCTAAGTTTGGGGACTTTAACCTTAAACTCTGGAATCCAGTGAGAATAGCCACTCTTTGAGGGTAGACCCGCTAGCTCAAGCATTTTTTGAACTAGATGCAGAGATACATAAGCTTCATTGTTCCAATTTAGAGATAGTTTAGACACGCTTAAATTCTTGAGTCTCTCTTTATTATTTCCCTGTATGAGGTTTGAAGAACAGGATAATCGCAGAAAAAATCAAAATAGATAATAAAAAATCCCCCACCCGAAGGTAGGGGATTTTGTTTAATTACCTACAAGGCCAGGTTCAGCAGAAATTAGCCAAACTTACCAGCAGTAGAGGCAATCACGAAAGCTGCGTAGGTGAGGACGTAGCCAACAGTGAAGTGAGCTAGACCAACAACACGAGCTTGGACAATGGAGAGAGCAACTGGCTTGTCCTTCCAGCGAATCAGGTTCGCCAAAGGAGTGCGCTCGTGTGCCCAAACCAGAGTTTCGATTAACTCTTGCCAGTAACCGCGCCAGCTAATCAGGAACATGAAGCCGGTTGCCCAAACCAGGTGTCCGAAGAGGAACATCCAGGACCAGACCGCCAGGTTACTTGTGCCGTAGGGGTTGTACCCGTTGATCAACTGAGAGGAATACAGCCAGAGGTAGTCACGTAGCCAGCCCATGAGGTAAGTAGAAGACTCATTGAACTGAGCAACGTTGCCTTGCCAAACACCGAGGTGCTTCCAGTGCCAGTAGAAGGTTACCCAACCAATAGTGTTGAGCATCCAGAACATGGCGAGGTAGAAGGAATCCCAAGCGGAGATGTCGCATGTACCGCCACGGCCGGGACCGTCGCAGGGGAAAGCATAGCCGAAGTCTTTCTTATCCGGCATCAGCTTAGAACCACGAGCATCCAACGCACCCTTGACAAGAATCAAGGTGGTGGTGTGCAGACCAAGAGCGATCGCGTGGTGAACCAGGAAATCGCCAGGGCCAATGGTGAGGAACAAAGAGTTGGTGCCAGAATTAATGGCATCAAGCCAGCCCGGTAACCAGATATTGCCAGCGTTAGGCCAAGCTGTGGTCGCGATACTGTCGGGATTCGACAGCAGAACGTCCATGCCATAGAGCGCCTTACCTTGAGCAGCCTGGATGAACTGAGCGAACACTGGCTCAATCAGGATTTGCTTTTCAGGCGTACCGAAGGCAACTACAACGTCGTTATGGACGTATATACCTAGGGTATGGAAGCCAAGGAAAAGAGAAACCCAAGATAGGTGAGAGATGATCGCTTCTTTGTGGCGCAGAACTCGATCCAAGACGTTCCCTTTGTTTTGCTCAGGGTCGTAGTCCCGAATCAAGAAAATTGCACCGTGGGCGAATGCACCAACCATGAGGAAACCAGCAATGTACTGGTGGTGGGTGTAGAGCGCCGCTTGGGTGGTGAAGTCCTTAGCCATGAAGGCATAAGGAGGCAGCGAATACATATGCTGCGCCACCAGGGAGGTAATAACACCCAGAGCTGCCAGGGCAAAAGCCAACTGGAAGTGCAGGGAGTTGTTCATGGTGTCGTACAGGCCTTGGTGAGGCAGGTTGAACTGACCTTCACTCTTCCCGCCAACCAGACCGGACTTGGAGTTCAGCATTTCTTTAATGCTGTGGCCAATTCCGAAGTTGGTACGGTACATATGACCGGCAACGATGAACAGTACGGCGATCGCCAAGTGGTGATGGGCCATGTCCGTCAACCACAGGGATTCAGTCTGGGGATGGAAGCCACCCAAGAAAGTCAGAATCGCTGTACCTGCACCTTGGGAGGTGCCAAACAGGTGCCCTGCTGTATCCGGGTTCTGGGCATAGACACCCCAGTTACCGGTGAAGAATGGAGTCAAGCCAGCCGGGTGAGGCTTCACCGAGAGGAAGTTATCCCAACCCACATGCTGTCCGCGAGATTCGGGGATAGCGACGTGAATCAAGTGACCTGCCCAAGCCAAGGAGCTGACACCGAACAGACCAGCCAAGTGGTGGTTTAGGCGGTGTTCTGCACTCTTGAACCAAGACAAGCTGGGACGGAACTTAGGCTGTAAGTGTAGCCAACCTGCGAATAAGAAGATTGCTGACAAGAACAGGAGGAACAATGCACCGCTATACAGGTCACCGTTCGTCCGTATCCCTTGGGTGTACCACCAGTGGTAGACACCTGAGTAAGCAATATTTACCGGGTTAGCGGCACCAGCTTGGGTGAAAGCATCTACTGCTGGCGCACCGAATTGGGGGTCCCAAATCGCGTGGGCGATGGGACGGATATTTAGGGGATCTTTAATCCACTGCTCAAAGTTACCTTGCCACGCTACGTGGAACAGGAGACCAGAGGTCCACAGGAAAATGATTGCGAGATGACCGAAGTGAGAAGCAAAAATCTTTTGATAAAGATTTTCCTCCGTCATGCCATCGTGGCTTTCAAAGTCGTGAGCCGTGGCAATCCCGTACCAGATTCGACGTGTTGTCGGATCTTGAGCGAGGTCTTGGCTAAATTTGGGAAATTTTGTTGCCATCTGTCTTAGGAAATCCTCCTCGCTGACACATGAGGCTGATGCAATACTGCTGCTCACTTTCTGTCTGAGCGACCCCCTGGAACCTTGGTTCCAGGTTTGATTGGGTCTCGACAGGCAAGACACGTAAAAGTGTGTCCCACTTTAAATTTGGTATCGATTCAAAAAGCGATTATCCGATTGAGATAATTCGCGCTAGGAAGAACGCCCATGTGGTAACGATTCCTCCCAGGAGGTAGTGAGCTACCCCCACAGCCCGACCCTGAATAATACTCAGAGCGCGAGGCTGAATTGATGGGGCCACTTTCAATTTATTATGTGCCCAAACAATTGATTCGATTAGTTCTTGCCAGTAGCCGCGACCGCTGAACAGGAACATCAGGCTGAATGCCCACACGAAGTGAGCGCCCAGGAACAGCAAGCCGTAGGCTGAAAGGGCTGTTCCGTAGGATGTGATTACTTGGGAAGCTTGCGCCCACAAGAAGTCACGTAGCCAACCGTTAATTGTGATAGCACTTGTTGCAAAGTTGCCACCAGCAATGTGGGACACTGTGCCATCTGATGCTACCGTACCCCAGACATCTGATTGCATTTTCCAACTAAAGTGGAAAATCACAATGGAGATACAGTTGTACATCCAGAACAGACCGAGGAACACGTGATCCCAACCAGATACCTGGCAGGTACCGCCGCGACCTGGACCGTCGCAAGGGAAGCGGAAGCCCAAGTTAGCTTTGTCTGGAACCAGACGAGAGCCACGAGCAAACAGCACGCCCTTAAGCAGAATCAGAACGGTGACGTGGATGGTAAAAGCATGGATGTGGTGAACCATAAAGTCCGCCGTCCCCAGTGCGATTGGCATCATTGCCACCTTGCCGCCGACAGCCAGAATGCCGCCACCAAATGCATAGCTAACAGGTTCTAGCGCATTGGGAGCTGTGTTTCCAGGTGCCAAGGCATGTATGTTTTGCACCCACTGAGCAAACACTGGTTGCAGCTGAATTCCTGTATCCGAGAACATATCTTGAGGACGACCAAAAGCCCGCATCGTGTCGTTATGAACGTACAGACCGAAGCTGTGGAAGCCTAGGAATATGCAAACCCAGTTCAGGTGAGAGATGATCGCATCACGGTGACGGATTACCCGATCCAGCAAGTTATTTTGGTTCATTGCTGGGTCATAGTCCCGCACCATATAGATGGCTCCGTGGGCAGCACCACCGACGATACAGAATGCCCCAATCCACATATGGTGAGTGAAGATGGACAACTGAGTCGCGTAATCGGTAGCAATGTACGGATAAGGAGGCATCGCGTACATGTGGTGAGCCACGACGATGGTCAGCGAACCGAGCACAGCAAGGTTAATTGCTAGCTGGGCATGCCAAGAAGTGGTCAGGGTTTCATAGAGACCTTTGTGACCTTCACCTGTGAAGGGTCCTTTGTGGTTCTCTAGAATTTCCTTCATGCTGTGACCAATGCCCCAGTTAGTCCGGTACATATGACCAGCAACGATGAACAGAACTGCTAGTGCCAAGTGATGGTGAGCAGTATCTGACAACCACAATCCACCTGTGGTTGGGTTCAAACCACCTTTGAAGGTTAGGAAGTCAGCATACTGACCCCAATTCAAAGTAAAGAATGGCTTCAACCCTTGGGCAAAACTGGGATAAAGTTCTGCCATCAAGCTGCTGTTCAAGATGAACTCGTGGGGTAAAGGAATGTCTTTCGCAGCCACTCCCGCATCCAACAGCTTGTTAATTGGCAGAGAAACGTGGATCTGATGACCAGCCCAACCCAAGCAGCCACAACCGAGTAGGCCGGCTAGGTGATGGTTCATCATCGATTCCGCGTTTTGGAACCATTCCAGTTTTGGGGCCCGCTTGTGGTAGTGGAACCAACCAGCAAACAGCATCAAAGCTGCCATTACTAGACCGCCAATCGCTGTGCAGTATAGCTGGTAAGTGTTTGTGTAACCAGAAGCTCGCCAAATCTGGAAGAATCCAGAAGTGATCTGAATGCCGTGGAATCCACCACCGACATCCCCATTCAAAATACCTTGGCCAACAATTGGCCAAACAACTTGAGCGCTGGGCTTGATGCTTAAAGGATCTGCCAGCCAAGACTCATAGTTAGAAAAGCGTGCGCCATGAAAATACATGCCGCTCAGCCAGACAAAGATGACGGCCAAATGACCAAAGTGAGCACTGAATATCTTACGAGATACGTCTTCTAGGTCACTGGTATGAGTATCGAAATCGTGAGCGTTAGCGTGGAGGTTCCAAATCCAGGTTGTGGTTTTTGGGCCTCTAGCCAGAGTGCGGTCGAAGTGACCTGGCTTTCCCCACTTCTCGGTAGAAGTTGGTACCGGATCTTTATCGACAACAACCCTAACTTTCGCCTCTCGCTCAGGAGGGCTAATTGTCATGAGGAATCTCCTCTCTAGACAAGGAACGAGAAATACCCCAAGGGGAGTTTGATTTTAATTGAGAGAAAGGATCGCCAATGACTGGCGGCTTTCCCAGGGAGTTACCCTTGTTTCAATTAATCAAAGGGAATACCTTCTTTAGAAGATGATAGGACTACGATTACAAAGTCTTGGAAAGCACTTAACAATAATTCAAATTTGAGCAAATCAAGCTCTACTTTGGCTTACAATTCGCCAGCGCCATCGAAAAAGTCAATAGAAGTCGCCATAAATTTGATAAAACTAAATATTAAGAATCATCTAATGAACAGTGAAAAAGGACAAACTGCGTTATAGCCAAGCTAACTACTCAAATTGAGGAGTATGTCAAAATGCCTAAAGAGAGCTTCGGTTAAGATGGAAGTCTGATGGCAAAAGGAGATTGCGTGTTGGCTAAGAATCGCCGATTGGTAACAGTAAGAGGAATTGTTTCCTTCGTAATGGCAGCGATTTTGACTGTGGGGATGGTGGGTTGTGGGGGCGATAGCATTGAGACACCCCAGCTAAGTAACGCCGAAAATGCAGCTAAAACTAAGATCGCAGGGCAACTCTCAGAAGTAGCACCGCCAAAAGTAATTCAACAACTGAGCCAAAGCTTAGAAGCTTACCAGCCTCAAGTCACTATCCTCAGTCCCAGCCCTGATGAAGTTTTCCAAGATACAAAAGTATCTGCGAAACTGCAGGTTCAGGATTTACCAATCTTTCAAGACCCAGAACTAGGAATGGGCCCTCATCTTGAGGTCATCCTGGACAACCAACCTTACACAATGGTTTATGACCTAAACCAGCCCTTAGTCTTCCCAGACTTAGAACCAGGTACTCACACTTTGCGGGTTTTCGCATCTAGCCCTTGGCATGAGAGCTTCAAAAACGAAGGAGCCTACGCTCAGACAACATTTCACATCTTTACCAAAACTACCGATAACAACCCTGATCCAGCCCAGCCACTGCTAACTTATAGTCGTCCCACAGGCAGTTATGGAGCCGAGCCAATTATGCTCGACTTTTACCTAACTAACGCCCCACTGCATCTTGTTGCTCAGGAAAACCCTGAAGACGAGATTGCCGACTGGCGAATTCGCGCCACCGTAAACGGTGAAAGTTTTGTTCTCGATCGCTGGCAGCCAGTTTATCTCAAAGGGTTTAAACCGGGTAAGAACTGGGTAAAACTTGAGTTTCTTGACGAACAGGGCAATCCTGTAAAAAATGTCTTCAACAACACAGTGCGGCTGATTAACTACGAGCCGAAAGGTAAAGACACCCTTTCTAAACTTGTGCGCGGTGAAATCTCTGCTCTTGCTGCTCGTGGCATTGTAGAGCAAAACTACAAGCTTCAGCCGACTCCTACCCCTTCCCCAGCGGAGATACCGTCTGTTACACCTCCTGTGGAAGAAGAACCAACTTCTGAACCAGCGACACCAGAAGCACAAACAACCGATACAGAAGCAAAACAGAAAGATTTACCCAAATCTGGTGACGACTTTAATCGCTTCCAACCTTCAACTGAAGTTCCCTCTACCGAAGCACCTGTAGTAGTTCCTGAAAAATCAGAAAAGACAGCAGAAGCGGAGAAATCGGTAACACCTGAAGTTGAAGCATCAACTCCTACAGAAAAAGCAGCATCCCAGGAAACCAAAAAGAAAGATAAACCAAGCTTTGCTAATTTCTTGAAGCGCTTGCGAGGCTCATCTGAAGTTCCCTCTACCGAAGCACCTGTAGTAGTTCCTGAAAAATCAGACGAGACAGCAGAAGCGGAGAAATCCGTAACACCTGAAGTTGAAGCATCAACTCCTACAGAAAAAGCAGCACCCCAGGAAGCCAAAAAGAAAGATAAACCAACATTTGCTAATTTCTTGAAGCGCTTCCAACGTCCAGCAACGGTTAGCGAACCCTCATCCATACCAACTGTCGTACCACAGGAACCAGAAATCAAACCAGAACCGGAGGAAAAATCAACAATCCCCAGTAATCTACCAACAGCCTTAGAAGAGCCAAAGCCAGTTATTAAACCGGTACCAACCGAACCATTACCCTCGCAAAAACTAAAATTAGAGGAAGTAAAAGCTCCCTCAAATGAGCCTACTGTCGTACCACAGGAACCAGAAATCAAGCCAGAACCGGAGGAAAAATCAACAATCCCCAGTAATATACCAACAGCCGTAGAAGAACCAAAGCCAGTTATTCAACCGGTACCAACAGAACTATTACCCTCCCAAAAACTGAAATTGGAAGGTGTCTTAAAGGCTTCCGAAAGTTCAGATCCTGAATTTGTGGAGTCTCCAAAACTACCCTAGATATTAGGGTTAGAAACTGTCTCTACTTCTTATTTAGAATCCTCAATTGTTCCAAAATCCCCGTCATAACACTTCGTTTGACGGGCGATCCCTTGCCGTATTTAAGTTGAACAATAACTAGGCAATTAGCAATCAATCAATTATTCTCCTACCTGTTGAGGTAACTGACTAAAAAGCATTGCGAATAAGACCATTCCAGCACCAAGCAGTCCTCGCACTCCCAAACTTTCTCCCAATAACCAAAAGGAAAAAACAGCGGCAAATACTGGCTCAAGTGTATAAATTACTGCGGTCTGCGTAGCTGAAACATGGCGTTGTGCTACTGCTTGAATCAAGATAGTTGCTGCAGTGCCTATCAATCCTAGGTATAAAATTACACCTAAGTTTGGGACAATTTGTGTGATTTGCCCGACAAATTCAGGAATTGCCCAAACTATTCCTAGCACAGCGACAACGACAAGTTGCACTGCTGTAAGTTTTATCGCCTGATGCTTCAGCGCAAAGGCTTCTAGGGCCAAAATATAGATAGCATAACTAACAGCGCAACCGAATACCCAGACATCACCCACCACCAAGGAACCACCTTCCCAAGACATTACACCAATCCCAGCAATGGCGATTCCTGCTGCGAGGAAGGCTCTCATTGACACAGATTTACCAAGGGCTAAAGCTAATATTGGGACTAAAATGACATTCAAGCTTGTGATAAAAGCTGCTCGGTTGGCAGAGGTAGTCTCTAGTCCTATTGTTTGAGTAGCAAAAGAGGCAAATAGTACAACTCCCAAAATTACACCGTCACGCACTAATTGCTTGTTCAGCTTGCGGCAAAGTGGTACAAACGCTATTGCTGCTACTAAAAATCGGCTACAAATTAGCACGCTTGGGGAGATGCTAGTAATGGCATCTTTGAGTACAGGAAAGGTTGTTCCCCAAATCATTGTTGCAGCTACAAGCAGCAGAATGCTTTGGTTATGGGAGATATTTTTTAACATTCAGTTACTTGGTTCCGTAAAGGCGATCGCCTGCATCTCCAAGTCCCGGCAAAATATAGCCATACTCGTCTAATTTTTCATCAACTGCTGCTGTATAAATTGGCACATCTGGGTGTTGTTCGTGGAAGTGCTTAATGCCTTCCGGTGCTGCCAATAAGCACAAAAATTTGATTGATCTAGGATTAAATTCCTTAAGTCTATCAACGGCTGCAACTGCTGAATTTCCGGTTGCTAGCATGGGGTCAACTATCAAAATATCTCTGTGTTCGACATCATGAGGAAGTTTTAAATAATACTCAATCACCATCAGTGTGCTTGGTTCCCGGTACAATCCAATGTGACCGACACGCGCTGATGGCATTAGTTCCAAAATACCGTCTAAAAGTCCCTGTCCTGCCCGCATAATTGAGACAACCACCATCTTTTTTTCGGAAGCAATCATGGGCGCCAACATTGGGGAGAGTGGCGTTTTGATTTCTTCGTATTTGAGGGGTAAATCTCGCGTTACTTCGTAGGCCAACAACATTCCAACTTCTTTCAAGAGTTGGCGAAATTTTGCTGTACTGGTATCAAACTGACGCATTAACGTCAGCTTGTGCTGAACAAAGGGATGGTGAATTACTGTAACTTGGGGTGTCATTTGTTGGTTGTTGGTTGTTAGTTGTTGGTTGTTGGTTGTTAGTTGTTGGTTGTTGGTTGTTAGTTGTTGGTTGTTAGTTGTTGGTTGTTGGTTGTTGGTTGTTGGCTGTTTGTCCTTAGTCCTTAGTCCTTAGTTCTTAGTTCTTAGTCCTTAACTAATAATCAATGACCAATCACCAATGACCAATCACCAATCACCAACAACAAACAACAAATAACAAACAACAAATAACAAATAATTAAGGGACAAGTTTTAAAATACCGTACCATCGCTCTCAATTTGAAGTGGGGGAACACCCCCTGTTCTCAATTGTGCGGCAATTCTGCGTCCAGCAGTCCAAGTTCCGCCTTGTAATACTTTTACCAGCGGTAAATCAGTAGCACTGAGGTGCAATTTTTGTCGGATAGTTTCGGCAATTTGGTCTAACAAAATGACAGTGAGCGATCGCCACTCGACAATTACCTCTGAACCGGGTAAGTGAGACTCTTGTAAGATAGCTTTATCCTTGATTTCCAGTAATCCTAAATCCAGACACAAACCACCATTGCGATATTCTGGTAAGCCTGTAAGTTCATCCAGTCCAGTAATCTCTAAACCCAGTTCTTGCAGTGGCTCTAAAAGAGAGTAAGTTAACCATTGAGAGAGTTTGTGAAACGGCACATATCCATCAGTGGGATTATCGCCAATCAGTGCAGAATGTAGCCAAACATCACCTAGATTGACACCTGCTATAGTAAGTCTTCCTGGCCAAATATTGTCTAATCCTTCTAAGATAGCGTCCAATACTTGACTAGCAGATATTGGGGGGTAGGGAAAAGAATGATTACTGAGTAAGTAATTAACTAAATTACCCGGACGTGGGTTTTCTTCACCAAATAATTGAGGTAAGTTTGTCAGGGATTGTCCTAAGCGTTGCAGTAATTCCAGCCTACCTTCTAAACCTAGGAGTGGATTGTCCTTACTTACCTGAAATCCCTGAGCTAGTTTATCTAAAGTTAAGGCTTGAAGTCCTTGGGAATCTACTTGAAAAGGGCGTTCCGGATTGCTGGAAAAAGCCCCTTGACAGAACATCCGAAAACTAGCGACAGCTAAGCCTTCAGAACGGCAAAAAACCAGTTTTGTTTGCTGTTCGGTATACTGCCAATCTGCACCAGCACCAGCATCTATTAAGACACTGACAATTGCCAAATCAAACTTTGTTTGGGCTTTTTCTAAGGGGGTAAGTCCTGATAAATTTTGTTCTAGTTCGGCAATACGTGGGACATTCCCAACCTCAAAATGTCGCCAACGACTATGAAAAGGAATATTTAAATTGGGGTACTCTTCACGCATTACTTCGATGACGTAATTTGCTGCTTTATCTAGTTGAGATAAATCACAGCGAAAGTAATGCAATTGATCAGCACAAGCTAAAGAAAAAAGACGATCGCATCGCTCTCGAATCGCTACTGGCGTTCTTAAGTAAGCGATCGCCTGTTGTTCGTAAGTATTCAAATTTGTGTCCTTTTACCTGTGGGAATTACCCACACCATGACTAATCAGATAAACCGCGTCCTTTAATTGCAGCCAGAGCGAGCGCATCAGGTACAGTATTTGGGGTATAGTAACCAGCAGCTTGCTTAGCAGCAATTTCCACTTGCGCATCTGCAGGAATCAATTCATCTGGAATCGCAATCCTTTCAATAACTTGGATACCAGAGTGAACGATCGCGTTATACTTCATATCGCTCATCGAAACGAAGCGGTCAATTCGCGTGATTCCCAGCCAATGTAGTACATCTGGCATTAACTCTTGGAAGCGCATATCTTGGACACCTGCGACACATTCCGTGCGGTTAAAATACGCTTCAGCGCTATCGCCACCTTCCTGACGTTTGCGGGCATTATATACCAGGAACTTCGTCACCTCACCCAAAGCGCGGCCTTCCTTGCGGGAGTATACTAAGACACCAGCACCACCTGCTTGTGCTGTTTCCACACAAACCTCAAGGCCATGTGCCAAATAAGGACGACAGGTACAGATATCAGAACCAAAGACATCTGAACCATTGCATTCATCATGAACCCGCACAGAAAGCTGTCGCTTAGGGTCTGTAATCGCTTCTACATCGCCGATGATATAAATCGTGATGCCACCAATCGGCGGCAAGAATACCTTTAAATCCGGTCGTGTGACTAATTCCGGGAACATCCCACCTGTTTGTTGAAACAAGGCCTGACGCAAGTCGCTTTCGGAAACATTCAATCGCTGAGCGATTCCTGGTAGATGCCAAACTGGGTCAATTGCGACCTTTGTGACAACTAAGCTTCCACCAATTTTGAGGATTTGGCCATCAACTGACAAACGCCCTTTTGCCACAGCTTCCTGTAGTTCTGGCATATTAATATGTGCCTGAGTAACAGCAATCGTCGGGCGAATGTCGTATCCTTGCTTATATAAATCTGCGTAAGCTTCACCCACCATTGCACCAAAAGGATCGAGGGAGACAATGCGATTAGCATCACTCCAACTGGGATAAGGCCCGATGGCTACAACGGGCGATGTGTTGGTAAAATCGGGGCGGTGACTAGCTTTGAGTGAGCCAGAAGCAACGGCTAAAGCTCGATAAACTGAGTAAGAGCCAGAGTGAGTCCCTATGACATTGCGGTGAGATTGGTTGATCAATGTACCAACAATGGGGCCTCGTTTGATGGGGTCACTAGCTCCCCAGTTAATGCTTAGAAGTTTCGACGCGGAACGACCTGGATGAGATGTCAAAACAATATGCTTCGGCTTCGGTAAGATTTTTGGCGTTTGCATATGCGGGTTCCTGAGTAGAATGCACGATTATCCACCGATTTTGGATATTATCCAATTCGGTAGATGGAAACAAGCTCTGATCATAGCAATCAGATACTACTTATTGAAGTATCTGACGATTCAATGTTGAAATAATTATAAGAAGATTTGATGAAGCGCTAGTTTTGTAGTAGTTAGAATACTGGAGCTACCTTGCCCAAGATTTGCTGTGGTAGAGGAGGGGATCATCTCTGTCAGTGCGATGTAGCGCAATTGTTCCCTAAGCTAATTCTCAGATCACCTCAGTTTCGGCTTTTTTAGCTAAAATCCCCAATCAATATGAGCCAGATAACTAAATCTGTAGATCAGCCAGCCGATTGGTCACCATCTGCGGATCTGCCAGCCTCTTTGCCAGATCATACCCAGCTTCCTGACTCGGATGGCCAATTTGTGAAAAACTTTCAAGAACCTCCAGAAGGCGACCTTTTAACTGATTGCATTACCCCAATTTTGCAGCAACGACATCCTGATGGTCAGTATTGCATTGGCCGAGATAGCGGGATTTATTGGCGTTTAACTGAACCACCAGAACCACCGGAAAAAGGGGCCGAAGCACCGGATTGGTTTTATGTCCCGGATGTTCCACCCAAACTTAATGGAGCATTGCGGCGTTCCTATGTTTTATGGAAGGAATTTGTGGCGCCGTTAATTGTCTTAGAATTTGTTTCTGGGGATGGAACAGAAGAACGAGATACTACTCGCTATAAGGGTAAGTTTTGGGTTTATGAACAAGCAATTCGTGTACCTTTTTATGGCATTTACGAATCTAGAAAATCCCAAGTGGAGGTTTATCAATTAGTCAACGGACGCTATCAGCTTATCAAGACAAATGAACGAAATAATTACCCAATTGAACCGCTGGGAGTAGAGTTAGGAATTTGGCAAGGTCAGTATCAAAATGTCGAGTTTCCCTGGTTACGTTGGTGGGATGCTCAAGGAAATTTGTTGCTGACTGCTGAGGAACGTCTTGAACAACAACAAGAACGCGCTGAACGAGAACAGCAACGTGCTGAACGAGAACAGCAACGCGCTGAACGGTTAGCGGATCAGTTAAGGGCTTTGGGGATTGAACCTGAAGTTTAGAGGATGGCTCGGAAATATTAGCCCACAGACTTAAGTCTGGGGCTACAAAAACAAAGCTTATCTACGTAGGCTTTTAGTGTTATAGTCCGTTCAGGCGAACAAAAGTTTGTGTAGCCGCAACTTCAGTCGTCGGGACTTTTTAAAATACTCGCATCTGCCACCACGGAGTATTTTGAAGTTCTTCCTGAAGAGTTTGGATTTCTTGTTGAAGATTTGGTATTTCATCTAAGATGGATTCTTTATAAAAAAGACTGATTGCTTTCTGAAAATCAGCAACAGCTTCCTTTTTTTCTCCCTTCTCCTTGCGGATATAACCTCGTTCTAAGTATGCCAAAGCATAGTTAGGGTCAATCTTGATGACTTTATTGTAATCGGAAATAGCTCCCCGTTTGTCTTCCTTTTCATGGCGAACACAACCTCGGTTGAAGTAAGCTTCAGCATTATTAGGTTCTATCTTAATAATTTGGGTATAGTCTGCAATCGCACCGTCATAATCTTCTACCGCAATACGAGCATTACCACGGTGAAAATAGGATTCAGCTTCATTAGGGTTAGTTTTGATAACCTTTGTGAAGTCAACAATTGCTACTTTATAATCTTCTAATTCACAATAAAGACATCCTCGGATACAATATGCCTCAATACAACTGGCATCATTTTTTATCCCTTGGGTATAATCTTTCAGGGCATTTTTGTAATCCTCTAATTCAATGAAAATTCTACCCCGTCTGAAGTAGGTATTGGCATCGGTCGGATCGATTCTGATGCTTTGTGTGTAGTCAAAAATTGCCTCATCGTAATCCTCATGTGCAGCTAAAATATGCCCACGATTACAATAAGCCTCAGCATAACTTGGATCGAGAGCGATAGTTTGGGTGTAATCGGCGATCGCTTCTTCATAGTTGCCTATATCAGAGTAAATACAACCGCGTAGATAGTAAGCATCGGCATATTCAGGATTAATTTCTATAGCTGAGGTAAAATCTTCAAAAGCTTCCTCGTACTTTCCCTGTTGAAGCTTCTCTATTCCTTGATTTACAAAGTCTTCTTCACTGTTAAAAAAATTGGTAACTTCTGCTGTAATCGTCTTGTATACATTGCCGAATATTGACTCTACCCCTCTTGCAACATTTCCGGCTACAGAAACCGTACCTCCAGCGACCTCTTTAACTTTTTCCTCTGCTGTTATACCCATAAGTATGCCAGCAGTTACAGCTAGAGGTAATGTTATAGGACTCGTCGCGCCCATTACACTTACTGTTGTAATTGCTCCTACAACAGCTCCCACTGGATTTTTTAAAGTCCGCTCATTGAGTATAGCTTCTTGAGCTAGGGCAAAAGTAAATTCTTCTAGGCTCATCTGTAAATTTCCTGTTAATTAAGAAGCCAATTATTCTGTGAATATACTTACTTAAAATCAGTATTAATATTCACTCATTTTCAAACTAGGGCAAAGCCCATAAATCATAAAAATGCCTAGCCAATATCTAGCCGTTGCAGATTATTGACTCTCAGATTAGTTGTTGTTGTATTAAATTTTCTTGGGTTGAGTAATATTAATGTATGAAAATATTATTTCAACAAAATCTTTATTTTTCTATCCGTGAAAATACGGATTTCTTGAAATTTATTCAAATATTTAAATAGATTCCTCTACTGAAAAATAAGGTGCAAGGTTAGCTATTACCCGATACCTCAAGCCAAGTTAGCCTTGCACTCGTTACAATCCAATATCTACTTCGCACAACACATGCTATGGTACAAGCACCTGACTCACCGATTACTACTGCTAGTGGCCTTGCTACATTAGCGATTGAGTTAATTTCCTGTACCGGATATGAATACAAGGATATTCGTTATCGTATGTCTCGAAAGCTATGCACCGCTTTAAAGTACAGTTTTTACTGTCTGGGATTTTGGGATATGCAAGTTTGATGCGTGACATTACTATTACCGAAATGCGATTGCTTATATCTAACGTGAAACAGTTTTTTTGTTATTACCGAAATGCAATTGCTTATATCTAACGCGAGACAGTTTCTTTGAGTAACCTGTCTATAATACACAACGCAGTATTTTTGTATAGTGCATAAGTCCTTAACTTATAGCGAAAGAACTTCTGTCTGAGGAATGATTAAGATCATGAGCTAGATCAAGTAAAAATAATATACGAAACTTAAGACAAATTGTATTCCATGAAACTGAATAATTTCGCAAAACGATTATCTATTGTAGGACGCTGGTTGGCGACAACTGTGTTTTGTGTATCAGCGATTGCCCTTAGCGTACATGAGGCATTTTTCACAAACACCTCAGCAATGGCTGCTCCCACTGTAAACTTGATTGCATCGACAGATGTAGGTGATAAGGTTCAAGACAAAGCTAGTGAAGACGCTGGACGAGCCAAGAATTTCATCCGAGATACAGAGGAAAAAGTTAAGCAAACTGCTAAGAAAAATGCCGCTCGCGTTGATCAATCAACAGATAGTGATGGCAGTTTTGTTGAGCGCAAAGCTAAAAAAGATGCGGCTCGAATTGAGCAAAGAGCATCTGAAGACTCAGCTCGAACTCAGAAAGCAGTAGACAAAACAAAAAATGCTGTAGAAAAAGCAGTTGATAGCATCAAGGATGTTTTTAGCAACTAGAGAATAAATACTCTTTTTCAGCACTTTTCAAGTGCATAAAGCACATTAATTCAACCATCCAATCAAGCCATTTTCAGCTAACTCCGTCGTAGTTAGCTGAAAACAAAATACCGATAACACAAGCCAAGTTAACTGCGCAGTAGTTACAATACAATATCTACTTCGCACAACACTTGCTATGGTACAAGCACCAGCACCGATTACTACTGCTACTGACCTTGCTACATTAGCGATTGAGTTAATTTCCCGTGCCGGTTGCGAGTACGGGGATGTTCGTTTTTGTACTTACCGTACTCAGAGTCTTTTCGCACGCGATCGCTCTTTAAGCCAACTCTCCGATAACGTCAGTTCCGGTTTTGGGGTAAGGGTTCTGCTTGATGGTGCTTGGGGATTTGCTGCTAGTCCTCACAAAACCCCAGCAGAAGTTGAACGCATTGTCGCGCTTGCGGTAGATATTGCTAAAGGTAGCCGTCTCTCTCAACAGACGCGGGTACAATTAGCACCAGTAAAAGCTTATCGCGACACTTATACAACTCCCATTGAAATTGACCCTTTTTCTGTACCAATTAGCGAGAAAGCTGAGTTACTTTTGCGTCTCAATGAGCAATTGTTGGGTTACGGAGAAAAGGGAATCAAAAAAGCCTTTTCTTTCCTACGTTTTACCCGCGAAGATCAGACTTTTGCTTCTACAGAAGGTTCTCTAATTCAACAGACAATTTATCGTACATATCCTGGATTTGGTTGTACGGCGATCGCGAACGGTGACGCACAAGACCGAAGCTACGAACGTCCACCATTAAACCTTGGTTACGAGCATCTTAATGCACCAGATTTGCTCAATCAAGTAGAGCGAGTTGCTGAGGAAGCGATTGAAAAAGTTCACGCTCCCAAAGGTCCTCAAGGTATCCGTAGCACCCTCATCCTCAAACCTACCAACCTCTGGTTAACTATCCATGAATCTGTAGGACATCCCACGGAACTTGATCGAGTGTACGGCTATGAAGCTAACTTTGCTGGTACCAGCTTCGCCACAACCGAGAAATTGGGTAAACTGCAATACGCTGCACCTTGGGTGAACTTCAAAGGCGATCGCACTCAACCGGGAGGCCGTAGCACTATGGCTTATGACGATGAAGGAGTGCCAGCACAAGATTGGCATATTGTCAAGGATGGCGTTTTGGTAGACTACCTGACTGACCGGGAGACAGCATATCGTTTGGGGCGTGCGACGAGCAATGGTTGTGCTTATGCTGATAGTTGGTCGAGTGTGCCGATGGTACGCATTCCCAATTTGGGATTAGAAGCGGGGCCAGATGGTGGTAGTCACACAGCCACATTAGAGCAGATGATTGCTGATACTGAAGATGGTATTTTAATTGATGGTATCGGTAGTTTTTCTATTGACCAGCAAAGGCGTAATTTTCAGTTTGGTGGAGATGCTTTCTGGAAAGTAGAAAAAGGCAAAGTTGTGGGAATGCTAAAAGATGTGACTTACCACTCAATGACTACTGATTTTTGGAATAAAGTTGATGCTGTGGGAACGGCTGGTGAGCGCGAACAACATGGTACAAATATGTGTGGTAAAGGTGAGCCAATGCAGATAGCTCAAATGACACATGCTTGTGTGCCAGTGCGCGTACGGGATATTCAGATTGGGGGAGCTTCTTAACTGAGTTAGGTGTAGGGAAGTCCCTACGTGAGGTAAAATCACCCAAAAGTTGGACTTTAAAGCCCCGTATTTCTAGGGCGGATTGATATTTGAAAAACACAACAAAAAAATATATCTAAAAGTGTGAACGTGTGGAACAATGTTTCCAGAGGAAAAAGCAATCAACCTCTAAAAAAAAAGTACTCTCAGGAGTAAACCCAATTCAAGAAATTGACCCATACAGCGGTTTCCTCTGTAAGGCGGTACATTCACCTCTCTCCAAACCTCTCTCCTTAAAGGAGAGAGGCTTTGACATTAGCCCCATTCCCTTGAAGGGAAGGGGGTTGGGGGTTAGGTCTGACTGTACCTCATAACAGCCGTAACCGCTGTAGGTTTACCCCTGTGCCGAACAACAGTTGATAATTTTTCTCTTTCAAGTGCCGAAAAAGTCAAGGAATCGTTTACAACAGGAGCATTTACTGATGAAAAATGTTGTGATTTTTGTGTCAAACCCGCAGTATGCACCCGCCCATCAATTTGTCAATCAGCTAGTCGCTGAGGGTAGCTATCAAGTGCGAGGCTTGAAAAAACCCAATGGCGTGACAGTAGCTTCGACATCGGAAAGAGTTGAGTGGTCGAGTGCTAAGTTAACTTCTGGACAAGAAGTTAAAGATATTTTCCAGGGGTGTGAAGCAGCATTCATGTTCATCACGACCGCAGACTTATCAGAAGCGACGACGCTGACTCGCTCCTTCTTAGAACAAGCAAGCAACGCTGGTATTCGGCGTTTGGGCTGGGTAGCTCCTGCTTGTCCCGCAGGAACTGACTTGGGAAAGCCATTAGCTGAAGCCGAAGCGCTGGTGCGCTCCTCAAGCCTAGAAACCCTAGTGCTGCGCCATGCTCCTCTATTCTCTGATCTGCTTGACCACAAGAAAGAGTTGCAGTTCCGCCGCACCCTGTCTTTGTCGCTTGGTAACAGTGCATTGCCCTGGTTAGCTCCAGAAATAATTGCCGAGGGACTATACAAGTGGGTATCGGGGGAGGTGAATAACCAACCTCCAGATGTGCTGACCGGTCCTGTGCAATTAACCGGAGACGATATCGCCAAGGGACTTAGTGAAGTTCTCAGACTAAACGTCAACGCTTACAAGTTTGCTCAGCGCCGTTTCTCGGCAATTGACCTCGACGCTAGTGGACAGATCGATGGGGAAGAACTTTCCCCCTATTTGTTGGAACTAGGATATAGCAACGATGAAGCTAAGTACATCCTAGAGGAAGCTGACAAAGACAAAAGTGGGACGATCGACTTCGAGGAGTTTATCCAGGGTCTGGAAAAGCATCTCAACAAAATCTTGGCAGATGTCTCCACAGAAGTGCAGTACGTTAACGTTCCTAAAGCAACGGCCCTTTATGACTTGATGACCGGGGGATTAGACGAAAATACAGCCAAATTTCGGCTAGATTTACTCTCTGTACTCAATCAGTATGGCTTGCCTGAGAAAAAGCACGAACTATCTCAGTGGCTGGGTCAACCTAGTATGTCCCTCACCGAATGGGCAGACCAGCACATCCTAGACTTGATTAATGTGTACATTCTTCCCGGACGGGGGATTTTAAGCATCAATCAAGGAAATCTCGATGGTCGTCCAGCATTGATTACCCGTCTCCTACAAGCCAACAACCGAATGCTGATCAGTCAGCACACCTTAGATGGCAAGGCCGCAGAGTTGCAATGGGCTAATGAAGATACGAGTAATGTGGCACATGTGAGTTACCAGGCTGAAGGAGGTGGAGAGCGGGTTTTGACGTTGAAGGAAGGACGGCTTGTCGGTTTATCAGCGCGGGGAAATTGGCCTGGACGCAGACTTGCAACCCAGTTATTCTTCGACGATCAGCCCCTACCAATCTGGCAAGTGGCTTTGTTCCGAGAACTGGGAGAGTTACAGATGGAGGAGGTTTCCACTACGGGAGCTCCTGATGAAGTTGTTTGTAACTGCACTGGAACCAATTGTTGCAAACTGCAAGAGCTGATCGATAGCGGTTACGATACCGTTGATAAAATTGGCGACCTCACTCAAATAACGAGGATCTGCGGCGGTTGTGAGGCATTGGTTGAAGAAATGCTTGGTTCCTCCAGTCTGTTTGTTGCAGAATTGGTGGAAAGCTACAAACTAGGTCGGGGCATGATCAGATTTAAGTTCCGCCCAGTGGGTAAAGAAGTCGTCGTCTCCAAACCCGGACAGCACATTCTCATCCAAGGGCGGGTGGATAACCGATGGGTGACACGGGCCTACACCTTGAGCTCTCCGGCCGATCAAACTGATACCTACGAAATTACGGTTAAACGGGAAGAACTGGGACTGTTTTCCCGCTGGCTGTCCGATCGCGCTTCCCAGGAGTCCCTATTTCGCATCTCTGACCCCCGTGGTGAGTACGTCCTAGAAGACGAAAATCCAGTGGTGTTTTTCGGTGGCGGGATTGGCGTGACGCCTGCTATCGCTATGATGCGGACGCTTGCCAACCGGGGAGATAACCGCAAGTTTCACTTAGACTATTGTGCTCCCCATGCCGAAGATTTGGTTTTCCAACCAGAGTTAGAACAGCTCTCGGCCGCACATCCTAACCTCACTTTCACCCTGCGACCGACCCGAACCAAAGGCAGACTGACTGTTGAAGAAGTGCTACGTCAGTATCCTTACACTGAAGGTGCTGTCGCCTTTATGTGCGGGCCCGAAAGCTATATGAAGGCTGTCCGGGGCCATCTCAAAGAGGCGAACTGGCCAAACTCAGCTATCCGGGAAGAGCTGTTCTCCTCCAAACTGGATGAGGAAGGAAAAGCTGAGAAACCTGCCATTAAGCGTTCAGCCGTACAACTGGCAGGCGGCATCACCCCTGTAGAATACCACAGCTACGATATCGGCCCAGTGGGTTCAGTCGCCCAAGAAGCCGAAGCCTTCCTCAAGCAGTGCTATCTAGAGCAGGGCTTGAACTCCGTCTTCCTGGCTCGTTGGCAAGAAGTGAAAGCATCCCTTGATAGCACGGGGACTTACCAACACACTTACGACGAACTGGCTTACGGCGCACGTTTGGCATGGCGCAACAGTCCCCGTTGCATTGCACGCTACTTCTGGCAGAACATTCAGCTACGGGATATGCGGCATCTGGAAACAGAAGAAGAAATGTACGATGCCATCCTCGAACACATCAAGTACGCCACCAACAACGGGGATTTGCGAGCAACCATCAGCGTCTTTAAACCCGATGGGCGGCGTTTATGGAATCCTCAGTTAATCCGCTACGCTGGTTATCGTCAGGTAGATGGCACGATTTTGGGAGATTCATCCAACGTCGAGTTGACTGAGCAGGCCGTTCCAACTAGGCTGGCCTGGTCCTAGTCAGCGCACGCGCTTTGACGTGCTGCCGCTGATCATCCAGATTCCTGGCAAAGAGCCTCGCTGGTTTGACATTCCTCCTGAACTTAACCTAGAAGTGCCGCTATCCCATCCTCGCTACGAATGGTTTGAGGAGTTGGGACTGCAGTGGTACTCGCTACCTGCTGTCTCCAATATGGCGTTTGATATCGGCGGGATTCAGTACACTTGTTCGCCTTTCAATGGCTTCTACATGGGAACGGAAATTGGCGGTCGCAATTTCAGCGATACCTACCGTTACAATATGCTGCCACTGATTGCTCAAAAAATGGGGTTGGATATGAGCGATGACAGTACCCTCTGGAAGGATTCTGCCTTAGTGGAACTCAATATTGCTGTCGTTTACTCGTACAAGAAGCATGGCGTTCGCTTGCTAGACCACCACAGCATGGGCGATTACTACATGAAGTTTATGGAGGAAGAGCAGAAATGCCAGCGTAGCGTCTACAGCGACTGGGTCTGGATCGTACCACCCATATCTGGCTCGACTTCCCCAGCGTGGCAGCTCGAAATGGAAAACCGGATACTCAAACCGAACTATTTCTATCAGCCCGATCCTTGGAAGACTGCAAGTGAACAACCAGAAGAGAAGTGTCCCTACCACACTTCTTAGTATTTGACGGCTCCGCTATCTGAAGAAAGGACAGGGGATTCTTAAAAGGATATTATGAGGCGGTCAATAGACACGCCTCACTTCTTTTTTTACTGTCGTTTAGAGTATTTTGGTCAGGACTTACGCAAATTGATCTTTATAGCACGATCTGTAGGGGCGCACGGCCGTGCGCCCCTACCATATACGGTGTCTGTGCGTAAGTCCTATTGGTATTGTTTATGATGTCCCAGTTATAGCTTTTTGTCCAAGCTATACGAGTCAGAATTGCTCAAACTGTAGAAAATTTGAGTAAGTTTTGTGTTGCACAAAAATGCCGTATTAAATATTTTAAAATCAGCCCTAAAAGAATGGGCAACTACGGTGGCTCTCACCGAATTTAAAGTCTATCGAGAGATTCCCCTGAAAAATAAATTGTGAAATCAGCAGTATTCGGTCTTCCTCGTGCCATTCGGCTATAGTTTCTAGGGTGGGCACTATTTAACATTAGCCCACCTTGAAATTAATTTCTGGAAGATTTGGGAAAACATAATGTCTTGGCTTCTAAAGTCCTTCATTTTCTTCACTGTAACCTTACTATTGTCATTAAGTATTCCTCCGCAAGCGAAAACTTCTACAATTAACGAAGCCAAGTTATTTTCAAGGAATCTAGCACAAGTACCAAAGCCAACACCTGAAGAACGAATAACCGAAGCAGTTTATCTCAACCAACAAGGTTACGATCTATATCAGAAAGGTCAAGCTGAAGAAGCCTTAAAAACCTTGAATCGAGCTTTAACAATTTTCCGAGAACTTAAAGCTCGTGGGGGAGAAGGAAACAGCTTAAATTACATTGGTGAGGTTTATCTAACACAGGGAAAGTATGACAAAGCGATGGCATATTTTCAACAAGCCTTAGTCATTTTTACAGAAACTGCCAAATTACCTGATGGCGAACCTGCCTATGAAGGATACACCATCCAATATATTGGAGAAGTTTACGATAAAAAAGGACAGTACGAGCAAGCGCTGAAGACATATCAGCAAGCTTTGGATATTTTTAGGAAACTGTCCAATTCCTCTAAAGGCGATCGCGATTCTCTACGTACCAGCGAATACCTGACCCTCAATGCAATTGGAGCAATTTATTTCAAGTTAGGTGAGTATCGAAAAGCACTTACATCTTATCAAGAATCCTTACCGATTCATCGCGAAAAAAGTAGTTACATCGGTGAAGCACAAACTCTCAACAACATGGGAGTCATTTACGCTAATCTCAGTCAATATGCTCAAGCATTAGACTATTATCAACAAGCCTTAGTTATTGTCAGGAAACTTCGAGTTTACCGAGGCGATGAAGCCGCTATTCTGAATAACATTGCTGCACTTTACTTTAGCCTTGGTCAGTATCCTCAAGCTTTGAACTTTGCTCAACAAGCTTCAGAGATTTACAAAAAATTGCCCTCTGGTCAATCCACAGGAGTCAATACTAAAGAGATTGAATTACTGTACGAATCCTTGGGTAAGTCTTCCCTCAATCCTACTTTCATCAGCAAAGGATTAGCTGTGCGTGCTGGAGTTGGTAATGTCTTGAATAAAGAAGGAATTGTCCGCGCTGGGGAAGCGGTGAATCTCAATAATATTGGGCAAATCTACAGTAATCAAGGTCAATATGAAAAAGCGCTCCCTCTCTATCAGCAAGCTTTAACTATTTACAAAGAAATTGGTAATCGCTTAGGGGAAGCAATAACCCTCAACAATATTGGGCAAGTTTACGACAACTTACGTCAATATGACGAAGCGCTAAAATTTCATCAGCAAGCCTTAGTTATTTACAAAGAAGTGGGAGATAAAGCAGGTATCGGCGTTGCTCTCAGTAACATTGGACAAGTTTACGAACAACAAAACAAATCTTCTCAAGCGCTAAACTTTTATCAACAAGCATTGGCGATTCATAGAGAAATTGGAGACAAGTCAGGGGAAGGAATAGCCCTGAGAAATATTGGTTCAATTTTGCTACAAACTGGCAAATTTATAGACGCGAGTACGACTCTGCAAGAGGGAATTAAGGTGCTGGAATCTCTACGTCCAGGATTAAGCGATGCTAATAAAGTATCACTGTTTGAAACCCAGAGTTTGAGCTACCGCTTTCTGCAAAAAGCCCTAATTTCCCAGAATAAAGTTAATGCTGCTTTGGAAATTGCTGAGCGAGGTAGAGCGCGGGCCTTTGTCGAATTATTGGCAATGCGTGTCTCTAACCAAACTGCGGAAAATCCAACTTCTCAAGCAGTAAATATTCAACCTCCTACTATCACCCAAATTAAACAAATTGCATCCACTCAAAAAGCAACGCTGGTTCAATATTCAATTATC
>JAYFMV010000043.1:0-68012 GCA_042408245.1 Potamolinea sp.
TCCTTATTCTTAACCCTAGATGCAAAAACTGAAAGCGTTCAAAACTTCTTACCTCTGGCAATAAATCTTGATAAATTTTTAGAAAAATCCCCGCCAAAGTCCTTAGACTTGACGGGGAAAAATGTCACAAAGTAGCTATTTTGAGCCTTCCAGGTTGTTAACTGTGTACATTACATAACTTTGCAAGCATCGTGGCAATCAGAATCTAAGCTACAACATAGAGAACAGATCGAACCGTCATAAACAGGACAGAAAGCCATATCTTCTTTTTCGTAGTGAAGCTCACAGAGACAACAAGTCATCAATTCCGCATCTTCTGTATGATCAGATAAATAGACATTTCCTCTGGCGATGTAGTAATTGCTTTGGGTAATTATGGCAATAATTGGCGACAGCACAAAAGCCAAACCCAAAGCAATGAAAGTAGAGAAAGCTTGGGCTGCAGTTCCCATTAATCCAAAAAAGGCGATGATTGAGACGATTGAAGCAATAATCATCGAACCGAAACCAACCGGATTGAAGTTATACAAATGAGCTCTTTTAAACTCAATGTATGGTGGGCTAAGTCCTAATGGTTTGTTGATTACTAAATCAGCAACCAGTGCACCAATCCAGGCGATCGCCACATTTGCGTAAAATCCCAGCAACCATTCAAGAGTATGGAAGATACCAAATTCCATCATTAGCAATGCGACAGCAACATGGAATACCAGCCAAACAATACGGCCAGGGTGGGAATGAGTTATACGGGAGAAAAAGTTAGACCAAGAAAGTGAGCCAGAATAGGCATTGGTCACATTAATTTTGATTTGGCAAACGATCACAAAAATTGTCGCCAGTGTTAGGTAAACTGCTGGATTTGAGGAGATTACCTTGAACGCTTCAACGTACATTTGCACCGGCTCATAGGCTTTGGTGAAGTCCATTCCATTCGTCACATTTACCGAGGTAAAAAATGCACCAGCTAACTGCTCTCCCCCACCGAAAATTATCCAACCTGGACCAGCCAACAGCACTGCTAACCACCACTTAGAGCGATTTTCTGGAGTTTCGTCAGGCATAAACCGCAAATAGTCAACCTGCTCTCCAATCTGGGCAATTACTGATAGTACCACACCAGATGCTGTACCAAATAAAAGCGGATTAAAGCTAGAACCACTGGGAGATCTGCCAGCAAAATTCAGCCAATTAGACCAAGAATTTGGCTCTTTGATCAGAACAGCAAAGAAGGGCACAATCATCAAGATCAACCAAATTGGCTGAGTCCAAACCTGTAGTTTGGCAAGGAAGCTTACGCCAAATATAACTGGTGGAATTATGATGATTGAACCAAGTAGATAACCCAGGGGTAAGGGAATGTGGAAATACAGCTCAAAAGCCTGAGCTAAAATTGCCCCTTCCAAGGCAAAGTAGATTAAACAAAAGGATGCATAAACGAGGGAGGTAATGGTTGAGCCAATGTAGCCAAATCCTGCTCCTCGCGTTAACAAATCCATGTCAATGTTGTATTTGGAGGCGTAGTAAGCGATTGGCAAACCAGTCATGAAAACAATGACAGACGATACAACAATTGCCCAAAAAGAGTTAGTAAATCCTGCGGTAATTGCAATTGAACCGCCAATGGCAAAGTTAGCCAGAAAGCAGGTTCCTCCTATTGCAGCATTTGCTACGAGGAATTCTGACATTGTGCGAAAGGATTTGGGCGCATAACGCAGGGAGTAATCTTCTAGTGTTGTGTTATTAACCCAAGCGTTGTAATATCTCTTATTTTTCTTTTTGGACTGAAATTCAATGTTTTTATTTCCCATCTTTTTCTATCCTGAATTAGTTAAATGTGTGGCAACAATTAGTTTTCAATATGGCTCATATAAATGTATTTGACAATACTTTTTAAACTTTTGTTAGGATTAGTCTTGCCTATTTTTTTGCACACAGATAGGCTGTCAAATCATTTTAAATGACTTAACAATCAAGGCAAAAGCAAGTATTTTGATTGTAGAAAAAACTATATAAAACTGGTATTTAACTTGAGTCAAGCTTATGATTAAATTTGTTGGCTATGTAGTCATATGCTTTTTTAGTTACTATAGTAAGAGTGAAAATGATAAAAAAAATGTTCATAGATTCAGCGAATATAGATGGTAAATACTTGTCTGTAGCCGATAATCTGACAGAGGAAATTCCTGAAAGAGAGCGTTTGCAAAAGCTACTTCCTCCCCAACTGCAAAAATCGAGTCATGATTCAAGGTACTACTGAGATTAAGCCACCGCTGATTAAGTGTGAAAAAGTTAGTAGACAAGGACAGTTTCAAATCCAGATTGACCTAATTTGTTGGGAGCAAATGCCCATCGATCAACGTAATCTACTGTTTTGGCATGAAGTTGCTCGAATTCAGAATAAAACCATTCACAAAAATAATTGGGAAATAGCATTTATAGCTATGGGTTTGTGTGCTGCATTAGTTGAAGTTGGCACTCACAATATCCTCTTACTGTCGTTGGCATTAACTGTGTCAGGATTAGCTGGTTATCAACTCTATCAGCGTAATTGTGGTGAGCGTAGCTTGAAGGATGCGACCCAAGCAGATCAAGAGGCGATCGCCTTAGCTATTCATTTCGGCTACACTCTCCCCAAGGCTTACAAAAGTTTGAGTAAGGCATTGAAAACGTTAATTTCTCAAACTTCTAAAAAGTGGTTGCAGGCACACTATAAAGCGCGGCTGCAAGTTCTGAAAGTAAATGCTAATAGAGTGGTAATGGGTAATGGGTAATTGGTAATTGGTAATTGGTAATTGGTAATGGGGCATTGGTAATTGGTAATTGGGGATTGGTAATTGGTAATTGGGGATTGTATAATTGACAGTAAGGGCGGGGTTTAGTAGATGATTTTGGCTACTAACCAATAATTTATTTACAAAACCCGCCCCTACCAACTGACTTACCTATTACCTATTAACTGGAAAATTGGGAGTAGTAGATTGACATCTAGTAAAAAAACAGTGAGTGTTCCTACTTCTTGAGGAATGATCGCTACATGACTAGCGACATCGAGAGTATCAGCACGACGATATGATTCTGGGAGGACGCGGATCAAGGATGATGGTACTTCCATTAATACGGGAGTTTCAGTAACAGGAATCCCATAAAGTTCACCTGTGGTATTTTGAACAATTACCAGATAACTACTCTGGGAGTAATCATTGTTGATGCGGTCGTGGAAAAATCGCTGATACAAATCGACAACAGTAATTTCACCTTCACCCAGATGAGTAACACCCACAGGTAAAACACCACTACTGTAAACAGGTGTATGATTAACCACTTTGTAAACAGATTCAATAGGCAAAGCCAGATTGAGATTGCCCATGCTAAAGACAATTAATTTCAGGATTGATGTAACCTTTCTCTCTTGGGAAATCGCAGGATTACCTGATGGTAAATTAGTTAAGGAATTGTTCATGTCAAATGAAGTAGGAAGTAGGAAATTGTATATTCAAAAACTCTGCGTCTCTCTGCGTCCCCTCTCCGCGCTCTCTGCGTTAAAACCAACTCTTATTCTCATCATGATGATTAAACATTCACCCTCTCAAAACAGGACATCAAGCCAATTCAAAAAACGTTAGAATTTGCTGCTATTGTCAGTATATTTTCACTATAACTTTGTTCAATAATTTGTTTAATCGCCCCTAAAAACTCTTGTTCTAGATAAGGCTTAGTAAAGTAACCATTAGCTCCTAATTGCTTCGCCAACCATCGATGTTTATCATTACTGCGACTCGTCAACATCACCACAGGAACTTGCTGAAATTGAGGTTCAGCGCGACGAGCACTCAAAAACTCAAAGCCGTTCATATTCGGCATTTCAATATCACAAATCACCAAATCAAGCATTGCACTTTGCTGCAAAACTGTTAGCGCTTCTCGTCCATCGGGAGCCTGTAAAACTCGATAACCAGCTCTTTCCAAAGTCAGTGCTAAAGTGCGTCGCAAAGCGACAGCATCATCAACAACTAACACAGTGGGAACTTTCACAGTTGGAATGCGAACTGTAGGATTGCTCACTGATGAATGTTCTGGCAAATCTAGCTGAGTTATCGTAGAGTTCGCAGTGGTATTTTGTCCCAAGAGATTTTCTAGCAACAAAGCCGCATCAATCACGGGAATCAAACTACCATCGCCCAAAATCGTACAACCATAGGTATAACTGGGAGGGGCGATCGCACTACCAAACGGTTTAATCACCAATTCCTGTTCCGTCACTAGGCGCTCAATTTCCAGGGCCACTACCTGTTGTTCTTGGCGTAAAATCAGTAGGGGTAACGCCCAGTTTTTGGGAGAGGGTACAGCGAGTAAGGCTTTACTAGGTGAAGTGTCAGGTAGGGGACAGCGATAGTGTAAGCAGTCGGCCAGTCGATAAACAGGAACTATACCACCGCGCCATTGCAAAAACCGCTGTGTCCCTGATTCTTTAATCTGTTGGGCTTTGGGAACGATAATTTCTTCAATACTATCGGATGGCATGGATAGAGCGGTTGAACCAACGAAGCAAACCAGTAATTTGGCAATCGTTAGGGTTAAAGGTAGACGTAAGGTAAAAGTGGTGCCAACTCCAGGAGTGGAAGTTACCGAGATGGTACCTTTGAGCGATCGCATTTGGGATCGTACTACATCTAACCCTACACCTCGTCCCGAAAGTTCGCTGACAAAAGGTGCAGTGGAAAATCCTGGCTCGAAAATCAACTCAAATAGGCGATGATGAGGAATAGTAGCCAGTTGTTCAACTGAAACTAAACCCAATTGTTGCGCTCGTGTGCGGATACGTTCTAGATTCAGTCCAGCACCATCATCTTTGACTTCAATAATAGTTTGACTACCTTGATGGTAAGCTCTAATTTCGATTTGACCTTGCTCTGTTTTCCCCTGATTTTGCCTAACTTTTGGTAATTCAATGCCATGATCAAAAGCATTGCGGATTAAGTGTAACAAGGGGTCATAAAGTTTTTCTAAAACTGCTTTATCTACCAAGACACTGGTACCACTCAGTTTCAGGTTGACAGGTTTATGGTGAGTGTTGGAGAGCTCCCGTAACATCCTAGGAAAACGGTTGATTACTTCTCCAAGAGGTAACATTCGTGCCCACATTAACTCATCTCGCAGTCTAGTAAGCATGACGCGCTGTTGTTCTAGTGTGGTATCACTAGCTCTAGCAAACAAGACGATATCATCTACCGCTTCTTCTAACTGCATCATATCTTCAAGGAGAGCTTGTAACCGGGAGTGTAAGACTCCGTAACTATCCAATTCCAATGAGTCAAAATGGGAGTTGTTTGTTGTTTCTTGATTAGTCAAAAAGCTGCTCTCAACTGACCACTGATTTCTGCGCTCTGAGAAAACACTAGAAGGTGATGTCCTTGACTTCATTCCCAAGGTTCCAGGGCGTGTTTCTACTATTAGCATCTGGTTGGACAGTTGCTGTAAGTTACCCACCATTTTCTGTACATTGGCAAATCGATTCAATAGCTCTCTGACAGACCCCTGTAGTTGGTCGTTTTGTAGGGAAAGACTATTGCGGTTGATCGCCAGTTCACCTACTAAGTTACTCATTCTCTCCAGTCGTTCTGAGTCAACTCGCACCGAAAGGTTTTGTGTAGGTGAGGCTGAATCTTTTGAGTGAGTTTCTGGATTTGTGGTAGTAGTTAGAGATGAATTTGACTCAGCTGTAAGTTTGGGTATCTCTGCAATTGGTGCTAAGCTCTCAAAGATTTGCTCAATTGATTGCAGCGCTATTTCTAAGTTTTCTGGTGCTTCGCTAAACTCAACTACCTGCACTTCTATTACTTCTTCTGGCTCATAAATATCAGTCTCTAGAGCTGCAATTTCACCGCCAAAGATATCTTCAAGGGAGGGAAAAAAGTCTTCTGTTTCTCCTTCCTCTTGCTCTCCTTCCTCAACGCAGTAAGTAGGTGAATCTTGGCTGTTTGAAGAGTTGAAATTCAGAATTTCGTGGGGGTTTGAATCTCCCTGCAAATTCTCCCAATCCCCAGTAGGGGCGCACGGCCGTGCGCCCCTACCCAGTCCCTCGTGCCTCCCATTAGAGTTAGCATAGGCGACTAATTCCGCCGATGGGGAGATTCCTTTAGTCTTATCTCCTGCTATTATTGCCAGTCTTGCACTCTGAAAATCACTCAGCGCCAATTGAGTAATTTCTAAAGCGCTGTCAGGGTGAGCATCCAAGGCTTTCAAGCTAGTTTGAGCAATTTCCCCAAATCCAGGCTGATTCAGTAACTCAGCAAATCCTACAAACACCTCCGCTTGTGCTCGTAATTCTCCCGCAAGCTGGTATTGAGTTGGATTAGCGACAACTACAGCTAAGTGATCTAGTCCCTGTTGTACATCGATTTCAAAGATAGATTTGGCCATATCTATCCCCAAATCTGATGAGGAGGGAATATAAGTATCAGCAGCGGTAAGCGCGTCTCCCAATTGTTCCTCAATTTGAGTGAAAATTGGTTCAGCTATGGCTAAGGCTTGCTCGACATCTAAGTAACCAGATGTAATCTGTTTCATCAACGGTAGACGCAGACAATCGTAAGCTTGCAAAAGCTGGCTTTCTAAGTCACTATCAATTTCTAAGGTTTCGCTATAGAGTGCTTTAAAGATATTTTCTAGTCGGTGAGCCAAGCTAGAAATTGCTTCTAATTCAACACTAGCTGATCCTCCTTTTATTGAGTGAGCAGCCCGCATTAAGTTATGGACTGCGGCTATATTTTTGTCTTGTTTAAGAGTAAGTAAACCAGTTTCAATTACTTGTAATAGCTCTGGTGCTTCTTCAACGAAAAACTGATAAGCAAGGTCACGAATATCAGAATTAATTGCCATAGTTTGTCAGTTGTCAGTTGTCAGTTGTTAGTTGGTAGGGGCGGGTTTTGTCAATAAATTATTGATTAGTAGCAAAAATTATCCACTAAACCCGCCCGTACAGTTGTTAGTTGTCAGTTGTTAGTTGTGTAGGGGCGTAGCATTTGCTCCCAAATATTTGAGTCCTACCAACAATTTTAAAACGCACTCTTCTACGCCCTTCCTGTCAGTTATCAGTTGTCAGTTGACTCAATCCCCATTTAACTAACCTTGAATTTACCGACATCCTCTTGCAAACCTTTAGCAACCTTTAGTAATTCCTCAAAAGACGCTGAAACAGCGCTTGTTTCCTGAGAAGTTTTTTGGGCAATTGCTGCTACATTTGTCATGGTTTGAGTTACTGCTTCCGAGGCTATTGATTGCACAACTGTTGCTTGGGCGATCGCCTCAACTACTTCGCTAATCTTGCTACTGGCTGTTGTAATTTTGTTGAGGGAAGCGCGGGTTTCATCCACCAAGCGAGTTCCCGTCACGACTTGCTCTGTACCTGCTTCCATCGCTGCTACCACATCATTCGTTTCTGATTGAATTGCCGCGACGAGTTTTTCAATTTCGCTCGTAGCTTCTGCTGACTGTCTTGCAAGACTTCGCACTTCATCTGCAACCACCGCAAAGCCTCGTCCTTCTTCTCCAGCTCGTGCTGCTTCAATACTGGCATTCAGCGCCAACAAGTTAGTTTGAGCGGCAAAAGTACCAATCAGGTTGACCACTGTAGAAATCTTTTGGGAAGATTCACCCAAGTGCTTGACTTTTTTCGCTGTTTCTGCAACAGTTTCTCGTATAGCCAGAATACCGTCTACTGTGCGGTTCATAGCCAAGTCACCTTCTTGCACAGTTTCTTGAGCTTGTTTAAGAGAAGCTTCTGCTTGTTCAGCTTTTTGAGCCACCAATCGCACTGATTGAGCCATTTCAGTAGCTTGGTTGAGGGCGATCGCAATTTCAGAGGCTTGGCGCAGGGCCTCTGCGGATAGCCCTTGTACAGAAGCTTCATTACTGCTGGTAGTTTCGGCTACCTGACTAGCAGCTTGTTGCACCTGTAGTACAATTTTCCGTAAGTTACCAACCGTGGCATTGTAAGAGTCAGCGATCGTACCGATTTCATCTGCTGTCACCTTGGCTCGGATTGTCAAGTCCCCTTTACTGATCGGGTCTACTTCCTTCAGCAGTTCCAAAGCTCGTTTTTGCAGTCCCTCTTTCAATTGGCGCTGCTCTGAAGCTAGTTGTTCAGTCTGTTCTAGGAGGATTACCCGGTCTAGGGAAAGTCCAAACTGAGCCGCTAACTGCTTGAGGAAATTGATTTCAGCAGGTTGCCAATCGTGGGGTGCCGAACAGTGATGGGACATCAGCAAACCAAAGGGTTGACCTTCATGGAGAATTGGCACATCCAAGCTGGCTTTAACATCCAGACGTTCCATCACCCTCAACTGATCAGCTCGAAGATCTGCTTTCAGGACATTATTCGTGAGATCAATACGGCCCTGTTTGTAGGCTTCAATCTGCTGATCTGAAATAAAAGAATCATCAATAATTTTGGTGGTGTTGAAGGCGCTTACAATGCCTCTTGCAGTCGATTCCGTGACGATTTCCCCCTGTCCATTAGGGTTGAAGCGGTAGATCACGAGCCGATCCACATTGAGGATTTTGCGAACTTCCTCTAGTGTCTGCTCGAAAAGCTGATAGAGTTCTTGGGAATTAAGAGTACGCGAACCTGTCACTTTTGCAAGTAAACGTGCTTGCCCTGCAGCGAGAGCTTGTTCTTCCACAAAAATCTCTAGCTGAGCAGCCATATCGTTGATGTTAGCTCCCAATTCGGCAAGTTCGTCATCCCCTTCTACTTCCAGACGAGTATCCAATTCTCCCTTACCAATTTTGTCCACCGCAGAAGCAGCATCCAGAATCGGACGTGTAGCGCGGTTAGCGATGAAAGCAGCGATCGCACTCACTATAACTGCTGTAAAAATAGTTCCGAAAGTTACGAGCAAGAGTAATTGTCTTTGTGGCGCAAAAGCAATATCTGTAGACGTAGCAATGACAACTTGCCAATCCAAATCGGGTAAACCTTCTAGTTTGCCAAACTTTGCAAAGGCGATCAGATCCTCCTTCTTATCAACCTGGTCATTAGCAACTAGACTACCGGGCTTCTCTAGTGCCAGCAATTTAGTAATTTCAGGATGAATTGCCTCAGCCTTGCGATTTTCCTTATTTTTTTGACTCGCCAAGAAAATTTCCTTAGTCGAGGAGTCAATCAAATAATATTCGTCTCCATCAGTAGCAAAGTTTTTGATCAACTCATCTAAGCTTTCGACCGGCATACGCATTCTGACAACAGCAATTGTCTTGCCAGTGACCTTATCTTTAACAGGTGCAGCAATGTTAATAGCAGGTCTTTCTGGATTATTAGAAACTACGGGTTGAGCGGGATTACTAATATATGGCTGATCGGTTTTGAGTACTGTCTTAAAATACTCTCGCTGGCTTTGGTTTGGTATCGGGTCTCCTTTGGTTTGGATAAGCACGTTGCCCTTGAGATCGAGCAGGGTAATCAGGTCATAGACCTTGGAAGACTCTAAGAGGCGCTCTAGCTGTTCGGCCTTTTCCTCCACAGGAGTGTTTTGCCTCGTAGTCGGATTCACAAAAATTGAGCGAGTAGCCAGTACCACAATATCGCTATAACGTTCACGCATAAAGCGCTTAGCTTTGTCTTCTAAACCAACGGCACGGGATATTTTGTTTTGGGAAACTTGCTCAGTAATCGATTGATTTGCAGCTAAATAGGCGATTGAACCAATGATTAACACTGGGACTGTACCGAGGGCGATCGCCAGTGCTGTTGCTTTGGTTAGCAAACTTTGCGCATTCCAGCGACGTGCTTGCCACTTTTGGATAGGTACTCCTGGAGTTAGGGCATTCTGCTGAATCTGTTTTGGTTGATACGGCTTGATTTCCTGTTCTTCTTGGGAGGAAAGTACATGAGTAGAAGTTTGACTTTCAAATTGAATATTCTGAGAATATGAACCGCGACCGTTGTTATTGTTATTATTTTCGGAAGTAGACTTGGGTGGAATCTGAGTCATGGAATATACCTCTTGAGCAAAAATAATAAGTAGTAGACTGTGTATTGCTTACAGTACAAAAAAGACACATGAGAGACTTGCCTAAGCTAGATTGACTCAGGCATAATTTAGATATTTAATTGAGATTCAGCCTCTAAAATTCAGTCAAAATTTATTGCTTGGGCATAGCAGTAATAATGGCTTTACCATCGATAATCACCAGCATTTCACCGTCAGATTTCAACCAATAGCCCCGTAAAAATGGCACTAAATCTGGAGTAACACTAGATGATGGCGGGGATTGAATATTATCTGGCGAGCACCACTCAATATCTTCTACTCGGTTGACGACGACACCTAACATTTGATTCTTCACATTGCTGGATTTTACTTGTTGGGAATCAGCCTGTATCACAATTGCTGTAAATGCTGAAGCACTGTTGGCCTGTTGATGCCAGGGAGTCAATCCAACTAAGTGACCTAAATCGACCATCCAGAGAATTTCCCCCCGCCAATTGTAGACGCCCATCACCCAGGCTGGCATATGAAAAATTGGTACAATTTGGTTCTTGGGAATTGTCAGTACTTCAGTCAATTGTTGAATCGGCAAGAGAGCATTTGTATTAGGAAAAAGATGAAACCTCAAAAACTGTTCGCTTGTTTTTGAAGAAGCTAGATCAGCAGATGGTAACGAGGAATTTAGTCTTGATAAAGAGTTGAACATTGATTTTGTTTCAAGCTATTGAGGGGAGGGTAATAGGTAATGGGTAATTGAGTAATTGGGTAATTGGTAAGGTCAGAATTCTCCCTCACCTGCCCCATCTCCCCCATCTCCCCATCTCCCCCATCTCCCCTCCTTTACATTCCCTTCAGGCTTAGTTTCTGATCAATTGTTTAACAGTGCGTACAAATTCTTCCTGATCTACAGGTTTGGATAAGTAAGCATCTGCTCCCTGTTTCATCCCCCAAAATTTATCCATCTCGCCCCCTTTTGTCGAGCAAATAATCACCGGAATTTTGCTGGTCGCAGCAGCCTCTTTAATCTCACGACAAACCTCAAATCCACTGCAACCTGGTAAGACGACATCTAAAATAATGATGTCAGGTTTCTGGCTACTAATTTTTGCTAGGGCTTCTTCTCCACTGTTAGCAGTCAAAACATTGATACCTCCTTGCTGCAAACAACGGCTGAGAATTTGCATATCAGTCAAGGAATCTTCAACAACTAAAGCAGTATTCATTACAAAAACCTCATTAATTAACAAAGTGAGCCCGTACCGTAGGGGCGGGTTTACAAAACCCGCCCCTACAAACTAATTGCACCCTGTCCTAAATGCTTACGAATGACGCTAAGCACTATCCCAGCATCTACTGGTTTGCTCAAGAAATCTGACGCTCCAATAAGCTTTGCCCGCACCCGATCAACGATGCCGTCATTGCCGGTTAAGATGACAATCGGGGTATTACGGAAACAAGCAAGTTTGCGTAACTGAGCGCAAATTTCATACCCATTGGTATTGGGCATTACTAAATCTAAAAAGATCACATCTGGCTTATAAGTTAAAAGAGTTCCGAAGGCTCTCATTCCATCTTCTATACCTACAAACCGATAGCCTGCTGCAGTGAGTAGCCCTTCCATAGTTTTGCAAACTAAAGGACTGTCATCCACGCATGCAATCAGCGGACCAGTAGGTTCTTTCGCCGGAGTAAGTGGCTTTTCAGGAGGTGCTGTATCAACTGGACCTGGTAAATCAGGGATATTAATTAGTTCCACCAACCCAGTTTGAATGTAGGGTAAAAGTGAACGGGTTACTTCTACAACATCCCGCTTCATCTGTACTGCTAAATCACGCAAAGTGTGTTGTCCATCTAATAGCTTGCTCAGAGTTTGATAAACCTGTGCTGATGTACGCTTTTGCAGTGCTTCTGGTTGCTTAATTACAGGTGCCCTGTTGAAAGAATTCTCACTAACCTTAGCATCTCGCCAAGCTTGCCAAAGCTGTAGAACTTCTGCAAGCGCTTCGTGAACATCAATCAAAATAAGTGGGGTAGAAAACGAGTAATCTTGATTGACTTGATAAATTACACGGCTTGCTTGCACTATATCAAACAACACCTCTGTAATCACAGCGCGAATCATTTTCGCTGCTTGTTGATCAGTAATTTTGCCTTGCGTTACCCATAAGCACAGTAGCTTATATTCCCAGCAGTTCATCAAGGCTGTATCCTCGATCCCAGACAGATCGCGCTGTATTGCTGAACTATTAACTGTTATCTGAGGACAGTGATTTGCTAAATTTCTTTGCCACCGTCTTACTGGATGAGTCCCCCCAGTCGCATATATTATTTGACCGAGATATAGAAAAAAAAACCATTGTTGTTCTTGTGAACTTGTAAAAACCAGTTGACCACTAAACCTCAGCCGTTTCAAGCTTTCAAGAAACCGAACTGGCTTGGAAACATTTAAGAGGTTAATAGAAGCAACAGGGGGCGTCTGTTTAAGATTTATCACCACACTGTCTCCGTGCTGAATTGACTAAACCATGCTGAAAAATGAGTTTTGTAAGTACTTTGATTCAAGAAAAACGCACCTATTTTACGTACTAAAAAGGCTTGATGTAATACTTTCAGCATTTATTGGGAAGCTGTCGCCTATTTAAGCAAGCATATCGTTTGGGGCTGGCAATAGGTAATAGGTAATAGGAAGATTGAAGCCTTTCCCTGTAAAGATTAAAGTGCCAAATACCAATCACCCTGACCAACAGGACTCAAATAATATGCAATTTAGATGCCCAACAGCTTAGTTAACTCCCACGACTTCTCTACTTCTAGACTTAGATTCTAGAATCTGAGAAAATGAGAGTTAGTTTTAAGTTTTGTGATACAGTAGTTGATCTATGTATTACACAAAGCTCTCTATTATTTTTAACACCCTTTTCTAGGGATGTCACCCGAAGCTTTATAAGTTTACAAGAGCTTTATTCTCTGAATGTATTTTAAAAAAATTGCTTGAGTGAGAGTATAAGTATAAATTCTAAAAAGTTGGCTTATTGAAGAATTTCCTCTGTAGAAAAAGAATAGTTTTAGCAGTAAATTTTCTTTTTAAAGCGATTAGTAGCGTATGACAAGCGGGACGCTTGTTATTCCCAATCCCAGCATCCCGTTACTTAACAAACGAAAGCGATTGGAAAAGGGGAAGCAAGATCTCCACATCCAGCAAAAAGACAGTAAGAGGAGCAGTTTCTTGAGGAATCACTGCTACATGACTAGCGACATCGAGAGTATCAGCACGACGATATGATTCTGGGAGGATGCGAATCAAGGATGATGGCACTTCCATTAATACTGGAGTTTCAGCAACCGGGATACCATAAAGTTCACCAGTAGTATTTTGCACAATAATAAGATAACCGCCCTGGGAAGATTCACTCTTCAGGCTTTCTTGGAAAAAGCGGCGATATAAATCTACAACAGTAATTTCAATATCGCCCAAATGGGTAACACCAACAGGTAAAACACCACTGCTGTAAACAGGTCTGTGATTAACCACTTTGTAAACAGACTCAATGGGTAAAGCAAGATTGAGATTACCCATTGTAAAAACAACTAATTTCAGTAAACGAGTAACCTTGCGAGGCTCTTGAAGCTGCTGTTCAGGTGATAGTAAGTTATTCAAAGTATGATTCCTATTAAATACTCAGACTTGCAGGCGTTTTTTCAGCCAATATTTGTTTAATCGCCCCTAAAAACTCTTGTTCTAGATAAGGCTTAGTGAAATAAGCAGTAGCGCCTAATTGCATCGCTAACCACCGATGTTTATCATTACTGCGACTCGTCAGCATCACTACAGGAATTTGCTCAAATTGAGGAGTTTGGCGACGAGCACCCAAAAACTCAAAGCCGTTCATATTCGGCATTTCAATATCGCAAATCACCAAATTTACTGTAGAATTTTTTTGTAAAACATCGAGCGCTTCTCGCCCATCCGGAGCCTGCAAAATGCGATAACCAGCCCTTTCTAAAGTCAGCGCTAAGGTGCGCCGCATCGCCACAGCATCATCAACAACTAACACAGTGGACACTTTAGCGGTATTGATAGTAACAGGTGGCAACGTAGACTCAGGAATGCGAGGAATAACAGTGCTATTTCCCAGCAGTTCATCTAGCAGCAGAGCCGCATCAATCACGGGAATCAAACTACCATCGCCCAAAATCGTACAACCATAAGTACCACTAGGAGGGGCGATCGCTGCTCCAAATGGTTTGATTACCAATTCCTGTTCAGTCACTAGGCGATCGATTTCCAAAGCTACAATTTGATGCTGTTGACGCAGTACCAGCATCGGTAAGGCCCAACTAGATGGTGTAGGGACGGAAAGCAAGGCCTTACTAGGTGAAGTTTCTGGCATTGGACACTGATATTGCAAGCACTCAGCAAGTCGATAAACAGGAATAATACCACCACGCCATTGCAAAAACCGCTGTGTCCCCGCTTGTTTAATCTGCTCGGCTTTGGGCACGATAATTTCTTCAATGCTATCAGATGGCATAGCCAAAGCCGTAGAACCAACGAAACAAACCAATAATTTCGCAATCGTTAAAGTTAAAGGTAGACGTAAAGTAAAAGTAGTGCCAACTCCAGTCGAGGAACTGACTGAGATAGTACCTTTGAGCGAGCGCATTTGAGCGCGGACTACATCTAAACCTACACCTCGTCCCGAAAGTTCACTGACTTCTGTAGCAGTAGAAAATCCCGGCTCAAAAATTAAGTCAAACAAGCGTTCTGAGGAAATTTTATCCGCGTCTTGTACTGACAATAAACCCAGCTCAACAGCCTTACTTTTAATTTTTTCTTTCTTCAATCCAGTACCATTATCTCTGATTTCAATAATAGTTTGACTACCTTGATGACGAGCTAATATTTCAATTTGACCTTGCTCTGATTTCCCCTGTTTTTGCCTGACAGAAGGAAACTCAATGCCATGATCAAAAGCATTCCTGAGTAAGTGTAGCAAGGGGTCATAAAGTTTTTCCAAAACTGCCTTATCTACCAGTACACTGGTGCCACTCAGTTTCAAGTTGACAGGTTTATGGTAGGTGGTGGAAAGATCCCGTAACATTCGAGGAAAACGGTTGATTACTTCCCCAAGAGGTAACATTCGCGCCCACATTAATTCATCCCGCAGCCTAGTGAGCATGAGGCGCTGTCGTTCAAGAGTAGTATCTGATTGTTTGGCAAACAGGACGATATCATCCACAGCTTCTAATAGCTGGGCCATTTCTTCTAGTAATCCTTGTAGCCGGGATTGCACAACTCCGTAACTGTCCAATTCCAATGAGTCAAAATCAGAGTTGGTAGTTGTTGTCATGAGGTGTGAAGGTTGGAAGTGAGAACTTTTACCGTTCAATTTTCCAACTTTCAAATGTTGTGATCTATGATTGTTTTGAGCTGACCAAAAATCAGAAGCAATTGACCCAGAACTGGAAGCGCCAACGAGCATTTGGTCGGACAGTTGCTGTAAGTTACCTACCATTTTTTGCACTTTGGCAAATCGATTCAGTAGCTCTCTAACAGATCCCTGTAATTGCTCGTTTTGCAGGGAAAGTCCATTGCGGTTGATGGCAAGCTCACCTACCAGATTATCCATCCTCTCCAGTCGCTCTGAATCAACCCGCACTGACAGGTTTTGTGCTGTCTTTTCTTCACTCTTAGAGGTAGCTTTTTTCTTGGTGGTAGTAGTTGCGAGAGATTTTGTCTCAGATATTAATTTCGGGAGTTCTTCAATGGTAGGTAGGCTCTCAAATATTTGCGTGATTGATTGCACTGCTACTTCTAGGGTTTGGGGTGCATCTTGACACTCAAATACAAAGCTTTCTACATCTATGATTTCCGGGAAGGAAGCTGTATCAGTATCTGAAGCAGCAGTAATCTCTGTGAGCGTAAAAACTTCTTCTAGTTCAATAGTGCTGGTCAAATCTAACTCCCCATCGACCGCAACAGGAAGTGCATCCTCCTGGATGGAATCTTCTGTTACTTTTAGCTCATTTATCGACCTCACCGGAGTACTAAAAGCATCGCCAAATACATCTTCAAGAGAGGGAAAAAAGTCTTCTATCTCTTCAACAATTGGCTCTAGTTTGGCAATCGCTTCTATTGATGTTTCTTCAACAATTGACTCTAGTTCGGTAATCGCTTCTGTTGATTGAATTGCAGTACACGAAGGTGTTTCGATCGCCTGAGAGTTAGCATAGGCGACTAATTCCGCCGATGGGGAGATCCCTTTAGTCCCATTTCCTGCTAATATGGCAAGTCTTACGCACTGAAAATCAGTTAATGCCAGTTGCGCGATCGCCAATGCGTGCTCTGGGTGAGCATCCAATGCTTTCAGGGTAATGTCAGCAATTGCTCCAAATTCAGGCTTATTCAGTAACTCCGCAAACCCTGCAAACACCTCCGCTTGTGCTCGTAATTCTCCCGCAAGCTGATAGTCTTGAGGATTAGTCACCACAAGAGCCAAGCGCTCTAGTCCCTGTTGTACATCCACTTCAAAGATAGATTTGGCCATATCTATCCCTAAGTCACTCGAAGAGGGAATGTAAGTTTCAGTAGCAACCAGTGCATCTCCCAATCTTTCTTCAATTTGAGTGAAAATTGGTTCAGCTATAGCTAATGCTTGCTCTCCATCCAAGTAACCAGATGTAATCTGCTCCATTAAGGGTATCCGGAGCAAATCGTAAGCTTGCAAAAGTTGGCTTTCTAGGTCATTATCAATTTCTAAGGTTTCGCTGTAGAGTGCTTTGAAGATTGTTTCTAATCTGTGAGCCAATTGGGCGATCGCTTCTAATTCAACGCTGGCTGATCCTCCCTTAATTGAGTGAGCGGCCCGCATTAAGTTATGGACTGCTGCTGTATTTTTGTCTTGTTTGATGCTGAGTAAACCAGTTTCAATTACCTGTAATAATTCTGGTGCTTCTTCAATGAAAAACTGATAAGCCAGGTCGCGAATATCAGAGTTGATTGCCATAGTTTGTTATTTGTTATTGGTTGTTGGTTGTTTGTTATTGGTTGTTTGTTATTGATTGTTTGTTATTGGTGATTGATTGTTGGTGATATGATGTCCGGCAAATTGCCCGTAATAAAAACTCTCCGCGTAGAGAGCGTCAGTCCTAACTATGGGTATTCAAGCGGATATGATTGGTGATTGATGATTGGTGATTGATAATTGATAATTGATAATTGATGATTGATAATTGATAATTGATAATTGATAATTGATGATTTTTCACAAACAACCAACAACCAACAACTAACAACCGTTTTCATGCCCGTTCGCGGAGCGTCTCGTTCGCGGAGCGTCTCCGACAGGAGAAGAGAAGGGCTGTACAACTAACAACCAACAACTAACAACCAACAACTAACAACCAACAACCAACAACCAACAACCAACAACCAACAACTAACAACTAACTAACCTTGAACTTACCGACATCCTCTTGTAAGCCTTTCGCAACCTTTAGTAATTCCTCAAAAGAAGACGAAACAGCGCTTGTTTCCTTGGAAGTTTTCTGGGCGCTCGCTGCTACATTTGTCATAGTTTGAGTTACTGCTTCGGAAGCCATTGATTGAACAACTGTTGCTTGGGCGATCGCCTCAACTACCTCACTAATCTTTTTACTTGCTGTCGTAATTTTGTTGAGCGAAAAGCGGGTTTCATCCACCAAGCGAGTTCCCGTGACAACTTGCTCAGTACCTGCTTCCATCGCTGCTACCACTTCATTAGTTTCTGATTGAATTGCGGCGACAAGTTTTTCAATTTCGCTTGTAGCTTCTGCTGACTGACGAGCAAGACTTCGCACTTCATCTGCAACTACCGCAAAGCCTCGTCCTTCTTCCCCAGCTCGTGCTGCTTCAATACTGGCATTCAGCGCCAACAAGTTGGTTTGAGCGGCAAAGCTACTAATCAGGTTGACTACTGTAGAAATCTTTTGGGAAGATTCTCCCAAGTGCTTGACTTTTTTCGCTGTTTCTGCTACTGTATCTCTGATAGCCAAAATCCCTTCTACTGTGCGGTTCATAGCCAAGTCGCCTTCTTGCACTGTCTCTTGTGCTTGTCGTACTGCGGCTTCGGCTAATTGAGTGTTGCTCGCTACCAGTTGCACCGATTGGGCCATTTCATTAGCTGCTGATAGCGCTACGGCAATTTCCTCAGCCTGGTGGAGGGCTTCTGCAGATAGCGCTTGTACGGAAGCTTCATTGCTGCTGGTGGTTGCTGTTACCTGACTTGCGGCTTCTTGCACTTTGCTGACAATTTTCCGCAAATTACCAACCGTGGCATTGTAGGAGTCAGCGATCGTACCAATTTCATCTGCTGTCACTTTGGCCCGGATCGTCAAATCCCCTTTACTAATCGGGTCTACTTCCATCAGCAGTTCCAAGGCTCGTTTTTGCAGTCCCTCTTTGAGCTGACGCTGTTCTTGAGCGATTTTTTCCGTAACCTCTAGTTCTCGTGATTGCTGGGCTGTGAACGCTTGTTCCAGTAAGAGATTCTCTAGCTGCTGTACCATCTGGTTAATATTAGCTCCCAGTACAGCCAATTCGTCTTCCCCTTTGACTTCCACGCGGGTATCCAGTTCTCCTTGACCAATTTTTTCCACCGCGCTGGTAGCAGCCAGAATCGGACGCACAGCCCGGTTAGCGATGAAAGCCGCGATCGCCGCCACCACCACCGCTGTCACCAGCGTCCCGATTGTCATCGTCAAGAGTAATACTCTCTTGGCCTGAAAAGCCACCTCTGTAGGAGTAGTTAAAACAGCTTCCCAGGACAGCTCAGGTAAGCCTTCTAGCTTATCAAACCCTGTATAAGTCAAGAGGTTTTCCTGTTGATCGCGAATATCGATACCGAGCGCAGTATCTAGCTTCCCTGCAGCTCGCAATTGAGTTAGCTTCGGCAAAACTGCATCTACTTTTTTATTCTCCTGCTTCGTATCCTTCGCCAAGAAAATTTGGTCTTTAGAGCGATCAATCAAATAATATTGGTCTCCTTGTTGAGCGTAGCTAGCAAGCAACTCATCCATTTTTTCGACTGGTACGCGAGCTCGGATAATAGCAATAGTTTTGCCAGTGACGCTATCTTTAATAGGCGCAGCAAATTGCAGCACCAACCTTTCAGGATTGCTAGAAACAGCGGGTAAGATTGCATCGCCAATTACAGGCCGATCAGTTTTGAGTACCGCTTGAAAATATTGCCGCTGACTTTGGTTCGGGATGCGGTCTCCTTTGGTTTGGAGAAGCACGTTACCTTTTAGATCAACTACGGAAATCAGGTCATAGACCTTGGAAACTTCTAAAAATGAGTTTAGCTGTTCCTGCTTTTGCTCAACAGAAATTAAGTTCCTCACATTAGGATCTGTCAAAACCCGGAGCGCAGCCAAGACTTGAATATCCCCATAACGCTCGCGCATGAAGCGACTGACATCTTGTTGCAAGCGAGTGGTTGTACTTTGTTTGGTCTGGTAAATTTCTTTAGCAATCGATTGTTCCGCCAAATTATAGGCAACTGTTCCAATCATTAACACTGGAACTGTACCGATGGCGATCGCTACAGCGGTTGCTTTACCTTGCAGACTGGTGAAAAATCTCCTGAGTTCAAAGCGCCCTAGGGGAGTTTTGGATTGAGTCTCAGCAATTGTCCACCTCTGTTCTGACTGTTGATCATCAGTTGCTAAAGTTCGTTCCTCAACTTGAGAATTGTTGAAATTATTAGAATTTCCAAATGTACCTTTAGGAGGAGTTTGAGTCATGGAAGAAACCTCTACATTTAAACTAGATATTACTTGTAACTTGTCCAAAACACGCTGAGTTCTGAGTACTGATCTCTCAGTTCAGTTGTAGGTTGGGTTGAGGTTAAGAAACCCAACATTTATCTATTGAGTAGTTGGGTTTCGTTTCACGAATCCCCAATCCCCAATTAAGAGTCCCTAATCCCCAATCCTCTTTAATTTGGCATCGCCTTAATAATCGCTTCACCATCGAGAACCACCAACATTTCACCGTTGGATTTCAACCAGTAGCCTCGCAAAAATCTTACCAGTTCAGGAGTTACAGCGGATGAGGGTGGCGATTGAATTTCCGAAGGGTTACACCACTCAATATCTTCGACCCGGTTAACTACAACCCCTAACATCAGGTTCTTAACCTTGGTGGAAGTTGCTTGGTTGTCACGAGTCTGCAACACAACTCCCGTATGGACAGAAACACTGTTGGCCTGTTGGTGCCAGGGTGTAAATCCCAGTAAGTGACCCAAATCCACCATCCAGAGAATTTCGCCCCGCCAATTGTAGACACCCATCACCCAGGGCGCCATCTGAAAAATCGGTACAATCTGGCCTCTCTTGATTGTCAGCACCTCAGTCATTTGTTGAATGGGCAACAAAATGGTTGTATTTGGTTCTAGATGAAACCTCAAAAATTGTTCGCTTGTTTTTGAGGATGCTGAATTATTCGGTAATAACGAAGGATTTGAAATTGATAAAAAATTCGACATAGATTTTGTTTCAAACTTGGAAGGGGACTGGGTAATTGTCAGTTGTCAGTTGTCAGTTGTCAGTTGTCAGTTGTCAGTTGTCAGTGGTGTAGGGGCGTAGCATTTGCTCCCAAATATTTAGGTATAACCGACAATCTAAAAACGCAAATGCTACGCCCTTCCTGTCAATTGTTGGTTGTCAGTTGTCAGTTGTCTCCCAATCTCCCCAATCTCCCCTCCTTTACATTCCTTCAGGCTTTAGCCTTTAATCAGTCTTTTCACAGTGCTTACAAAGTCTTCCTGGTCAATAGGCTTGGCAATATAAGCATCTGCTCCTTGTTTCATCCCCCAAAATTTATCCATTTCTCCGTTTTTTGTTGAGCAGATAATTACTGGAATATTGCTGGTTGCTACAGCATCTTTAAGCTCGCGACAAACCTCAAAACCACTGCATCCTGGTAGTACGACATCGAGAATAATGATGTCAGGTTTTTGGCTACTAATTTTTGTTAGGGCTTCTTCCCCACTTTTGGCAGTCAAAACATTGATTCCCTCTTGCTGTAAACAGCGGGTCAAAATTTGCAAATCGGTCAAAGAATCTTCAACAACTAAGGCAGTACTCACTACAAAATCCTCATTAATTGACAAAAATGGTTATTAGTTATTGGTTATTGGTTGTTTGTTATTGGTTATTGGCTATTGGTTATTGGTGATTAAGCTGTCATGCTTTTAAATTACGTATTGTCTGTTCTCCATTCCCTGTTCCCTGGTCTCTTTCACCAAATCCTCATACCCTATTTAAATGCTGGACAGCTTAGTTATAGCTCAAACAACAAACAACAAACAACAAACAACAAACAACTAATGACTAATGACTAACAACACTCGAATTTAAGTGCTTACGAATCATGCTTAACACTGTCCCAGCATCTATCGGTTTACTCAAGAAATCAGACGCGCCGACAAGCTTTGCCCTGACTCGATCTACGATGCCGTCATTACCAGTCAAAATTAAGATCGGTGTATTACGAAAATAAGAAACTTTGCGTAACTGAGTGCAAATTTCATACCCATTAGTATTGGGCATCACTAGATCTAAGAAGATCAGATCTGGCTTACTAGCTAACAACATTGCGAAGGCTCGCAAAGGATCGTCCACACTGACAAACCGATAACCTGCTGCTACCAGCAAAGATTCCATAGATTGGCAAATCAATGGACTGTCATCTACACAGGCTATCACTGATGCTTTGGAATGTGGAGTGTGAGCGTGTGTTTTCAGGTCAGGTGGCGCTCCCGGAATTGGTAGATCCGGGATGCTTATAAGTTCCACCAAGTCTGCTTGAATGTATGGTAACAGCGAACGGGCGACTTGCAAAACATCCCGCTTCATCAGCATTGCTAGGTCACGCAGAGTGCGTTGTCCATCTAATAGCTGGTTCAGAGTTTGATACATCTGTGAAGATGTACGCCTTTGCAGTTCGTCTGGTTGCTTGATTACGGGTGCGTTCTTAGGAGAATAGTTGACAAGCTGACCATTCTGCCAACTTTCACAAAGCTGCTGCACTTCTGCAATCGCTTCGTTTAGGTCAATCAAAACCAGTGGTGTAGATAACTCATTTTCTTGGTTGATAGTATGAACTACCGGCATCGCTTGCGCTATATCAAACAACACCTCAATAACAAGTTCGCGAATCATTTCGGCAACTTGTGAGTGAGTGATTTTTTGCTGCGCTACCCATGAGCATAACAGTTGATGTTCCCAACATGTTGCAAAGGCGGCTGCATCGCTCCCAGCCAGTTTACCTGATAGTGACCAGCGATAAGTAGCCATCTGAGGACAGTAGGTGGCTAAATTTCTTTGCCACCGTCTCATTGGATTAGTCCCTCCAGTGGCATACACGATCTGACCCAGGTATAGATACAAACTCCATTGTTCTCTCTTGGAACTTGTGAAAATTAGTTGACCGCTAAACCGCAGCCGCTTCAAGGTTTTTAAAAAACCAACGGGCTTGGAAGCTGCAAACAGGTTGAGAGAGACAAAATTGGGAGCGTCTTTAACAAACATAACCACCCTTGTTTTGGTAGAAATTAACTGAATCATTACGGCTCACTAGAGTCTTGTATTACTTCTAAGTAAGCTAAGATGCACCTATTCTGCCTATCGAAAACTCTGATGTAATACGTTTCGTATTTCGCAGTTGAAGAGTATTACCTTTTAGCTCTATACTTAGAAGATAGAGATTGAAGAACTGACATTTGTGTATTACATTAGTAAGAATATATCTGAGACAAAGCTCTTTACTATTATTAACATCTTTCACCTTCTTTGTCACAAAAAATAAAGTAGTTTACAACTACTTTATTCTCTGAGGGTATTTTTTAAAGAAAAAGCTTTTCAGAAGCTCTAGGGATGAATGATAAAAACTTTATTTCAAGGATTAATTTCTAGGAAAAGAATAGTTGTCTAAGTACATTTACTTCTGACCTTTCTCCAAACCTCTCTCCACCTCTTGAGTGAGGCTTACTCCCCTTCCAGCTAAAAATATTATTCCTTTTCCCTCTCCTTGTAGGGGAGGGTTAGGGAGGGGTGGGAACCCTTTGGGGGTTAGGTATTATTGGACTCAACTACAAACTGCTATAATGCCTACCCCAACAGCCACCTCAATTCAATTACTCCAACGCTCTTGTGCCTCTTTATTGCTGTATCAATCAATTCTCTCAAAATCAGTCGGGAAAGCCTTTGTCAGGCTACTGCAAACTTTGCCCCGAAGCGATGCAGAAGGACTAAATTGCCTGCAAGCTTACGGCTGCTGGTTTAAAGACTTGGCGGCGATCGCGAAAAGCTGGCAAGACTATCTACTGACGCAAATCCTACTAGACGATAATCCTTTTAGCCAACAAGCTCAATTGACAGAGGTCGAAAACTTACCCCCAGCCCTGATTGCTGCTGTGAGGCAAGATTTGCAAGCATTACAGAGTCTTTACCAGTGCAGCAGCGAACAACTCAGCAACTGGGTGCAAGCAGCATCTGGGCTACCTGTTGCACCGATACCTTGGCAGCATCAGCAGGATGTAGGGGCGCATAGCTATGCTACCTTACGAACAAAACTGCAAGCCTTGGAAAACTGGGCGGATGCGGTGGAAGACTTAGCGGCGTATTATCGGCAATTTGGTACGGGGATATTTGCCCAGTATCGTGCCTTACGCTGGCAACTTGGGGAACTAATCGGCATTGCGCATCCTGATCCCGTCAAGTTGAACCAACTGGTAGGTTATGAGTCCCAGCAAGATGCCTTAGTTAAGAATACAGAGTTTTTGCTAACTGGTTATTCTGCATTACACGTATTACTTTATGGCAGTCGCGGTACTGGCAAATCTTCTTTGGTGAAGGGATTATTGAACAAGTACAGCGATCGGGGTTTGAGACTAATTGAGGTTTATAAATCTGACTTGAAAGACCTGCCGGTAATTGTAGAACAACTGCGGGATGTCCCTCAAAAATTCATTGTCTTTGTTGATGATCTCTCCTTTGAAGAAGATGACGATGCCTTCAAAGCCATGAAAGTAGTGCTGGAAGGCAATGTTACCGCACGGCCGCAAAATGTGGTGGTTTATGCCACATCCAACCGACGACACCTGATTCGGGAATACTTCCAAGACAGGCCCCGTCCTAGTGATGCTGATGAAGTCCAGTCCTGGGATACAGTTCAGGAAAAGCTGTCATTTAGCGATCGCTTTGGCTTAACCCTGACCTTTGAGCCAGCCAACCAAGAAACTTATCTTAAAATTGTCAGACATCTGGCACAACAAACCGGAATTTCCGTCAGTCAGAATGAAATAGACTATAAAGCCCTGCAATGGGCAACTCGCCATAATGGACGTTCTGGACGCACAGCAAGACAGTTTGTGGATTTCTTGAGAGGAGAACTAGGGATTATGTAAAAATTACCCAGAGAAAGAGAAAGCCCGACACCCTTAAGGGTGCGGCTATATGAACATGCGTCCGCAAAGGCGGACTACATATCAAAAGCGTTCTACCTGTGGACAGTTGTCAAGGAGTAATGACTAAAGACTAAAGACTAATGCGAAAACTGTTGTTAATTTGGATAAAGAGTTGGCAACTCTCTTCATAAGACAGAGTAAGTCAAACAATAACAAGTTAAGGAGAAGCTGACATCTGCTTGGGCAATGTTTAAGCTTCAATCACGGTGCAACTAATTTCCCAAACATTGATATGGATCACAACAAACAACATATAAGCAATCATGCGAACAAATCAGATTATTTTAGGTTCAGTTGCACTCGGCGTTAGCTTCTCAATTGGATGGCTGACCAACTCAGACTTGAATAAAGCACTGGTGACTGGTTTAATGACTGGTGCTGCTACCACTGGTGTAGCGATGATGGTTGATAAACGACGAACTAATCAGGAAAAGCAGCAGAGAGGCTCTTTGCAAAAGCAGATTCAAGAGCTTGAGGAACAACAAAACCAGCTACATCAATCCCTAGCGGTTGCAACAGCGGCTAAAAAAGAACTAGAAGGCAACAGTAGTACCTTAAAAACTGAAAGCAGCCAGTTACTGTTCCGAGTTTCAGAACTACAACAGGAAAAAGAAGAAGTCACTCAAAACTTGGCGGTACTCCAAAAGGAACAGCAGAAAATTGAAGACGAATCTCAGAAGCTGCAAACTCAAGTTCAGGCTCTCCTTGAGCAGCAAAATCAACTAAATAAATCCTTACCAGAGAAAACTGCTGCTGTACAGGAAATTGAAACTCAAAAGTATTCCTTACAAGCCCAACTGGTACAGCTTGAAGCGGAAATTGCTGCAAAACTCTTACAACAGGAATCGCTCAATCACAACCTGTCTGATGTTAGTGATCTAAGCGAACAATCTCAAGCTCTGCAAACACAAGTTCAGGTTCTTTTAGAGCAACAACTTGAGCTAAATCAATCTCTTGAAGCTTCTACATCTGAAGTTGAGGCGATCGCTGCTCAAAAAGCTACCTTACAAGCCGAACTGACACAGATTGAAGCTGAAATTGTTGCCAAACTCCAGCAACAAGAAGCGCTCAATCAAAACTTGTCTGATGTGAGTGAAATAAGCGAACAATCTCAGGCTCTACAAACACAAGTCGAGGTTCTTGTAGAGCAACAAATGGAGCTGAATCAAACTATTGAACTTTCAACAGCAGAAGTTCAACAGATATCCGCTCAAAAGGCTACCTTACAAGCTGAACTGGCACAAATTGAAGCTGAAATGTCCGCCAAACTTCAGCAACAGGAAGCACTTAATCAAAGCCTGTCTAATGTTAGCGAACTGAGTGAACAATCTCAGACTCTGCAAACACAAATTGAAGCTCTACTTGTTCAGCAAACTGAGCTAAATCAGACCCTAAAAGTTTCAACAACAGAAGTTGAGGCGATCGCCACTCAAAAGGCTACCTTACAAGCCGAACTGACAGAGATTGAAGCGGAAATGTCCGCCAAACTCCAGCAACAAGAATCGCTCAATCAAAACCTGTCGAATGTCAGCGAGTTGGGTGAACAATCTCAGACTCTGCAAACACAAATTGAAGCTCTACTTGTTCATCAAACCCAACTGAATCAAACCCTAGAAGTTTCAACAACAGAAGTTGAGGCGATCGCCGCTCAAAAGCGTAACTTAGAAGCCGAATTCGTACAGCTAGAAGCTGAAATTTTATCTCAACGAGAGCAAAAAGAATCACTCAATCGCAATATCACCGCTCTCGAAGAAAGTGAATCTAAGCTCACAGAACAATCGGATAATCTGCAAGCTCAAGTTGAGGCTTTGTTAGATCAGGAAATTGCTCTGAATCAATCTTTATCAGCAAAAACAGCAGAAGCAGAAGCAGAAGTTGAGGCGATCGCCACTCAAAAAACTACCTTACAAGCCGAACTGACAGAGATTGAAGCTGAAATTTTATCTCAACGAGAGCAAAAGGAATCACTCAATCGCAATATCACCGCTCTCGAAGAAAGTGAATCTAAGCTCACAGAACAATCGGATAATCTGCAAGCTCAAGTTGAGGCTTTGTTAGATCAAGAAATTGCTCTGAATCAATCTTTATCAGCAAAAACAGCAGAAGTAGAGGAAATAGAGGCAAGTCTAAATTCCTTAAAAGCAGAATTCAACCAACTGCAAAGCCAAGTTTCAGAAAAGGAAAGCCAACAGGAAGAATTGAAGCGAGAGCTAGCAATTGCTGAAAGCCGAAAATACCAGTTTGAAGTAGAGTTGAATAATCTGTATTCTCAAATTAAAGAATTTGAACAACAGGAAACAGATTTAACTCAATCTTTAACAGTAAAAACAACGGAAAAAGAGAATCTAGAAGCTATTGTCAAATCCCTGATAGCGGAAATAGAGCTAAGACAAACACAAGTAGAGCAACAGAATGACCATGAAAAACAAGCGATCGCGCAGGAATTAACAACTCTTGAGGCGCAAATAACGCAACTAAAAACTGAGTCAGGAAACTTACAAACTCAAATTCAAGCCCAACAGCAGCTTACAACAGATCTGACTCAAACTCTATCTTCCAGTGAGACACAGAAGCAGCAAATAGAAGCTCAAATACACTCTCTACAAGAGCAGTTCAACCAGTTACAAAACCAAGTCTCAGAAAGAGAAAACAACAAAGGACAACTAGAGCAGGAATTAGCTACACTTCTAGGGAATAAGCAACAGCTAGAAACAGAGACAGCGACATTGCAAACTCAGCTTCAGGCTTTTGTGTCAGAGCGCAATCAATTGGAGCAAGTCAGAGAGCAGACAATAGCAGAAACGCAGAAAACAGAGGCTAGTTTACATTCCCTGCAAGCTCAACTTACAGAGCAAGAAAACAACAAAAAAAACCTAGATCAAGAAGTAGCTAACCTTGAGGAACAAAGAAGACAGCTAGAAGCAATATTAAGTAATTATCAAGTTACTCCTGATCCGGTTATAGGGAATACCCAGGATTTGGATGATGCAGGTGAATTACCCCCAGAATGGGCTGCATTACTGGCACAAGCTGCTGAAGATGATGCTGCGGAAGTACCCGCAGATTGGGCTAGTTTCACGGTTCAGCAACCGGAAGAAGAGGCTTCTGAAGAAGACTTAGCAGCTTTATGGAGCGAGTTCATGGATCAATTGCCTAAACATGAGATGAAGACTCTCCAAGCTATTGCTGAAGAGGAGAATCCGGTTGCAACTATTACAAGCATTGCTGAGGCAAATAAGACAACTGCTGAACTGTTGATTAATTCTCTAAATGAACGCGCCAAAAATGTATTTGGCAAGGTTCTTATTGATCCCAAGTCTGCTCCTCCGGTGATTTCTGATCCGGAATATTTAATAATAGTGAAGCAGCTCTTGACAATTTACGGCTACATGGAAAAATAAGCCTAGATCATCCTGAGTCGAGCAGTAATCAGACTTTCGACTCAGGCAAATTTTGCCAAAAAATGGACAGACAAATATTGTGTGTCTAGTAACACTTTGTTAACCATCTCGCGATTTTTTATCGCCAGGTATTGTTTTCTAAAAAGAGATGCACCCAAAAAGCCCCTGGGGCTTATCTTTAGCAAGAACATTAGGTTTGTCCCTACTTATTCTCTACTAATCCAGAATTTGAATTCGTGCTGGGATTTAACAAAACATCCCAGAAGTGATGTACTGTACTACCCATGAAGAATCCACCAAAAAAACCAATAGCCAGACTTACAGATAGAATATAAGCCAGAGTTCCCCAGAGGGAATTAGCTGTATTTTTTAAATTGCTATCAACTTCGTCGTTCACCTGAATTGCCTCCTAAGTGTTCTTCTTTATCTATAGAAAAACAAAATTCGGAAGTAACTACTTCCTCCCAAATGCTTATTTCCTAAGAAAGTTCTTCAAACTTCAAATATTGGACAATATTTCATTGTCTAAAGAAGTGCGAAGAAATAATTTGCAACCATTAAAGGTATGGGGGGAATGAATTGATCCTGGAGTCGAACGAATATAGTCACCGGGACCATATACTTCCCCGTGAATCACTAAATTTCCTTCTAGCATAAAAATCTCTTCTGTTCCCCCGTGTCGATGGGTGGGAAATCTCACTCCAGGATCAGCACGTAACACACAGACCATTTCTCGCTTAACCTTGTCTTCATGTAGTTTGGCGATCGCCACTCCTGGAACCCGGTGAGGCTTCCACTGCAGCTCGCTAGCGCGTATACTCAAGAATGGGAAGTCGCTGTCAATCGCTGGCAGAACGATGGGTATGGTATCCTGTACATAGTCTTCGTCTGCAATCCGCTCAAATAGTCGATCTTTGAGATCGCTAGCGATCGGTACTTCTGGAGCAGCATAAGGCAAAAAGTCCACAGAGTCGCGAAACTCGTCCAACTTGCTTTCATGTTCTGGAAACTCAGCAAGATATTCCTCGACTAAATGGCGTTCTTTCTCATCTAGAACATCGAGAGCGTATAAGGCTGCAAGTTCATAGAACTCTTCGTATTTCATCCCACTTGACTTTTTACTCAATTTATGTATCTAGAGCGAACGAAGCTAAAGCATCCCGTAACTTGCTCAATCCCAGCCTAATTCGCGTCTTAACGGTACCCAGAGATTTGCCTGTGTGAGCGGCAATTTCTACATGAGTCATTCCTTTGTAGTAAGCCAACTCTAGAACCTGTTTCTGTTCGGGGGGGAGTTGAGGCAAGAGCTGCTAAGACTTGAGCACGACGCTCAGAAATCAGCAAATCTTCCTCTGGATTAGAAAATGATGGGGATTCCATCATAGCGTTATCCACCGAGACAGTTACCGCCTTTGTGAGCCTTTGTAAGGCACGCAATCGATCTAGGGCACGAGAGCGGGTAAGCATGAACAACCAGGTATCAACTCGCCCTCTGGTACTGTTGTAGCGTGCTGCTGTCCGCCATACCTGACTGAAGACATCCAAAACGACTTCTTCAGCTTCCTCAACAGACCCTAAAATTTTGAAAGCAACAGCATACATCACCCTGGCATAACGATCATACAGTTCGGATAAAGCAGTTTGATCGAGCTGGGCTATCCGTTCTAAGAGTGGACTTTCATCGATGGTTTGCTGGGTTGTCATTCAATTAACGACATCCTCTGCACAGTTTAGTTGTTGCTGATGTTAGATACATCAGTCTTTTAGTATAGTCCACACTCAGTTAATAGCATCCGGGAAGAAAATATTAAACTTTTTGACAAGTATTTCAATGCAGCGTCATGTAATCCATGCGATCTAAATCTTCACACTCCAGATTTTTCCACCGTACAGTAAATTTTTGACCTACTTTTAAGTTTTGTGACCATTTAAAAGCAGGAACATAAGCATCTTGCTCTCGCAAAAAATCATCAGTAAAGGAACCTCTTGGTTTTGTAGTTGTGTTAAATAAAAGCCTTTCATAATCCTTCATACTTAATACTGAATACTTCATGCTTCATGCTTCTTTATTATATTGAGATTGTTTTCGATTATCTGTAAATCTTAGGCAGTCATGTTAAGAAGGCTTATATAGTAAAAACCTTCTCAAAGAGAAGAACCAACTATGACTAGAATCGGCTCTTACTTCAGGCTTGAGCGTATCATACGCAGCCTGACAATAATGATTCTCATGCTGTTTTTTCTAGGGTTTGCCAAACCAGCATTTGCCTTTGATACTGGTGACCATTCCGATATCACAAGACAAGCCTTACAAAACGAAGGATTTGTAAACACTCCAATTCAAATTGTTCAGGTAGAAAACTGGTTAGTAGATTACTTCAGTAGCAGTCCGACTTCTTCCATCGAATCTGAAGTAGCAAAACTACACTTCGATAATCTTTTCACCAATGGTAATATCAGCAACTATTGGGGATGGCTGACTGTAAATACACGGAATGCTGTTCAACAAGCAGCCAAGGACAAAGATCAGCTCAAAGTATTAACTCTTTTGGGTGTATCTTTGCACGCGGTTCAAGATTTTTACAGTCACTCTAATTGGATTGAAAAAAATCCTCGTCCCAGCGGTCCTTATAATCCAGTAACTTGGTTTGATACTACTCCAGCAACGGGACTATATACCGGTTACTATCCCAATGACAAAAAGCCAGCAGGATCGTTTGAAAAACATGGAGATTACACCAGCGGACTGAATAAAGATTCCTACGTTCGTCCTAACTGGGATAAAGCTTATGTCTTCGCTTACGCAGCTTCCAGACAATGGGTAAATGCAGTGCGTACTTGGGTGAACCAAGTCGATCCAAATGTCTGGACTACTGTACAAAATTATAGTATCAGTAGTGCAGATCGTTCAGCATTAGATTTCGATTTACAAGCAGCTTATCGTCTCTCTGAATGGGTAGCATTTTCTGGTGCAAATGGACATTGGAAAGGTAGCGGTAGTGGTAGTGCAACTGAATTTACAGCATTCGCTGCTAGTTGGACAAGTGCTGCTGATTCGCGCTTTGTGAAAGAATTTAAAGTACGGGGAATCCATCGTTTATTGATTAATGGTTTGAAGAGTGACGGAACTAACATAACGACACCTCCAACAGTACCCAGCGTTCCCAAGATTGTGCTCAATCAAAGGGCAATTATTGTCAGAACACTGCAAGTAGCGGAAAAGGATGATGTAGGCATTTTTGAATCCAAAATTGATACGGGTGGCAAGGCAGATTTTTACGGCAAAATTACCGTAGCTGGACAAACTTTTGTCGAAGCAATGCAACTGGATAAATCTAGTGTTTCAACGGCTTGGACTACTATCAAGTTTGTTCCTTCCACAACCTCCCAAGTTGCCATTCATTACGAACTTTGGGATGAAGATGGTGGATTAGCGGGGGATGATGACCACTGTGATATTAACCCAACTACAGGGTTAAGGGATTTGGATTTTAATTTTGTTGTTTCTAACCACAACAATACAGGGAATATCACTGGTGTACACGATAGTTCTGCAACTGCAGTGACTTCCCAAGGTAACAAACCTGATAAAGATCGGGCAATTGTCAAGTTTTATGTAACGGAACGAGCGCTCTAGAAAACACCGACAAAAAACGTTACAAAAAAGCCTGCCAAGTGGTTTGGTAGGCTTTCTGCGTTCTTAGGCTGTATGTAATGGTTGCGCTATCCAACATTATCTCAAAAAACTTTCCTCGTTCACAGATCCAAGCTCAAGCAGTCAACGTATACATCTTTAGACTGCTGATTAAGGACTAAGGAGAAGCATTTCATGACCGAGATAAATTTGGTCACAAGCAAAATTCATCCGTGGAAAAAAACAAAATTTTTCCTTATTTTAAGCCAAATTCAGACCTGTGGAAAATCCAAAATCCAAAATCCAAAATCCAAAATCGAAATGACTCTCGGTGAATCGGTATGCAAAGGAAGCCTTCAGTATCCAGATAAAACAGCGATAATCTTTGGAGAACAGTCTTGGACTTATGGACAATTTGATGAAATTACAGATAGACTTGCTGCATCCCTAATTCAACTGGGAATTAAAATAGGCGATCGCGTCTCCCTACACTTATCTAACTCTGCGGAAATCGTCTTCTGTTATTACGCTTGCTTCAAAATTGGTGCTGTTGCCGTTCCCCTCAACAATCGTCTAAAAGCACAAGAACTTGAATACATTATCAATCACTCTGAAGCAAAAATCTGCATCAGTCAAGCAGATTTGTTCCCAGAAATTCAGCAAGTAAGAACAGCCTTACCCAATATTCAACAATACTACTTACTGGGAAATACTACATTTCCAGATGTCCATGATTTTGCCGAACTTTTAGAACAATCAGCCACAGGAATTACCTTACCAACCGTAGATCAAGACGCTGTAGCAGTCATTCTTTATACCTCCGGAACAACCGCTCGTCCCAAGGGAGTTACCCACACTCACCATAGCTTAGAACTAACAGCGAGATATCACATCGAGCAAGTAAAATTGAGCGACAAAGATATCACAGGAATTATGTTACCGCTGTGCCATATCTTCGGCTTTTCACTTCAGTTACTTACCTCGGTCATAGCTGGAGCAAGTATGGTCATCATACCGCGCTTTGAGCCTGGTTTAGTGTTGCAAACTCTCCAGCAACAACGAGTGACAAGACTTCACGGACTCCCAGTGATGTACAGCGCTTTAGTGAACTATCCCAACGCTGACGCTTATGACTGTTCTTTGCTAGTTTGTTTTGCAGGTGGAGATGCAGTACCAGTTACTTTACAACAGAGGTTTAATGACATTTTCGGTGTAGAACTTATGGAAGGATGCGGGATGACAGAAGTAATTCCCTATAGCCTCAATCCTCATTCTGGGGAAAAACGAGTAGGTTCAATCGGTAAAGTAGCTACAGGTATGACTTTACGATTGGTGGATGAACAGGGAAAGGATGTTTCTCAAGGTGAGGTCGGGGAGGTTTTAGTTAACAGTGAAGCGATGATGATTGGCTATTGGAATAACCCAGAAGCTACAGCAGCAACGCTACAAAATGACTGGCTACATACTGGGGATTTAGCATGGATGGATGAGGATGGATATTACTGGTTTACTTTTCGCAAAAAAGAGCTGATTATTCGGGGTGGCTCGAATATTTCTCCTTTAGAAGTGGAAGCTGTATTATATCAGCATCCAGCCATTAAAGAAGCTGCTGTGATTGGTTTACCTGACCAAAATTGGGGACAAAATGTACAAGCTTTTGTGGTGCTTTTGGATGGATACTCGATCACAGAGGGGGAATTGTTGGATTTTGTACAAGAGCGCATTGCTGCTTACAAAGTACCCGAAACCATTGTATTTTTACCAGAGTTACCGAAAGGGTTAACAGGAAAAATTCATCGTAAAACTCTGAAAGATTGGGCTACTGCGAAAGTAAGGTTATGATTTTTGGTTGTTGACCTTTACCCTCAATAATTTCTGGCAAGAAAAATGGGAAATTATCTCAAATCCGTTGAATTTTGCCTACTGTTTTTTTAACGCAGAGTACGCAGAGTATTGCGCAGAGAAACGCAGAGAAATGCAGAGTTTAGAGAACCTTGTTGGGGGGTTAGGTTTTTTTCTGTTTTTTTTGTTGACCTCAGTATTAGGACTAGAAGCAATTAACAATTAAAAATCAGGGAAATTGAATCCAAGTTGAAATATTCAGCGTATACCAATATATAACAGTGATTTTTAGTAGCAACATTGCTTCTGTTACTCAAATATCAGCGAAGTGTAAGTATTTCCGACTTTTCTCAAGGAAGACAAAAATGCTCGCAAAAAATTCAGAAATTAAATTAGTTCCACCCGGTGAAGGTAAGTCCTTGTGGGTAGAATGATTAATAGTTCATATTTACCCAACATCCAAGCAAACCATGACAACAAATCTGAACAAACCTGAAGTAAACACCAACCTTCGTAGCTACCAAAACTTGATTAACGGTAAATGGGTTACACCCATTTCTGGTGAAACCTACGAACGCAAAAGCCCTGTGACTGGACAAACAATTGTCCAAATTGCTTGGAGTAACAAAGCCGATACTGACATGGCAATTCAAGCAGCACGGCAAACTTTTGATCAGGGAGATTGGCCAAAATCCAAAGCACGTACTCGTCACGATATCCTACGCAAAACAGCAGAGATTTTAAGAGCAAAAGCTAACGAATTAGCACAGAATCTTTGTGAAGAAGTCGGAAGGCCTTTCGCCATGTGTATGGGTGAAGTTCTGATGACTGCTGATGTGTATGATTATTTTGCAGGTTTGGCGTTGGATATCAAAGGTGAATCGATTACTCAATATGACAATACTGCAATTGGTTTGACGGTGCATGAACCTGTAGGTGTGGTTGGTATTATTACACCCTGGAATTTCCCACTTGTGCTAGTTTCCTGGAAAATTGCACCTGCGATCGCAGCCGGTTGCACAATGGTCATCAAACCCAGTGAATTTACTCCCTCAAGTACCTTTATTTTGGGAGAAATCCTGATGCAAGCAGGTGTACCAGAAGGAGTAATTAATATTGTCACCGGAGATGGGCCAATAGTTGGAGAACGTCTGGTTGAGTCGCCTTTAGTTGATAAGATTGCCTTCACTGGTTCAACCGCTGTCGGTAAAGGAATCATGGCAAAAGCTGCACCAACTTTGAAACGCATTAGCTTAGAATTGGGTGGCAAAAGTCCTAATATTGTCTTCCCAGATGCTGATTTAACAAAAGCTGTAGGTGGTGCATTTTTCGCGATTTATCTCAATAGCGGTCAAGTCTGTCAAGCAGGTTCTCGTTTACTCTTACATGAGTCGATTAAAGATGAGTTTATGCAGCACTTGGTAGCTGCAAGTCAAACTATCAAACTTGGCGATCCAATGAACCCAGAAACTACGATGGGGCCAGTAATTAATCAGAGACAATTTGACAGAATTCAAGGCTATATCGAAGCTGGGCAAAATGAAGGTGCAAAGTTGTTGCTTGGTGGTAACGGACGCGCTGCTGTTGCAGGGTTTGAGCAAGGTTTGTTTGTCCAACCAACAATTTTTGATGCGGTTAATAGTGAAATGTCGATCGCACGAGAAGAAATTTTTGGCCCTGTACTTTCGGTGATGACTTTTAAGGACGAAACGGAAGCATTGCAACTCGCCAATAATACGATGTATGGCTTAACAGCAGCCGTTTGGACAAAAAATATTGAGACAGCTTTCCGCATGGCGAAGGGAATTCGAGCGGGTACTGTTTGGGTAAATGCTTACCATTCCACAGGACTAGAACCTACTATGCCTTATGGTGGCTACAAGCAAAGTGGTATTGGTCGAGAAGTGGGACACAAAGGGATGGAAGAGTATTTTGAAACGAAATCAATTCAAATCAAATTAGGAGAGTAATTCCCATGTCAACAACAGCAGTTGAAACATTAATCGCCGATTATTTTGCTGCTACAAGAGCAATGGATGGTAAAGCTTGGGTCGCTACCTTTGCTGAAGATGCAGTTGTTCATGACCCAGTAGATCAAGTACCTATGAAAGGTCATAAACAAATAGGTCAATTTTTCCAAAACATCACTGGTTTGTTTGATAAAGTGGGACTGCAAGAGAATTTTGTCCAGATTACAGCCAATGAAGTTGCAGTTAAATGGACAGGTCAAGGTGTAGGAAAAAATGGCACTGAAGTGACTTTTGAAGGTATCGACATTTTTGAGGTCAATGATACTGGGAAAATTCAAACTTTGCGGGGATATTGGAATCCTACAGCAATGATAGCTAAACTACAAAGCTAACACTATTTCACTTTGTGGGTGCAACAGATAATTAGTTTGTGATCATAGGTAATGTGTCCCTTGACTATCAATTACCAATTACCCATTACCTATTACCCATTACCAAGAATGTCCCATCCCATTACGGAAGTGTTCAAATTGCTAGCATTGCTGTTAAGTGGTGCTGGCATTTTCTTAAGTTCCTGGATTGTGATTCCAGCGCCCAATTTTACTTTACTCTTGCTAGGGATAGGAGCACCGGAAGTCAGTCCCTGGTTACTGGTGCTAAATGCTACAGCAGCACTGATTTCACTGTTAGGAATACGGGACAATTGGCTGCAACGCTTAGCCTTGGCTGCTAGTTTAGTAGGACTTGTGATCAGTGCACTCCCACTTGCGCAACTACCAGCAACTCAGCAGAAGATGACTACTGCAATGGTTGAGGGATTAGGTGCAGATTACATGGCAAAGATTCCGAAGCAATTGTACCTACAGATGCGATCGCATCCCTTTGTCCTAGCTGATACCTTCCGAGGAATCGACACAGGTATAATTCGCTACACTCCCAAGATAAAATTTGCAGCCCCCAACGGTGTACCCTTGAGCATGGATATCTATCGCCCTGCCAATACTGGAAAAAATCCCACCCTTGTGGTAATGTATGGAGGCGGTTGGCAAAACGGTAGCCCTTCAAATAACCCAGAATTCAGTCGTTACATGGCAGCACGTGGCTATACTGTATTTGCGATTGCATATCGCCATGCTCCGCGCGATCGCTTTCCCGCACAGCTTGATGATGTGCGTAGCGCCTTAAGCTTCATACAGCAACATAGCGACGAGTACGACGCAGATCCAGAACGCATCGCCTTACTTGGACGTTCAGCAGGCGGACATTTAGCAATGTTAGCTGCTTATCAGCCTGATGCTTTACCAATCCGGGCCGTAGTTAATTATTATGGGCCATTCAACCTGACAAAAGGTTATCGAGAGCCACCCAATCCCGATCCGCTGAATGTGCGTGCTGTACTAGAAGCATTTTTAGGCGGTACGCCGGAGCAACTCCCCGATCAATACGCCAAAGCCTCACCTATAACCTATGTTACACGCCAACTGCCAGCAACGCTCTTAGTACATGGTAGCCGCGACCATATTGTAGAAGTGCGCTTTGCCAGGAATATGCACAAACGTCTGCGTGAAGCTAATAACACCAGTGTATTACTGGAAATTCCCTGGGCTGAACATTCTTTCGACTCGATTTTCCAAGGGCCTAGTAATCAGTTAGCACTATACTACACAGAGCGGTTCTTAGCTTGGGCGCTGCTTCAGTAGTGTTTAGTTATAAAACTGCCACCGTAAAAAAATAGCCGAAACTGAAAAAGTGAACTTTTTTTTTACAAAAAAGATCTTTTTTCAATAAATTGTGTATATTATTTACGTATTACTACGTAAGACGGTTGTACAAAGTTACGATGTTACCTATAAAGTTTGCGTAGCTTCACGCAGCCAGTAGTGGTTGTCCGAACAGTAGGATTCAGGGTGCATCTCTTTTATAGAGACGCGAGATACCGCGTCTCTATCACTTGTCTACTACTGCCGCAACAAGCAAAGAATTTTTTGACAAGGGTGATTTGCCAAATAAGAAGAAGCAACTGCTGAAGGTGCAGAGTGTCAGTCCTGACGCGAGTTTGGGAATTGGCAGTATAGTTGCTTGCTTCTAATCAATATGCCACAAAAAATATTGCAACAACCCCAATATTTCTTCAGGAGAAAATTGTGCTGAAAAACCCCACATCCTTCAACAATACCTTGGCAGGTAACTTAGTTCAAATTTGGTCAGAGCGTTATGTCCTGGACTTGTCAGCTATCGATTCACAGGACAAGCAAGTGACGATCTCTGAATTGGTGAAAATTTCCTCAACAGAAGGAAGAAAACAAACTGTCGCTCACCTCAAACGCTTGGGACAGATTAACTGCGAAGCTGCAGGAATGAAAACAGATATCCTGTTTTCTTATATTCCTAATGTTGTGAATTTAACCGAAGCGGAACGACTAGCCAAATCGGCTTGGCAAGTTTATGAAAAAGGACTGGAAGTTTACGAACAGCAGTCCCCTATCTTCGCTTCACTAACAACAGATTCCAGTCAGCTTGTTGACTCGATTTATTTGTCGAGTACTGTTTTGAAGCAGCAACCTATCCCAGTACTCAATCAATCAGCAATTGAACAATTAGTAATAGCGATTGAGCCAGTAATACAGCAACTTAGACAACAACTTCTATCAGCCAAAGATTCTCGTACCCTTGGCTTTATGAGTACCCAATTTCACTTAAGCACAGAGTTAATACTCAAAAGGCTAACACGTCCTGAGCAAATCTTACTCAAACCCTACTTCGAGTTCATTGAAGAACAAGTCTGTATTCCACTACAGCAAATTTGCGCCGCTGCTGGCAATTATTACTCTGGTTCACCTACCCTAAAGATGGTCGAACAACTGTTATCTAAAAGTCGCGATATTGCCAATTCTGTCTACCAGCGAGCAGTCAAATTGTATCCCAATCATCGTAGCTTGCGGGGAACTCTGAACACTCCAGGAGTGATGGAGTCTAGCATCAGAGACATACAAATGCTTCAGGCTTATATCTTGTTGTGTGTATTAGAAGGGAGTATGGTAGCAGTAGAACAGCAACTAATTCCCTTATCTATCTTAGTTTTTCCGAGCGTCAGTGTGACCTGGAAACTGGTGGAACAAGGACTACAGTTACTAGCTGATGAAATGATGAGTCACATCAATCCAGTTCAGCAAAAGCTCTTGTTGCCTTACACTCAAGCCATGCAGCAATTATTCTCTCACATTGAGAAAAAAGCTGCTTAGTAACAACGCCTAACGACTAAAGTCGCGGCTTGTCAAACAAAGCCTACCTGCGTAGGCTGTAGCGGTTTTTATCGCTGTGACTTTAGTTGTCTGGGCTTTTGCTAGCGTCAAAAAGCACTTGTTAGTTAAATTAAATGTTATACAGATAACAGCGATATTTTGCAGTTAAGATATATCTTAGAAAAAGTAACATTCTTTTTCTCTGATGAGTGGGTAATAGGTAGCAATACCAACAGTGCATCTCTACAAATTTAAGTTACTTATTCACGCCAAGCACAAAGCAAAAAGAAATTGGGTGTATCTGAGATCTTGCATCATTCTGGGTAATCTACAAATCCAGCCAGAGGTTTATACCCCTGGTTCACAGCTAAAGTCCCTAGAAATGGACTAAAAGCTTAATCTAAAAACAATTCAGTCCTCTTAAGAGGACTGTAGCTATTAGCCAGTGACTTGAGTCCCTGGCTGGCTATGCATCTTACTAAGAATTGTCCTAGCTATAAACGACCTATATTACACTCAATTGAAAACCTCTCGATAAAATTTATAGTTAAGCTTAACTGGGCGAAAAACTGGTAGTAAATTCTGGAAAACCTTAACCGGATTTTATATCAGTTATTGTGAGAACTAACTTATTCAAGTCTCTAAGTAATCGTGATTATCTCCTCATGAAAAAATCAATAAATCCAGGTACATCGACAATTAAAGAAAGCTCATCTCAAAATAGTAAAAATCCCAGCCAAAGCGCCAAAGCTATAGCCTTAGCCCTTTGTTTGAGCTTAATTCCGGCTGTGGGAATAGGACTAACTACCTATCAATTGACGAATCATACTCTTACAGAACAAATTGCCCAAACCAAGGCCCGGTGAAACTGCAATATCACCAGACCTCCAGAAACAACTACTGCTAAACTTAATCTTGGCAACAAGCGGGACAGCATTATTGGTATATGCAATCGCCTTATTCTTGCACCGCAAAACTCCCCCTTCTCCAAAACCAGTCATCAACGAAAAAGCATTATTATTCGGAGACATAGCCTCTCTGAGCCAACCAGTAGATCTAGAATATCTCTATCAGCGAGCAGTTGAGGGAGCAAGAACAATTCTCTCTACAGATCGAGTAATTATTTATCTTTTTGATGCTACTTGGAACGGCAAGATTATTGCTGAATCAGTCGCACCTGAATACATTCAATCCTTGGGGAACCAAGTAACAGACACCTGTATGAGCGAAAGCACAGGAGGACTCTACAAAAACGGTCGTATCTGTGTTTTAAACGATGTAACTCAAGCAGGTTTATCAGATTGTCACTTAAAGCTACTGGAACGATATCAAGTCAAAGCCAACATGGTTGTACCCCTTCTCCAAGACGAACAACTACTTGGTTTAATTATCGCTCATCAGTGCGATCAACCACGAATTTGGCAACCAAACGAAATCGATTTCTTCGTACAGTTATCAACACAAATTGCTCTGAAATTGAGTGACAAGAACTTCCTCGAACAAAGAGTAAAAACCGAACAAGAACGTTCTATTTCTAAAGTTGCTTTACGCATTCGTCAATCTCTCGAAACTCAGCAAATTTTCAATACCGCAGCTACAGCAATTCGACAAATGCTGAATTTAGATAGAGTGGTGATCTGCTCTCCTGCTTCCAGCATTCAGGAAGGAAGTGTTGTCGCCGAATCATCTATCTCTGGTTGGACAAAAATCTTGGGTGTACAAATAGCCAACTTAGGCATTTCAGAGCAGGATTTGGAGATGTTTAAAAATGGCTATATCCATTCCATCAATAATGCTCTTACAGACTCAGGTTGGAATAACAAGGAAATTGATCTGCTCGAAAAATACCAAGTTAAAGCAAGTTTAGTCGCACCGATTAGGATGAACAACCAACTCCAAGGTTTAATCATTGCTCATCAATGTTCTGCGACTCGCACTTGGGAACAATCCACAATTGATTTATTTGAAGAACTAGCAGTTCAAATAAGCTTAGCTCTCGAACAAGCAACTCTCCTGAAAACTGTGGAAGCTGAAGCAAAAAGAACACAACTTCTGGCAGATTTTACCTCCCGCATTCGTCAATCTTTCAACTCACAAGACATCTTTAGCATCTCCCTAGAAGAAATTAGGAACACTCTGGAAACTGACCGCGTACTAATTTATCGCTTCAATCCTGATGGGAAGACGGGGGAAATCACCTCACAAGCAGTAGTATCCAATTTTCAACCAGCAGCGACAACAAAAATTAGTAAACTTTTCCAAGAAGAAAACTTCCAAGGTTATAAAACTGGCAGAATTTGGGTTGCTCATGACGTTTTTGAAGACAATCTCACCCCTTCTCACGCGAAGCTTCTAGAACGCCTTCAAATCAAAGCAAGTGTCGTAGCGCCCATTCTGTCCGGCGACCAACTGGTAGGTTTATTGTGCGCTCATCAATGTTCCAGACGCCGTACATGGCAGCAATCTGAATTCTATTTACTCAAACAATTGGCGACTCAGATTGGGTTTGCTCTCGACCAATCACAACTCATTGAACAAGTCAACATTGTCTCTCTTCAACAACAGCAACAAAGCGAAGAACTGCGCCGTCAACTGATAAATTTGGTTATGGATGTAGAAGGAGTCACCAAAGGCGACCTTACTGTAAGAGCAGATGTAACCGAAGGAGAAATTGGCACCGTCAGTGACTTCTTTAATGCTGTGATTGAAAGTTTGCGAGAAATTGTTAAGCAGGTAAAAATAGCCACAACTAAAGTTAATACTTCCCTCGGAGAAAATGAAGTAGCAATTCGTCAACTTGCAGATGTCGCTTTCCAACAAGCAAAAGAAACAAGTCGCACCCTAAATTCCGTTGAACAAATGACCAATTCAATTCAAGAAGTTGCGGGTAATGCTAACCATGCTGCAGCAGTTGCTCGTACCGCTTCTGTAACTGCTGAAGCTGGCGGGGAAGCGATGGAACGTACTGTTGAAAAAATCTTTAGTTTGCGGGAAACAGTATCAGAAACTGCCAAAAAAGTAAAACGTTTGGGTGAGTCTTCTCAGGAAATTTCTAAGGTAGTTTCTTTAATTAACCAAATCGCTTTGCAGACAAATCTGTTAGCAATTAATGCAGGAATTGAAGCGGCTCGTGCTGGGGAAGATGGTCAAGGTTTTGCAGTAGTTGCCAAAGAAGTTGGCGAATTAGCAGCCCGTTCCGCTGTGGCGACTCAAGAAATTGAAAACATTGTGGAAAATATCCAAATAGAAACCAATCAAGTAGTTGAGGCGATGGAACTGGGAACAAACCAAGTAATTGAAGGTACACAATTGGTGAAAAATACTAAAGAAAGTTTGAATAAAATTTTAGATGTATCTCGCCAAATTGATGAGTTAGTTGCTTCAATTTCGACTGCTACAGTTTCTCAGGCGAAAACATCTCAATCTGTGACTACTTTGATGAAACAAATGGTTAGGGTTTCCGAAGAAACTTCTAAGTCTTCTCATCAAATTTCTCATTCTTTGCAGCAAACTGTTGCAGTCGCACAGCAATTACAAGCTTCTGTGGAAGTATTTAAGGTGGATGAATGAAAGTTTGTCATTTGTCATTTGTCATTTGTTATTTGTTATTTGTAAGAGCGTCCTTAGCTTGTGACCACTGACAACTGACAACTGACAACTGACCACTGACAACTGACCACTGACCACTGACCACTGACCACTGACAACTGACCAATCCCTTCTGAGAGTTGTATCATCGATAATCAGAAGGGATTTTACTTGGCTATACGTAAAGAATTGTTGCGGTTGTTCCCATAAACATCAGCAAGGATAGCCGCAAAGTATAAATACGGTTAGAGTGCGCAAGACTTTGGGCAATTTAAGAATAAGCAATATAAGGAAAAGGTTATGGCAACTGCACAGGTAACTGATACTGATAACTTGGATAGCAAACTACTACTGAGAACCTTAGTAGCTGTTAAGAAAGGTAACTTTCGAGTGCGGATGCCTTTAGACCAAACCGGCACAATTGGGAAAATATACGATACCCTCAACGATGTCATTGAACTCAACGAAAGGATGGCTGAGGAATTAGATAGGATCAGCACCGTTGTCGGAAAAGATGGCAAAATTTCCCAACGCGCTACCATCGGCAATGCCGGCGGCTCTTGGTCACAGTGTGTCGATTCTGTCAATACCCTAATTACAGATTTAGTGCAGCCCACCTCCCAAACCGCTCGCGTCATCCGGGCCGTGGCCAATGGCGATTTATCCCAAACCATTGAACTAGAAATTGAAGGTAGACCCCTCAAGGGTGAGTTTCTCCAAACAGCACAAGTCGTCAACACGATGGTGGATCAACTCAGTTCCTTCGCTTCTGAAGTAACCCGTGTAGCGAGAGAAGTGGGAACGGAAGGAAAATTAGGGGTACAAGCGGAAGTTCGGGGAGTTGCAGGAACCTGGAAAGACCTCACCGACAGTGTAAACTCAATGGCGGGGAACCTAACAGCACAGGTACGTAACATCGCGGAAGTCACAACAGCAGTAGCCAATGGTGACCTTTCCAAGAAAATCACCGTAGATGTTAAAGGTGAAATTCTTGAACTGAAAAACACGATCAACGTCATGGTAGATCAACTCAGTTCCTTTGCTTCTGAAGTAACCCGTGTAGCGCGAGAAGTGGGAACGGAAGGAAAATTAGGTGTCCAAGCGGATGTCAAAGGAGTAGCAGGAACCTGGAAAGACCTTACCGATAACGTTAACCTAATGGCGGGGAACTTGACAGCACAAGTACGCAACATCGCTGAAGTCACAACCGCTGTAGCCAATGGCGACCTCTCCAAGAAAATCACTGTAGATGTCAAAGGCGAAATTCTTGAGCTAAAAAACACCGTCAATGTCATGGTGGATCAGCTGAATTCCTTTGCCTCTGAAGTTACCAGAGTAGCACGAGAAGTTGGCGCAGAAGGAAAATTAGGCGGACAAGCAGATGTCAAAGGTGTTGCAGGAACCTGGAAAGACCTCACCGACAGTGTAAACTTCATGGCAGGAAGTTTAACATCACAAGTGCGGAACATCGCCGAAGTCACAACAGCAGTAGCCAATGGTGACCTCTCCAAGAAAATTACCGTAGATGTCAAAGGTGAAATCCAGGAACTGAAAAACACCATCAACGTTATGGTAGATCAACTCAACTCCTTTGCTTCTGAAGTCACACGGGTAGCGCGAGAAGTAGGTTCGGAAGGAAAACTAGGAGTACAAGCAGAAGTTCGGGGAGTTGCAGGAACCTGGAAAGACCTCACCGATTCCGTGAACTCAATGGCCGGGAACCTGACAGCACAAGTCCGTAACATTGCTGATGTTACCACCGCAGTAGCCAATGGTGACCTTTCCAAGAAAATTACTGTAGATGTCAAAGGTGAAATTCTCGAACTGAAAAACACCATCAACGTCATGGTAGATCAACTCAATTCCTTTGCTTCTGAAGTCACCAGGGTAGCGCGAGAAGTAGGTTCGGAAGGAAAATTAGGTGGACAAGCAGAAGTTCGGGGAGTTGCTGGAACCTGGAAAGACCTCACCGACAGTGTAAACTTCATGGCAGGAAGCTTGACATCACAAGTACGAAACATCGCCGAAGTTACAACAGCAGTAGCCAATGGTGACCTTTCCAAGAAAATCACCGTAGACGTAAAAGGTGAGATTTTAGAACTAAAAAACACCGTCAACGTCATGGTAGACCAGCTTAACTCCTTCGCTTCTGAAGTAACACGAGTAGCGCGAGAGGTGGGAGATGAAGGAAAATTAGGTGTACAAGCAGAAGTTCGGGGAGTTGCTGGAACCTGGAAAGACCTCACCGATAGTGTGAACTCAATGGCCGGGAACCTGACAGCACAAGTGCGGAATATTGCCGAAGTTACAACAGCAGTGGCCAATGGTGACCTTTCCAAGAAAATCACCGTAGATGTCAAAGGCGAAATTCTCGAACTGAAAAACACCATTAACGTCATGGTAGATCAACTCAGTTCCTTTGCTTCTGAAGTAACAAGGGTCGCGAGGGAGGTGGGTACCGAAGGTAAATTAGGTGTACAAGCAGAAGTTCGGGGAGTTGCTGGAACCTGGAAAGATTTGACAGATAACGTCAACTCAATGGCCGGAAATTTGACAGCACAAGTACGAAATATTGCCGAAGTATCAACAGCGATCGCCAACGGTGACCTCTCCAAAAAAATCACCGTACAAGTCAAAGGTGAAATTCTCGAACTAAAAAACACCATAAATATCATGGTGGATCAACTCAGTTCCTTCGCGTCTGAAGTCACAAGAGTAGCCAGAGAAGTAGGTTCAGAAGGAAAACTAGGAGTACAAGCAGACGTCAGAGGTGTCGCAGGAACCTGGAAAGACCTCACCGATTCTGTAAACTTCATGGCAGGAAGTTTAACATCCCAAGTACGAAATATCGCTGCAGTCACAACCGCAGTTGCAAATGGTGACCTCTCCAAAAAAATCACCGTCGATGTCAAAGGCGAAATTCTGGAACTAAAAAACACCGTCAATACGATGGTAGATCAACTCAACTCCTTCGCATCAGAAGTAACCAGAGTCGCACGAGAAGTAGGAACCGAAGGTAAATTAGGAGTACAAGCCGAAGTTAGGGGAGTCGCTGGTACCTGGAAAGACCTGACAGATAACGTTAACCTGATGGCAGGAAGCTTAACAGCACAAGTCCGGAACATCGCCGAAGTTACAACAGCAGTAGCCAATGGTGACCTCTCCAAGAAAATCACCGTCGATGTCAAAGGTGAGATTCTCGAACTAAAAAACACCATAAATATCATGGTGGATCAGCTAGGTTCCTTTGCCTCCGAAGTTACACGAGTCGCGCGAGAAGTCGGAACCGAAGGAAAATTAGGCGTTCAAGCATACGTCAAAGGAGTCGCTGGTACCTGGAAAGACTTGACCGATAACGTTAACCTCATGGCAGGTAATCTTACCGCACAAGTACGGAACATTGCCGATGTTACCAAAGCAGTCGCCAACGGTGACCTCTCCAAGAAAATCACCGTTGATGTCAAAGGAGAGATTCTCGAACTAAAAGACACCATCAACGTCATGGTAGATCAGCTAAATTCCTTCGCATCTGAAGTAACCAGAGTAGCGAGGGAAGTCGGGACAGAAGGAAAATTAGGTGGACAAGCGCAAGTTCGGGGAGTTGCTGGAACCTGGAAAGACTTGACAGATAACGTCAACTCAATGGCCGGAAACCTCACAGCGCAGGTACGAGGAATCGCCAAAATAGTGACAGCAGTAGCTAATGGTGACCTGAAGCGCAAACTGATGTTGGAAGCTAAGGGAGAAATCGAGACACTCGCAGATACGATCAACGAGATGATCGATACACTTGCCACCTTTGCCGACCAAGTTACCACAGTAGCGCGAGAAGTGGGAATTGAGGGGAAATTAGGAGGACAAGCCAAAGTTCCCGGCGCCTCTGGAACCTGGAGGGCTCTGACAGACAACGTAAACGAACTAGCAGCCAACTTGACAACACAGGTACGCGCGATCGCCGAAGTAGCCATTGCGGTAACCAAAGGTGACCTAACCCGATCCATCTCAGTTCAAGCAGAAGGTGAAGTCGCAGTACTAAAAGACAACCTCAACCAAATGATTGCCAATCTGCGAGAAACAACGCAGAAAAACACCGAACAAGACTGGTTAAAGACCAATTTAGCCAAATTTACCCGAATGTTGCAGGGTCAGCGAGACTTAGAAACAGTCTCCAAGCTAATCCTCTCAGAACTAGCTCCTCTAGTGAACGCTCAACACGGCGTCTTCTACTTGATGGAAAGTACCGAACCACAAGCGGTATTGAAGCTTTTGAGTACTTATGCTTACCGCGAACGCAAGAATTTGGCTAATCGCTTCGCTTTGGGTGAAGGATTAGTGGGACAATGTGCCCTAGAAAAAGAACGAATTTTAATAACAGAAGTACCAGACAATTACATCAAAATTAGTTCTGGCTTAGGAGAAGCAACACCACTAAATGCAGTTGTCTTACCAGTACTATTTGAAGGACAAGTAACAGCAGTAGTTGAACTGGCATCTTTCCGACGCTTTAGCGAGATTCATCTCACATTCTTCGACCAACTTACCGAAAGTATCGCCATTGTTTTGAATACAATTGCAGCCAGTATGCGTACCGAAGAACTGTTGAAACAATCACAGTCCTTAGCCGAAGAATTACAAAGTCAGCAAAACGAACTCAGAGAAACAAACAAGCGACTCGAACAACAAGCACAATCCTTAAAAGCCTCCGAAGAACTACTCAAAAAACAGCAAGAACAACTACAACAAACCAACGAAGAACTAGAAGAAAAAGCACGATTACTATCTCTACAAAACACAGAAGTTGAGCGCAAAAATCGAGAAATAGACCAAGCAAGACTATCAGTAGAAGAGAAAGCAGAACAACTAGCCCTAACTTCCAAATACAAGTCAGAATTCCTGGCAAATATGTCTCACGAGTTACGGACACCCCTAAACAGTCTGTTAATTCTGGCAAGATTGATGAGCGATAACCCAGAAGGAAACCTGACCGCTAAACAAGTTGAATATTGCCGAACCATTCATTCAGCCGGCACCGATTTACTATCTCTAATCAACGACATCCTAGACCTGGCAAAAATTGAATCAGGAACAATGTCAGTGGAGATTGACCAACTGCTGTTCACAGAACTGCGCGGGAACATGGAGCGGAATTTCATGCAAATTGCCCAGGACAAAGGACTGGCTTACTCAATTGCCATTGACTCAAGACTACCCAAGGCAATGTACACCGACTCGAAGCGGTTACAACAAGTCCTGAAAAATCTCCTCTCCAATGCATTTAAATTCACAGAACGTGGTTCAGTAACATTGCGCATGGCTCCCGCAGCAAGTGGTTGGAATACCGACCAACAACTCTTGAATCGCGCTGAATTAGTAATCGCTTTCTCAGTGATTGATACAGGAATAGGAATTGCAGCAGACAAGCAGAAAATCATTTTTGAAGCATTTCAGCAAGCAGATGGTACCACCAGTCGTAAATATGGCGGCACAGGTTTAGGCTTGTCAATCAGTCGAGAAATCGCCCGACTGCTGGGTGGAGAAATTACACTTATCAGTCAGTTCGGTCAGGGAAGTACCTTTACCCTCTACCTACCGCAAACCTACGCTGGAGAGTTCATGAATTTACCCAGCTATAATCAACCCATAGGAATCAGAAAGAGAGAAGTGAGTTTAGAGAGAACAATCTCTCAAGTTCCCAATCCTTCCCAAACAGAGACAATACCTCTGTTACCACCCTCCAAACTACCTTCAGCAACGAGCGGGAGATTGGAAGCAGGAGACAACTCTCCAAGCTTGATTCCCAACCAACCGACAAACCTTTTTAACCCCCTCCCCATCTCCAACCTACAACCCCTAGCAGATGACCGGGATGATATCCTCTCAGGCGATCGCGTATTATTAATCGTCGAAGATGACATCAACTTTGCTCGTATCCTCTTAGACATGGCACGGGAACAGGGATTCAAGGTAATAGTCGCAGTTGGTGGAAGTATCGGTTTATCACTAGCGCGGGAATTCAAACCAGATGCAATTACCCTCGATATTCGCTTACCAATGATGGATGGTTGGACAGTTCTAGACCGCTTAAAGCACGACCCCAATACTCGTCACATCCCCGTTCATATCGTCTCCGTTGAAGACGGAAAGCAGCGCAGTTTACAACAAGGAGCGATCGCCTATCTACAAAAACCAGTAAACCGCGACGATTTAATAGAAGCTTTGAAGGGGATGAAAGGTTTTGTCGAGCGCAAAGTCAAAAACCTCTTAGTAGTAGAAGACGATGAAATTCAACGTAACAGCATTGTCGAACTAATCGGTAACAGCGATGTTTCCACAACTGCTGTGGGTAGCGGAAACGAAGCACTCGCTGCGCTCAAAGCTGGACAATTTGAATGCTTAGTCCTCGATTTGGGATTACCAGACATGACTGGTTTTGAACTAATTGAACAGATCAAGCAAGAAAAGAGTCTCGACAAATTACCAATCATCATCTACACCGGAAAAGACTTAACCCAGCAAGAAGAAACCCAACTCAAACGCATCTCTGAATCAATCATTATCAAAGACGTGCGCTCTCCAGAACGTCTCCTTGATGAAACAGCCTTATTCTTGCACCGAATTCAGGCAAATTTGCCTCAAAACAAGCAACAAATGTTAGAAAGGCTTCATCAGACAGATAATGTACTTGCAGGCAAAAAAGTCCTGATTGTCGATGACGACGTGCGCAATATTTTTGCTCTGACAAGTATGTTAGAGCGCTATCAAATGAATGTTTTATATGCCGAAAACGGACGAGATGGTGTTACAGCTTTACAAAACACACCCGATGTCGATGTAGTTTTAATGGATGTCATGATGCCAGAAATGGACGGTTATGAAACAACCCGTGCTATCCGCAATATCAGTCAATTTGCCTCCTTACCAATCATTGCACTCACCGCCAAAGCCATGAAAGGCGATCGCGAAAAATGCATAGAAGCCGGCGCTTCTGATTACATCACCAAACCCGTCGATCTCGATCAATTACTCTCCCTAATGCGCGTCTGGCTCTATCGTTAGGGGATTGGTTAGTTGTTGTTTGTTGTTTGTTGTTTGTTGTTTGTTGTCAGTTGTTTGTTGTTTGTTGTCTGTTGTCTGTTGTAGGGGCCTTAGCATTTGCTCCCAAATATTTAGGTATTACCGACAATCTAACAGCGCAAATGCTAAGCCCTTCCTATCATTTAATTAATTACCAATTACCAATTACCAATTACCAATTACCAATTACCAATTACTCACCCCCCCAACCCCCGGAATTTTAGGGTATCAAGGGGGGAAAATCCAAAATCCAAAATCCAAAATCCAAAATCCAAAATCCAAAATCCAAAATCCAAAATCCAAAATCCAAAATCCAAAATCCAAAATCCAAAATCCAAAATCCAAAATCCAAAATCCAAAATCCAAAATCCAAAATCCAAAATCCAAAATCCAAAATCCAAAATCCAAAATCCAAAATCCAAAATCCAAAATCCAAAATCGAAATGACGCAGGTAAAAAAAAACGAACTTGAGGCAATTGAAATTGAATTACTATTAGAAGGACTGTACCGACACTACGGCTATGATTTTCGTGAGTATGCCTTCGCATCCCTCAAAAGACGCATCTTAAACAGCGTCCACGAAGAAGGATTAAGAAGCATCTCCGGACTGCAAGAAAAAGTATTTCACGACCCTGCGGCCCTAGAGCGATTTTTGCTGAGGATATCAGTTAACGTCACTGCAATGTACCGTGACCCTAGCTTTTTTCTTGCCTTCCGTAGCAAAGTTGTGCCTATTTTAAGAACCTATCCCTTTATTCGCATTTGGCACGCTGGATGTTCTACAGGTGAAGAAGTCTACTCAATGGCTATCCTCATGTTAGAAGAGGGTTTATATCACCGTTGTCGTTTTTATGCAACAGACATGAACGAGGTGGTATTGAAAAAAGCTAAGGCGGGTATTTTCCCCTTAGACTTAATGCAGGAATACACCCAATGTTATCTCAGAGCAGGTGGCAAGCAGTCATTTTCTGAGTATTATACGGCTGCTTACGAATCTGCAATTTTTCGCTCGTCACTCAAAGAAAATATCGTCTTTTCCCAACACAATTTAGCAACAGATAGTTCCTTTAATGAATTCAATGTAATCTTATGTAGAAACGTCCTCATTTATTTTAACCAATCGCTGCAAAACAAAGTTCACAAATTGCTTTATGATAGCCTCAGTCGGTTTGGCATCTTAGGCTTAGGAAGCCATGAAACTCTCAAATTAATCCCCCACGAACAACACTATGAAGTATTAGATAGCCGTGAGAAACTTTACCGCAGAATTGGGTAAATGGATTTTGGATTTTGGATTTTGGATTTTGGAATTGGGAACTCTCCCCCATCTCCCCCATCAGAATTACTCAAAAACCTCTGCGTCCCTCTGCGTAAAACTCTGCGCTCTCTGCGTTAAAAAAACATATTATTCCAATCAGTTGGATTCCCGATCAACCCCCAGTCCCAAAATGGGCAATTGCGCCTACGAATTAGTAGTTATTGGTACTTCCTTGGGTGGATTGTACGCCCTCCAAATCTTGCTATCAGGTTTACCAAAAAACTTACCACTCGCTGTAGCAATTGTCCAACATCGTCACAAAGACTCTGACAAAAGTTTAAGCATTTTCTTACAACATTATTGCGCCCTACCCCTAACAGAAGTAGAAGACAAAGACATAATTTTACCAGGACGAGTTTATCTAGCTCCCCCAAACTATCATTTGCTAGTAGAAACAGAACCACCTTGGCAAGAAATACAGAGAAAAGAACAAGGAATTAACCATACATTTGCCCTCTCTACAGAAGCTCCTGTATGCTCTGCTAGACCATCAATTGATGTATTGTTTGAATCGGCAGCACAGGCCTATGCTGAAAAAGTAATTGGCGTTATATTGACAGGAGCAAGTTCTGATGGGGCTGAGGGTTTGGCAACAATCAAAGCTCACGGTGGTAAAGCCATTATCCAAGATCCAACCACTTCTGAAAGCCAGATGATGCCAAAATCTGCTATCTGTAAGATCACACAGCAATCCCCTAAAACTTCTCTCGCGATCGACTGGATTTTGCAACTTTCAGAAATTGCTCCCATGATCGTTAACCTCTCTCACCAGTCGCTGAGGAAGGACTTTCGTACTCTCTGACTAATTACTAAGCACTATTGACAACTGACCTGTAACATAGGTAATTAATTGGGCTTGAACTCACTAGCAACTTGATTACGCTAGTAGTAGTTAGTTGTCCAAATTTACTGGGAAAATTTGTCCCTGCCAACAAGCCCAATCTACCTTTAGATAGATCTAAGGACTCTTACTGGAATCCTTTACTTTTTGTTTGTTAATTTGTTGTAAAGTTTGTCTTTTCATTTTTTACTTCGTTTATATACAATTTATCACTTTTTACATCCATCTGAGGTAATAATATGCAAGCAGAATCGAAAGTTAATGTTCTTCTAGTGGACGACCATCCAGAAAATTTGCTGGCTCTAGAGGCAATATTAGACCGCTTGGGTCAAAATCTGGTGAGAGCTAATTCTGGGGCCGAAGCCCTACGATGTTTGCTAAATCAAGATTTTGCGGTGATTCTGCTAGATGTTCAAATGCCAGGAATTGATGGGTTTGAGACAGCAACATTGATCCGCAACCGAGAGCGATCGCGTGATACGCCGATTATTTTCCTAACGGCATTTAGCACCAACGAGACAATGATATTTAAAGGTTACTCTTTAGGTGCAGTTGACTACCTGATTAAACCTGTAGATCCGGCAATATTAACTTCAAAGGTGACAGTGTTTGTTGACTTGTTCAAAAAGAGAGAACAAATCAAAAAACAAGCAACAGAACTAGCAGCAGTTAACAGCGAACTGAAGAAAAGTGAAGAAAAGTTTCGCTCCTTGAGTGCTTGCTCACCAATCGGCATTTTTTTGCTAGATATTGAAGGTCGCTGCACCTACACTAACCCACGCTGTCAAGACCTCTGTGGACTGACTTTTGAAGAAAGTTTAGGAGATGGTTGGTTGCGGTCGGTTCATCCAAACGATCGCGATCGCGTCTTCGCCAATTGGTCTGATTGGGCGTTAGGAAACAGTCAATACAGTAACGAATTTCGCATCCAAACTCCAGAGGGAAATATTCGCTGGGTTCACCTACAAATATCTCCCATGCTCTCCCCTCAAAGTCAACTGAACGGTCATGTAGGAACAATAGAAGATGTTACCGAGCGCCAACTAGCTGAACAAGTAAGGGCTCAGGTGATTCGCGAACAGTCCGCACGACAGCAAGCTGAGTCAGCGAACCGCATGAAGGATGAGTTTTTGGCAACACTTTCCCACGAACTGCGCACACCTCTTAATTCGGTGCTTGGCTGGGCTAGACTGCTACGAACACGCTCCTTTGACAAAAGTACTACCGAACGTGCTCTGGAAACCATTGAACGCAATGCTAAGTCACAGGCTCAATTAATTGACGATATCTTAGATATTTCTCGCCTGATTCGGGGAAAGCTGCATTTAAATATCCGCCCAGTTAATCTTATAAGTGTCATTGAAACCGCGATAGATGCTGTGCGTTTGTTAGCTGATGCTAAATCAATTCAATTGGAACCAGTAATTGATTACTCAGTATGTCAAGTCACAAATAATAGCTCTTCCTTGGCTTCTGCTAAAGAAAATAAAAGGGCAAATGCTTCTGGTAAAACATCCTCTCAAAATGAGAATTTTAAAAATAGCAATTCAGGGGAGGGTATTCTTGTCAATGCAGACCCAGACCGCTTACAACAAGTTCTCTGGAATCTACTTTCTAATGCAATTAAGTTCACACCAGAACAAGGAAAAATTCAGGTGCGCTTTAGCTGTATTGGCGCTCATGCCAAGATTGATGTGATTGACACGGGTAGGGGAATTAGCAAAGAATTTATACCCTATGTTTTTGATCGCTTCCGTCAGGAAGATAGCTCGATGACTAGAACTTATGGTGGACTGGGGTTAGGATTGGCGATTGTCCGCAATTTGGTAGAAATGCACAGCGGAAAAGTCTATGCGGATAGTGAGGGTGAGGGACAGGGTTCGACCTTTACTGTGGAAATCCCGCTCATCATAAGTCCTGAGCCAGAACAACCGAAATTACGGGAAAATTGCGATAATGGCCTCCCAGCTAAGCCAACCGAAGCCTTGATGACTCTCTCTGGTTTGCAGGTGCTGATTGTGGATGATGAACCGGATGTACGGGAACTTCTGACGATGGTGATGTCGGAACATGGAGCTAAGGCGATCGCGGTAGAATCGGTGGTTGAGGTGCTCAAAGTACTGGAAAATTTGCAGCCAGATGTCTTACTTAGCGATATTGCCATGCCTGATCAGGACGGCTATACTTTGATTCGCAAGCTAAGATCCCTTGAGGTAGAGCGAGGTGGGCTGCTTCCAGCTATTGCTTTGACGGCATATGCTAGAGTTGAGGATTGCCAAGAGGCGATCGCTGCTGGCTTCCAAATGCATATGTCTAAGCCAATCGATACTACTAAGTTAGTGATGGCGGTGGCTAAGCTTGCTGGACAAACAGTAAAGCTGAAGATTGAAGTTTGAAGGTTGATATCATTTCCCTATCGGAATTATTCAAAAACCTCTGCGTCTCTCTGCGTCCCCTCTCTCTGCGCTCTCTGCGTTAAAACAACATAAGTATGAAGGCTGAAGGCTGAAATTACTTTTACCCATCCCAAATCCCAAATGTCCTTTACTCATAAGCGCACAGTTCGCTTTCAAGACACTGACGCTGCTGGTGTCGTTTACTTTGCCAATGTCCTATCCATGTGCCACGAAGCTTACGAAGCATCTCTAGCGGCTTCGGGGCTCAATCTTCAGTCATTTTTTAATAATCCGGAAGCTGCTATTCCGATTATCCATGCCAGTGTCGATTTTCGACGCCCAATGTTTTGCGGCGATGAGCTGTTAATTCACTTGACACCCCAGCCACTAGATGATAGCAAGTTTGAGATTTTGTATCAAATTGTTGCCGCCTCCTCACCAGAACAGGTATTGGCCAAGGCGATTACCAGACACGTTTGCATAAATCCACTGACCAGAACCAAGCGGCCGCTACTTGAATACATAATTCAATGGCTGAGTCTACCGTAATTTTGCTGAGATATTTGGCTGAATCAGTGGTTTTACAATAAGTTTTGTAAAACAAAATTCATATAGTTACACAAATAATGTCTAATATGTTCACAACTTAACTATATTTGAGTCGTCTTTAGACTACTCGCAGATCTGAGACAGAAACTTAAGTCCCACAGCAGGTAAGGACTAGAAATCAGTACTTGAGTCGTCTTTAGACGACTTAAGCTATGAGACAGGGACTTAAGTCCCTGGCTGTTTGGTGGAGAATTAATCAGCTCTGGGGGAGAGGTCCATGTGTAACGTTTGAACATCTGTCGCCTAGCTCTACCTCGTGCCCAAGTATGAGGCAACTAGAGGCGAAGAAGCGTCAAAAACGACTATCTGCTAATTCTGAGGAAGTTGGAAACTCCGACCTCAGCGCTAGCAGGTCGGAGTAGTTCATTTAGTTAAATTACTTAAAAACCTCTACAATAACCAAAAAACTTTGAATTTAACACAAAAACCCCCTAAAACAGTGGATATTCTGGCTTACGGCGGCTTATTGCATCGGATCACCAGTCGCATCCGTCAGTCACTAGAACTCAAGGAAATCTTATCAGCAACCGTTGCTGAAGTCCGATCGCTTTTGCAAACAGACCGAGTAAAAGTCTACCGTTTTGGGCCCGATCATAGCGGGCAAGTAATTGCTGAGTCTAATCAGGGAAAGCGCCTCCCATCTTTAATTGGACTCAACTTTCCGGCTAGAGACATCCCCCATCAAGCTCGCGAGATGTATGTCAAAGCCCGTCAACGCACTATTGTCGATGTGGCGGCTCAAAAAATCCTCCTAAGTCGCCTAGATGCTCCCCTGACGACCGGGGATCTGACAATTGAAGCGGGGGTCCGTCAGCAGCCGATGGGAGATATCATCCAGCGTGCGGTAGACCCCTGTCATGTAGAATATCTCACGGCAATGGGGGTCTTATCTTCCCTGGTAGTGCCAATTCTCCACAAAGAACATCTCTGGGGGCTGCTGATTTCTCATCACTCCCAAGCACAAGCCTTTGCCGAAGAGGATTTACAGCTTGTGCAACTGGTAGCAGAGCAATTGTCGATCGCGATCGCTCAATCGGAACTGCTCAGTCAAACACGAGAGCAAGTAAGGCGAGAAACCATCATCAATCAGATTACTCCACTACTGCACTCGCCGCGCACAATTGAAGAAATCCTACAAATTGTTACAGAAAGAATCGTGAGAGCAGCTTCTGGCTGCGGTGGCCGACTTTACCTGACTTCAAAAGACAACCTTCCACCTACTCTCTATACCTGCGGAACTCAGCCCAAGTTGTCATATCAAAATGAACTAAGCTGGCTGGAACATACCCCATTCTGGCAACAATTGATGGAAGAGGAAGGCAAAAATTACCAATCAGTTGATATCTCCAACCTGCGAGTAGTTAACGACATCTACCAAGACCCTGAACTAGAATTACTTACCTTAGCCTTTCGGCCTACCCGCATTCGAGGAATGTTGGCAATACCTATCCGGTATAGCAAAGAACTCTTGGGATGTATTACGCTCTTCAGAAAGGCGATTAATACCCAAATCCTCTGGGGTGGTTATTTAGATGAGGATGAACGTCAAGAGAGGCCTCGCCAATCATTTGAAACGTGGCGAGAATTAAAAAATAACCAACCTCCTGAGTGGACTCGTGAAGACATCGATCTGATTCAGTCACTGGGAATTCACTTAGCAATGGCGATCATGCAACATCGGTTTTACGAGTTAGAAATACATAACCGAAAACTCGAAATTGCCCGCGCTGTAGCAGAGGAATCCAGTCGCATGAAATCACAATTTCTAGCAGCTACCAGCCACGAATTGCGTACTCCCCTAGCCACTACACTCAACTGTTTGCAAATCCTAAAAAGAGGTTTTTACAAGAGCGAAGATGAGTTAAAAAAATACATCGATTTGGCTGATAAATCGGCGAGAAACTTAGTCTCACTGATCAATGATGTTTTGGACATTACCAAAATTGAGGCAGGTAGCATGACGGTTGAGCTGGAGTCAGTTAGTCTCCAGTCTTTTTTGGAAGAACAGCGCGAACTTTTCAGTATAGAAATTGAGCGCAAGGGCATAGATTTGATTATTGATTGTGAAGTCGATTGTGTCTATGCAGACGAAGATAAACTTAAACAAGTTTTGACTAACCTACTCTCTAATGCCTTCAAGTTTACTGATACTGGAGAAATTCGCATCCAGGTTATTAAACAAGAAAAGGTGCAAGGCATTTCGCTCCTAAAACCAATGGTAGAAATTGCGGTAATTGACACTGGTATCGGGATTGAAATGAAGCAACCTGAGCTTTTATTAGAGCCCTTTGTTCAGGAAGATGGCTCGATTAAACGACGTTTTGGCGGTACTGGTCTTGGTTTAGCTATCTGCAAACGGTTAATAGAAATGATGGGTGGGAAAATTCAGTTAGCTAGTATGGGGAAAGGTCAGGGAACAACACTCACTATCACCCTTCCCTACGCGGACAATCCAGCAAAGCGAGAAGAGTTAGAGTAAGCACTTACAAGATTTTATAAGTACTTAACTTTTCTCCTGCAACAGTCGCTACAACAGTTTTTAACTGTCAAATTGGCAATTGTAAAATATTGATTTTTTTTTGCATTAATCGCAACATAACTTTCTTTTATTTTTAAATTTAATCAAAATTCTGACAATTTTGCCCGTATTAAAGTTAAGATTACAAAGCACTCTAAAAAATAGGTGCTTCATGAATATCTTGTTAGTCGATGACGATAAAATTCTTGCCGAGTCTACAGCTAAACTGATTGAGTGCATTGGAGAACATCAAGTCTATATAACAGATGAACCAGAAGAAGTTGTCCAGCAATGTTTATCTGGAAAGATCGACGTAGTGATGATGGATGTTAATTTGCCGGGAGCCGAGTGGGAGGGGAAATCAATCAGTGGCGCCGACTTGTCGCGCTTGCTCAAAATTCATCCAGACACTGCTAATATTCCTATAGTTTTGGTAACTGCTTATGCCTTGGTCAATGAACAAGAAATGTTACTAGAAACATCGAAAGCTGAGGTTTTTTGTTCAAAACCTATTCTCGACTTTGATGAACTTTTAAAAAGCTTAGCCAACTTGTCAAAAAATAGTTTAATAAATTTTCTAAGCTTGAACATAGAGAGATACAAACAATGTCCAAGATTACAATTCTAGATGACAACAAGGATTTTTGCACAGCCATCCAAGAATTATTAAGTAATTACTTTGAATCATCTGCTTTCACAGAAACAAGCGAATTTCTGGAAAAAATCAAAACAGAAAAATATGATTTAGTCCTGATAGATTTAAGTATTCAACCTATTTCCAGGCTAAAAATTTATAATGGTTGTGACTTAATTTACTATTTAAAAAGTACTTTTTCTGATCCTCCTATCCTGGTTTTATTTACTGGATGGATTAGTGGTAATGCTTTACAAGAAGGCAGGAAAATTTGCCCTGATAGCGGATGGTTATTTAGGGAAAAATGCGGATTTAGACCAAATTTTACAGGAAATTAATAGCCTCGTTAGCGCTAAATCCTCTCAAAAAGGAGAGGGAGAGAGGAGGGTGAGCGGGTTATCCACCGACGCGGTCAGTGCGGAGTGATGGGACGTCGTACCGCGGAGCTGGCGTGTTATCCAAAAGGGAGACAGGGAGCTCCCTCTGGGGCAACGAGTGCACTGGGCAGTTGCCCGAATTCGGTCTAAGGTACGAAAGAGCGTCAGCCTTCGCGGAGTCAGAAACCCCCACTTCGAGTCAAGCGGCTTGTTTTGCTGGGGGTCAACACTCCCCTTCCAAAACCTACAGTCCTGTAGACCGGTCCCCGTTCCCTTCAAGGTGAATTAATAGAATCTAACACAGCTTTTCTTAGTTCCTCGTAGTTCACTTTTCCTTGAGTATTGCGCGGCAAACTTTCCAAGCGCAACCCAATGTTTAGGTCGCTTATATTTAGTCAATTTATCCTCAATTGCTGTTTGCAATATTGCTGGAGAAACAGCTTGAGAACGAGCAACATAAACAGCAGTTACTATTTGTCCCCAATGGAAATCTGGTAAGCCAGTCACACAAACATCAGTAACTAATTGTGTTGCTTGAATCGCTGCTTCCACTTCTGCTGGGAAGACATTTTCACCGCCAGTGATAATTTTGTTGCTGCTACGTCCGACAATATTTAAATAGCCTTGGTCGTCAAAAAATCCCAGGTCATCTGATTTGAGATTTGGGATTGGAGATTGGGGATTGAGGGTTTCTCCTCGAAGATAGTAACCAAGCGCCAAAGAATCTGCTTGGATAGTAATAATGCCAGTTTGGTTTGCGCCTAATATTTCCCCTGTAGAACTGCGAATAGTTACTTGAGCGTGGGGTAAAATTTGACCACAGCTATTGTTACCTGCAAGGAAAGTTTCTGGTTTGAGAGTGACGACTTGCGAAGCGGTTTCTGTCATACCGTAAGTAGGCGCTAAGGGAATATTGTAGCGTCTTGCTTGTTCTAAAAGTTCCCCCCAAGCAGGTGCACCTCCCAACAGTATCGCCTGAAATTTGGATAACCATTCAGCCCAATCATGAGTTATCAATCGTGCAAGTTGGGTGGGTACCAGGGAGATGAAAAAGGATTGTGGATCGATATGTTTTCCTTGCACCAGCTACCATGTCTTTGAAAGGCAAAATTACCATTCTCCCACCTGTGGTAAAGGAACGCATAAATTGCATCAAACCGCTGACATGATATAACGGCAAAACACAAAATGAATTAATTTGCTTGTTCTCAAAATACTGGGAAAATCCACCCACGGACGCCATTAAAGTTTCCCAAGTGTGAATAGCAAAGCGAATCTTTCCTGATGATCCACCAGTGGGAATCATGATGCGATGGGTAATGGGTAATGGGTAATGGGTAATGGGTAATGGGTAATGGGTAATGGGTAATTTGCCTTGCGGTTGTTTTCCTAAAATTAAGTCTGGTTGGACTAAGTTAAAGACTTGTTGCCATTCTTGTTCAACCCAGTTAGGATTACACAAAAAAATGTCACAATTGGCTGTACAAGCGGCGATGAAACTAGCGATAAAGCGTACTGGATCTGATTCTGCTATCAGGATTTTTAGCTTGGTTCCCCGGTTGGATTGCTGAGTTAATTGTAAGAATAATTGCTCGCTCAGTTGGTAGAATTTTCGGCTATCATGACCGATAAGCCAATCGTCTCCAGCGCGTTGTTGGAGATAGGTTAATGCTCCTTCCATAGATGCTTAAGCCAGGTTTCCTCGTCTTCGTTAAACCAGTGATTTACACCAAAACCAACAGCACGGTTAGGGTTAGATAATTCAGATGCTAGCTGGAGTGCTGCTTGTCTCCCAATTGCAGTTTCAAATACAGATGAAAATACAGTGTCAATTTCTTGTTGTTGGCAAAATTCCCGCAAGCGTTTGGGAGAACCGGCAATTGCTGCTTTAATGACAAAAATTCCCCGCCATCCCTGTTGATAACAAGTCTCTAACTGCTTAAGCGTCGCTACGGATTCATCTAAAGCAATCGGCGTAGAATATTGGTTACTAATTTCCAACATAGCGTTCAACTGCTGAGGAGGTAAAGGTTGTTCCAGAAACTCAACAATTCCCAGGTTATCAGTTACCTTAAGCCACTGATTTGCCGATTGTTGAGTTAGTCCTCCATTCGCATCCAAACGCAATTTTACAGACGCTGGTAACGCTTGAGTTAGCTTTTGAAATACTGTGAGTTCCTCCGCAATTGGTGAAACTCCAATTTTCCATTTAAAGGTACGATATCCCTGATTCCAAGCAGTTTGCCATGACTCTAAAGCTGCTTCTCCAGTTGGTAAAAGATAACAGTAGGCAATTTCGGATTGGGGATTTTGTCCCCCCCTCGTTGTCTTAGTCCCCCCTTGGTAAGGGGGGATTAGGGGGGTAGGGGGGGTGGATTTGGGATTTTGGTGGAACTGAGGAAATGTTTCATTCCCCATTCCCAAAGCTGACTCAAAGCCAAATTGACAAGCGGGAAGTTCAAGGGGAATGGAAAAAATCGTTTCTTGTGAGATTTGGGATGATAATTGTTGGCAAAAATTCAAGGCTTCTTCCAAAGTTTCGGAACCAAACCAAGAAATAGGAGCAATTTCACCCCAGCCGATTTTTCCGCTTTCATCAGTGAGTCGGAGAATGATTCCTTCCCTAATATTCCAGTTACCATGATTGGTGGAGAGAACCTGTACAAAAGGACGCCGATAAGGACGAAACTCAAATTGGTAATTTGTCATTTGTCAGTTGTCAGTTGTCAGTTGTCAGTTGTCATTTGTCCTTTGTCCTTTGTTTTTTGGTAGGATAGGCGTCTCGCCTGTCAGTTGTGAGTTGTACTTTGTCCTGATTGAGTGACAAACAACAAACAACAAATAACAAATAACAAAAACAATAACAAAGAACAAACAACACTACGCACACAAACAACTAATAACCAATAACAAATCCCAAGCCCAATAGCAAGCCACTGAAAAAATGCATTGCCACTGCGATAAACTTACAATTACTTACCTTGTCCGGTTGGTCATGATATTGGTGTACGTGGGATAAATAACTTAAGCGCAAAGGGAAAACTGGCAAAAATCAGCAACGTCCAAACTGGGAAAACTTGCCAGATAACTAATAGCATGGTCAAGGCATAAATGCTGCTACCAAACCAGGTTAACAGTTGAGAACCTCTTTTCGTACCCAGACGAACAATAGGCGATCGCTTGCCGGCTGCTACGTCATCCTTAACTTGATGAAAATGGGAACAAAACAGAATTATACTGGTAGTAATCCCAACAATTGTAGAGGCGGCTATAAAGTTGTTTGACCAGTGTTGTGTCTGGGAGTAATAAGCTGCAGCTACAGCCATTGGCCCAAAAGTAATAAAGCAAATAATTTCGCCTAAGCCTTGATAACCTAAGCGGAATGGCGGTCCTTGGTAGCTGTAACCCAAAGCACAACACAATAGAATGATGCCAATTACAGTAAAATCTTTTTGCCACCAGGCGATCGCCAATATTCCCAGGATACCAGTCGCTAGAAATAAATTGCTCAACCAGAAAATAAGCCGTTTATTTCCTGTTAAATTAACGAGAGAATGAGCTTTATTTTTATCAATGCCTGTTTCCGAATCAAAGACATCATTACCGAGATTTAGCCAAGCAATAATCAAAATTGCTGACATCAGAAATGTTGAAAAAATTGCCCCATTAATTATTCTAGTTTCCGCGAAAGCCACAGCAGTTCCTATCCAAATGGGGATGATAGCGACGCTGTACATGGGTGGCTTAATTGCAGCTAGCCACAGTTTACTATTTGGCTGTTCAATGAAAGTTGTAGTCATTAGAGCGAATTAATTCAGTTACTATTATTTGTTCTTCGTCCTTTATCAGTTGTCACTTGTCAGTTGTCAGTTGTCAGTTGTTAGTTGTTAGTTAACTAATGACTAATGACTGTTTTCATACCCGTAGGGCTGTATGACTAATGACTAATGACTAATAACTTTGGCTGGGAGTGCGTAGAATGATACTCACGTTGCTGAAAACACCAGCAAGCACTTAGCCAGTGATAGTTTCTTCGGTACGATAAATAAGTCGTGATTACGGAACTGCTCATCTGCGTTGTCGGTAGGGTTTGACTTCCACCCAGTCTGAAACAGGACTGGGGTTAGGTAGAGCCTGAGTAATGGTGTCAATTGACACCGGGAGTTAGGTAGGGAAATATATCCCTTTAGACATCCCACCATTGTTAATGAGACTTTAGGAACATAACTTCAAAAAACTTTACTATTTCCGCCTCTATGACAGTCACCCCATATCGTGCCAATCTATTTCAAGAGCGCAAAGAGCTGTATAAACTTCTCGTTGCTGGGAAACAGCAATCTATTGCCAAAGATTGTCCGCAAATTGTCAGTATTTCTCAAGAAATAAAGCGGATTGAGCCCTTAGCTGTCTTACAGGCAATAGGTAAACCAGACGAACTACAATTCTACTTTGAAAGAACAAATAAAAACGAAGCAATTGCCGCTATCGGTGTAGCTACTTCTATTAAATATGAAGGCAGCAACCGTTTTCAAAAAGCGCAACAATTTATTGAGTCACGACTCAATCAAGCAATTATTAATGGCAACCTGAATTTACCGTTTGCTGGTCCTCACTTTTTCTGTAACTTCACTTTTTTTGAGGACAAGCTAGCGACTGAATCGCCTTTTCCATCTTCAACCATATTTTTACCTCGCTGGCAAGTCTCCTGTAGTAAAAACCACTGCGTATTAGTCGCTAATATTGAAATCAATGCTCAAGTAAATTTGGAATTTTTGTTGTCAAGCTTATGCAGTCAGATAAAAATAATTAACTTGTCTGGTAGAAGAATTGCACAAATCACCGAGAAAGAGCGAAATAAGTTTATTCAACAAGAGACACAAAATGCCGAACAATTCAAATTATCTGTTGGCTCAGCCTTAAAATTAATTCAAGCCAATCAACTTAGGAAAATTGTGCTTGCTAATGCGATTGATGTTGTCTCAACCCTACCCTTTAATTTAGTTATTTCTCTGGACAATTTGCGTAAGCGTTATCCTGATTGCTACGTCTTTTCTACCAGTAATGGTAAGGGACAAAACTTTATCGGTGCTAGTCCCGAACGCTTGATTAGTATTCGTAACCATAAACTAGAAACGGATGCTTTAGCAGGTTCGGCACCACGAGCGATAACTGCGCTTGAGGATGCTAAATTTGCTAACCGATTGCTTAGTAGTGACAAGGAAAGACGAGAACATCAGTTCGTACTTGATTTTATTGTCGAACGCTTATCAGAATTGGGTTTAAACCCCCAAATGCTGCCGATGCCTCAACTACTACAATTATCCAATATTCAGCATTTGTGGACGCCGATACAAGCGGAAATCAATACTAACATCCATCCCCTAGAAATAGTGGCAAAACTGCATCCAACTCCAGCAGTTGCAGGTGTTCCTACCAAGATTGCTCAAGAACAAATTCTCACTTTAGAAACCTTTGATCGCTCCCTTTATGCGGCACCTTTAGGCTGGGTAGATTATCAAGGAAATTGTGAGTTTATTGTCGGTATTCGTTCCGCTTTGATTGAAACTGAAAAGCAGTCACAAACTGCTGCTAATATTTACCGTGCCAGACTCTACGCTGGTGCTGGGATTGTTGCTGGTTCCGACCCTAACAAAGAATTAGCAGAAGTTCAGCTCAAACTACAAGCACTTTTGAAAGCTTTGCTCTAATGCAAGTTAGTTAGTTCTCAATGTGCCTCGATTAGATGTATCTTAAGACATTAGGCAATGAGAGCTTGATAATGTCCATTGATTTTCGCAACACTAACACAGTCTGGGCTTCTATCTTGACGGAAACCCTGAAGCGTCTGGGATTAACTACAGCAGTCATCTGTCCGGGGTCGCGTTCGACACCTCTAACGGTAGCATTTGCTCAACAAAAACAGATAGAAACCATTCCAGTGTTGGATGAACGTTCAGGCAGCTTTCTTTGCTTTAGGAATTGCGAGGAAAACTGGACTTCCTGTTGTCCTCATCTGTACTTCTGGAACAGCAGGTGCAAATTTTTATCCCGCAATCATTGAAGCAAGGGAAAGTCGTATACCTTTATTAGTTTTAAGCGCTGACCGTCCCCCGGAAATGCGGGATTGTCATTCAGGTCAAACAATTGATCAAGTAAAATTATATGGAAATTACCCTAACTGGCAAGCCGAGTTAGCTGTTCCTTCTGTAGAACTTGGCATGGTTAATTATCTCAGGCAAACTGTTAGTTATGCTTGGGAGAGAACGCTTTTTCCAGTCCCCGGCACCGTTCATCTTAATATCCCCTTCCGCGACCCCCTTGCACCTTTACCGCAATCTGATACAGATACCCTGGAATCCCAACTTCAACTAGAAGATTTCTTCGCTAACATAACCTCTTTTTACCCTCCCTCTCTCACCCCCTCTCACCCCCACTTTCAAGCATGGCAGCAATGCGAACAAGGTATGATTATTGCTGGGCCTGCTCAACCTCAAAATCCACGAGAATATTGTGAGGCGATCGCCCAATTATCTACTACCCTTAAATGGCCAGTCCTAGCAGAAGGACTTTCACCAGTTAGAAATTATTGGGAACTCAACCCTTATCTAATTTCCACTTACGACCTGATCTTGCGCAACCGAGAATTAGCGCAACAACTAACACCAAAAATGGTGATTAATCTCGGTGAATTACCAATTAGTAAAGAACTGCGTAACTGGTTAGATGAAACCCAACCTCTACGCTGGATAATTGACCCTAGTAACCACAACCTCGACCCCCTCCACGGGAAAACAATTCACCTACGAATGTCCGTAGAACAGTTGGTTTCTTTCCCTCCTTTTGCTAATGGTGGGGAAGTTGGGGAAGCTGGGGAAGGAGAAAATCTAACTTTTGGAAAGGGTGGGTTAGAGAGGGATAATTTTCCCAATTCTTCAATCCCAATCCCAAACCTACCCCCCCCTTATCAAGGGGGGGAGAAAATTGCTAATCGTTCTTACTTGCAAAAGTGGTGTGAGGTGGAAGAGAAAGTGAGGTCAGCAGTTGACCAGAAAATGACTACTATGAGTGAGATGTTTGAAGGTAAAACTGCATGGTTACTTTCTCAATTTTTGCCACCAGAAACACCACTATTTATTGCTAATAGTATGCCAGTACGGGACGTAGAATTTTTTGGGAAGCCTAATAATACTGGTGTCAGACCTTTTTTTAATCGCGGTGCTAACGGTATTGATGGTACATTATCAACAGCCTTGGGTATTGCTCATCGCCATCAAAGTAGTGTGATGTTAACTGGTGATTTGGCTTTGTTACATGATACTAATGGTTTCTTGCTGAGAAATAAATTTGTCGGACATTTAACTATTGTTTTAATCAATAATAATGGTGGCGGAATTTTTGAGATGTTGCCTATATCTAAGTTTGAGCCGCCGTTTGAAGAGTTTTTTGCAACGCCACAAAATATTAATTTTGCTCAGTTGTGTATTACCTATGGCGTAAAACATCAGTTGATTGAGACTTGGGAACAATTGACGCAGCTTTTAAACCCACTTCCTACCCAAGGTATTCGGGTTTTGGAGTTACAAACTAACCGCAAAGCTGATGCTAATTGGCGTCAAGAATATCTGGGTAAATTTGCAGCAGGAATTAGTGGTTAGTTGTTGGTTGTTAGTTGTTCATCAAGGAACTATTACCTATTACCCATTACCAATTACCTCTTCCGAACTCTTCCCGCAAGATCCGCCACAACTTTAAATAACTGTAGAGGTTCGATTGGCTTAGCTAAATGCATCTGAAAACCCGCTCTTAGCGCCAAGGTACGGTCTTCTTCCCTAGCATAAGCAGTCAGTGCCGCTGCTGGAATTTGTCCACCTTGGGAGGGTGACAGAGCTCTAATCCGACGAATTAGGGAGTAGCCATCCTCAACCGGCATGCCAATGTCACTGAGCAACACATCTGGCTTCCATCGTTCCAGTTCCTGTATCGCTTTCTGGGCCGATTCTACTGCAGTTACTGTAGCGCCAAATTGTTCCAGTGCTGCCATCAGGAATTCACGGGTATCTACCTCATCATCCACGATTAAGACCCGTAACCCGTTGAGACTAAAGGGATTCCCAGCGTCAGCAATACTATCACCCATGAGTTCCGCTACATCCAGTTGTCCAGGATTGCTCAAAAGTGGTAGCTGTACGGTAAAGGTTGCTCCTAGTCCCTCGCCTTGACTTTCTACACAAATTGTGCCTTCATGCAGTTCCACCAAATTACGGACGATCGCTAATCCTAATCCCAATCCTCCCTGTTGCCTAGTGGTTGTACTTTCAGCTTGTCGAAAACGCTCGAAGACGTAGGGTAGAAAATCAGGGCTAATACCTTTACCTGTATCAATTACCTGAATTTTGGCATGGGACTTAACTAACAGCAGTCTAACCTCAACCCTCCCTGCTTCAGGAGTGAATTTGACAGCATTGGTGAGCAAATTCCAGACAATTTGCTGCAAACGCTCTCCATCCCCGAAAACCATACAGGTCAAAGCCTCGACCTTGGATTCAACCTGAATCATCTTAGTTTCAGCAGTGGGACGCACTGTGTCAATTGCAGCTTCAATTACTTGTACCAAATTGAGCGGCCGACTAAAGAGACGAACTTGGCCGCGAATAATGCGAGAAATATCCAACAAATCTTCAATTAACTGAGTTTGGGCTTGAGCGTTACGCTCAATTGTTTCCAGTGCTTTATTAGTTTTTACTTCATCAAGCTTGCGAGAACGCAGCAGCCGTGACCAACCGAGGATAGCATTGAGAGGCGATCGCAATTCATGAGAAACAATCGCCAGAAACTCATCCTTAGTACGGCTAGCTGCTTCTGCTTGCTTGCGGGCTTCTTGTTCTCGGATTAAAGCTTGAGCACGCTCTTCCTCGGCTTTTTTGCGCTCAGTGAGGTCGAGGACAAAGCAGACACAATTATCATCTGATCCTTCTAACAATGCAGTACCGATTAAAATAGGGAGACGTGTCCCATCTTTACGGATGTATTCCTTTTCGTAGGGCGTACAATACCCATAAGTTTGAATACGTGCGATCGCCTGCTTTTCCATTGGCATATACTCCGACTGGCGTTATATCATCCCAGCGCAATGCTCCTTGTTGAAATTCCTGGCGCGTGTAGCCTATCATACCGAGAAAAGCATCATTCGCCTCTGTAATTGCGCCGCTTACATTAGCGAAAATCACGCCAATAATATTAGATTCAAACAAGCGTCTAAACTTGGATTCACTTTCCTGGAGAGCGTTCTCCATCTCCTTGAGTTCGGTGATGTCACGAGTAACAGCTTAACACGGATTTAATTAAACCATCACCGGCAAATTCAGGAACGAGACGCGATTCATAGTACTTTTGTCGTTCCTTCAGGGGAAGGTAGATCAAATTCCAGAATCCCTTCCTGGCCTAAAGCCAACACCTGTAAAAGAGCCGTTTCCCAAACCTTATTTTTTTCCTCTGGAAATCCCATTTCTGAGATAGTTTTGCCGATAAAAGCTGGCGGTGTTATTCCCGTCACCCTTTCCACGGCCGGACTAACGTATAAATGACGCAATTGGGTGTCATATCTGGAAATCATATCAGGAGAATTTTCCACCAAGGCTTTAAATTCCTGTTCCCGGCGATATAATTCTTCTTGGGCTTGCTTGCGCTCTGTAATGTCCCGCCAAGTGGCTACAAAACCATCCCCAAGAGGAGCAATGCGAATATCAAAAGCTCGCTTCAAGCGCTCCTTTCCAAAGACATCTTCATAGAAAAGCGATTCTTTTTCTAGAGGAAGTCTTGTTTTTACCACCTGTACATACTCATCAAATAATCCGCTTTCCCGGTGAGCAGGCAATAATTCACATAGTCTTCTACCAATCTGCTCTTCTCTAGTAAACAAGTTATTAACACAAGCAGAAGCATTAACATAATCTACCTGGAAGTCTATAATATTTCCCCATTCGTCCCGGATTGCCGAGTAGATACCAAAGCAATCCAGCATATTCTCAATAGAAGTGCGGAATAGTTCTTCAGAGGAGCGTAATGCTG
>JAYFMV010000044.1:0-55281 GCA_042408245.1 Potamolinea sp.
GGATATTCGTCAACCTTAAAATAAATGGCGTTATCGCAATCAAGTCTATTAGAGAGAAAGGTCTGAGAAAGAACTTGAGTTGATTCTCAGCACATAAAAAGCGAACTAAATATTCCGTGACGAAAATTGTCCCAATTAACCGATCAAGATTATCAAGAACATTGTGAACTGAAGGATCAAGCGGGTAAGTTTGTGCTACAAAAATTACTGAAGATAGCAGAATCAATATCAAGATAACCAAATTAACGACTCTACCTGCTGGCGTTTCGATGTCTTCTAAGTAAAGTCCAATCTTGCGTCGCAGATGATTCATCTTTAAGCTCAAATCCCTTGACTCGCAACCCATATAATATCCTTTACACCGATATCGCAATTAACCAACATCTTGCCTCAAAAACTCTGCGTTTCTCTGCGTAAAACTCCGCGTACTCTGCGTTAAAAAAAATTATTTGATTGACATACCAACCGATTCCATATCAAATTCCGTGACTCTTACCAATCACCCAATGGCGCCGGAAAAAACGCGCAAGTGCTGACTCTTCCAAAGACAAATAAATCGGGCGTCCGTGGGGACAAGTCCGAGGATTCCGAGTGCTTTTCCACTGGTCTAACAAAGTCTGCATTTCTGATAAGCTCAGAGCTGTACCGTTGCGAATTGCACTGCGGCAAGCAGTCGCTACCTGAGCAGTTTGCAAATCCCCTCCCAAGCTTAACTCCAAGAGCGCCGCTGCACAATCAGCGCGTTTTGTCAAGAGTGCGGGGGCGCTACGTACAGCCCAAAGTTGCTCACCGAAGGGTTCGATATCTAAACCCAAGCGCTGTAGTTGCTCAACTTGAGTCAGTGTCAAATGATGGAGAATGATTGGGGGTTCTAAAGGTACTAATTGCCAGCGATCGCATAACTGTTCATACAAAACCCGCTCGTGGGCGATATGCTGTTCCACCAACCACACACCTGTAGGATGCTCTGCCACAATATAGGTATTATGAAGCTGGGCAATTGCTGTTAGTTGAATCAGGCTAATTTCGGCGACTTTCTTAGCATTTTTGTCAGCTTCTGGTGTTGCTTGAATTGAACGACTGACGTTATAATCCCCTGTGGCTTCTGACACTTTGAGTAATTTTTCTACTCGTTCCGAATGCGCGGTTTCGGGGAGATTTTCGGGATTGATGCGTAAAGCTTGTTCAATTGCTAGGCTAACTTGTTCTTGCCAATGTGAGAGAGAATGTAAGTAAATTTCAGCTTTTGCAGGATGGCGATTCCAGTCAAGAAAGCTGGGGGGAATTTGCAGGTGAAGGAAACAAATTGGATAGCGATCGCGCGGACAAGTTCGCATGAAAGCGGAGATGATGGTTTGTTCCAATTCAGGCGATCGCACTAAGCGTTTATTTGTCGCTACTTTTACCCAATCTGGCCGTCTGCGATGACAGCGATCTGGTAATCCTAAAACCAAAGAAATTTTTGCATTAAAGATGTTTCCCTGCTCTAATAAAAAGGGCGGGTTTTGTCGAGAGGTTATCTGTTTTCTCTCAATCTTATCTTCTAATAAATCGGGCGGGTTTTGTCGAGAGGTTATCTGTTTTCTCTCAATCTTATCTTCTAATAAATCGGGCGGGTTTTGTGGAGAGGTTATCTGTTTTCTCTCAATCTTATCCTCTAAACCCGCCCCTACAGCCGGCTTTCCTCTCTCAGGTGTGGGTACTTCCAGCGTCAATTGTTGTAAATCATGCAAGTGTACCTGCTTGAGGATTTGTGGCAAAATTTGTTTAGCGGTCGTACCGGGACTGATGGTAAACCAGGGACGCTCATTTTGTTGCACTTGCCAGGTAACATGAGGATGACAGAGGGCAATTTGTTGAATCGTCTCCTGTACTGCTCGTAGTTGTTGGGCAATTGCTGGTAATCCTTGACGACGCACAGGCCAAGTACCGAATAAATTGGAGACTGTGACAACTGTACCGGGAGCGATCGCGCATGCTGAGATTTGTGCTGATTCACCTTCACAATTGTAAATTACTCGCCAACCCTCAACGCTTCCAGCAAGTCGGCTGATAATCTCAACTTCAGCCAGTGCTGCTAAACTATGTAAGGCTTCCCCGCGAAAGCCCAAACTGGTAATTTTCCACAAGTCCTCACTCTTACGGATTTTGCTGGTGCTGTGGGCAGATGCAGCAAGTTGCAAATCTGTCAAGTTCATGCCAGTACCATTATCTGCCACTCTGACCCGCCACTGATCTGAGCACAGGGAAACAACTATACGAGTCGCACCCGCATCGAGGGAATTTTCTACCAGTTCTCGCACGACTGCTGCTAGTGAGTCAATTACCTCACCAGCAGCAATTAAATTTACTACCTCTGTGGGTAGAGTTTGGATAGCAAAGGTCATAATATTTGTGATTGGTCATTAGTCTTTAATAGTTAGGAATTGTTTTTTTAACTAATTACCAATGATGAGCATTATCTAATTTTAATTGCACCTAGCGCTTACGGAGTTTTTATTTCACTCTGCAAGGGTAGGGTGACTGTAAAAGTTGTACCAACCCCAACTTCACTATTTACGATAATTTTCCCGCCCTGTAATTCTACAGATTTTTGGACAATTGTTAAACCCAGTCCACTCCCAGGTATATTGCCGACATTTTTAGCTCGATAGAATGACTCAAATATTTGATTTTGTTCATCGTTTGGGATGCCAATTCCTTGATCTTGAATTTCAAAGATTACCTCTGTTTCCTTGCAGGAGCAACTGAAGTTTACCGTAGTATTTTGGGAAGAATACTTGAGGGCATTTGTCAGGAAATTCTTCAAGATGTTTTGTAGGAGTTTTTCATCCAGGCAAACATTGATGTAGTCACCTGAGTAGGAAAAAGTAATTCTCTGATTTTCTGCGCTAGCCAGTTGTATTTCTTCTACTAAATTACTACAAAAATCTTTCAGCACCAGTGGTGCAGGATTGAATTTTAGCTTACCTGCATCTGCCTTACCCAGTACCAGAACATTATCTAATAGTTCAGTCATCCGTTTGACTGAAGATTCTATGATTTCATAGTGTTGGGCTTTTTTATCTTCAGACCAAGTGCGACCGTAATTTTCCAATAACTCCGTAGTAGCAAAAATAGTACTTATGGGTATGCGGAACTCATTGCTTGTCATTGAAATCAAGCGAGCTTTGAGTTCTCGTAGCTCTTTTTCGCGTTCAATTGCCTTCATTCTCTCAGCTTCTGCACGCTTGCGTTCGGTAATATCTCGACCGATATAAACAAAATTTTGTATTTCTTCTATTTCCGTCTTAATGACTGAACAAGCAAAGGAAATTGCGATTTTTTCGCCAGTTTTGGTAGGGCAAATTACTTCTATATCATTCAAGATTTCATCCTTCTCTAAGCTAGGCAGACTCCTTATTTTTTGGAGAAGCTTTTGATCAGTAATCAGCTTGTTAATCGGTTGCCCAATTAATTCTTCTTCACTATACTTAAATATATTTTGGGTTGATTTGTTAACCGTTTTTATAATTCCTGAATTTGTTGTTACCAACAAAGCATCTGCCATTGATGTGATAATTCTATCAATATATTGTTTTGAGGTAGCTAAGGAACTCAATAATAGATTAACTTCATTAGTTTGCTGGGATAATTCTTGTTCTAAAACCATCCTTTTTGTGGCATCTTCCAGGAAGACTATCAAGCTATTTGCGGAGGATTGTTGATCAGCGTAATCACTGATATACAGATCGATGTATAAAGGATATTTTGGGTCTGATGACCGTGCAACTCCTTTGATTTCTAAGTTAGGTTGCCTTCCTTCTAGGATGTCAATGAGAGTCTCTTCAACTCCTATCAGTTCAGGAAAGGCAATCCTGACATCTTTTCCCGGACTCACCTCATCAGGACTATCGGCAAAACGTTGTGCGCATAAAGATAGATCTAGGATTTTCAAGTTCTGATTTAAGATCAGGTATTCGTGGTGTGGTGCTAGGATTTTATTGAGACTAGGATTCATACTGTTTGTTGTATGCTTTTCAAAGCTAATTCATAAAAAATTTCGTCAACAGATAAACCTGTTTTAGCTGAAGAAGGATATACTTGAGATACTTTATCCTCGCATTGAAGCTGAACTATTTGTAAAAGTTTGGCGAATTTTTCCTCATCAATTAAGTCTGATTTATTCAAGGCAACAACTATAGAGCTTTTAGGGTTGACTGATAAAAAAAGTTTAATATGTTCGGGAATTCGTTCAATAGTTTCTGTACGAGTGACATCAGCAACGATTACTGCGCCACTTCCTCCCTTCAAGTAAGTGGGAGCGATAGCCTTAAATTTAGTATGTCCTTCCAAGTCCCAGATCAATAACTGTACAGCCTGTTTTTCTGCTAATACTTCCACAGTTTTCCTAGATATTTTCACTCCTACAGTGGAAAGATACTGATCACTGAACTGGCGATCTACAAAGCGACGAATTAAGCTAGTTTTGCCAACTCCGAAGTCGCCAACCAAACATACTTTTTTAGATATAATAGACATAATACTCACTGGTAATTGTTCCCTGCCAATTGCCACTGACAACGAACGTAGAATCTCTCAAGGTGTGATTATCTCAAATTCTACACACCTACTCAACCATAACGGCTGATCGGCATCCACTCCACGGGGAAGGCTTGTTGTTCCTGCAACTTGCAGTCGTCTGGTGTCAATACCTTGAGATACAAAAACATCTCTTACAGTTTTAGCGCGACCTATTGCCAAGCGCTGATTTTCTTGAGAAGTGCCGCTGCTGTCACTACGACCTATAATCTTGATACCCTTCGTGGAGTACTGTTGGAGAAACTCCTTGAGCTGAATAATTTTTGCGAGTTCTGCTGGTTTCAATTGAGAGGAAGCTCGATCAAAGTAAATACGGGAGGCGATCGCTTCAGTTTGTAATTGTACCGTATTGGTTACAGACTCAACTCCCGGAATTTGCTCAAATGCGGCTGTAATTTTTTGCGTATCGGCAACCTGAAGCACGGTTCCCTCCACTGTGACTTTACCCGCATCGTAACTGCTTGAAATCTCCACACCATCCATCTTATTGAAGATAGAGGTTAATCTCTTCACCTCAGCGGCTGCCAACACCGGATCGGCTGGTGCTTTTACAGCAATGATCGCATTCTTGATTTTAAATGTAGGTTGAACTTTTTGGGCAATTTGTTCAGCTTTTTCACGGAGATATTGATTTGGCAATTTTCCAGTAAGCTTGAGATTATTTCCATCTGCTTCTACTTTCAGAGGATAGATGGCTAAGTCTGGTTCAGAGGACAAAGCTAAGCTGGTGTCAGCCTCAATGCGACGATTACTCTGGGCGCCCAACTGAAAAATTCCCCAAGGTATAAAAATTAAGCTCAGTACTGTAGCGAGCGCCAACAAAGTCACAGGAGGTTTACGTTCTTTATCTTTAGCTACGCTTAATTGACTATTACCAAGTCGCGTCAATTCTCCTACTAACGTACTTACCTGTTCGGGTACATTGTCAGGATCGCCATCAAACAATTCTATAGCTTTACTATGTGATTGAACAATCCTAGCCAGAGCTTCCCGCATCTGACGCATGAATGACTTGGGGGGACTTCCTTGAATCACTACCGCTAGGTAACAGTAACCTGCAACTTCTAGGATGATTTTGGAACTGCCATAATTGATTTGATCAATCTCCGAAATATCCCCAGTCTGGGCAATACAATCATTGACAAAGCTGCGGATAGCTGTCAACATACCCGCTACCATTTCTGACTCTAAGTGATGATTGTCTCTTGATTGCGCCTCACAAATCACCAAACCAGAGCCTTTGTGGATCAAAAAAACAGCTTTGATAGTAAAAGGTGTCGCTTCCTTAAGCATCAATTCTGCTTCGGATACTCCTTGGGCCTTGGCACGGAACTTACGCATAACGCCTTCCGGACTGAGAGCAGTTTCGACCTTTTCGTTGATTGCTTTCAGGACTTCTGTCATGTATTTAGCAATAATACTGCCAATTACAGGATAGAGAGCATCTACCATTGCATCTCGCTCTAAGGAAATCTGTTGTTTAATAGCTATACCAATTTCGGGTGCCAGCGCTTGAGCAATTTCTCCAGGAAAACTATTAACTCGTTCAGCAACAGCATCGGAAATTAGAGGTGACAAAACAGAAATGATCGCTACTTTATCCTGCTGAGTCTTAGCCTGAATCATCCCATCCACAACCGGCGCGATCGCACGGACAACTTCTTCTCTCGCTTCAGTTACTTTGATAGTCAAAATATCAGTAATTAAAGGTAGAAGTAAATTAGTTAATTCGGCTGGTTCATAAATATGATGTTCAAGAGTTGTAACTTTCTGTTTTATATTTACGATTAACTCACGAGAAGCCAAAATTTCCGCAGGAACTAACAGACGTTGTAATCGATCTAAGAGTAGATTCTCCTCATCTATCTGCATCTCCTCGGTCAATACAATTGATTCACTGGTAAATTTTTCTAATTTCTCTTCAGTCTTCTGAAGTCTAATTGACAAGTTAGATTCTGTTGCGGCGGTTGCTGCTAAATTGTCTCCATAATTTAATTCAGATTCATCTTGGTTTTTGTTCTTAAGTTCTTGTTCTTGATTCGCTTTTTTTAGCTCAGATGTAATCGGTGAGTTATCTTCAAATTCAACTGACGTGGCTAAACTTTCTACCCGTTCTAGCTCCACCTCAGCACTAACCCATTTGCTTGTAGGTTCTTCTCTTTCTTTTTCTGGCAACGTAGATTGAATAAGTAGGTTTTGTAAACCTTGAAGCGCAGATATTTTTTCCTCTGGCGCTAAATTTTCATCTGATAAAATTGACTGGTTAGTAGTTTCTTCTTGTGGCTCGACCGACTCCGGCTGCTGATTCAGTAGGTTAGAGTTAGGAGTAATTATAGGTGTATCTTCTATCTGGGGGTCAAGACATTCTTCTATAGATTGATCACTTAATTCTTCACTGTGATTTTTCACATCCACCTGAGATAACTCAGATGCCTCGCTAGAACCATTAGTCGGTTGAACTATCTGTAAATCAACCAATAAATCCATCAAGGCTTCCAACTGGGATATGCCATCAGGCTTTTCTTTGAATGAACCCATACTCTTATTTGCCTTACCACTATTTTTAACCAAATTAATTTAGAATCGAAAAAAGGCAAGAGCAATAATTAAAAATTACCAGCTTCCTGATGAAAAAGGAAGTCATTCTGGATGCATCCCAATTTGGCAAAAACGCCTAACGACTGAAATCGCGGCTACACGAACGAAGTCCGCCTGCGCGGACTTTACAGCAAGCCTGCGTAGGCAGGCTTTGTTTTTATAGCCCCAGGCTTCCAGCCTGCGGGCATATATTTGCAAAAACGGAATGCTCACGTCATTCTTCCTTTAATTTATCATTTTTACTTGATGAAAATCTTAATTTTTAACTTTTCATTACATAAATTAAGTAAGCTAGCAGAAGTTGCTTGAAGACAACTGTATTGGAGTCAAAAATCTTTTCAGATCCAGAAACGACCTCAAGCAACTCTACTACTTAGTTATACGTTTTCACTCGGAAAATCTGCTGGCTTCTAGTAAGCGAATATCAGGCGATACATCACTCCCAGCAGCTTCTTTGAGTTCAGGAGCAAATTCAGTTCCTTTTATCCGCAAACCCAACTCAAAGAGAATTTCTGCCATATCATCTCTAGAAACCTTAGCGCCGGAAAGCGATGAAAACCGCCTTTCAAGTTCCTCAAAAATCTGAATTCGGAGATTTCGAGTATCTTCTTGCAGCTTTTCTTTAGTTTCTGAGAGGTTGTTCCAAATCGATGTGGTCTGACTATCAACTGTTTGATCTAGTGCTTCAATGCTACTAGAAAACTTTTTGTTAATCCGATCAATCAATTGCCGAATATCGGCATTTTCGTTCTGGTAATTTACGTTAGAAGTCTTGATTTTTTGTTCTAGGGAATCAACCGATGCTCTGATCTCTGTTGAACAAGCATTTTTCACTTGTTCGATGCGATCACGCATCTCATGCTCCATCAAAGATAAGTTAGACTCTATTTTGTCTAGACGACTGTTATATTCACGCAATTGAGGACCAAAAATGATGTCTCTTATTTGGTCAATATTCCCCAATCTTTCCCGGATTTCTTCTTTGTTTAATTCTGCCATTTTTTTCTCTCAATCACAGTATTGTTGTGGGACAAAAACCTAACTCTTTTCACCGAAACATACCAGTCAAATAACAATTAAAAATTGTCTCATAAAGAGCTGCAATCTTTAGTATCTAGCCATAACTATCATATTGCTCTCTACTCAAAAAAACAAATTTCTTTTGATACAGATACAGTCAGCAGCCTCGGTCATGATTACATTCACGATATTGAAGCTGATGAATTATATAACTTAACAAAAGTTATACCAATTTTTAGTGGCTGTTGTAACGGTGTATTCGTCCCTTGTATATTGTTCTTTATAAATACTTTACCAATTCCCCAATACGAGTTAGTGATGAACTGTTACGATCGGCTTCGTCGGTGTCCTATGTAATCGCCCATTATCAAGAAAAGAATAATTAACCAAATTTAAGCTGAGGAGTTTCTGGCGTACAACAACAGCACTTGTGACAAATGTATTATTCCCAAAGCCGACGCCGAGGTTGCCCGTTAAGACGTTCGTGGGTATTATTTAGTAGTGTAGGAATATCTAGCTGTTCGGGACAACGTGGTAGGCAATCGCCGCAACTGGTGCAGCGATTTCCCTTGACTCCAGCAAACCAATGACCGGCATTTTCAAACATTTGATAGCGATATTTACTGAACTCTGTCATCTCGTAAGCAACTGCTAAGTTCCGCAACCGCAAGACTTCTGGAATATGAATATTTTCTGGACAAGGTAGACAAGCGTAGCACTGACTACAACTGTCGGTTCCCAAGGCTTCTGCTGCTTGGGTTCCCAAACGCGAGAATACTTCAACTTCTTGCTGTGTCAGGAATTCGTCTCGGTTGGCAACACTTAGAGGTGCTGTAAGTTCACCTGGGTTAGCTGGGCCAACGCTGAGGGTGCTAATGCGGCGATCGCCTAATAAAAACCGATAATTCAACTCTAGCGGCGAGAAGGGATGGCATAGTTGTTCTAGCTTTGGCGGTGGGGTATAGAGGCGTCCTCCTTTATCTGCTGGGGAGATAATAAAGACACCCATATCCTTGCTGGAGGCTAACTCAACTGCTGCGGCGTTACGCTGGAAGAAGTAGTAATAATGCAGGTTTACGAATTCAAATAAATCGCTATTAATTGCTGCTGTGATAACATCTAGTTGCCCGTGTGTGGAAAAGCCAATGTGCCTGATACGGCCTGTTGCTACAGCTTCTTGTACAGCCTGCATACAGCCGTTGGGGGACTCAACCCAGGCTAGATGTTCCCAAGTGTTGATTCCATGAATTGCTAAACAGTCCAAATAGTCTAGCTGTAGGCTCTCTAGGGATTCATCTATCCACTGACGCATCAAGTTGGCATCTGCTGTCGGCGGTAGCTTAGTGGTGATGTATAGTTGCTCTCGCGGTACTGGTAACCGGTTTTTCAGGATATTGCCGAGATACTGCTCGCTCCTCCCGTAACCTCTGGCGGTTTCCAGGTGGTTAATTCCTAGTGCGATCGCCTGCTGTACTGTCTTTTCGGCATCTGACTCAGAAGCCAAACAACGCATGGTTCCCAGGGAAAACACCGAAACAAGTAGGTTGGTTTTCCCAAAGCGTCTGTAACGCATTTTTAGTGATTAGATTAAGGCTATCAATCGCCGCCAGTTTTAAATCCCCGACGGTGAGTAAAATCTTCTGGGCGAATGTTGGAGACAAACTCCCGAAAAGCGCGTCTTTCTTCTTCATCGGCGTCTCTGTCTACAGGGATAGAAGCATCAGCTACTACTTCTTCCATTACCCAGATTGGACTATTGGTGCGTAGGGCGATCGCGATCGCATCGCTAGGCCTAGCATCAATTTCTTTTTTCACCTCACCCTGACGAATACAGAGGAGGGCGTAGAAAGTATTATCCTGAAGCGCGTGAATTACGATGCGCTCCAGCTTCATTTGCCATCCTTCAATCAGATTAACCATGAGATCATGGGTAAGGGGTCGGGGAGGCGTCTGTTTTTCCAATGCGCTGATAATCGCCTTTGCCTGATCTTGTCCAATGTAAATTGGCAGGGCACGTCGATCTGACGAATCCTTAAGCAGCACGATTGGACTCTTGGTGATGGCGTCTAATGCAATACCAGCAACTCTCATTTCAATCATCAGCTTAGCCTCTAGAATACGGTCGGCCTTAGGGACATTAAAGCAAAGCGGTAAAATATTAGTGGAGGGGTTTGATGGGAACAAATACTTAATATCTGTTCTAATCACTGCACGCCCGCCACTGTCAAATCAGTTCTTGAGAACCTATTTTAGTTGGGATCAACTTTCATTCTATTCTCCAAGTATGCCGCAGTCTCAGGATGTTTGCTCTGACACTTCATGAAAAAAACACACACCACCGCTAAGCAATATGTATCGAGCAGCACAGGCAAGAGTACGGAATTCGTAGGAGTTGAAGCAGAAAAGTGTTTACAGGACTAATTCAAGCACTGGGAACTATTCGAGCACTAGGAGGCGATCGCTTTGATGTGTCCTGCCGCCATGACACCTCGTCTGATATTTTACAGGATTTAGCGATCGGTGACAGTGTTGCTGTGGATGGCATCTGCCTAACGGTAGAAGAAATTTTACCTAATGGCTTTGTGGCAACAGCTTCCGATGAAACTTTGTATCGCACAACCTTGGGGCAACGAGATAATGCAGCTAGCTATGTAAATTTGGAGACATCGGTACGTGTTGGTAGCAAGTTAGGGGGGCATTTTGTCACTGGACACATTGACGGCATTGGCTGTTTACAGGACTCGGTACAAACTCCTAATTCCTGGGAGATGTGTTTTACGGCACCAACTTCCTTAACATACCAGTGGCAGCGCCAAGTTGCTCGCTATCTAGTCCCAAAGGGCAGCATTGCTATCAATGGAGTGAGTTTGACCATAGCAGATTGTGACCCTCAAGGCAATTGGTTCAAGGCCGCAGTAATTCCCCATACTTATGGTCAGACAAATTTGAGTTATTTAGAAATAGGTAATTGGGTAAATATAGAGAGCGATATTTTAGGCAAGTATGTAGAGAAATTGTTAGGAAATAAATTACCCGTTTCTGAACAAATGGAGGATATTTCATCGGCATTTTTGGCAGAAAATGGGTATATGTAATGGGTGGTATTGGTTGTTGGTTGTTGGTTGTTGGTTGTTTGTTGTTTGTTGTTTTAAGAATTAGCAACAACGCTTTGGGTTTCGCCAGTCGCTCCAGTCTTAAGTTTTGTTTAGTCGTTAGGCTAAGTAGTGCAATTGTACTAATATGTCTTTATTAGACTGCTGTGAGCAGTTGAAGCACAAATCAAACTTCAGAACACCTCTTAAGACAGATGTCAACAGGAGAAGTTTTATGGAAAGCACAGTGAAACCCATTCCAGAAGGATTCCACACAGCAACCCCCTACTTGACAGTCAGGGATGCAGCAAGCGCCATTGAGTTTTACAAGCAGGCATTTGGAGCAACAGAGACAATGCGTCTGGAGGACGCTAATGGTAAGATGGTGCACGCTGAGATCGCGCTCGGTGACTCACCGATTATGATTAGCGACGAGTGCCCAGAATGGGGCAATCGCAGTCCGCAATCATTCGGCGGTTCACCGATAAGTATCTATCTCTACCTCGAGGATGTGGATGCAATAGCAAGCCAAGCGGTTGCTGCAGGTGCGACGGTATGCAGACCAGTTGAGGATCAGTTCTACGGTGACCGCGTTGGCACATTAACAGACCCCTTTGGACACATTTGGATCATCGGAACACACAAAGAGGACGAGTCTAATCATTAGAAAACGTTTTATTGGAGTAATTTGGAGTTAACCGAAGTGAATTAAAACTCATAGCCATAGCCATCACTCCTGTGTACAAATACTACATTATTCATGCTTGATAGAGAGATTCTTGCGCCATTAATCAAAGTCTCAAAACCTTTTTTAGTAGGGGTTTTGACCCTTGATGTATAAGTTCCAGTTTTGAGTTTCTTTCGGTCTTTGTCGATAGTAAACCTGACTACATCACCCGCTTTAATGTGATTAAAGATCTCTTTAGCATTCAATACGGCTGGGAAGCCAGAAGCGTTAACTCTTCTGGATTGGCGACTACCATGACCTTTACAGGTGATAAATATTGGTTGATCAGTTCTAACTCGAATGTTTGCTCCAGACTCACCAACACAAGCGGCATCAAGGCTGTGAGTCTTTTCAAGACCTTGACGCAATCGGTTCATTTTCGTCCTGGCACCTGACCAGCATTTGACTTGCTCACACAGCGATTTTGCCATTTCCACAATTGCGTACCTGGTTGAATTGACCGCAGCCGCATCTAGTAGTGGTTTCGTGGACTTCTCTAAAACTCGCTTCAAAATGTCAGGTTTTTTAGCCAAAAAATCACGAACGTCCAAGTTGTCTTTCCTTGTGTTGCAATTCTTGCAAGCTAAAGTTAAATTGCCAACACGGTTACTCCCTCCTTTTGATTTAGGTTTAATATGTTCAACTTCTAGTGGTACGTTCTGTACATCGCAATAAGCGCATTTTCTCCCCCACTTTTGAAGCAGATATTCACGCACTTCGTAACCCTGTAATTCACCTTGCTGGTATTCAACTCCATCTATTTCTGGTAGGACAAGTTTTTGCAGATCAAACTTTACTTGTTCGACTTCAATCGTTGCGATTGGACAGTAACGCATGAATCGTTTAATCCAAGTTTCAACTGTTTGAACACGATGCCGAATTGAAGGAGCTAGCCACCCTGAAGGCTGGCGACGATTCAAACGTTTCTTACGATAACGTAAATTACGCGAACGTCTACCATGTCTAAATCCTGCTCGTTTTATTAAGTCTGACTTGATTGTTTCACCACGGTGCTTTAATTCGGCTCTGAAAACGATTTCATCGCCACACTGGATGGCAAAACCAGTCCACTGGCTTCCTGGGTCTATCTTGAGGATGTACTGTTTTGTTTGGGGCTTCTCTATTGTTATTTGAAGAATCAAGACATATGGGAAAATCCGATATGATGCAGCTTTTCTTTTTGTTTGAATCTCTCTGGCTCTGGCTGGGTAAACCATATCCAATGGCTGTTTATCACCATTTAATACGAATACCCAGTTTTGTGGTTTTAATGGTTGCATTTCTGCTTCGCCTTGCGGGTTTTGTTGGCTTTGAAAATGCTCTTGAGGCTTGTTATGGTAGTAGTTTTTCACCTTCAAAAACTAGGCAATGTTCTATTTACCTAACCGCTTAGGACTAGCGAATCCTATTGGGGTATTGACCTCAAGTAGCGTAGATCTCAAGGATCTTATTCTGGTGTAGCAGGGGTTTTATCCCTGAAGTAAGTCGGAAACTCCGATTTACTCCATTTCTTTGCTACTCACTAGAGGAAGTCAAGAAACGTATGGCTGCCTTGTGTTGTTAGATGCAATAGGGCTTACCAGTAAGAGGTAACAGACAAGACGGCAAAAGTCGAAATGTATATGTAGGGGCGTAGCATTTGGGCGAAAAATTATTCATTAAACCCAAGTTTTTATATCCAAATGCTACGCCTTTCTAGGATTTTTGCAAGAGGTAAGAGGTAGAAGTTGTCACTTGTAAAACGACCTGAACTTTCTACCCTTACTCATTACCTTTTACCCACTCTAAGTCCCTCTTTGAGGAGGTGTTTGAGCAAACTGTAGAACTCGGATAAATTGAGCTAGAGAATACTCTAGATGCGCTCCAGCATCCACAGCTACCCAGCCTTCATTTGTCCAATGTCGCCACTCAAAATGTAGGTGGGGACCAGTAGAATTACCCGTGTTACCAACACGCGCAATCACATTTCCTTGTTCCACCATATCCCCAGGTCGAACAAAGATTTCTGAAAGGTGTGCATAGAGACTTTCTTGAGTATTTTTCTCGTGCCGCAAAGTCACAGTGAGACCATAACCACCCATAAAGTCCGCGCTGGCTACTTGACCCGAAGCAGCAGCAATGACAGGTGTTCCTTCCGGTGCACCGATATCACTTCCGGTATGGAAGCGGCGATCGCCTGTAATGGGATGAACTCGCCAACCGAATAGGGAAGTCATCGCCGAAGGAAGCGTTAGGGGGAACATAAAGCTAGTTTTGCCGAAACTAGGACGCCCTGCTGGTCTACTTGTAAGATTGTAGTAAGCAACACCGCTAGGCGTTGCGGAACCACCGGGGTAATAGTTAGGCGATGGAACTATAGGTACTGCGGAACTTCCGGAAGAATAGTAAGACTCAGGCCCAGGTGCTGCTGAACTTTCCGAGGAATAGTAAGAATCAGCCACCGGCGGTACTGAACCTACGGGAGAAGGGTTAGAAGAGCTCGTTGGCCCAGTCCTGGAAATGACACTGTTGAGGACTTGTACAGGAGGGAGGTTTGCTGCGACCACATTAACAGCAGGTGGTGTTGGAAGTCTTAGCACTCCACCAAGCTGCGGTTCCTGAAGCTGGTTTCCAGAGTTAGCAATTTGAAGGGCTGCCAGTTTTTGAATAGGCGTTGGTTGAATAGGAATTGATTGAATAGGGGTTGGTTGAATAGCCAGTTGTTGAATAGCCTGTTGTCGAATAGCCGTTAGTTGACTAGGAGTCGGTGGAGTATCCGTTGGTTGACGAACAGATTGTTGACTATTAGCAGCAACGCCACAGACTCCACTCGACAGTTGACCATTCTGCGATACAGCAGTACAGCCAGTTGAGGGTGACCTTAGCAGTACACGAGGGCGTCCATCATACTTGGGAGTAGCACCAATACTGTAATCAGTGCGGTCTATGTAGTTATTAGTTTCACCAACAGGACTTTTAGCACTCTCCTGAATTGGCGCATAATCGAGCTGAATTTTAGGAGGCTTCGCTACCGTAGAGGAACTGGGTACAGGTAGATTAGGGGCCGCCAGCACAGGTTTTTTCTGCATCACAGGTTCCGGTATCCATGCTGGGACAATCGGTTTCGACTCCGAGGAAGGAGCGGGAACATATGCTGCTGGGGCTGGGGCTGGTTCCCGTACAACAGGAGCTGGGGCTGGTTCTGGTTCCCGTACAACAGGAGCTGGGGCTGGCTTGCTAACTACAGGCGCTTCTGGCACAATAATTGGCTCTAGGGCAGCAGGCTGGGGTTTAGCAGTTACTACTGGTGCTGGTGCTGGGATTAATTCAACAGCAGGCGCTGCAGCAGGCATTTTCCTTGGCGCAGGCGTTTCTACAGGTGCTTGTGCCACCACAAAACCGCCGCTCAAAAGTCCAAAACCCCCCATTAAACTCAATACCTGCATCATCCGAGGATAGCGGTAGAAGAGGCTTAAAGGCGTGGAACCAGGCGAGGTTTTTTTTGTCATTTCCGACTCACTACTCATCACTCAATCTCTAAAAATTATGGGAAAGAACAGCGAATTTTGGTCAATTAACGTGGTAATCCCCTAGTCGCTTTGACCATTGAACTTAAATAATTACCGTGCATAACCGAGACCAATTGTACCGGGCTTCAGGCAAATTTCTCTTAAGCTTGCTTGTTCAGATGCTCCTACAACGGCGGATTCTTCTGAAGTAAAGCTAACTCGCAGCTCGCCCGTAGGAGTAACACCCGTTATAATTCCAGGGTTCCCATCCACAATCACTTGGCGTCCTAGACTATCCAGTAACTCCAGGTAAGACTGTAACAAGATTTGAATTCCTTGGTCTAAGGAGCGTTGGTATCCGCAATTCATTCCCTGTATGACAATTGCTGCTAAACTTTCCAAGGAAGTTACCCCAAGACATAACTCTTCTTCACAAAAATACTGCAAACTGATACCAGTTTCCGGTACAGAATTGCTCCAGTTGATGCCTACCCCGACAACGGCTTTGGTAATTTGACCCTGTTGCACACGAGTTTCGGTAAGAATACCCCCCAGTTTGCGCCCCAAAAGAATTAGGTCATTGGGCCACTTAAGGAAAACGGGAATCCCGTAAGCCCTCAAAGCTTGAGCAATTCCCCAAGCGCTACACAAAGTTAGCTGGGCGCTCTCAGACACCTGGAGATTTGGAGCTAAAGCCACAGACAAGTATAATCCACCAGAGGCCGATTGCCACTGCCTTCCCCACTGTCCTTTTCCAGCAGTCTGTTGCTCTGCAATTACAACAGTGAACTCTTTTGCACCTTCCTTGACCAATTCCCAGAGTTTCTGGTTAGTGGAAGGGAGGGTTTCAAATGTATGTAAAAATATCTCTGAAAATTTTCCTTCCAAAGATAGTTGACTTTTGACTTCCTGGAGCTCTGTCTCAAACTGTTGTTGATTAAATATCACTGCTCAAAGCAAAATCTTGCTTAAGCTAGTATAAACTCAACAAGATTTCCTAGTTGCTGATTTTCTGGGAAGCTTTTTCACATCAGATCATATGGTGTCCGTCTATACACTCTTAGTTCCGTCAGACTTAAGTCTGCGGCTACAAAAACCAAAGCTGCCTACGCAGCCTCATAATATTAAGGGTAATTTTTCGGACATCAGATCAAGCGTAGTTGAAACTTTATTCAAGATACTTTAATGCATACTTGGCATTGGAACACTTGGGAAAATTTGCCCTATTTAACCTGTAGTATTCTTCAACAGTGGGAGCACGGCTTTTTCACTTCAGCTTTTTCCCCTCGTTCTCCCTCAGAAATTGTCGCAGCACTCCAGCCTGAAGCTCAGGTATATCGAGTCAGACAGGTACACGGTAACACTGTCCTCACACCCTCGGAAATTGTCAGCGCTACAGATGCTGTGCAACCTGAAGCTGAACAAGAACCAGAAAGACCCCCTGCTGATGGTATCTTAAGCGAACAGCCTCAACAAGCCGTCTGGGTTTGTTCTGCGGACTGTACACCAGTGCTAATTGCCGACACAAAAACAGGACAAGTAGCCGCAATTCATGCTGGTTGGCGTGGTACTGCAACTCGGATTGTCCCACAGGCGATCGCACGTTTACTTGAATCGGGTAGCAATCTCCAAGATTTGCGCATTGCTATGGGCCCGGCGATCGCTGGTGAAGTATATCAAGTCTCAGATACAGTCGCTGCTGAAGTTGGGCTGAGCATTATACCACAAAACAAGGCAAATACAACCGAAACAATGTTAGATTGCTTACAGCAGTTACCCGACTCACCGATACTTGAAGACCCCAAACCGGGACGTGTGCGTTTGGATGTACGCCGGGTGAATGCAATACAGTTAGAACAACTGGGGATGAGCAAGGAACAAGTGGCGATCGCCCCTCACTGTACCTATCAGCAACCAGAGCATTTCTTCTCCTATCGTCGCGACAAACTCAAGAAAGTTCAATGGTCAGGAATTGTTAGTTGTTTGTTGTTAGTTGTTTGTTGTTTGAAAAATAACCAATAAGCCTCTTGCAAAAGTAGAATATGCCTCCCTCAATCCCCCCGACCCCTCTCGTTCTCCCCACCCCTCTCGTTCTCCCCTGGAAGGGGAGATGAGTAAGGACTAAGACATTTATTTAGGGAGAGAGGACAGAGGACGAAGCCTGTTATTTTTGGGGAAGAAATCTTTACTCCCTCTCCTTTTAGGGGACCGGAGCTTTAGTGAGGATTGGGGAGGGGTTTCAAGGATTTTTGCAGGAGGACTAATAAACAATCACCAATAACCAATGACCAATAACCAAACTTACTTCGGTTCTCTAATTGAACCCATAAATAAAACCGTTCCAGTTTGATTATCTCGAATCGCACAGAAGAAAGGACGATCAACATTCATTTGGAAAGGTTCTTGTGGAACACGAGCCGATGTTGTAACCATACCTACAGAAGTTACAGCAGCAGCTTCCGTACCTTCTTCATTCACCTCTACAAAAGTTTTATGCTTAACCTTACTAATAGCAACTGAATTAGAAGTCATATTAGAAAAATTCGCCTTATCAGTGAAAGCAGACTGCATACCCAGCGCTTTCAAAGCATTATTTAGTTCAACATCATAATCAAACTTGAAGCGAGGTAATTGAATTGAACCATTGCGCATCGAGAATTGATTCATCCATTGTTGCCAACTTTCGCTACTTAGTTGCTTCTGAAACGCTTCAAGATTCGAGTTTTTACGAGGTAAGAACACATACAAACTCAAGCGTCCTTTCCCGTAAGGTAAACTAACAGCTTGGAAAGATTCATTTTCGTAATAGCGATACTTACCAGATTGGGACATCATGGGATGTTGCTTTTGCGTTCCATCCGATAAATAGAAAGGACGATTAGTTGTTTCCTTCTTATCAAACTTTTTCGTCCAGTTACCTTTGAAATAAATAGCATTGATTAAAAATAGAACATCATCGGGTTTTAGTTGGTCAACAATCTGCTCAATTTTACCGCGAGTATTTTCCTTTACCCAGTTGTTGATAATATTTTTGGATTCGGGTTTACCGAAGTCTAGTTCAGTTACCTTAGCACTATAGAATTGTTGATTTTTTTGGATAAATTCTGGCTTAAAAGTAAAACCTTGTTTTGCCCAAAGTGAATTAGCAATTGCCAGTTGAATATCAGGGTCAGCATTTTCTAAAGAAACTTTTAAAGTATTATTAGCTTGGTTAACTTCTTCTAGGTTTAGTCCTTGTAATTCCAGTGCTTTAGCCATTTCTTGTTGAGTTGAAGCACTAGCACCGTTGTAAGTCATAGAAAGCGCGATCGCTACACTAGAAGGAGAGACAAAAACGTTTTTTTTGCTGTCCTGTTTGAGGATTTCATTGAACAGTTTGAAACCAAATTTTGTGTTAGCATCAACAAGTCTGGCATCAACTGTAGGATTGGGTGACTGTGCCATTAAACTTGAGTCTCCAGATTTGAGGGAGTTAGCGCCTATTTTTTGAGTCATTAACCCTGCGAATAGACCAGATATGAGAATACCTGCTCCTAGGATAGCAGTCCTGCGACTAAGCAATTGCCGGTTCATGTCCCTTCCTCTCCTACTGATGCGGTTACTCTTTTAAGATGACCGTTTCTAGGTAGAGGTGTTCCGATGGTTACATTTTTCGTAACCTAAGTAGTTGGCTTAATAGCATTTTCCTCATCTTGTCTCAACCATGAAAAGTATAGATGGCTGAAAAGTTGAGTTACAGGAACAAGCGTGCTCACTCAAACCCTTTAGCTTTACCTATCTTTTAGATAAGCATCAAAGTCTTGATTATTCGATTTAACCATATCTTTCCAGTTTCCGAAAAACTCTATGGGAACAGTGACAGAATCATTGCCACCAATACCAACAAATTGACCACTGGCGATAAATGGTATGCTGGATGTTGTCATAACGTACTCATAAATCTGTACGCCTTCTTTTCCGATCAAAGATTCCATATTATCCCTGTCAGCAGCAGCGGTCATTCCCTTGCCAAAGAAGTATGTTCCTAGCTGGGTAAACGCATCTTTGCTGATAGCAGCAGGACGTTGATCTGCAAACCACCAAGCTAACCCATATTGACGTGTAGTTTTGATACCATCAATTAATTCTTTTGCTAACTCTTTCTGATCTTCAGTAGGTGATTGAGGGATAAATCGGTTAGCTTCATCAACATATACAATCGCATTTGAATATTTGCCTGCATAAAATAAGTTTGAAGCACGACGGCGAAAACGCCTGTATATTAACTCTAAAATAAAACGATTCATGCGTTCATCATAACCACGAGCATCAAGAAAGTAAATTTTTCCTTCTTGAAGTACTTTGGTAATCATTTCATTAATATCTTGTCCTTCTGTAAAAGTTTTAAGTATTTTATTAAAACGTGCTGTCAGTTTAGAGCGATTTGAATCTTGAACATTTCTTGCTTGGTCTAGCCGTTTTTGTAATTCCTTAGCACTACCTGAATAGTAAAGCTCTATTCTCGAATTGAAGCTTTCTAAAAGTCTTTCAAAAGTTATTGCTCTATCTCCTACGACAATCAGCTTATCATTATCATCGCTAAAATCAGACAAAGCTATGTCAAGTATAGTTTGGAATTTATCTGCCGCAGCATTAATCATGAGTTTTTGCACACCTTCGATTATCAATAATTCTCGAAAGTGATCTACTTGGTCTAACTTCAAATCTTTGATGTTAACAACTTCAACACTTCTATCGTTATCAACAAAAAATTGCTTGAGGTCAAGGTCTTTTTGTGATGGTTTGACAAAATCACCTTTAGCGTCTGGTATGAAAGCGCCCATTGTAGCTGTCGCTATCAAGTTTAAAGCAAGCATAATTTTAGCGGCATGAGTTTTTCCTGAACCGGATCTTCCAAAAAAACCCGCGTGTCTAGCCTCACCCCATCCATTGTTAGAGTTTGGATGGAAACTCTTACAGATAAATGGAACTTTGATAGTCTCACCTACAAGTGTTCCTCCATAGCGTAAAAATTGAGATTGGGTAGATGAGAAGCTGTTGAAAATTTTTTGGGAATTGCCTGACTCTGACACAGATTCATCATCTAAACTAACAATAGGAGTACCACTGGGCGGATTTGCTCGAAGGGCTGCTGGCTGACCATCTACCTGTTGAGCAATAGGCTTGGCTACTGACTCTTCATAATCACCAATTCCTGACAGGTATGGGATACTCCCCTTATTAGCAATAACCGGACCAAAGCTTGGGTCTTCATGTATTGTATTGCGACGATCAACAGATGTTATTTGACACAAAACTGTAATTTCTTGATGGTGATTTGCTTTAAAGCGTATAAACCCTAATTTTCCTAAAAGTTCATTGCCAAGAGAGTTTGAACGAACAACTCCATAAAACTTACGGCTTTTAGTAGAACTAATGCTGATGTACTTGGTCATAATAATTTGTCCTTTACCCTTACTTTTAAGTTTTATGTCCGTAATTTGCGGGTTAGTTGCATTGCAAAATGACTGGAAAAATCTTTGATATTGGCTATTCCTACAGTTTGATAAATATTTGGTAGTCTCCCCGTGTGACGCTTGACAATCTCATCTACTAAAAACTGTTCTAGTGGTTCATGGATTGTAGGAATTATCATACTGTCAGCTACTGTTTGCAACATAGCCTTAAAAAGCTTTTTGTTTTCCTTCAGCAGTTTTTTGTGAAACTCAATTCTTTTGACTGGCGACCATGCATGAGGACGAAAATATGTTAGGCATAAGCAATCTTCTGTAGTACTCTGAAGGGTGGCATTGTATATGTCTTTCACTTCATCTTTAGTGACAAAAATTTTGTCAGAATGCACATTAAGCTGACCAATACCACTATCTTTTAATGCCTTTGGCTCTGTATATTCACCTCCTTTTAATATTCCTAATAAAAATACTTTGTCTGCAAGTTTCAGTTTATCCTGCGTGTAATGTTCACAATAATAACTAGAAATACCTGATTTGGATATAGCAATATTGCGTGAATTTTTCAAGGCAGATACAAAATGACCATTATTTTCTAAAAGGGGGGTTAAAAAAATTTCAGTTATCTGCCTGTCTTCCTCACTACTGGCATTTACAAAATGGAAAATAGTTCTATTAACAGTTTGTAGAAGTGAAACCCAAGAGTTATCAACTATACAAAATGATTCTTTTTCATCAGCATCTCTGATTTGCTGAATTTCCATAGCATTACGAATGCCATACATAAACCCACTTGGTTCAGCACTTTCAAACTTAAACCTATCCATCATGAAGTGTGGGTCATACCCCTTTCTAAGTGAGTATCGCACAGCTATTATGAAGCATTGACTGCCTGAACCAATATCCAGTATATTATTGCCGCCATCTACAGCTACCATGCTGCCTAAACCTACAGCATTACTCAGAGTTTGTATGATTCCTTCTGCTTCCATAACCTGACGAGCTTCTGTAATTATTTGATTAGTCTCAGGTGAGTTAAGTTGCTCTAGGCTGTGAACAAAGTCAGCAAGATCATTGGTTAATATTTCTGCAAATTGTGCTGATATTGGAATTCCTGGAGTTTGATTTTCCATATAATTTTCAACTTTACAGATGGTTGTTTTTAAGTTTAAACACCAATAAATCGCGGTCAGTATTGACCATTTGCCGATTATCTCTTGCCCACTTCATTACATTCGATGAAATATGCTGATTTGAGAGTGGAACTTGAATACGCCGTACTAAGTTCCATTTATTCTGAGTGAATTTATCTATGATTTGAAAAACTGTATCGCCTGTCCAATTATGAACATTTTGGACTAGGATAGCAAGAAAACCATTTGGGTCTAAGACCTCGACGCAATAACCAGCAATTTTTGTTAAAGCCTCAAGAAAGGCAATGTTATCCATTCGAGATAAGCAACTAGGATGTTTGTCATAGAATCCCTTAGCAATCGAACCATAGGGAGGGTCAATAAAAATTAGTTTTGCACCTTTGGTGTCATGAGGTAAACCTGTCAACACATCATTTAATTTAATTTCTGGACGTGCTGGAAAAAGGTCGTATACAAGGCATCGTCGCTCAAGCAAGGATGCTGCATCTAATGTGGTTCCACCGCCAGCCATAGGGTCTACTACTAGATCGCCCGGTTCTGTAAAGTAATGGATTACATTGGCTGGAATCTGCCCTGGAATGCGACCTGGATATTCCATCCCAAAACGCTGATCGCAATGGGAAAAGTACCAAAATGTTCCGCAACGCAACCATGATAATTTTTTGGGATCGCCCTCACCTGCGATCGCCAAGCGAAATTCTTTACTGTTCCATTTTTTTTCCCAAGCCTGTTGCAACCAATAGCTTGCTCTTTCTGGATCACTACGCATTGCTTCTACATGATGACTAAAACTCAACTGCATAAATCGCTGCTCGGGCGGGAAAAACCTTGCTACTCTGGCTTGTAAGCTTAGTCGCTGCTTTGAAATTTGACAAACGCCTGACAAAGTTTTTAGGTTGTACTGCTTGCTTCCCGCCCATTTTGTTTGAACCAAAAGAGCTAGGTCAGCAGTTTCCCAAGGGGATTTTGACCCAGGTGATCTTGCTAAGGAACGTGCCGACGATAGAATTTTTAGCCATTCTTCAGTACTTACCAGGTCTGTAGAGCTATTTGATGTTTTTTGTATTGCTTGCATAGAGGGTATTGTAACAACAGTTTTTTTGAGCAACTACACCTACTCTCACCACATAGCCAAAGGAGTGATTTTCTGGAGGAGTGAAGCTATAATTCCATTGAGAATTTTAGTCAGAATGCGATCGCTCTTTTCACTCACTGTAAGAAGACTCGTCTTTGTCTTGAAGATAGTCACCTAGATAGAGTTTGACAAATTCATTAGCCGCATCTGGATTGATACCTTGAAGAGCTTTGGCGATACTTCGGACTGTTTCAGCACTAGGATCTGTCTGTTCATGAAACCAGCGAAAAACAACGGAAGGTTTAACTCCCAGTGTTACTGACAATTTATGCTGGCTGATGCTGTAGGTTTCCAATACTTGTCTGAGCGCTTGACCTGCTTTTCCCATGCTCCTAATCGTGTCAGAGGAGCCTGAGCAAGTAAATATTTGCAGATCTGCGAAGATGTGGGGTAAGATTTTTATATTCGCAGATCTGCGAAGTTTGCTTTTTATCAGAAATCAGGTAAACCCATATGCTTACAAGCTTTTTAACCGACGCAAACCAACCAGACTCAGCATCCGTCGAGATTCGCTCTTCTCTCGACCCAAACTCAGGACGAGAATTCGTTAAAGTAATCGTCGTTGGTTCACTTAAAGGTGTAGCTAAAATCATCCATACCCTGTATCGTCTGGGTTTTGCGGAAGTTACCGAATGGAGCCCACCCACACCAACAGTAAATCCAGGTGAGGTGATGAGTGTGATGAAAAGATGTGTTGTTTTAGATTAGACTTGTTGCAAAAGTCAATTTTCAGATGTAGGGGCTAAGCATTTGCGCCCGGATTTATCGGTGAAATCCAGATTTTTATCCGCAAATGCTTCGCCCTTCTCGCTTATGCTCAATAGACCAGTCTGACGGTGCTTCAACTGTTCCAGCTAGAGCCTCGATCGCATCCCACCCATCCCCTGTCGTCACAGTTGCAGGTTCTGTCTCAATCGTAATAACGTAGCGCTTACCAGGTTCGAGATCAAGTGGTGCATTTGGGCGTAAAACTTGCCCATCAAATACAACCGTTACTACTTTACTCATCGCTGTAATTTCTCTCTAAGCCTATTAACTTTAGCCTATCAAAGCCTTTCTTTTGTAGGATATCTTGTGGTGAGTTGAGATAGCTGGGCGATCGCGAAGCGGAACCTTCGGTTCATCGCCTTTTTCACTTCCATTAGCACCTCAGATCCCCGACTTCTTGGAGAAGTCGGGGATCTCCCCTTCACGAAACATTTAGGATGGCTATATAAAAAGCCAGCGCCTATTTCTTGAAAAGATCGGCGCTGACTAAACTCACAAACTAATTGGAGATAACTAAATTATCGCTCAGAAAAACTGTCTCAAATTAAACTGTAGCTAACTGTGGTTCAGGACGCTTGCTGTTGCGAACACCTTCAATTGCTTCAGCATAATCCTTAGCTTTGAACACAGCAGAACCAGCAACGATCGCATTAGCACCGGCTTCCAAAACTTGCCAAGTATTGTTACCCTTGAGTCCGCCATCAACTTCAATCCAAGGATTCAGTCCGCGTTCATCACACATTTGACGCAACTTGCGGATTTTTGGTACGACACCAGGAATGAAACTTTGACCACCGAAACCTGGGTTGACGCTCATAATCAGCACCAAATCGCAGACTTCCAACACATACTCAATCAACTCTAACGGAGTCGAAGGATTGAGCACCACACCAGCTTGCTTACCCAATTCCCGAATCTGACAGAGAGTACGGTGTAGGTGAGGGGAAGCATTATGTTCAGCATGGACAGAAATAATGTCCGCTCCGGCCTTAGCGAAATCTTCCACATATCTCTCTGGTTCCACAATCATCAGGTGGACATCCAGAGGCTTTTTGGTGACGGGACGAATTGCTTCCACAATCAGAGGACCAATGGTGATGTTCGGGACAAAGCGGCCGTCCATCACATCAACGTGAATCCAGTCAGCACCTGCAGCGTCTACGGCTTGAATTTCTGCACCGAGTCGGCTGAAATCCGCTGATAGGATGGAAGGAGCAACAACAATCTTGTTCTGGGATGGCGTATTGGTCATGATTGGGGGGGGAATTCTCCTGGGTCTTCTGTAGGATATATCTTAACAAAATCTTTAGCAATTACAGCATTCAACGCCCCCCAAATTATTCCCAAAATTAATACAGGCGACTAAGGGAAGAAGCAGACTTTCCCTAGGCTGCGTTCTAATAACAAATAATTGCCAACTACCTAGGAGAAGCTTCCTTGACTCACCAGCAGATTTTGAAGAGATGGGGATGGATCATTGGCGCTTTTAGTACCTCACTGCTGACAATCCCCGTACTAGCGTCACCAGCTTCTATCGGAGAAACAGGAATTGACGCAGCTAGGTTACATCAACAACCCTACAATTTGACTGGGCGTAAAATTGCCATCGGTCAAGTAGAAATTGGCAGACCTGCTGTATATGGCTTTGATAAGGCAGTTTCTTGGAATCCTACCACATCTCTGGAACGAGTTTTCTATCGCAATGGGCCAGCCAAAGCTAATACCAATGTTGATGCTCATGCGGCAATGGTTGCTGCTGTTATGGTTAGTAAAAGTAAGACTTTGCCAGGAGTAGCACCAGGGGCACGTTTATATTCCTCAGCAGCAGGTACACCTTCCAAAAGTGGACAAGCCGAAGAATGTCTTTCTGCACAATTTGTAGCCCAGCAAAATAGTACAGATGTGCGAGCGATTAACTTTAGTTTTGGTGAACCTCTCAGTCGCGATTCGAGACCAGATGCTACTCTTGATGGCAATGCTTTACTAACACAATGTATCGATTGGTCATCCAGAATTCACAATGTTCTCTATGTAATTTCTGGTAACCAAGGTAAAGGCGGCATCCCCATTCCTACAGATAATTATAATGCAATTAATACAGCTTTTACTGCTCAGCGAGAGGGAGTTTTTACTAAGGTAGATTTTCCTAACTTAAGCGCTCAACCTGTAGGGATTGGTAGACGTTTGATTCAACGTGAAATTAATGTTGGTTCGCGCCGTTCAATTAATTTGGTTGCTCCTGGTAGCAAGATTCCTGCATACAGTTTGGCGGGAAAAATAGAGCAGGTTAGTGGAACAAGTTTTGCTGCGCCTCACATTACCGGAACTGTAGCCTTACTGCAAGAATTTGGCGATCGTCAGATTCAGTCTAATCAGTTTAACTGGAGTATCAATTCCCGACGTCACGAAGTAATGAAGGCAGTTTTGCTTAATTCTGCCGACAAAATTAAAGATAATGGAGATGGTTTACTTTTGGGAATGACCAAGACTATTTTGGGAAAAGATAATCTCAATTGGTTCGACTCCGACGCCTACAAAGACCCGAAAATTCCTTTAGATATACAAATGGGTACAGGTCAACTTAATGCTTTTCGGGCTTATCAGCAATTCAGTGCCGGACAGTGGAGTACAAGTGGAGTTGTCCCTGGAATAGGTTGGGATTATCGTTCTGTAAATCACTTGTTTTTTCAGGAATATGTGTTAGAAAAACCTTTGAAAGAAAAAAGTTTTGTCTCTCTAACACTTGCTTGGGATCGTTTAGTTGAGCTGGAAGATACAAATAAAAATAAAGCCTATGATATTGGGGAGAGTTTTCGCGATCGCGGTTTGAACAACCTTGACCTTTACTTGATGTCAGTGGATGAAAACGACATTAGCAAAAGTGTCTGTTCTTCTGTCAGTGATGTCGATAGTGTCGAACATATTTTCTGTCAAGTTCCGTCTGCTGGTCGTTACAAAATCCGTGTGCAATATCGCCAACAAGTGAATGAACCTTCTCAATATTACGCCCTTGCTTGGTGGACGGTAGCTTCTGAGAAAAAATAAAGATTAAAAATTGTTCAAATAATTTCAGTGCTGCTGACAGGCAAGATGCCTATCCTACATTTTATGTTTGAACTAAATTTTGCAGTAAATATCTACAAATTGTAGAGCAAGCATCTTGCTTGCTGCTGACAGACGGGACTCCTGTGCTACATTGGATATTTGCACACAACTTGGTATTAATACAAACTAAAGCCTTATTTTTTTGATATAAGACAAAAAATTGAGGTATTTACCTGAAGAATAATAGGGGTATATAGCCATGAAATTTGCTCGGCTGCGCTTTGGCTTATTGTTTTCCTCAGTTTCCCTGACAGGAGCAATTTCTTGGGATATAGTTGCGCTTCAATTTACTTCCCCTGTACTCGCTCAATCGCTCAACCGTGCGAATGACGGTACTGGTACTCAAGTCATCCAACAAGGAAATCAGTTTGACATTACAGGGGGGAAGCTATCAAAAGATGGTGCTAATCTTTTCCATAGTTTCCAGCAGTTTGGACTGTCTGAAAGTCAAATTGCCAACTTTCTATCTTTACCTTCGACACAAAATATTTTAGGTAGAGTCGTTGGCAATAATCCTTCGCTGATTAATGGACTCATTCAGGTTAGTGGGAGCAAGGCGAATTTATATTTAATGAATCCTGCTGGGATTGTCTTCGGGCCAAATGCTTCGCTGAATGTTCCGGCTTCTTTTACCGCAACAACTGCTACTGGTATTGCTCTCAAAGATAACAATGGTGTAATTAATTGGTTTAATTCCTTCGCTGGAAATAACTATAAGGAATTAGTTGGCAATCCTAGTCAGTTTGCTTTTGATTTAAATCCTGCTGGTAGTATTATCAATGCTGGAAATTTGAATGTAAAAGCAGGTGAGAATTTAACTTTAGTTGGCGGTAATGTCATTAACACTGGAAAAATAACAACTCCAGGAGGAAATATTACCCTAGCTGCAATACCGGGAACTAGCTTAGTCAAGCTTTCTCATGCAGGAAATGTACTTGCTTTGGAAATTGCTCCACCAAGAGACACCCAAGGGCAATTTTTGCCATTGAAACCTTTGGATTTGGCAGGATTGTTGACAGGATCTGGGAGAAGTGTAGATACAGGGCTGGCAGTTTCTCCCACACAATCCGTACAATTGACGAGTTCCGGTACTGCTATTCCTACTGATGGGAGAACGGTAATTGTTTCGGGTACTGTTGATGTTTCCAATACGAACCCCCTCCTACTCCCCCTTAGTCAGGGGGGGAGAACTGCTAATTCTCAGATAGGCGGAAGTGTCAATATTCTGGGCGACAAAGTTGGAGTAATTAACGGCAATATCAATGCTTCTGGTACAAATGGTGGAGGTACTGTTTTAATTGGTGGGGATTATCGCGGACAGGGTACGGTTCCTAATGCTTCGCGTACTTTTGTTAGTAGTGATTCTACAATTAATGCTGATGCTAAGGTAAGTGGTGATGGTGGTCGAGTTATCCTCTGGTCTGACCAAGTAACAGGGTTCTATGGAAAAATTAGTGCTCGTGGTGGTAGCAGTTTTGGAAATGGGGGTTTTGTCGAATTATCTAGTAAGAATGATTTGGCTTTCAAGGGACAGGTAAATGTTGGTGCGACGAATGGGGTAGATGGCACAATCTTATTCGACCCAACTAATATTACAATTGTTGCAGCAACAGCGGTCAATGATAACCAACTTAACGCTAATGTTCCTAATCCAGGAGATTTAGCAGGGACAATTTTATCTGGAGATGGTGGTGCGGTAGATTTTACTATTTCCAAAGTTGCACTGGAAGCTCAGACAGGAAATATTGTCTTAGAAGCAACAAATAATATTACGATCGCTCCTGGTGTTTCCCTGAATTTTTTAAATGCAGTACCTCGCTCAATTACTTTTACAGCAGATGCTGATAAAAATGGCGTTGGCTCTTTTTCGATGGATACCACACAATCGATTTTCGCTGGTTCTAGACAAGGAGTTTCAGTAGGTGGCAATAATATTACAATCTCCGGATCGAGTGTCACTGTTGGGAGCTTGGATACCACTGGACTTGGTATTGCAGGCGGTGCAATCAACATTACTGCTACTAATGGCAATATAATCACAGGCGCTTTAGCTTCCTCCTCTGCTCCCCCTGGCCCGGCCGGAGCTGGTAGTGGAGGAGCGATAACCCTCAGTGCTGCTCAAGGTAACATTACAATCGCAGGTAACCTCAACTCCTCTACTGGAAATAGAGGGGGTACTGGTAACGGTGGAAAAATTGCAATCTCTGCGGCTAATGACATTACGATCACAGGTAATGTCAGCACCTCTTATAACAGTAGAGATACAGCGGGTAATGGGGGAGCAATTATTCTCACTACAACTAATGGCAATATAATAACTACTGGCAGTTTTGACTCTAGCTCTTCCCAGAGCTTTGGTCTTACTGGCAATGGAGGATTAATTACCCTTTCTGCTGTCAGCGGTATTATCCGTACTGGTAATCTTAACTCCTCTTCTACCAATGTCACTAATAATGCTGGCAATGGAGGAGAGATCAGCCTTTCTGCTTCTAATGGTATTACCACAGGTGTTATTAATTCCAGTACCCGCCCTCCTTCTAATACTAATTTTGCGGTGACTGGCATTTCTGGTGGCACAGTAACGCTAAATGCTGGTACTAGCAATATTACTCTCGGTGGAAATATAGATACCTCTGCAATTGGGGGAATTGGAGGTTCAATTAACTTTACTGGCAATCTTACGCTGACTCAACCTACTACCACAATTACCTCAACTGGGACTCCTAATAGCGGTAGCATTACTTTCAATAACCCGCTTAATGGTACAACTCTTGGGTCTCAAAGTTTGACTTTGACTTCAGGTAACGGCATCCTTACTTTTAATGGGATAGGTAATAGCGTACCACTGGGAGTTTTAACACTTAATGGTACGGGAAACGTCCAACTTGCGGGGGACTATAACTTTACCAATAGCTTCACTTTTAATAACCCAGTTACTCTCATTGGCAATACACAAATCGCTTCTGGAAATACACTCGCATTCGGCAACACTCTGTCCGCTGGTGCTAATAACCTTACCTTAATTGCCAACGAAATTAACTTTACCAGAGTAGTTTCTGGAACTGGTGACTTGATAATTCAGCCTTTTAGTGTAGGTCAGGCGATCGCCATTGGGGGTACTACTGATACTGGAACTGCTACGTTGGATCTACTAGCAACTGAGATGACTGGTTTGCAAAATGGCTTCAAATCCATCACCATTGGCAGCGCAACGGGTACTGGTACGATTAGTCTCACAAGTAACACAACTTTCAATGATCCAGTAACCTTACTTACTGGTGATGGTTCCATCAACACCACAGGTGGAATTATTACAGGAGCCGACGATGCCACAATTACTCTACAGGCCAATCAAAATATTACCACTGGCAGTATTATCAATCCCGGTCGGGCAGTTACACTAACTAGCATTAATGGCAATATCAATACCAGTGCTGGGCCGATCAATACTGACTCAACAACTGGAAATGGAGGAGCGATCGCTCTAACAGCGAAAGGCGGTATTATCACTAGCAGCCTAGATTCTCGATCTAGTGCTCCTTCTAGCAGTGGAGGTAAAATTACTCTGGATGCTGGTGGTAATGTTAGCGTACCTAGCATTATTACAATTTGGCAGGGAAGTACTACTGGTGATGGTGGTGAGATAGTCGTCAGTGCTGGTGGAAATATTCTCAGTCAGGGAGATTTTTTGTCCTTTACAAGCAATGGTAGAGGTGGCAATATTACCTTCAAGGCTGGAGGAAATATTTTCACAGATGACATATATTCGATTGGTTCCCTGAGTAGTGGAGATATTAAGCTAACCAGCGGAGATACGATTAACACCACCCTTGCTGACTCTACCCCCGGCAATATACTTTCCTGTTCTGGTACTGGTAATACTTGCTCTGGTGGTAATAGTAAAGGAGGAAATGTCACCCTAGAAGCAACTACCAGAATTGTTACAGAAATAAATGCGACTGGTCCATTAGGTGGTGGGAATATTTCAGTCACCAGCAACGAGATTGATTTGAAAAGCTCTCGTAGTAACGGTGGAACGCTTTTACTTGGGCCATTTACAGCTAACCAAAATATAGAAATTGGTGGGACTGGTAACACGAATGCACTGGATTTGACAGCAGCAGAAATAACTGCTTTGGGAGATGGTTTTAGTTCAATTCAAATTGGACGCTCTGACAGCAGCGGTACAATTACTATACTCAATGGGGTTACATTCAAAGATCCAGTAACAATTCAAGCACCAGTTGGTTCGGGTGCAATTGTCGCTACAGGAGAAATTACTGGTACAGACAACGCTTCAATTACTCTGTTAGCAAACAACAATATTACCGCAGGAAATATCAAAGCAAATGCTGGAATTTCCATCACCAGTAGTAATGGTACTATTAACACCAGCACCGGCATCCTCGATACTAGCTCAATAACTGGAAATGGAGGAGCGATCAATTTAACAGCATTTGGTAACATCACCAGCGGAAATCTGAACTCTAGTGCTAGCGGGACTGAAAGTAATGGCGGAAAGATTGCGGTTACAAGTAATACAGGAAGCATCACCACCGGCAACCTAAACTCATCAGGAACTAACAATGGTGGAGACATCATATTTGATGCGAAAACCCAGATTACTGCTGGACAAATTAACTCATCCGGGACTACAGGGAAGGGAGGCAATGTTACCCTCGACCCCGAAGGAGATATTCAAGTAACTTGGATTAACAGCCAAGGAGGAACCAGCGGAGGAAAAGTAAATATCACCACAGAAAGATTTTTTCGGGCTACAGGAACCTTTGACCAAAATGGCGTTGCTACCAGCATTTCTACTGCTGGTAATAGTGGTTCTGGAGACATCACAATCAGACATGGGGGGAACGGAATAACACCCTTTAAAGTTGGAGATGGTAGCATCAACGGTACATTGGGGGCTATCAACAGCGGTAGTGTCAACATTGCTCCCAATCAATCCTTCCCCTTCAGTTACAAGCAAGGCAAGATTGAGATTATTACCAATGGTATCCCCATCAATCTAGTTGATATTAACCAAGCACCAGTGATTAAAAATGGTTCACTTGCCAATCCAGTTGATATTAACCAACCATCAGTGATTAAGGTTGATTTATCAACCAATTCTACTACTGTCAATCAATCAGCAACCAGCAAGGACAATCCTCCATCATCCAATATCTTTATTCTCGGCGAAAGAAGCCCAAGAAACTCAGGATACAACACAACTAATCTGCTTTCCCGCCAAGAAATTGAAGCCAAAATAGCCAAAATAGAGACAAGTTTTACCAATACCTTTGAGAACCATCTAGGTGTCAGTAACACCCCAACCGTTACTCTTCCTCAAACTCAAGCAACTCTCCAACAGATCGAACAAGCCACTGGTGTTAAACCTGCTATTATCTACGTTTCCTTTTCTAACCAACAGTTAGAACTGCTATTAGTCACATCTTCAGGAGAACCGATACAACAGCGAGTAGAGGGAACAACACCAAGCAAAGTTCTATCAATGGTGACTAAATTGCAGAGTGAGATTACCAATCCTCTCAGACGAAACAGCACCAGCTATTTAGCCCCTTCAAAGCAACTTTATCAGTGGTTAGTTGCTCCCTTAGAAAAAGATTTACAAGCCCAAAAAATTCAGAACCTTGTCTTCGTTATTGACAAAGGCTTGCGTTCCATTCCCCTGGCTGCACTCCATGATGGTAAAGCATTTATCGTAGAACGTTACAGTGTAGGTTTAATGCCCAGTATCAGCCTCACAGATACTCGTTACGTTGATGTGAGAAACTCTCAAGTTTTAGCGATGGGAGCCTCAAAATTTACTGACAACAAACCCTTACCAGCAGTACCAGTAGAGTTGTCTACAATTACAACCAAATTGTGGCAAGGAAAATCTTTCCTCAACGAGAACTTTACCCTAGAAAACCTCAAATCAGCCCGCGCAGAAAAACCCTATGGCATTATCCATTTAGCCACCCATGCAGACTTTCAAGCCGGTCAACTAAGTAACTCCAATATCTATTTGTGGAACAGCAAACTTTCTCTTGACAAATTGCGCGAGTTAAGTCTTAGTAAACCACCTGTAGAATTGTTCATCTTGAGTGCTTGTCGCACCGCTTTGGGGGATGAAGGTGCAGAGTTAGGATTTGCTGGCTTGGCAGTACAAGCTGGGGTAAAGTCAGCCTTGGGAAGTTTGTGGAGTGTCAGCGATGAAGGCACTTTAGGGCTAATGACGCAATTCTACCAGCAACTGAAACAATCACCAATTAAAGCCGAGGCTTTGCGGCGAGCGCAGTTAGCAATGCTTAAAGGTGAGGTGAGATTGCAGGGAGGAAATTTGGTAACTAGCAACGCTAGTTTTCCCTTACCTCCAGAGTTAGTTCAGATGGGAAATAAGAACCTTTCTCATCCCTATTATTGGAGTGCTTTTACGATGATTGGTAATCCTTGGTAAGGCTTGTTGTCAGTGGTCATTTGTCAGTGGTCATTTGTCATTGGTCATTGGTCATTTGTCATTGGTCATTTGTCAGTGGTCATTTGTCAGTGGTCATTTGTCATTGGTTGTTTGTCTTTGGTTGTTAACTATTTACCCAATCCCCAATCCCCAATCCCCAATCCCCCATTACCAATTACCCATTACCAACTCTTCCATTTCCTCCAAAGATTGCCAACCAGGTTGCCAAAGTGCTCGTTCTTTTAACTGTTGCGCATTTAGCCAAAAACGTACATTTGGGTCACAGGAAGAAACCATTTCAGCAAAAACCCACTTCCCCTGATTTTTGCGGTTAACGACTTGGAAATGTCGCCAACCCCAGGTTGTTTGTTGCGATGTCCATTTTGAACCAACAAGGTAAGGAAACTTCTGCTTTTTCGGCATTTTTTCTCTGACTATTTTCTACAAAATTTTCTTTTCTCGTGCTAAGAAACTTGCGGCTATTACACCACCGATAAAACCAAATAAATGTCCTTCCCAAGACACACCTTGGCGTATTGGCAAAACACCCCAAATCGCACCACCGTAAAATATACCAACAATAATTGAAAGCAAAATTGAAGGGAAATTACGTTCAAAGTAACCCCGCGCTAACAGAAAACCCAAATATCCGAAGATAACGCCACTCGCGCCAATATGCAAGCCAGTTGCGCCAAACATCCATACACCAACGCCACTGACAAGCATTGTTATCGCTGTCACAATAAAAAAGTCACTGGTTTCTTGCAACATCACAAACCAACCTAAGACAAGGAAAGGTAGAGTGTTAGAAATTAGGTGAGGTAACCCAGCGTGAAGAAAAGGGGCGAATAATATACCGCGAAGCCCGATCATTTCCCGTGGAAAAATACCGTAGACATTCAAAGCTTGTTTGAAAAAGATGATATCTACAAGCTCTAAAACCCACATAATTGCAACAAATCCACCTAAAATTGTCGCGTGGGTTTTCAATTCACGGGTGAGCGCATTTCTGTCTTCCCTACTCATAATTTTGCCCTTTGGGATAGCCGTGTTGTACGTTAAACCTCTTGCTAAAGTCTATCAAAACCAACACATTTAAGTTATCGGTGTCTACCTTTGGTTTGCCACTCTAAATTCAGATTTTTGCAAGAGGACTATTGCTATTTCCAGCTTAACAATTAAAGATTCTCAATTGGTACTGGTTCCACATCCTCTGCTAACTCAAAGCCGAAAACACGAGAGTAAAAGTAAAACTCCCCATCCAAAGTACGTTTAATATTCTCAGCACGACGGAAACCATGCTGTTCTCCCTCATAAGCGACATAGGCCACTGGTAAACCCTTGGCTTTCAAAGCCGCAACCATCATTTCAGCTTGATTGGGCGGTACAATCTTATCTTCAAGCCCTTGGAAGAAAATTACTGGGCAAGAAAGTTGCTCTGTAAAATGGATAGGCGATCGCGCTTCATAAAGGTCTTTACGTTCCGGGTAAGGGCCAATTAGCCGATCTAAGTAACGTGCCTCAAATTTGTGCGTATCCGTCGCCAAAGCTGACAAATCACTGACACCATAGTAACTCGCACCTGCTTTGAAAACATCTCGGAAAGTAAGAGCACAAAGGGTAGTGTAACCACCAGCACTACCACCAGCGATCGCTAATCTTTCAGCATCCACAATTCCTTGTTGAGCGAGGTATTTAGCACCATTAGCACAATCATCAACATCAACAATACCCCATTGTCCATTCAGTCTTTGACGATATTCTCTTCCGTAGCCAGTACTACCACCATAGTTAACATCTAAAAAGGCAAAACCGCGACTTGTCCAGTATTGAATTTTCAAATTAAACGTACTAGAAGCAGCAGATGTTGGCCCACCGTGACTTTTGACTACAAGCGGTGGTTTTTCTGTAGTTGGTGCCGAGAAATCTTTGTTTTGTGGGGGGTAGAAAAAGGCGTAAGAAATCAGACCATTTTCTGTAGGAAAAGCGATGGATTGCGGTTTTGAGAGATATCCAGGATCAATTTCTAGGGAACTTGAACGACGCAGTACAGTTAGTTGTTTCGTTAGCAAATCCATCTGAACAATAGCAGTTGCTTGAGTCGCAGAACCAGCCAGAAAAACAGCTTTACCATTTGCTACTTGAAGCGAAGAAATATCAGAATAAGGTGTCGAAATTACCTCTAGCTGTTTGGTTTTTGTATCAATACTTGCCAATTGCCAATTGCCGTTTTGAGTGTAAGTACAGATAATACGATTAGCTGACTCAAAACCATAAGTGGACATCCCAAAAACCCACTGAGGAAGCCCAAATTCCGCTTCCATTTCACACACTGATTCAACCTTTCCATCACCCCAACGATAGAGATTCCACCAGCCACTCCGGTCAGAAACAAAGTACAATACTCCATCTGGTGACCATTGGGGCTGAAAAATTGATTCATCAACACCACCAGCAATGCATTCAGCTTCACCTAAAGAACCATCTTGATTAATATGTTGAGCAACCCATAATTGAGTACCATCCCAAGGCAAATTAGGATGATTCCAGGTTAACCAAGCTAACTTATTACCATCAGGATCAGGACTAATGCGAGGAGAAGAATAGAAATCACTCCCAGAAGCGATTATTTTGATATCTTCACCATTGTTGAGGTTGATGCTGACTAAAGTATTTACTGGTTCATGACCACCATTACTATGGTCTTCGCACACACAAATAATGCGTCCTCGTTGCTTGTCAATGACAGCATCTCCATAGCGTCGGTCAGTAACTGATGTTAATGGTTGTGGTTCCGATTCTGGTGTCTGCTTGTAGAGACATTGGTCAGCAAAATTAGAAAAGTAAATTGTGCGATCGCTAACCGTAAAAGCACCGCCACCGTATTCGTTAACGCGGGTACGAGCATTGAAAGGGGAAGGCGTAACGTCAGCAATCTTACCATCTGCTGTTCGTCGCACAATCACATTTCTTCCTGCTTCTGCAGGTCGTCCTTCAATCCAGTAAACATCTGGCCCATCAAGGACAATCTGACCTAATCCAATTGTGCCAGCAACAATCAAGTCAGCAGTAATCGGAGATTTCCAAGAACCATACGGTGCAATTTGTGTTTGTGTCATGAATCTTCCTTTTTTGACACTCCCAGTGGGAGAACAATAAAAAAATATCTGTTCTTCATTTTAGGGTTTGGTGGTAACTTCACCATAATTTGAGATTTGTCAAGGAAGTATTGCACTAACCTGCTGAATTGCTTAAGGTTAATCAACGGTTATGCTAACTTCCAGACTGAACAGGTAAATCAAAGAATTAGTCCTCAAGTTTTGCAAACAGTACCAGGAGAATTGAAAACATGAGCAAACAGTTTGAAAACCGTCCCCATTCTCATCAGCAATCCCATTTTTCACCTGTGCGTAATCCCTTCCAGTCGCGTCCCTTTGCAATCCAGGCAAAACCTGAACAATCCTCACCCCAACAACAGAAAAATTCAGATGAAAAGGAGATACAGGAAAAGCCAAAGAATGTTAGTCACACCTTGGCGAATATATCAATAAATCCTCCCCCAAAAACGCCACCGATATTCCTTCAGCACAAGCTGAATATTCCTCAGCCAAGTGCGATGTCAGTAACCCCAAAACTCGCCAACCAGATTACTTCCCTCAACAATCAACAATTATCTCAACACCAGTCTATTCAACCCCTGGAAATAAAGTCTGAGGAAGAACAACTCCAGATGCAGCCTTTATCGGGTGTCATCCAGCGTGGAGTTACAAAAAATATCAAAAAAACTCCAAGGGGCGTAAGAACTAACAAAACGAACTTTAAGACCTTCCGAAAAAAAGATATTCATGCCTCTAAAGTTGTCAAAATATTCCTTAAAAATAGCTCCCATCCTACTGTGAAAAAAATCAAAATCTTGATGAAAAATCAAAAAAAGCATTATAAAACCCTTGATACTAACACCTTAGCTTCAAGTTTGATAAGACAGACAAATAGCGAGTTAGATCTAATTCAGCAGCAGATAAAAAACCATATTAAAGAACTAACCAGAGATGATGATTCCCTGAAAGAAATACATGATTGGTGTAACAATAATCCCAACGAGGAACTAACACTGCAACTTAAAAAGATGATGCAGAATATGTTTGCTAACAAGAAAACCTCTATTCCTGATAAAATTGTGCCCTCTACTAAATATCATACTGGTGAAAAAAATGACCCTATACCATTAATTTGGTACAAACCAGAAACCTCATATAAACCTCTGCAACCCCTGGGCTGGAGAAAAGATTTAAAACCCATAGATTTTCCCAAAGGTGGAGATGTAGGCGGCAAGCAATTTGGAGTAGACGCCAACAATTTGCCTAGTAATTGGACTAAAAGTAATCCTATAAAAAAAGTACTCCATCAATCTGATCGCGGTGAACAGAAAAAGCTGAATGTCCATTTATTGGATAATGGATATAAGATTGGAAACGCCTACAAATTAGATGGCGATCATGTCAAAGATTTAGGTTTTGATGGAAAAGATGAAATTAAAAACTATTGGCCCTTGGAAAGCGATATAAATAGACGTGCTTTTCACGGATACAATGAAAGTTACGTATTAAATTATTACTCCGTAGCCAATAAGAAAGAAGAACCAAAAGCCAAATCAATCGGTGGTTTGATAGGCAAGTATTTCTACGTGAAAGGATATCTAGCAGCAGGAACTGTTCCTGCTGAAAGCGACACTGAAAAAGCGGGGACTGACACACCATAAAGAGACGCTCTTGAGAAAAAGCAAGTAGCTTTGGAGTTAGTTGCTGTTGAGTTATACCATGTCCGGCGGCATCGGTATTTTCAGGGTGCCGGTAATTGGTAATTAGTTGTAATCCTAAGCGATTACTAATTACCAATTACCCACTATTCAAGAACGATGCCAACAAACTTGATATTATTTCAGTTTCTCTCTAATCGTTTCGATGCGTTTCCGGTTCACTCCTAAGTCAGATTGTCCCAAGCGCGAAGCAGAACGAACATCAATCACCTTAGAGTTATCGTCAATTAAAAATTCCACGTCATCCACAAATCCCATCAGTTTACTGGTGAATTCGGCATAGAGATAATTATCAGTTTCTGTGATAATTTTCGTTCTCTCCAAACTCTCAATTACCTTTTTGAGTTTAGCCATTGCTTCTGTAGCTGTTGAATTGTAAGTCAAAGGCGCAATTTTATGTTCGGCGTCTTGGCTTTGGCTGCTGACACAGTTGGGTGAACTAGGACAAGATGCTAGTTTCCCTGACTGTACGCCAATATTAGTAGGTCTTGTTCCGGCAAACATCGTTCCTCCTGAAAATGTAAGTGTTGTTCCTATCAAACAGGTAGCAACTAATACTAAGGCTATAAAAATGATTACTACAGATTTGAGTGATGATCTTTTTTGGATCTCTAAGCTCATGAGTACTTTTTTCAGTCCTACTTTATGACCTTACCATTCCTTTTGTCTCTAGAAAAGATCAACTTGGTCACTATAGCGGTTCTCAATTGATTACAATACAGTTCCTAGGGGCACGATATCTAGAACTAATGCCGTGTGGTGTAGGCAACTGAGAATCGCTGTACCGTAAATTCAAGCTAAATACAACCGCGAAAACCCTGATTTTTTTTAAGTCGGGGCTTTTAAATTGTTCAGGATTTTTACGCTGTTGTTTTTTCCAACAATCAAATTAAATTGCCAAAGAGGAATTATCTATTCCCAAAAAACTCTCTTTGTCAGGGTGATTGCCAATGCGAAGAAAAATTCAGTATGCTAATCAAGCCGAACGACTTAAGTCGCGGCTACAGAAGCCAAGTCTGCCTTCGCAGACTGAATTTAAGGCGGCCTTTTTTTGTGTAGCCCAACGACTTAAGTCGCGGCTACAGAAGCCAAGTCTGCCTTCGCAGACTGAATTTAAGGCGGCCTTTTTTTGTGTGGCCCAACGACTTAAGTCGCGGCTACAGAAGCCAAGTCTGCCTTCGCAGACTGAATTTAAGGCGGCCTTTTTTTGTGTGGCCCAACGACTTAAGTCGCGGCTACAGAAGCCAAGTCTGCCTTCGCAGACTGAATTTAAGCTACACAAGCAAAATCTGCCTTCGCAGACTGAATTTAAGCCTACCTTTTTTTGTGTAGCCCCACGCATTCAGCGTGCGGGATATATCGCCGGATTTACCCTATTTGAACTGATAATTGTAGTGACAATTATTGGCATATTAAGTGCGATCGCCTTACCTAACTGGATAGCTTTTGTAGAGCGTCAACGCCTCACTACCGCTCAAAACCAAGTTTATCTTGCTCTGCGCTCGGCCCAAAGTGAAGCTAAGCGAACTAAGGTTACTTGGCAAGCTAGTTTTCGAGAAGATAATGGCGTGGTTCAGTGGGCTATTCATCCTGCTACAGCTAATCACATTACAGCCAATTGGAATAGCCTTGACTCACAGATTCAAATTGATCAAGAAAGCACATACAAACTCCTCAGTACTGGAATACGTCGGGTGGAATTTGGCTTTATGGGTGAGGTAAAATCAGTTCCCTTGGGGCGATTTACTTTGTCATCTAAAAATAGCGGACAAATAAAACGATGTGTGTTTGTTTCTACCCTTTTGGGAGCATTAAGGACTGCAAAAGAAAATCCGACACAAAAGGATGGAAAGTATTGTTATTGAGGGTAATGGGTAATTGGTAATTGGTAATTGGTAATGGGTAATTGGTAATTGGTAATTAGTTGTTGTCCATATTTCAAACAACAAACAACAAACAACTATTACCTCTTACCCATTATTTGAACTCAGTTAGTTATCTATTCCGATGGCTGAGACTGCAATGCAGCCTTAGTCTTCTCTTTGTCTAACTTGAGAATCAAAACCCCTAGAGGTGGTAAACACAAATCTAAAGAATAAGGTTGATTGTGAAGCGACCATTCATCAGTCCACTTTCCACCCAAATTCCCCATATTGCTACCGCCATATTTACGGGCGTCGCTGTTAAACAATTCCGTGTAGAATCCTAATTCTGGAACCCCTACACGATAGTGACTGTGAGGTTGAGGTGTGAAATTGCAAACTGTGATCACAAACTCGTCAGAATCCTTAGCGCGGCGAATGAATGAAACCACACTATGGCGATTGTCACTGCAATCAATCCACTGAAAACCCTCTTGGGCGAAATCATTGCTATAAAGAGCCGGTTCGCTGCGATAAAGTTGGTTGAGATCCGCCATAAACTGCTTCAATTTTTGATGCGGTTCATATTGCAATAAATGCCATTCCAAATCTCCCCAAACATTCCACTCACTCCATTGGCCAAACTCCATACTCATGAACAGAGTTTTCTTCCCAGGGTGATTGAACATATAGGCAAATAAGCAGCGGATATTAGCAAATTTTTGCCACTCATCCCCTGGCATTTTCCCAATCAAATTGCTCTTCCCGTGCACAATCTCATCGTGAGAAAGCGCCAGCATATAGTTTTCGCTGTGGTTGTACCACATACTGAAGGTGATATTGTTCTGGTGGAATTGGCGGAACCAAGGGTCCATGTTGAAGTAGTCCAACATGTCATGCATCCAGCCCATGTTCCACTTCAAATTAAAGCCCAAACCTCCTACATAAGTAGGCCAAGAAACCATCGGCCAATCTGTGGATTCTTCGGCAATTGAGAGGGCACCAGGATAGTAGCTAAAGATCAGGTGATTGGTCTGACGCAGGAAATCAGCAGCTTCGATGTTCTCTCTACCACCATACTGATTAGTTACCCATTCTCCTTCTTTGCGACAATAGTCTAGGTAAAGCATGGAAGCGACAGCATCCACCCGCATTCCATCGATGTGGTACTTGTCAAACCAGAACAAAGCATTGGCAACTAAGAAGTTGCGGACTTCGTTACGGTTGTAGTTGAATACTAGGGTTCCCCATTCTTTATGTTCGCCTTTACGGGGGTCTGCGTGTTCGTAGAGGTGAGTACCATCAAAGAAGGCTAAACCGTGACCATCTTTGGGGAAGTGACCAGGTACCCAGTCTACAATGACTCCAATATCGTTGGCGTGACATTGGTCAACGAAGTACATGAAGTCTTCTGGTGTCCCGTAACGGGAGGTGCAGGCATAGTATCCTGTTACTTGATAACCCCAAGAACCATCAAAAGGATGTTCTGCTACTGGCATTAACTCAATATGAGTGAATCCCAATTCTTTGACATAGGGAATCAGCTTTGCGGCTAGTTCTCGATAAGTCAGGAAACGTGCTCCTGGTCTGAGGTCAGAAACTACTACTACTGCTTCAGTTTCGCCGTTAGGTAATACTGCAGGTTCCGTAGAGGAAGCGTGTAGCCAGGAACCTAGATGCACTTCGTATACAGACATTGGGTTAGTGAGTGCATCGGTATGACGCCGATGTTCCATCCAGTCAGCATCCTTCCAGGTATAAGCATCTAGGTCTGTAACGATAGATGCTGTTTTTGGGCGGACTTCTTGCTGGTAACCGTAAGGATCGGATTTTTCGTAAATGTGTCCGTCAAAGTTTTTGACTTCGTATTTGTAGGAATTGCCAACACCCAGTTCCGGAATAAACAAATCCCAAACGCCGGTAGGTCCTTTACGCATCTGGTGTTTGCGTCCATCCCAGTTGTTGAAGTCTCCCAAAAGAGAAACGTTACGAGCGTTGGGTGCCCAAATGGCAAAGTAAACTCCGTTGACGCCGTTTATTTGGGTGGTGTGGGCGCCAAGTTTCTCGTAAATGCGGTGGTGATTACCTTCGGAGAATAAATGTAGGTCAAATTCTGTCACCAGCGGAGAGCGAAAGGCGTAGGGGTCGTAGATGACTCGCTCGTGTTCTCCTTCTTTGATGCGTAGTTGGTAGTTTGCCAGTTCCGCTATCTCGATTGTGGCTTCAAAGAAGTGAGGATGATGTACTGCTTGCATCGGATGTTCGATGCGCTCTTCTGGACGAACTACCCACGCGGCCTCTGCATTTGGTAAATAAGCACGCACTACCCAACTGGTTTTACCATCTACTTCCAATTGATGGGGACCAAGGACTTCAAAGGGGTCATTATGTTGATTCCAAACTATGCGGTCTATTTGGTCGGGTGAAATCATTGGGGACATTTAGCTATCTACCTCTATTAACGACGAGCAAGATCAACTGGATTTTAATATTTATATATATTTTTATTCTTTTCTACACATTTTGCACCACAATACCAGAATGTCGGCCCCTACAACACTAACTACTAGCTTATTTGCCTAGATGGAGCGTTTCAGGGAGAAAAAAGCAGGATTTGGGCAGTTACACCAAGGTTTCTGGTTCTTGCTCCCAGTTTCCCTGGCTGGCTACTTAAGTATAAATACTTAAAAAGGCACAAGTTTCCGCAGCAACTGTCGCAAGCGCAGTACAAATATTAATTGCTGGAAGTCTGGATTAGCTGCGGGTGGGATTGTACCTTCTGTCAATTGTGCTTGCAGTTGGGCGTATTGAGCTGCGGTTAAGGGCTTACCGTCAATAGGCGATCGCGCTTCTGTGATAATTTCTGTCCTCAATACTTCTTCTGGTATGTCTTGAGGTGGTGGTAAGCAGACAGCGGCTTGGGCTAGGGCTAAGTTTAGTCCTAATACAAGGCTCGTTAGTATGGTTTTCCTGAAGTTCGACATCTTGCGCCACGCTGTTGATGTACCAACAAGATATCTAAGTTTTTGGAGAAGTCGGATATCTGATCTCAAAAAAATTCTTTAGGGGCGAAGCATTCGGGCGATCAATGTTGCTACTCGACCAAAATCTTTATCTCCGAAGGCTTCGCCCTGGACTATAGCGCCACAGCGCAATATATCCCTACTCGACCAAAGTCTTGATCTCTGAAGGCTTAGCCCTGGACTATAGCGCCACATCGCAATATATCCCTACTCGACCAAAGTCTTGATCTCCGAAGGCTTAGCCCTGGGCTATAGCGCCACAGCGCAATATATCCCCATAAACATATTCTGTAGGGGCTAAGCATTCGGACGATCAATCTTGCTACTTGACCAAAGTCTTTATCTCCGAAGGCTTCGCCCTGGATGCTATAGTCCAGGGCTAAGCATTCGTGAAGATATATCTGGGGTTAGTGTCATAAATCTGGACACGAATGCTTAGCCCCTACAGAATTATTCTCTAATTCTTAGCGATGATACAAAATTAGTGACGACTAACAACCAACCACTAATACCAAATCCGGTTGCTATACCCCCCTAACGTATCAAGCAAAATTTAACCAATGATGTAGTTTTTTCTTGATTGTAAGTGGGTTTTGACAACCGGATTTGGTATAACAACTGTTTTCATGCCCGTTCGCGGAGCGTCTCCGACAGGAGAAGAGAAGGACTGTACAACTAACAACCAATCACAATCCAGGTGGTACAGGTTCACCGCATAATTGATGAACCTCAACAATTCGCTCAAACAACCAAGGATACTCTTGCCGATATTTAGGAATCAATGCTAAGGGACTAAGTAAAGCCGCTGCAGCCAAATCCGCAACACTCAGGCGATCGCCCACCAAATAAGCACTATTCCTCCAACGTTCACCCAACACCTCCAGTGAGATCAAAAGCCTGTCAGCAGCTAAATTTACCGCAGCTTGATTAATCCCATACTGACGCCGTACCACCCCAATCACCAATTGACTAAACAGGGAAGGATCGATTTGCTTACCTTCCTTAGCCCGAAAGTCATAGTAAACAAAACGAGTCGCCGTACCAATACTTTCATCTAGCCAATCTTCCAACATCCAAGCTTCCCGTTGCTGCTTCGCATCTGGCAAAAACAAAGCAGGTTGGGGTTGGTAAATTTCCAGAAACTTAAAAATCTGCGTTGAATCAGCAACTACTTGGGGCCAGCCTTCCAATTGTGGTAACAAAACTGGCATCGTTGTCAAGCCGGTCAGCGGTTTTAGTTTAAAAACGTGCATTCCAGGCGTTAAATTTTCCACCTGATAAGCTATTTGCTTATAGCCCAGGGCTAAGCGTGCTTTTCGGCAATAGTGAGAAGTACTGAATTGTAATAACAGCATTTACAAGATTTGAGACTAAAAAAGTGCTGAATTCTTACAGCACTTGTCATTCACTGCAAAAGCGACACCAGATAAGGTATCTGGATGTCGCTCTTTTTCGGACGAAGCAATATCTCCTGCTTGTTGAGACAGCGCGAGGATCGCGCTTCTAACTCACTAGGGGGATTTTTTGGGAGCCGCGGCCGGAGATGCACCTGGAGAAGCGCCATCACCTGCAGGCTTGTTGTCACAGGCTACCAAAGTAGCACTCAAAGTAAGTAAGAGAGCCAAACCAATAAATTTCTTGTTCATACACTCCTGTATTGTACAGACCGTATCAAAAGGGATGATATGCCAGTCCCTTCCAATTGTACAGTTGCAGCAGAAACAAATGTTTTTGATGCTATGGCAGTCCTAAATGATTCGTGAAGCGTAGATCCCGGACTTCTCAGAGAAGTTGGGGATTTGAGGGACTCAAAGCACTGCTTATACAATTCTTTACAAAGAAGCCTGAAGATAGTACACAAAATTATCCCGATTAGGTACTTATCTTTAGGATGTTTTTAAAGTTAGAAGCCTAATTGCTGCGTAAAATTTTGATCAGGAACAGAAAGGGTGCGGAGGATCTTTACAAGCGAGGCATTGTGTTCTCTACAGTTAATCGTGTTTTTCAATTGCTCCAAGCCAGGGTTACCTATACTCAAAGGCAAAAAACAGCAATCATAGGTCAAATAGTTGACCGCATCCGTAACACCCTGGAATTGCCAGTGGTTCTTCAAACAACTGTGGAGGAAGTAGCTACCCTATTTGGCTTAGATAGCTGTTGTTTCTGCTGGTATTTCCCAGAGATACAGCAAATTCAGGTAGTCTCTCAACAGCACTTGAACAGTAATCAGTCCTCTAACCTGGGATACCACCCCTTAGAGAGCTTTGGAAGCATTGGCCCTGCAATCTCTGTAGGAAGCCCGATAATCAACAGTAGTCAGGTAACATCTAACTCGCCATTGTACACTTGGATTACTCAACAGCAAAGTTTGTTAAACGAGACAGGAGAACAGAGCGATCGCCAAATATTCGGGTATAGTGCTAGCTTGCTCTTTCCCATCGCCGCAAAAGAAGGCAAGATGGGTTTTCTTGCTTGTCTTTCAAAGCAACCCCGTAACTGGTTAGCCAGCGAAATTGAGTTCCTAGAATCCCTAGCTAAACCATTAGAAATTGCAATTAGTCAAGCCCAACTTTACGAACAAACACAAAAACAAGCAATTCGGGAACGGTTAGTTAATCACATCATCAATCAAACCCGCCAAAGTTTTGACCCCCAGACGATCTTAAAAGAAGCGTCGCGAGAGCTTTTAGAAGCATTGCAAGCAGACCAATGTATCGTTCATCTTGTTGAAGACCCTAAATTTCCAGAAATACTTGAACTCAACCCAGAAAGTACTAACGAGAATTTCCGACGAAAAAATCTCTATGCAATTTGCCGTCCGCCTTTTTTTGTTTCAATTGATAAATTTGACACCCACGGGACAATTACTGAGTGGGTAATCCAGCACTGTCAGTTGGTAAGCGTGCCAGATATTAGCCAAGATGAACGGACTGGTAAAGCTAATGAAGAATACAACAAATTCCAGATCAAATCTACTCTTGTAGTCCCCATTCAAGCTAACGGTACGCTCTACGCTTTGCTTTATCTCAATCAGTGTTCCAGCATCCGGTATTGGTCAGAAAATGACCAAAAATTGGCAATAATTGTAGCAGATCAATTGGCAATTTCTTTGCAACAAGCTTATTTGTATGCTCGCACCCAGCAGCAATCTTACCAGAGCGCCATGCAAGTGCAGAAAATGTCAGAAATGCTAGAAGAACTGCGTCTGACGCAATCGCAGTTAATTCATAGTGAAAAAATGTCGAGTTTAGGTCGGATGGTTGCTGGCGTTGCTCACGAAATCAACAATCCAGTTAACTTTATTTACGGCAATATTCCTTACGTTGAAAATTATGTTAATGACTTGATTGAGCTAGTCCAAGCCTATCAAGCTCATTATCCCAATCCTGATCCCGAAATTCAAAAACTTGTTGAAGAAACAGAAATAGATTTTTTGCTCAGAGATTTACCGAAGATTCTCAAGTCAATGCAATCGGGAACTGAGCGGATTCATGAAATTGTGCAATTGTTGCAGAAATTCTCTCGGCAAAACGAAGCACCCCTGAAAGTGATAGATATTAATGCTGCTTTAGAAAGTACTTTGTTGATTTTGTATAACCAGATAACAGGTACTATCCAGGTAGAGCGACACTACGAAAATTTGCCACCTGTGGAGTGTTATGCCAAACATATTAATCAAGTTTTCCTGAGTATTCTGAGTAATGCCATTGAAGCTCTCAACCGTTGGGATGAGCCAAACAAAATAATTGCCCTGCACACGACATGGATACCCTGTAAAGAAGTAGAAGATGAAGGTAGAGTGGAAATTGTAATTAGAGACAACGGGCCGGGAATTAAAAGGGAAATTCAGCCCAGAATTTTTGAGCCTTTTTTTACTACCAAAGAAGTGGGACAAGGTAGAGGTTTGGGTCTAACAGTGAGTTATCAAACCATTGTCAATCAGCACAACGGACAATTAGAAGTTAGATCTCAACCAGGCCAAGGTAGTGAATTTTGCATAAATATTCCCATTAGGAATCACAAACAGTTGACATCTGAGCAGCCTTCATATACCAAAGTGGCCACTCCGGCTCAAGTTAATTCCCCAATGCCAAACTACAAAACTGTAGCAGCCGCAATTAACGCCTGATGCTAGGATTAATTCGATTATCGAGTTTTTAGCGGTGACGTGCTTGGTAGGTGAGTTTAATTAAAAGTTGGTAACGGTTGTCATTACTCATTCATACTTACTCTGTTGGTAGGTAGGATAGGCGTCTCGCCTATCATTTTTCAGTTGATTAATGGCTAAAATACCATGACTCCCTAACGCTACACGCTACCGCTGATCAATACTGAAAAACTGCAAAAATTGCTTATGAATGCTGCTCATAACTCAGTTGCGCCCCAACAACGGACCACAAGAAAAGCCCCTACTAACTCTAGAGGAATGCGCCCAATCGTACCGCGATCGCCCCAAGGAAGGATGTCTCACGGGCAATCGCCAGCAGTGACTAGCTTTCCCTCTAGAAATGTTGGACAAAAGGTAGAAAAGCTCAACCCATCGCGACTGCAAGCACCAGTTTGGCTCAAGTCGCTACTCTTTGTGCAGCGTAGCTCCGATGTAATAACATTCTTATTAATTGCTGCTACCCTCGCTCTTTATTCCTGGACAGTTTATACCCAGCAGCAGTGGACAAAAGAGTACGATAAGTTGCAAACTCTGCAACGCGATGAGCGACAGTTGACGACGACGAATGAAGGGATAAAAAATCAGCTAGCTCAACAAGCAGAAAAGCCAGAAGCAGGGATGGTTACTCCCAATCCCCGTAACACAATTTATCTGCAACCAGCACCTCAACGCCAAGTACGTACCCCGACCAAAACAGCAGAACCAGAACCAGGAGCAAAGACACCATTAGGATATTAAAATGCCAGGATTGGGGATGGAGGATTTTGAATTGGGATTGACATCCTCACCGTCGTTCTACGGCGGTGATTCCTAAACCTCACGGTTTAAGTTTCTGCTTCTTTCCTCTATTCGAGGTCTTACGCAACTGCCCTTTAGACTCATGCCTATCAGGTCTTACGTTCGCTCCACAGACAATCACCGCAAGCCCTGCGGACAGAATATTATTTGCGGCATTGATGTCTCGGTCGTGGTGCGTCCCGCATTCAGGGCAAACCCACTCTCTGACACCAAGTGGCAATTTATTGACAACGTGACCGCAATGTCCGCAACGCTTGGAGCTGGGAAACCATCGGTCAATTTGTACCAGTGTACGACCGTACCACTGGCACTTATACTCCAACTGACGAACCATCTGGTCCCAACTTGCATCTGCGATAGCCTGTGCAAGCTTATGGTTCTTCAGCATATTCTTCACAGCCAAATCTTCGACGGCAATCGTTTGGTTTTCGCGTACCAGTCGAGTAGTCAGCTTGTGAAGGAAATCTGTTCTTGCATCGGCAATAGCTGCATGAATCCGAGCAACTTTTTGTCTGGCTTTTTCTCTGTTGTTAGAACCTTTGACTCTTCTTTGCAAAGCTTTTTGAGCTTGTCGCAGCTTAAATCTAAGGCGCTTAAAATGCTTGGGATTGGCAATCTTCTCGCCGTCACTGGTGGCAATCAAGGAGGTGATTCCCGCATCAATGCCTACAGCTTTATCGGTTTGAGGCAGTGCTTTAACCGTATGGTCTTCAACCAACAACGAGACAAACCAGCGCCTCGATGCATCCAATCTCACCGTGACAGTAGTTGGTTCACACTCAGCAGGGAGGGTGCGACTCCAACGAATTGGCAGAGGGGAGGAACATTTTGCCAACCACAGCTCTTGGTTCTTCCATTTGAAGGCGGAACGAGTAAATTCAGCACTGCCACCACTGTGCTTCTTTTTGAAGTTGGGGTACTTGGCACGACCCGCCCAAAAGTTGGTGAACGCTTTTTGCAGGTTTCTCAAGCCTTGCTGCAATGGCACACAGCTTACCTCGTTGAGAAATTGCAAGTCTTCTTGCTTCTTCCAGGTCGTCAACATGGCGGATGTCTGCTTATAGTCAATCCGCTCCTGTCTTTCGTACCAGCCCTCGGTACGAGTATGCAGCGCCTTGTTGTAGACCAACCTCACGCAACCCAATGTGCGGCACAAGAGTTGTTCTTGTTCCTCGGTTGGGTAAAAGCGGTATCGGTAAGCTTTTTGTGTCATGTTTCACATTTTACCAGATATTGCGTGAGATTTTCGATGAGGAATGATGTTTAATTAATTATGGTTCGACAATCTCTGAATGCCCAAAAGCAATCCCTAACCCACAACCCCAAATCTACAGCTTCCCCAAATCGGGTGCCGCGTTTCAGGCTGCTGATTGTTTGGGGAGCGATGATTGCGGCTGGATTGGGGTTATTGCTCAATTTGTATCGGTTGCAAGTCACACAAGACCTTAAGCTAGAGAAAAAAGCACGTCAGCAGCAGATGGGGGAGTTGCGTCCTTATGTTCCCCGTCGTCCAATTGTTGACCGCAAGGGCAATGTTTTAGCTGTAGATCGCCTTGTCTATACGCTCTACGGCCATCCGAAGCAGTTCAAGAAATCCAAGCAGGAAATGGCCGCTTGGCTGGCGCCAATGCTGGGGAAAAGCAAAAGCGAATTGGAGGAGATCTTCAATGACAAATCCAGTGGAATTCGCCTCTCCTATGGCTTAACTGAAGAAGTAGCTGATAGGATTGCTAGAGAGAAAGTAGATGGTTTAGAGCTGATTCAACAGTATTCCCGCCTCTATCCTCAGGAGGATTTGGCCGCAGATGTAGTTGGCTACGTTGATGTGGATCATCGCGGTCAAGCGGGGTTGGAATATAGTCAGGAAAATTTACTAGAACGTGCTATACGCACACTGCAACTCAGTCGTTCTGGCAATGGTGCACCAATGCCTTACCATATCCCAGAAGGCTTTTTGCAGCTTGATGACCTGCGCTTACAACTGACCTTGGACAGTCGCCTACAAAGGGCCGCTCGCTTTGCTCTTAAGGAAAGTATGAAGCGTTTTAGGGCAGAGCGTGGCATTGTGATTGTTATGGATGCGCGGGATGGGGCTTTGTTAGCGCAGGTTACAGAGCCAACTTACAACCCCAATCAGTACTATAAGTTTGATGTTAGTTTGTTTAAAAACTGGGCGCTGGCTGATTTGTACGAACCAGGTTCTACTTTTAAGCCGTTGAATGTGGCGATCGCCTTAGATTCCGGTGCCGTTAAACCTGATAGCACTTTCTACGACCCTGGAAAGATTCAAATTGGTAAGTGGTCAATTTCCAACTATGACTTTGAATCTAGAGGGGGTCTTGGACAACTCAGCATCTCGAAAATTCTGGAATATTCTAGCAATATCGGCATGGTTCGGCTGATGCAACAAATGAAACCGGAGGATTACTATGGCTGGCTAGAAAGGCTAGGGTTAGGGAAAAAAGTTGATATAGACTTACCTTTTGAGACACAAGGACAGATCAAAACTCGACAGCAGTTTAGTGATTCGTTGGTGGAATCAGCAACAGCGTCTTTTGGACAGGGCTTTTCCTTAACGCCAATTCAACTAGCACAACTACACGCAACTTTGGCCAATGGAGGCAAACTGGTTACACCCCATGTGGTACAAGGGCTGTTTGATAGCAAGGGCCAGGCTTATTTGCAACCCCGCTTAAATGCACCACGTCCCGTTTTCTCTCCGACGACTACCCAGACAGTAATCAAAATGATGGAAGGCGTTGTCGCTAACGGTACTGGGAGAAATGCCCAAATTCCTGGTTATCGGATTGCTGGGAAAACTGGTACTGCTCAAAAAGCTAGTCCCACTGGTGGATATTACACCAATGCTAAGGTAACTAGCTTTGTGGGCATTTTGCCTGCAGAGGCTCCCCGTTACGTGGTGGTAGCTGTGGTTGATAATCCCAAGGGAGTTGATGCTTTTGGTGGTACTGTGGCCGCACCGATTGTTAAGTCGGTGAGCGAAGCTTTGATTGCGATCGAGCGGATTCCTCCTTCACAGCCCGTCAGGCGTCAAAATTAGGGTAAGATTATCTTCGCTTGCATACCCCTAGTTAGGACTGACGTGGGGGCACGCAGAATGGATGAGGGCGGGTTTTGTTTGTCATTTGTCTGTTGGCTGAGTTGATCAATCCCTAAACCCGCCCCTACGACACCTCTGCGTTAAAAAAAACTAAATTTGTAACTTATCGTCAACAGGTAAAGGCGGGTTTTATTTCTGCGAACTTTGCTTATTCACACGCTCAATTTGACTATTAAAATAACTCTCCTGATAGTGCAATAACTTTGCAAAACTTAGCCCTTCTTTAAACGCAGCCAACGATTTAGCATAGTTTTTTTGTGCTAAATGAATTTGCCCGATTTGGTCGTAAGCATACATCAAACCATAAGAATTGGCAGACTGTTCCTCAACCTTGATCAAAATATCATAAACCTCTAAAGCAAACTGCGGCTGATTATGAGTGCGGTATAAAGCCCCTAGCTTTTGCAAAGCTTCACTCGCATAAGCAAGTTGCCGTAAAGAAGACGCTAGGCTATAGGCTTCTTGATAGATTTTACTTGCTTTATCAGGTTGATTTAATGCTTCGTAGTCAGAAGCAATTTCAATTTTCAATGGGGCTAATTGAGTCAATTCTTGCTGGGCAATGTAAGTCTTTTCTAACTGCTGCTTAACAACTAAAGCCTGCTCAGATTGCTTCGCCTGAGTGTAAATGTAAACCAGTTGCTTCAGATAAACGACCTCATTAACACTATCATTTTTAGCTTTAGCAAACGCTAGCAATTCTTCATAAGTTTTCGCCGCATTTGGATAGTCAAACCAAGCCAAATGCAGTTGAGCAATTGTATTCAAAGTAGATACCTGAGCGCTGCTATCTTGTCGCTGGCGAGCATCAGCAAGAATTTGTTGATAAACTGTGATTGCTGGGCCAGGAACTCGCACTTGTTGGTAAGCTGCTCCTAAAGCTTGTAGGAGTTTCAAATTTAGTGACTTTTTATCCTCAGCTTCCTTCTGAATTGTAACCAGACGCGCCGTAATCAATTGCACATCAAACTTTTGATTATTCTGCCAAGCAATCTCCCCAACTCGCCCTAGGGCCTGCACTTCTTCCAAGTAGCCTAACGCCCTTCGCAAGCGCATTTCTCGATACCAGATTTCAAAAGCTTCGGGTGCTTTACCAGCCTTGAGCAAAGCTGCTGCTTGGGTATTTAATTCTTCTAGAGATAGCTTAAGTTTCGCTTGTTGTTCGGCGCTAATGGTAGCATTGTTTGGCAATTGAGGCAACAATGAATCTGGAGTTTTTATCTCCAGTGGGTTAATTTTTGGTTCCTCTGGCTTGGGCTTTTCCTGTGCGGCTAAATTTCCAGAACCGAAATACAGTATAAATAGGGCAGTTAAGGATGCCGCCTTTTTCCAGATTAGAAGTTTTTTAGTTACTGACATTTTTTTACCACTGATAAATACAGACCCGCTTTCTTACGCAGATGATTTGGATTATTATCTGTGTAAAGCTGCGTTGATCTGTTCCAATCGTAAAATTGACGCTTAAATTAAAGTCAGAGTTTCTGCTCCTTGTCCCGATATACCAACAATTACTTATGACTCAGTTAGGTTACCGCAACCGCTTACAAATACCTGTATCTGGCAAATTATTTTCCCTGTTATTCGTTCTGGCGATAACACTGCTGAGTTTCCTGATGACCGCTTGTACTCCAGCAGAAGCACGAACAGCAGAACAGCGAACGTTTCTCAACCTTTCCCTGGAATTCTTAGGGGAATATCAGTTACCCAAGACGAAGTTTAAGGATACACCAGTCGGGGGGCTCTCAGGGTTAACCTATGACAGACAGCGTAATAAATTTTACGTCCTTTCCGATGACCGTTCTGAGTTAGCCCCAGCTAGATTTTATACCCTAGGCTTAAGTTTCAAGCCTAGTGCGACAGGGAAGATTGGAATTGAGAAAATAGACGTTGAAGGCGTTACTTTCCTCACCGATGAAAATGGCAAAACTTATCCTAAAGGTACTATTGATCCCGAAGGAATTGCTGTTTCTCCTAAAGGAACGGTGTTTATCAGCAGCGAAGGTTTCCCCAATCTGGGAATTGCCCCTTTTATCCGGGAATTTGACCTAAAAACTGGGAAACAGCGCAGCCGTCTACAGATTCCTGAACGCTATTTACGCAATGAAAATGCTAAAGAAGGAGAAGCACCTCGCGGTATTCAGGATAATTTAGGTTTTGAGTCTTTAACTCTTGAACCAGCAAGTCTCGCTGCAGCCAGTGGTGACCCGTTTCGCTTGTTTACTGCAACTGAATCCGCACTTTTACAAGATAGCTTACCACCTAGTTCCCAACAACAAACCCGGATTCGATTGATGCATTATTTAATAGGAAATATTGCTCGTCCAATGGTGGTTAGCGAACATCTTTACCTACTAGATTCTCCTCCTACTGGCGCTATTGGTAATGGTTTGACAGATTTACTAACTGTGGATACAGGAGGACATTTTTTCAGCCTTGAACGTAGTTATGGTTTGTTTGGCTTCGGTGCGAAAATTTATCAGGTAGCGATTAGCGCTGCTACGGATACTTCGGGTATTGCGACTCTCAAGGGTGATGTTAAAAGAATTGATGCGGTGAAGAAACGCTTGGTTTTGGATTTGGGTGATTTGGGTATTCCCCTGGATAATCTGGAGGGGATGACATTGGGCCCGCGTTTAACTGATGGTAGTCGCAGTTTGGTTTTGCTGAGCGATGACAATTTTAAGGATACTCTGCGGACACAGTTTCTTTTGTTTGGTGTTAAGGGTTTGAGTTGAGGTGGTTTGTTGTTTTAACGCAGAGGACGCCAAGGTTTACGCACCCCCCTAAAGTCCCCCCGCTACAGGGGGACAATAATTGTGTCTCCCCACCTCCCTATAATCCCTCCTGAAAGGAGGGATAACGATGTTGTCTCCCCTTTCAGGGGAGACTATAGAGGGGTTTGCAGAGGGTTTTTAGGGATTTTTGTTGGGTTGGGTTTTACAATTGATTTGGTTTTATTCGTGTTGTGAATTAGTTAATGACTCATTCTACTGATATTGCTACTTTAGCTCGCTGGATGGCTGCTGATTTTAGTAACCAGCAGCAAGCTTTTGAGAATCCACCGATGTTCGCTCATATCCGGGTGTGTATGCGTCCTCTGTCTCTGTCTTTGTTGGATGGGGTCAGTTTTTTTGTGGAACAAGCTTATGACTATATGTTGAATGACCCTTATCGCTTGCGGGTGTTGAAGTTATTTGAGTCGGGGGGTCATATTCAAATTGAAAATTATATTGTCAAAGACGAAAAAGCCTTTTACGGCGCTTCTCGTAACCTCAATCTTTTGCAATCTCTCAAAGCTGATCAACTGGAAAAACTTCCTGGATGTAACATGATTGTTGAATGGACTGGTAGTGGTTTTCAAGGTCAGGTAGAACCGGGTAAGGCTTGTATGGTATTTCGCAATGGCAAGCAAACTTATCTCGACAGTTCTTTTGAGATTGATGAAGACAAGTTTATCAGCCGCGATCGCGGACGCGACCCGGAAACTGATGAACATATTTGGGGTTCCGTTGCTGGACCTTTTTATTTTGTCCGTTGGGCAAGTTTTGCTGATGAAGTAAAGGTTTGATCTCAAATCTTTAGCTGATAATCTATAAATCTTGTCGTTTTATATCCTTAGTCATATCATGTCCGGTTAAACACCCATAATCTCTGTAGGGGCGGGTTTAGCGACAAATTATGGCGACTTACAGATATGACTTGGATCAAAACCCGCCCTTTTACAGGTTTAATTATGGTTATTCAACCGGATTCGATATCATTAGTCATTAGCATCAGATCAAACAACTAATGACTAATGGCTAACGAAGGATTTATATCATTTCAGTTTGCACCAAAATTATTCAAAAACCTCTGCTACCTGGAGCGTAAAACTCTGCGCTCTCTGCGTTAAAACAAACATATTATTCCAAGGCAAAC
>JAYFMV010000045.1:0-28338 GCA_042408245.1 Potamolinea sp.
AGCACTACCGAATTGCCACCCAAGGGCAAATAAACCTCCTCCTTACCCAAACTGGAACTATCCGCATTAACCAACTACGTCAAGCTTTCCAAGATTGTATGACTGAGTACTGTGGGGTTTTCCGTAGCCAAGATTTAATGAGCGAGGGTTTAAAGCAACTACAACAGTTAAAACAGCAGTACCAGCAAATTTATTTAGATGATAAGGGTAATTGCTGGAACACTGAATTAATTGAAGCCTTGGAACTGCGAAATTTAATGGTAGTTGGCGAAATTATCCTCACTTGTGCGCTAAATCGCCAAGAAAGTCGTGGTGCTCATTGTCGAGAGGATTTTCAAGAGCGAGATGATACTAATTTCCTCAAACATACAATGGCTTTTTACTCTCCTGCTGGTATTGATTTGAGCTATCGTCCGGTGACAATTACCATGTTTGAGCCGAAAGAGAGGAAGTATTGAACTGGGGATTGGGGATTGGAGACGGGGAGACGGGGGAGAGTTCCCGATCCAAAATCCAAAATCCAAAATCCAAAATCCAAAATCCAAAAATGAGGGCAAAATGATTCAACAATGAAAAGAAAATGAATTGTATCAAGTTAGGGTAAATTTTTTCGCACTTTTAGCAATTTGTTATTACTTTTAATAGATGTTTGTAGTAATATACAAATTATTGAAAGGGAGTAGCTGCTGGCAGATACCTAGCCAGTCCGTCTGAATCAACATACTGGCGATAAGCCTGGTTCAGGTGACAATTAAGCAATAAGCTTTTAGTCTGTAGTTTTGATTAACAACTAAGTACCAAAAGCTGACAGTTATTTGGGAGCGAGACTTTCACTAAGTTCACATCAAATGTGAGCTTGGTGAAGTGTTTTTGCGCTCATCAAGCTCACTTAAAAGGAAAAATACTTTAAGGAGTTTGAGGAAGTGCTAACCGCTTTTACTGCTGGACTATTACTAATTACCGTTTCAGAATTAGGCGACAAAACATTTTTTATTGCTGTTATTTTAGCTATGAAGCATCCCCGGCGTTTGGTCTTTGTGGGTGCGATATCAGCTTTGGCAGCAATGACGATTATTTCAGTTTTGTTAGGACAAGCAGCATCTTTCCTACCCAAAATTTATATTCATTATGCCGAAATTGCTTTATTTCTTGGCTTTGGGTTGAAGTTATTGTATGAAGCAGGACAAATGCCAGCTAAATCGGATGGAACGCAAGCCGAAGAAGCGATGGAAACAGTGAAGGAAGCCCAGTTAAAAAGTCGCAAGAAAAAGACTTCTTTGGGAATTATTTTGGAAACATTTATCCTAACTTTTCTGGCTGAGTGGGGAGACCGCACACAAATTGCCACAATTGCTTTAGCCGCATCTAATTCGGCATTAGGCGTTACTGCAGGAGCGATTTTAGGTCATGGAATTTGTGCGGCGATCGCAGTAATTGGCGGGCGTTTAATTGCGGGACGAATTTCTGAGCGAATGGTTACAGGAATTGGTGGTAGTTTGTTTCTGTTATTTGGTGGGATCGCTTGGTGGCAAGGTTGAAAATAGTTGTTTGTTGTTTGTTGTTTGTTGTTTGTTTGTTATTAGTTGTCAGTTGTGTAGGGGCGTAGCATTTGCTCCCAAATATTTGGCTATTACCGATAAGATTACAACGCAAATGCTACGCCCTTCCTGTTAGTTGTTAACCAATAACCAATAACAGTTTTCATGCCCGTAGGGCTGTACAACTGTTTTCATGGGCGTAGCGCTGTACAACCAATAACTACTTAATTGGAAGAAGCAGGAGCGCTGCTGGGGGTTACAGAAGGTTCAGCAGGTGTAGGTGTAGGTGTAGGTGTAGGTGTAGGTGTAGGTGTAGGTGTAGATGTAGGAGTTGGGGTTGGAGAATCGGCTGCTAGTTGTTGAACTTGGTCTTTGTATTGAGCTGGTGCTAGGGAAACAGCAGTAGTGAAGAGGGGTTTAGCGTCGGCGATTTTACCTTGTTCTTTGAGAATCAAGGCCTTAGCAAGTACAGGGCGAAAATCTTGTTTGTAACTCTTAATGGACTCATCATAAATAGCGATCGCCTCCTGGTAGCGCTTTTGTGTAGCGTAAACTCCACCCAACAAAAGCTGCACCGACATGATATCAACAGTTCCGGGCTTAATATCATTAATCGGCGTTGCCGTTTTTAGGGTATCTTGCAACAAGCCAATTGCCTTTTCTGGGAGATTTTGCTGCATCAGTAGACTGACAAGGCCCTGCAAAGCATTTAAATCCCCAGGCTTCGAGGTTAAAATATCACGATAGGTTTGAGCGGCTCCCTCGCGATCGCCTGTGTACTGTTGCGCCTGAGCCAGCAAGACTCCATAATCAGTTTGCTCAGGATTGAGCTTAGCTAACTGTTCCAGAGGAGCGATCGCCCCCTGAAAGTTTCCCTGCTGTAGCCGAGCCTCTGCCAAACCTCGCCACGCGGTAATATTTTGCGGCTCTCGCTGTACCACCAATTCATAACCCTTAACCTCATCTTCTAGATTTGGTTGCTTTAACGCCGAAATCGTTGGCGTTATTCCTGGCTTAGCTTGAACAGTGGGTGAATTTTCCTGGAAGATGCTACTCAACAAAGGAAAAATTGAAAAACCAATAAATGCCAGCAAGGCCAGCACTAACACCAGAATTAACCAAGGACTGCGCTTCTGAGACACAAAAATTTCTTGAACTCTATATGACATTATCAACCGACTTGAGATTTTCTTGCTTGTCAAGATCGAGAACCGTGCCAGAATATTGGCAGTATTGAGCCTGAATTTAGTCTGGTGCAGGCATCTTTGAATTAAAGATTCGATAAACTTTACGGATATGTCAGTTAGATGACTGCATTCTGTACAATAAGCAGGCTGAATTCAGAGCTTATTCACCATCCAGCGACTTGCTGTCAACAGTTAAAGAGAACTCCTCCTTAGCTTGCTCGATCAGCAAACAGTTGGAGTGTGGAAAAAGCTACGCTTGTGAAGTCCGCCCAAAATCCCTTAAGGGAATGTGTCTCCGCCGCTAGGAGGTTAGAGGTTATATGAGTCCTTCAGTGAATCGGTCTTCCGACTCACCCGTGTCTTCTGACGACTTTTCGCCAGAGGTATCCAGTGTGAAATCGCCACACTCAGAAACGCCAATCAACGAATCAGAAACGACTAGCAACCCAGCTACTTCAGCTACTACAGAGGAATCGCTCCCAACGTTGCCATCAGATGTGCAGCGACTGCAGCCGATTCCGCCGCCAAGTGAACCCATGCAGTACCGAGCGATCGGACTGATCCGGGGACAATATATGCCTTCTGCAGATCAATTGACGCGGGGCACGTTAGTAGCAACTGATGGAACCTTGATTGATGCGGTATTACTCGGTCGAGTGATGAGCTTGGTCAAGAATCACCTAAGCTTAGACCAACCGCACCTGTGGGTTGTTTATCCCCGTTCCAGACAAGAAGACGGTAACTTGCACGTCCAAATTGTTGGCGTCTGGGAACCAGAAAAACTTAGTCTAACAACGTCAACCGCACCGGCTGCTACCGAGAAAGAAGCCAAGCAACCAGAAGAAGATTCCTCTGGTGAAGTTTCTCAACCTGAAGTCGCACCAGCGATTCAAGAGGGTTATTTTTCCATTCGAGGAGAGGCGATCTTCTATTCAAAAGATGAACAGCTACTAATCATTAAAATTAGGCAGTCTCCTCGCAAACCAGACGATAAGATCAAGTTTTTCAAGCTAAAGATCTATGGTGCTCTGGGAGAAAAGGTAATTGGTCACTTTTGGGATTTGCACATCCAGCTAGAGGGTAATACCTTGAAGATTCAGGAGGCAAATGATATTGGGGGTAATGCCCTATCAAGAAGCGACCGAAAGGCCAGAAGCCTTTTCAAAGGCGTCCAGACTCCAGAAGAGGCCCCTCAAACCAGCGCCCAACTCGCAAAGGGGAACGACCAACTACAGGAGCACCAGGAGCACCAGCAACACCACCAACACCACCCAAACGCCGAGAACCGGTACCCAAGCCAGTTAAGCGCTTAGAAAAGCCTAGTGGGGGAGGCACTTCAGGTAATCCTTAGGGCTCTTGCAAAAGTCAATTTTTTAGATGTAGGGAAAAGCATTTGCGCCAAAAATTAAATGGCTTCGTCCTTATACCTCCCCCCTTTTAGGGGGGAATGAGGGGGGTATCGGTGAAATCCAGATTTTTATACGCAAATGCTTTACCCTAATCTAGGGAAATCTGAGAACCCCATCTGTCTTGAGGGAGGAAGGCTCGATCCATCGCAATTGGTGCTACTGGTTGAGTGAGGGTAAATTCCCCCCTCAAAATCCACTGCTTCAATTCCAAGGCTACTTGGCGAGAAAGGAAGATACTGGCTAGAGGCGCAACTTTTACTGATTTGCCATCAATTGTAATGCGACCAGTTTTTAGTTGAGCATAGCTGACTAAACCAAAGGTAGGACGGACACGCCGAGGTATGGAAAAGTCCACCACAGGTACGACAATATCCCCATCTGCGATCGCGCAGCATTTGACAACTTCTTCGTTCAAAACCGGTAGTGGGACACCGACACCCAGCATTAAGGACGGACCATAATTTTTGAAATAGCAACCCCGTACCCACTTGGGGTTCATTTGCTTTGCATCCCCAATTAAGGCAAGAGTTGCAGCCGGTCCTACTGGTGTCCGATTGGGAAGGCGTTTTTGTAAGGGGAAATGTTGGGTTCCTTCCCAAGAAATGTAGCCAATTCCCCCACCTAGGAAAATCTGAGTACCAATCCCAATTAGCTTCAAGTCTGGGTCATTGAGTAGGGGAGATATTGCTCCAGGGTTGGAGTAAACTGCATTTGCTAGTCTGGGTTGTAGAGGGCCAAGGTAGGTGAACAGTGGGCGATCGCCTCCATTCACCCCAACAATAAAGTTTTGATATAAATTCCGGGGATTAAATAAATAAAACTGGTTAATTGTTTTGCTAGTAATTGTTGTGTCAAAAGAACTTCTAGGATAACAATCTGTTACTTGCCCAATCGCCCGTAGCTGTACCGATTTACCAGCAATTAAGTCTTCAATAACATGACCCCCACCACGTTCTCTAGACTCTTCTAGATCGGGGGTATCGCCGATTCCAGTGTAGTCCACTGCTTGAGTTGCCCCCAGATACAAATCTACTGCGCCAAAACCCGCATAGGCTGGGACACCATCTAACCAACACTTACGAATCTTGATCGGTGGATCTGTATGACCCAAATTGATAATGGCACCAGATGACTCCATCGGCTCAAAAGTACCAGTGGTAATCACGTCCACTTCTTTGGCCGTCTGAGTGACGCCAACCTCTGCTACCCGTGCTTTCAGTTCCTCTACAGTCCAAACTACCGCACACTGGCGATGAATTTTGTCATTAATTTCAGCAAGGGTTCGCATAGGGTTTAGATCAAGTCCGTTGGATATATTCTTTTTTGGTTATTGATTGTTAGTGAGAGGGTATTGGCAAGCTTTTTTTACAAAAAGTAACAAATAAACTGAGCTTACCAATTACCCCTTACCCATGACCAATTCCCGATAGATCATCAACGAAGCGATCAACCGGATGTGAACTACCTAAACTAACTCGAAGCAAGTATAGTGTAGGCTTCCGAACTCACGGAGGAATGCCGTCGAGCGGGTACGCTCGCCCGCTTCGCTATCAGAACGGACTTGCGTCCACCCTTTGGTCTTACTTCCTCTCCTTCGGCAGAGACGGCTGCTCCATCCGTCTTGAGAATCTTGATACCTTCTGCTCTAATGTTTGTTGCTGCATTACCATCCCTGTCGTGATGAGTACCACAGTGAGGACAAGTCCACTCTCTAATATCTAGTGGCAACTTATCAACTTGGTAATAGCAATTAGAGCAGAGCTTAGAACTAGGGAACCATCTATCAATTTCTACTAACTTTCCTCCTTTTTGCTTTAGTTTATAGGCAAGAAAGTTAGTGAATGTTCCCCATCCCGCGTCAGATATCGCTTTTGCTAAGTTGTGATTGCGAACCATGCCTTTGACATGAAGATTCTCTACTACGACAAGTTGGTTTTCATTGACGAGCTTTCGGGAAAGCTTGTGTAGAAAATCTGACCTTGAGTTACTAACTCGTTCGTGTACCTTAGCTACAGTTTTTTTGCACTTGTGCCGTGAATTACTCCCCTTTTGTTTTCTAGCTAATTTTTGCTGTTTTCGCTGGAGGTTTTTTTCGTGTTTGGCTAAATGCTTAGGATTATCGTATTTAGACACCTTGTTACCGTCACTGGTAACTGCAAAATGTTTTAACCCTAAGTCAACACCAATCACTTTACCATTGGTTGAAGTGATTGGCTGATCACCTTCTATTTCCATCAAGATAGATGCGTAGTATTTCCCTGAAGGGTCTTTACTTACTGTCACTGTCTTGATTGTTCCCTCAATTAGTCGGTGAATCTTGGCTTTTAATCTGCCAATTTTCCCTGGCAATTTTACAACACCATTTTCTACCTTGACGTTTTGGGGATACTGAATTGACTGTTTACCATGCTTTGATTTAAATCGTGGAAATCTGGCGCGACCTTCAAAAAAGTTTTTGTAGGAAGTCGTTAAATTAAGGGTTGTAGCTTGCAAAACTTGACTGTAGCATTCAGACAGCCAAGCTGTTTCTGTACTCTTTTTGAGTTTTGGCAGAAGTGCATTGAGTGCTGACTGCCCTAATCCTTTGCCCGTCTCTTTGTAAGTTTCAACGGATTTGTTGAGCGCGTAGTTCCACCACCAACGGGAGCAACCAAAGTGCTGAGCCAGCAGCGTTTGCTGCTCTAATGTTGGATACAGTCGAACCTTGACAGCCTTGTGTAACACTCAAGATCACCTCCTGCGTTGTTTGATCTTACTACCTACTACACTAAGCAGTAAAGACTATCCGCAAAGATTTGGAAAACTTCTTTACGACTTTTTCCCGCCTTTCATCCCGCCGCTAAACTGGGTACAGTTATAGCGGGGGACTTCCCGGCGACTAAGTTAATTTCAGTTCACAGCCAAGTCCGAGTATTCCGAGATTACATCAAAAATAATTTCGTAGGAAGCACTTGGATTATTTGACTTGAGAATTTGCAAATGGGCTTCAGCATCATTCCGGCGACGAAAGCGGATAATGAGCCGAGAGCGCATATCGGGAAGTTGGCGAATGATACACCACGGATGCAACTGGTCTTTGTAGCTTCCGAGTCCGTTTTGGCGATAATTCATGGCTTTGAGTTACTAGCTAGTAGATGCACGTTGCTTTGCAGCAGGATTTATGCTAACTCACTTTTTGGGTATTTTTTTTTAAGAAACGCGATCGGCCTGTGTTCTTTGGGCGATCGCCTGCTTGGGGGAGATGGGGAAGATGGGGGAGAGCAGGTCAAGGGGAGAGGGAGAGACTTCCCAATCAAGGATTCCCAATCAAGGGTCTCCAGTCCCTTAAGGTTGTAGTGGGACGAAATCGAAGTCGGCGCTTGTTCCTTTACCGGGCTGAATTTGCACTAAAATTGCCGCACCATTGCGATCGCCTGATGGCAAAAACTGCACAGCACCTGTAGCACCATTAGCGTTGAACCCAGAACTCGACAGCGCCTTTTGCAAACCCTCGCGAGTATTACTTTGCCTTAAACCCGCAATAATTGCGAAAGCGGCATCATAAGCCGTTGCACTGCGCCAATTTACCTCACCACCCCAAAGTTTGGCTGCATTCCCCGCGAAGGGATTTCCGGGATTCGCTTTCGGGTTCCAAACCACAGCCAGCACCATACCATTCACCGCATCTCTTCCCTGATCTAGCGTTTGGAAAGTATAAAGTGTAGAACTTCCCAACAAAGGCAAACGTTTATTATTGGCTTTTGCCACATCTAATGCCTGATTAATTTTGTCAACAGAAGGCGCAATTAGCAATCCATTTGCTCCCTGACTAATCGCTTGAGAAATCATCTCACTAGCGTTGAAGTTGGTGGCTGCCATATCGCAGTTAGTTTGAGTAACTTTGCCCCCATTAGCCAAAAGTTCTGAAGTGAAATCTTCTTTAAAGGATTGACTAGATTGAGACTGAGAATCTACACAAATTGCAATATTTTTACGGTTATTTTTGATAGTGTAACGGGAGAGAGCATCTGCTTGAAAACGAAGACTGGGAATAGTGCGAAATATGTAACTACCGAACCCTGAAAGTTTTTTTGCATCACTGGTGGGGGAAATCATCACCAGTTTTCCATTTTGATATTCCGGTGCGGCGGCGATAGTTGCATCGCTCGAATTATGTCCAATTAATGCTAAAACTCCCGTATCTTTAACAAATTTTTTAGCTATTTGTTTGGCGAACTCAGGATTATTATCATCATTGGCAATTTCTACCTGCATTAATTTGCCATTAATGCCACCACTTTTGTTTACCTCATCCTGTGCTTGAGCTACCCCGCGCAGAATTTCTTTGGCTACATTCAGATTGCCACCAATCGGCACAACTACAGCAATTTTAATGGCATTTTTTTGAGGTACTTTAGCATTATTCAGGTAAATTAATGCCTCTGGGTCGTTGCGTGAAGCTTGCAGCGATGACTGAAATTTAGTAGCCGCAGTAGCAAAATCTCCCTTAGAAAATGCTTCTACTCCAGCTTGTTTATTAGGGTTAGTATCTGCCGAAACTAAAATTTTATCTCCCAAGCTTAGGCGATTTTGTAAGCTTCCAGAAGCAGTAGAATCTGAGCCTGCTTTCCCCTGTTCAGAACCCAACAAATCACCAGAATTAGTTTTAGATTGACTGGAAAACCACCAAAAACCAGCCCCTAACAAAGCAGCCGTCACGAGCAAAGATAAAACCAGAACAATCGTTTCGTTTTTTTGTGACATCGGCAGATACTTAAGGTGAGTCTATGATAACTCGAAATACTAATTAGGAGTCGATATGGCTTGTTGTCCTTGGGGCGAAGTTACATATCCCAAAAAGGCTTGAACCTGGGGACTGGGGGGTTGCTTGTAAGCATAATATAGCGTCCTTTGATAAGGATATTGGCGTGCTTCCGGAGTTAAGCCATCCACCGCTACTGTCCGCACCGTTCTTTGGTTAGCTACCTGAGCGAAGGTAGCATATCCTATACCATTTGTTTGTAATTTTTGCAGTAGAGGCGTCGTGGCATCCTGCTGTAGGGTTTCGATATTGGGTGTTGTGCCAAAAGTTCCTCCTTTGAGTACCAGTTCTTTAAACGCCTGATGGGTGCCGCTGTCGGGTGGTCGGTTAATCACGCGAATGGTTCCGGGTGTTCCTCCAACTTTTGACCAATCGGTAATTTGTCCTTGAAAAATACCTACAACTTGAGCGCTAGTTAATCCTTTGCGGAAAGGATTTTTCTCCCCAACTACAATCGCGACCGCATCCTTAATAACGGGTACAGCTACTAAATTTTGGGCTGTTTCTTGGGGGGTGAGGGGACGAGAAACTGCTGCAATTTCTACACTTCCTTGCTGAAGCGCCTGAATTCCTGTATCGGTTCCCCTTGCTGTAGCTGTAACAGTTGTCCCAGGAAATTGCTTTTCAAAACCGTTTTTAAGTGCTTGATTAATTTGTGCCATGCTAGTAGCACCTTCAACTCTCACAGTTGTTCCTTTAGGGACATTTGAGGGGAGCGCAAAGGTTGTTTGTGCTGATTGATTAGGCGGATTTGCAGTTGTAGGTGTCTGTGGCTGGTTGGGGGTATTTTCATTGTTATTTTGGGAAATATCAGAACTCGAATTATTGCTAAACCACCAAAAGCCGCCTCCTAATAATGCAGCCGTAATCAGTAGCGCTAATACCAGAACCACAGATTCATTTTTTTGAGACATAATTAATACTGAGTTTAGATAGATAGTATTTTTTTACCAAAATAAGGCTTGAGTTTAATCAAGCTAAAACCAGAATTGTTGTTTCGTTTTTCTGGGTCATGTTCTGATTTAAGGTACAGGCACAAATTCATAGCCGAAACTGGTGCGCTTACCAGCTTTAATCGTGACTAACTGTACGGCACGATTGCGATCGCCTGATGGTAAAAACTTGATATCTCCAGCAGCACCTACAGTCGAAAAGTCTGAAGCTGAAAGCGCTTGTTGTACGCCTTCCCGGCTAGGATTGCGCTCAATTCCGGCAATTAACGCCTTAGTGGCATCATAAGCTAGTGCGGTACGCCAGTTGACCTCATTTCCCCAAAGTTGATTAGCGGCTTTGGGAAACTCAGCTTGAGGATCAGCTAAGATATGCCAGGGTACAGCCAGCACTATACCAACCGCCCCATCTTGTCCCACTTGCAATGTTTTAGGGTTGTAGGCGCTGTCTCCACCCAACATTTGCAAGCGTTTGTTGTTAGCTTGTACTACCTGTAAAGCTTTATCCAACGTTGCAGAATTAGGCGCTAACATTAAAACTTCAGCCCCTTGTTTAGTCGCCTGCTGGAAACTCTCTCCAGCGTTAAAATTAGGGCTATAGTAATCAAATTCACTTACTACTTGTCCGCCATCACCAAACAAGGCAGTGGTGAATTCATTTTTGAGAGATTTGCTGTAATTACTATCAGAATTGAAAAAAACTGCTGCCTTTTGTTTTTTCAACTTATTAAGCATATATCTAGAGAGGGCTGCTGCAGCAAAGCGATCGCTCGGCACGGTACGAAACACATATTTACTAAATCCGGATAATTGCACTGAGGTACTTGTAGGGGAAATCAGCACTAATTGATTATTTTCATAAACTTTCCCAGAGGCAAGGGTTGCATCACTACTAAAGTTACCTACAACACCTAAAATATCCTGATTTTTTACCAAGTTACTGGCTACTTGTTGAGCAATATTTTTGTCATCACCATCATTAGCGATCGCTACCTTTAAAGGAATACCTTTAATCCCACTTTTTTGATTAATTTCTGTTTGAGCTTGAGCCACACCTCGTAATATTTCTTTAGCAGGATTCTCTTCTTTACCAAGTGGTACTGATGCGGCGATTGTGTAAAATTTTTGGTTGCCAATACGAGCATTATTCAGATATATCAAAGTTTCTGGATCGTTACGCTTAACTGTCCGCAACTTTTCTAATTTCGCAACTGCTTCGCTGTAATTTCCAGAAGCAATTGCCTTCGCTGCTGCTTGTTTTTCTTCAGTTGTTTCTGAGGAAATTAATAATTTTTCTCCCGTACTAATGCGCTGAATTACTGACTGATTGGCTGCACTTTCTTGATTCGGTGTACCTTTTTGTTCTGCTACACTTCCCAGATTGCTGCCGCTACGGTTTGTAAACCACCACAAACCTGCAGCCACTAAGGCAACAGTGACAAGGAATGAAAGCAAAAGAACTACGGTTTCGTTTTTTTGAGACATAAACCATTTTCACGCTTTATACTTCATACTCTCTCCTTCTCTTCTATGATGACAGGAGAAATAATGCTATGAAAGTAATCGTGATAATACCAAATAAATCAGCCGAAAAAGCGCATAAGCTGCGATCGCTAATGCCCCGCCTATAGTTGCTGCAAATATGACAATGATAGGTGAATACGCCTTAATCAATGGAAGAATCGACCCATGCAAAGGACCGATCAACATCACCGCTAGGAGTGTAATCACAGCAATAATCGGCCGATCCTTACCTTCGATGATGCGACGGTATTGAAGGTAAATTAGTAGCCCGACAATCATCCCTAGTAGCCCGATGCTTATCTGCGGTGACTTCAGCAGACTGGTAAAGGCAATTAGTATCAATCCGCCTTCAAATCCGGTGAAAGCTGCTCCCCCTAGGACTTCTAGCAAAGAAAATGCAGGACTTCTGGCTATGGGCTGGGGGTTAGAGGGTATGGGTGGAGGATTAACTGGCGTTTGCTGTATTGGGGGAGTAATTGGCGGTTGAGGGACTGGTGGGGGTGGCGGTGGTGACGGGGTTACTTGTCGTGGAGTGAGGGCTTCAATGACCTCTTGGGCTGACTGAAAGCGTTGATTTGGTGCTGCTAAAAGCATTTTGTCTAAGACATTGGCGAGGGTATCGCTTACCTGAACATAATTTTGCCAGTTCCACTGGTTGTTGTAGGAGTCAAAAAGCTCTACTGCCTCTTTACCTGTTAGCAATGTAATCACAGTTACTGCTAGGGCATATAAGTCAGTTGAGGGATAAACTTGACCGCCACTCATTTGTTCTGGTGGTGCAAATCCCATTGAATAAATGCCGGTTGATCTGCCAGTTTGTACTGGTACTGTAGTAACTTGCTTGACGGCACCAAAATCTAAGAGAAACAAACGCCCGTTGCGATCGCGCATGATATTGGAGGGCTTAATGTCTCGATGAATTGAGCCATTTTTATGCACAAATTTCAGCACTTTGAGGATTTGCTTGAGTACTTCTAAAGCTTCGGCTTCCGAGTACGGCCCTTTTGTCTGTAGTTCCTTTTCTAAGTCTTGTCCATCAATAAATTCCTGTACCAGATAAAAGAATTGGTCTTCTTTACCTGGTTGTAGGCCGGGAACGCTTAAGGGAAAGAAAGCAAAAAGATCTGGAATTTGGGGATGAGTACTACCAAGTTGCTCTAAAACTGCAGCCTCTCGCTCAAATAACTCTTGGGCGATTCTGAGTTGTGGCGGACTAAGGTCGCCAGAAGGCTGAAATTGCTTGACGACGCACTGACGCATGGCTGGAGTGTAGCGATCCCGTGCGAGAAATGCTGTTCCAAAGCCTCCCTTTCCCAGTAATTTTGATGGTAGGTAACGACCGACTAGAATCAACGGCATGCCGCAGGTAGTACAGAATTTCTGCTGTGCTGTTTGCAGTGTGGCGCGATCGTCAAGATCGGCAAAAAAGTTTTGGGGGCGTGGACAAGCAGGACGTGTGCAGTAAATTTCCATGTTCTAGAGCGTCGGTACTTCACCATTGCTTTGGTAATGTACAAGAAAGCCAAGGGGTTTTTTCGTTCTCTTTACACTTTAGCTTCTTGCCGGAAGCCCCACACCATAGTGTACTCAGTTGGTGTAGGAGATGTCACCTTTACAACTATTCGCTCAACGCTCGACGCCTTAGATTTAAAAAAACTCCGCTTAACCTCCTGTTGTGTGAGGAGAAGCTGCCTTAATTGTGGCAGAGGCGATGTTTTTTGGACAGGCTTCGCCAATCGCCAATAATCCGACTGCTGTCTTGTGCCAGCCAGGAGAAGCAAACTCCGGCAAAATCTCGCGACTGAATGCTTCTGCGGCTTTGGAACGGTAACGATGGGGGTTGACAATCACTGACAGCAACCGTTTGACTACCACATCTTCTATCGGTGCACGGTGCAACACACCCATTTGCAATTCTTTTTCGATCGCCGAAATTGAGACAAAAGATGCACCCAGACCTGATTGGACAGCATTTTTAATTGCTTCAATTGAGTTGAGTTCCATTTCTACCTTGAAGCGTCTGGTATCAATGCCACAACGGCTTAGCACTTGGTCAATTACCTTACGGATTGTGGATTGAGAGTCCAAGGCGATAAACTGCAACTTGTACAAATCATCTTTTTGGATCGTACCTATTTTTGTTAAGGGGTGAAATGCGGGCAAAATTAGCGCCAATTCATCTTCCGCGTAGGGAATAATTTCTAGAGTGTCGTGTAAATCTGCAGGAACTTCACCGCCAATAATGGCTAAATCTACCTGTCCATTGGCCACACTCCAAGCTGTGCGGCGCGTTGAATGAACATGCAATTGCACAGCAACATCGGGATAGCGCTGGCGGAACATCCCGATCATCCGAGGTAGTAGATAAGTTCCCGTAGTCTGAGAAGCGCCTACAATCAAGGTTCCGCCCTGAAGATTTTGTAAGTCTTCAATAGCACGACAGGTTTCTTGACAAAGTGTAAGAATTTTTTCGCCGTAACTCAACAGCAGATAACCGGCTTCTGTCAATTGAGCACGGCGTCCACCTCTGTCAAATAACGGCACATCTAATTGTCGTTCTAAATTCTGAACTTGTAGGCTAACTGCCGGTTGCGAAACGTACAAGCTATCAGCAGCACGCTTAAAACTCCCCTCAGCAGCGATCGCTTTGAGAATGCGGAGTTGATCTAGGGTAAATGGAAGGTCAGACATATAGCTAAACCTGAGTGAAAGGAGCAACTAAGGCAATCAACTATTCTCAAGATAAAATTAAATTCAAGCGAGGGATTGCCGAAGCATGTGAGTGGATGTATAAGTTTCTGCTGAAATCGACAGTAACATACCAAGGGAGCAAGTCTGCGCCCTAATTTTTGCTAGCATGGAATGTTTGGAAATGTTGTTTAAGTTCTATGGAGTTTTCTAGTTGGTTTACTTCCAGTCATTTGGTAATGGCTGGATTGCTGTTGGGCTTTGCCTTAGCTCACAGTGGTTTAGCTGCGCTGCGCCCTTGGGGCGAACAACGCATTGGTGCGAGGCTATACCGTATATTGTTTGCCTTAGTAAGCATTCCTTTTGCTGTTGTATTAATAATTTACTTTTTGAATCACCGCTATGATGGCTTGCGGCTGTGGCAGGTTCAGGGTATTCCTGGTATAGCGGCAGTTGTTTGGGTACTTGCGGCTATTTCGTTTGTTTTTCTCTATCCGGCTACTTTTAATTTATTGGAAATTGCCGCTATTCAAAAACCCCAAGTTCACCTATTTGAAACTGGTATCATCCGTATCACTCGTCATCCGCAAATGGTGGGACAGGTAATTTGGTGTATTGGCCATACTCTCTGGATCGGTACAACTTTCACTCTGCTTACTTCTGTTGGGTTAGTGCTGCACCATCTTTTTGCCGTCTGGCATGGCGACAGACGCCTTTTGGCAAGGTATGGCGAGGCTTTTGAACTTGCAAAGGCTCGCACTTCTGTCATCCCCTTCTTGGCGATTTTCCAGGGACGCCAAACCCTAAAATGGGAAGAATTTCTCCGTCCTGCTTACCTAGGAATACTTGCTTTTATCTTGTTGTTGTGGTGGGTACATCCCATTCTCATCCAATCATCACAAAAAATTACTTGGTAATACAAGTAATACAGGGATTTATGTTGATCAAATCAGCCAAATTAGATGTAGCATGATCCCAAACAATTGTTAAAACACATATATTATTCGGACGAGGGAGCATGGTGTTGTCTGTCAACAAAGTGTTGTCTGTAAATGAGCGGACTTTTACACAAACAGTATTAGAAGCTTCTACGCCAGTTTTAGTTGATTTTTGGGCGCCTTGGTGTGGATTGTGTCGGCTCATCCATCCCTTACTTCAGGAATTTCAGTCTGAGTGGGTTGAAGAAGTCAAATTAGTTAGGGTTAATGCTGATGAAAACCTCAAACTAGCCAATACCTATAAAATCAAGTCCTTGCCGACATTGCTCTATTTTGAGAATGGTCGGTTAGTTCAGCGGCTGGAGAACTTTCAGGGGCGTGAAGATTTGAAAATCGCACTTACAAAAATTATGGTGCATTCGCTGCCTAAATCTGCTTGATTTTTGGGAGGCTAACGCTAGCCACAATTTTTCGCAGAGGCTGAGGTAATTGCCGACAATCTAGGGTGTGCGATCGCCTATAAGCATTCCAACCTCAATAGCTTTTTTGAATATATAACCATCGGTAGAACCAATCAACCGATGGTTTTTTGTAATTTTTAAGTGTTTTCACTTCAAAATTTCCTTGAGGTTTGAATCCCCAATCCGTTGTTGGTTGTACAGCCCTTTGGGCATGAAAACGGTTGTTGGTTGTTTGTCAATCCCCAGTCCCCAATCCCCAATTCTAAGTTTTGCAACAATTATTTTGAGTAGGTATATGTCACAGTTGTAAACCTTTTGCCAAAATAGTGAAGAAATCTAAAGTAAGCACTAGCAATGGAACCGCTTTATCAATATGCCTGGCTGATTCCTGTGCTGCCTTTACTAGGGGCAATGCTGGTAGGCTTAGGCCTCATCTCCTTCAACAAAGCAACTAACCGTCTGCGGCAGCTAAATGCTGTATTCATTGTCTCCCTACTGGGAGCGGCAATGGCTTTTTCATTTGCTTTGCTATGGAGTCAAATTCACGGACATGAGACTTTTACGTACACTCTAGAGTGGGCATCGGCTGGAAAATTTCACCTGATGATGGGCTACACCATCGATCACTTAACAGCTTTGATGCTGGTAATTGTGACCACAGTAGCCTTCCTGGTGATGATCTACACCGATGGCTACATGTCTCACGACCCCGGATATGTTCGCTTCTATGCCTATTTGAGTCTGTTTAGTTCCTCAATGTTGGGTTTAGTAGTCAGTCCCAACTTAGTGCAGGTTTATATTTTCTGGGAACTGGTGGGTATGTGTTCTTACCTGCTGGTTGGATTTTGGTATGACCGCAAAGCCGCAGCAGATGCGTGTCAAAAAGCCTTCGTTGTCAACCGTGTTGGTGACTTTGGTCTGCTTCTAGGCATTTTAGGACTTTACTGGGCAACTGGTAGCTTCGAGTTTGATGTCATGGGTTCTCAACTGAGAGCCTCTGTTGAATCAGGTTCCCTAAGTGCTGCTTTAGCTGCATTATTCGCTGTTTTGGTCTTCCTCGGTCCAGTAGCCAAATCAGCACAATTTCCCCTACACGTCTGGTTACCAGACGCTATGGAAGGCCCTACCCCCATTTCCGCGCTGATTCACGCGGCGACAATGGTAGCGGCTGGAGTATTCTTGATTGCACGGATGTATCCCGTGTTTGACGGTATCCCAGTGGTGATGAATGTTATCGCTTGTACAGGTGCATTCACCGCTTTCCTAGGTGCCACAATCGCCATTACTCAAAACGACATCAAGAAAGGTCTAGCCTATTCCACCATCTCCCAATTGGGTTACATGGTGATGGCTATGGGTATCGGTGCTTACACCGCTGGATTATTCCACCTGATGACCCATGCTTATTTTAAAGCCATGCTCTTCCTTGGCTCTGGTTCAGTAATTCATGGCATGGAATCCGTTGTCGGTCACGACCCAGTTTTAGCCCAAGATATGCGGATGATGGGTGGCTTACGCAAATATATGCCCATTACTGCCCTGACCTTTTTGATTGGTACTTTGGCAATCTGCGGAATTCCGCCTTTTGCTGGTTTCTGGTCAAAAGACGAAATCTTGGGAAGCGCTTTTGCAGCAAATCCTCTACTATGGCTGGTTGGCTGGCTAACTGCTGGGATGACAGCCTTCTATATGTTCCGGATGTATTTCCTGACCTTTGAGGGCGATTTCCGGGGTAATCAGAAGCATATCCGCTTGCAACTGAAAGCGGAAGCTGCTGGTCAACCTGTACCGGCTTTTGGCCCTGGTGCAATGGATACTAAAGAATTGGCAGCACATGGTACTCATGATGACCACGGTCATAGTGAGTCTCCCCATGAGTCGCCATTGACCATGACCCTACCATTGCTATTGTTGGCGGTGCCGTCAACTTTAGTTGGTTTGGTAGGGATGCCATTTAATAACTACTTCGAGGAATTTATTCATCCAGCGGGGGAAGTAGTGGAGAAAGTTGCAGAACATCATGAAGCCTTCAATTTGACAGAATTCCTAATTATGGGTGGTAGTTCCGTAGGAATTGCCCTAATTGGGATTACCCTGGCTTCCATGACCTACTTGATGGGTAAAATTGACAGAAAAGCGATCGCCCAAAAAATCCAGCCACTCTATGAGTTTTCGCTCAATAAGTGGTACTTTGACGATATCTACCATCGAGTATTTGTTCTCGGATTACGTCGTTTGGCACGACAAATCATGGAGGTAGATTATCGAGTTATCGATGGTGCGGTTAACTTAACTGGATTTTTTACTCTCGTCAGTGGTGAAAGTCTGAAATATCTTGAAAATGGTCGCGCCCAGTTTTATGCTTTGATTATTTTTGGGGCAATATTGGGTTTAGTAGTTGTTTCTGGTTTAGGCTAAATCACTAGCTTTTTTAAACCACAGATGCACGCAGATACACGCAGATGAATTTACTGGTTATCTGTGTTCATCTGTGGTTTATTTTCTGATGTTCTCAACAATTGAAAACTTGTAGCTAAATACACATCTGACCGCAAAAACTCTGCGAAACTCTGCGTTTTCCCTCAGCGTACTCTGCGTTAAAAAGAACAAATATTGACTAAGCTGTACTATGTGAATAAAGAAAATCTGGAGTTTTCCTGGATTATAAATAAAAAGGTGCAAGATTTAAGTTCTGACCACCAATGATTGAAAACTGGCAAAAATTGCTAAGTGACCTCTCTTAACTCAGAAAAACTAAGAGCTAACAACTGGAAATGAATTTGACAGATTTTCCTTGGCTAACGACGATTATTCTATTTCCCATTGCAGCTTCACTGCTGATACCGTTTTTGCCTGACAAAAATGGCGTTTGGGAACGCTGGTATGCCCTAATCGTCGGGCTGATTGATTTTACCTTGATTGTTTATGTCTTCGGCAGTCGGTATGACTTTTCTAATCCAGGATTACAACTGGTGGAAAAATACTCCTGGGTGCCTCAGCTAGATTTAAATTGGTCGGTGGGTGTCGATGGCTTATCAATGCCTTTGGTGTTGCTAACTGCCTTTATGACTACGCTGGCAACTCTAGCAGCTTGGCCAGTAACTCTCAAACCTAAGCTATTTTATTTTCTCATCCTGGCAATGTACGGTGGTCAAATCGCTGTGTTTGCTGTCCAGGATATGCTGTTGTTTTTCCTGGTCTGGGAATTGGAGTTGATTCCTGTTTACCTGCTGTTGTCGATTTGGGGAGGCAAAAAGCGTCTCTATGCGGCAACTAAGTTTATCCTTTACACAGCAGGTGGTTCACTGTTCATTTTGGTTGCGGCCTTGGCGATGGCGTTCTATGGGGATGTAGTCACTTTTGATATGCGATCGCTCGCTGCTAAGGATTACGCTCTCAATTTTGAACTGTTACTTTACGCTGCTTTCCTGATTGCTTACGGCGTCAAGTTACCTATCTTCCCGCTACATACCTGGCTTCCGGATGCTCACGGTGAAGCTACTGCACCGGTACATATGTTACTGGCAGGAATTCTCCTGAAAATGGGTGGATATGCCCTAATTCGGATGAATTGCCAGATGTTACCGGATGCTCATGCTGTCTTTGCACCCATTTTGGTAATTCTGGGTGTTGTCAATATCGTGTACGCGGCTTTGACTTCTTTTGCTCAGCGTAACCTGAAGCGCAAGATTGCTTACTCTTCAATTTCCCACATGGGATTTGTTTTGATTGGTATTGCTTCTTTCACCGATTTGGGGATGAGTGGAGCAATGTTGCAAATGGTTTCCCACGGATTAATTGGGGCAAGTTTGTTCTTTTTGGTGGGTGCTACTTACGACCGAACCCATACCCTAATGCTGGATGAAATGGGGGGTGTCGGTAAGAAGATGAAGAAGATTTTTGCGATGTGGACTGCTTGTTCTTTGGCTTCTTTGGCTTTACCGGGAATGAGTGGTTTTGTCGCTGAACTAATGATATTTGTAGGCTTTGCGACGAGTGATGCTTACGGTTTCACTTTTAAGGTGATTGTGGTTTTCCTAGCAGCAGTTGGGGTAATTCTCACTCCTATTTATCTGCTGTCTAATCTCAGGGAAATTTTCTATGGACCTGAAAACAAGGAGTTAGTTGAACACGAAGTCTTGGTAGATGCAGAACCACGGGAAGTGTTTATTGTCGCCTGTCTGTTGGTGCCAATTATCGGTATTGGTTTGTATCCCAAGATTGTGACTCAGATTTACGATGCTTCGACACAGCAACTAACGGTGCGTTTGCGTGCATCTGTGCCTTCTCTAGCTCAAGCTGCTGTGGCCAAGAAGGATTCGATGTTTATCCCTATGCCAGCACCTTCAATTGGTAAGCGTTAGTGCTTGACTGCTCGCTAAAATCGTTCTAAAATAGCAAAAGAGGATTGGTATGATGCCAATCCTCTTTACTTTTTTTAGATATTATCTGGATCGATATTCAATTCACGCAATTTTGCCCCTAATCTTTCAGCGCGTTGGGCTTCTTGTTCAGCGCGTTGGGCTTCTTGTTCAGCTCGTTGAGTTGCTTGTTCGGCACGTTGAGTTGCTAATACTCGCTGCTGTTCTAATTCCAAATAAGAGAGAAACTTTTGTCCATCCGGTCGATACAATTCTAATCCTTCGTCTGTCAATTCAAACCGCACCCCTAAGCGAGGACTGACCCATCCGGACGTAGGTTCAATCACATCTAATAGTCCCTCAATTCTTTGCCAACCGCTCAATTCTTTCTTATCTGGATCGTAGAGGTAATATTCATCTACACCATAGCGATTATAAAAGGCTAGCTTTTTATTCATCTTTGTCTGACTGTCGCTGTAGGAGAGGATTTCAAAGACGACTTGGGGAGGAATATTATTCTCTTTCCATTGGAGGTAGGAACGCCTATCGCCTTTAGGTCTGCCAAAGACTACCATTACATCAGGTGCTTGACAAATTGTGTTGCTCCCTTCCACGGGATACCAAAGTAAGTCACCTGCAATAAATACATTTGAGTTATCTTTAAACAGAGCATCACAACCACCTTTGATTGTAGTAATCCATTGGTATTGAATTGTGCTGTCTGCCATTGGTTGACCGTCACTTGAGGGATAGATTATTTCTTCGGTAGTTAGTTTCATCATGTTTAAATACAAGACTTATCTACTTTGTTATACGTCGTTGCGCTGCTGAGGATGGATATCTGCCAACTTCTATCAAAGCTTGACGTTCTACAAGTCTATCGTCACTGTTAAAAGCAAAAATGCGTTCTGTTACTTCTCCGATATCTGTAAGTGGTTGAATCACCGCTTCATTCAGTTGAAAATGTTCTCCCCAAAAGTCTCGACTTGGGTTAAGGAAACGGACAAGTTCGCCATTTTGCCAATTAATTGAGCCTAGATCAGTTCCTTTTTGGAGGTTACAGTAAATGCAGGCATAAGCAAGATTATCTGGTGTTGTTGAACCACCATGCTTTACGCTGATGATATGGTCAATTTGAAAGGCTACACCGTCTGTATCTGGAATTAGACAGTACTCACAGAGAGAATCAGCGCGGTTAGCAACTAAACGCCTAAGTTCTTGACTAATGTAACGAGTCACTTTGAATACTCTCCTCAGTGCTAATGTATTTATAAGCTCGTGCTTTGGCTAGCCTCATGATATGTTCTAGCACCAAAAAATAGTCTAGTTCCTTATTTTCTTCTGCTGTCAGTTCCCCCATTTGATGTTTGTAAACCAGGTCTTCTAGACGTTCTTGTACTGCTGCTGAAAGTTTAAAATCGATAACTGTTTCGGGAGAAGTTCCCGCAGCGATGAAATCAATAATTTCGTCGTAGACTTTGGTTGTTTTTACGGAAGTAGTCATGAGTTAGTTTCTCCTTATGATTATTTTATGCTATTTGTAATGGCTGCTTGAAAGTTTTTGGTTTTGGCAGCGTTTCGCCTTCTTCTAGAGATGTCTCAATCAGCATTTCTAAGACTTCTTGAGCATTTTTCAGTGCTTCTTCATAGGTATCTCCGTGGGTATGACAAAACTCTCCCCATTCAGGCAAACTGACAACATAACATTGGTCTTCATCTGACCATTGAATAATGATTGTGTAGTGAGATTTCATTCTTGGTTTTCCTCTTGCTCAATTTCTTTGATCTTTTGAAGTGCGTTATTAACATCCTGTTCTTGGTAAGCTTTGGCATCAGCCCCATCCTTTCCTGATAGAGTAAGTTTTCCAGGTAGTAGAGGATGAAACCATTTAGTATGACTACCCTTACCAGGACTGTAAGTAAATCCTGCTTTCAAGAGTAAGCTTTTCAACTCCCTGATTTTCTTTGGCATAAGCTAAGTTTACCCATCACTCCTCACTTCCCATAGTTCTAATTTTCCTTCTCTAATTCTGCCAATTTCTCGTTAGCAAATTCCCGCACTTTCTCATCTGGGTCATTCTCTGATCTGTCCTGTAACAGCGGTAGAGTTTGAGGATGGTTGGGATATTGTTTGATGATGATCTCAAGTGCTATTTGCCGAGGGTTTGTTTCCCAATCTTCCTGACACTCAAAGGGGTCATTGAGGGCAACATTGTACAAAAATTCAAACACCCAAGGCTCATCTTTCCAACCACGAGCTAACTTTTGTACTGCGGTACGTCGCACATCCGAATCGTTATCAGCTTGCGCCCATTGTTTGAGAAGAGGTAAGGTATCGGGGTGATCTTTCCAACCACGAGCTAACTCTTGTACTGCGGTACATCGCACATCCGAATCGTTATCAGCTTGCGCCCATTGTTTGAGAAGAGGTAAGGTATCGGGGTGATCTTTCCAACCACGAGCTAACTCTTGTACTGCGGTACGTCGCACATCCGAATCGTTATCAGCTTGCGCCCATTGTTTGAGAAGAGGTAAGGTATCGGGGTGATCTTTCCAACCACGAGCTAACTCTTGTACTGCGGTACATCGCACATCCGAATCGTTATCAGCTTGCGCCCATTGTTTGAGAAGAGGTAAGGTATCGGGGTGATCTTTCCAACCACGAGCTAACTCTTGTACTGCGGTACGTCGCACATCCGAATCGTTATCAGCTTGCGCCCATTGTTTGAGAAGAGGTAAGGTATCGGGGTGATCTTTCCAACCACGAGCTAACTCTTGTACTGCGGTACGTCGCACATCCGAATCGTTATCAGCTTGCGCCCGTTGTTTGAGAAGAGGTAAGGTATCGGGGTGATCTTTCCAACCACGAGCTAACTCTTGTACTGCGGTACGTCGCACATCCGAATCGTTATCAGCTTGCGCCCATTGTTTGAGAAGAGGTAAGGTATCGGGGTGATCTTTCCAACCACGAGCTAACTCTTGTACTGCGGTACGTCGCACATCCGAATCGTTATCAGCTTGCGCCCGTTGTTTGAGAAGAGGTAAGGTATCGGGGTGATCTTTCCAACCACGAGCTAACTCTTGTACTGCGGTACGTCGCACATCCGAATCGTTATCAGCTTGCGCCCGTTGTTTGAGAAGAGGTAAGGTATCGGGGTGATCTTTCCAACCACGAGCTAACTCTTGTACTGCGGTACGTCGCACATCCGAATCGTTATCAGCTTGCGCCCGTTGTTTGAGAAGAGGTAAGGTATCGGGGTGATCTTTCCAACCACGAGCTAACTCTTGTACTGCGGTACGTCGCACATCCGAATCGTTATCAGCTTGCGCCCATTGTTTGAGAAGAGGTAAGGTATCGGGGTGATCTTTCCACGTTGTGGCGACTGCTGTAACGGATTGGGAACGAATTGTATAAACTAACATTGTCTCTTCTTGATCTAGGAAAGGTTTGTAATAGTAATTGAGGTCATATTTCGTTAAACCTTTTAGCTGATTAAGGAGTTGGGTAGCTGTTGCTCCTACTATTGAGCTATTCCTCACTTCTAAAAGACACTCCGCCGCGAGAAATAGATGAATAAACTTCTCAGCTTCACCATCCAAAGCCATCAAATAATTAATAACTTCCCCAGCAAAGCTCGTATCAATCATCCCCACAATCAGCCGCAAAACTTCATGCCAAGACTCATCTTGCCAATGCTTACCAAACACTTCTGTTTTAAGTTCCTCAAGCGTCAAACCCCCTTCAATTCCCCGTTTTCCAAACCGCTCCACAAACTCGCAAGCACAGAAGTATTCTAAAAATGTCCGATGCACAAACCCATAGGAATCAGCACCAAGGAAACACAAAATAAAATTACGACTCCGCAATTGTTCAATCAGCAACCTAGCAATTGTTCTCGGCTGACTGACTTCTATATTTTTCAAATAGCCAGTCAGAATCTTTTCTAAATCATTCGCACTAATTAGATTTCCAGCCAAACCCTTGTCTGCTGCTTGCATATGATAAGCAACTTGACGCAACATTGCTTGCTTATCTTTATAGTCAATCGTTACCGAATCTATCCTTGGATTTTCTAACAATTTCTGCTCCACATCCCATTGATGTAGCAAAAGTCGTGAAGCTTGGTTGTAGAGTTCTGATCTATCTCTTGGTAACTCTTGATGGCGGTTCAAAATCGCCATCATCGTCAACAGCAAGGGATTTCCTCCTAGTTCCCCAATCGCTGAAGACGTATTAATTGCCTGTTGTAATCGTTCCCGCTTTCTAACTTTGTCTGTCTCATCTGTAAACGTTAACTCATGCCATCGGTAGAGGAAATCCTGAATTTGCTCTGACTCTAAATCTTGCAGCAGGAAGTGACGAAACTGAGCATCTCGCAGTCGTTGCGGTTTGTAGCCAATAATGCGAGAAGTTGCGATTACCCGTACATTTGGATATTCATTGGTGAAGCGATGAATATCAGTAATTACCTCTTCCCGTTGCGCTGGATCGAATACCTCATCTAAGCCATCAAACATCACCAAAACTTTGCCAGCTTTGAGCTGTTCGTGCAGTTGATGTTGATTGAGGTGACAGATAACGTTGCCGTTGTGGAAGAATTCCAGAAAATCCTTGCATTGTCCAGAGTTGCGATTACGAATGTAAGCTCGTAATTCAATCAGCAACGGAATCGGCTGATAAATTACATTATTGAGTGGTGTTCTTGCCCAATTCAACGCGATATATTGCAGCAATGTGGACTTCCCAGAACCCGGATCGCCCAAGATTACAACATAGGGAGAATTTTGCAACTCATTAACGATATCCAAAACTGATCTGATTGGCTGTTGATAATAAACTTGTTTGTATCGTTCCCATTCTTGGGTGTCAATTTCTGCTTCGAGTTGGTTACTTTCCCTCAGTCGTCTTTGATGCTCTTTAGGAATGTCGTAAACTTGGGGTAAATATTCCTGACATTCTCGGACATTTTGCGCTACAAATACTTGCCATACTTTGAGTTTTTCTCGGTAGTCGTAAATACTGGTATCTAAACTATCTAAGTTAAGATTGCCGTAGCGCTCTTGCAACCCTTCCTGATATCGTCTCAAGTCAAATTCAGGAACAATGCCAGTAAGTTCTTTCGTATTTTGCTGTATTGCTTCCAGATTTTGCGAGTCAAGGATTGAGCGTAATTCATCCGACTCTCTGACAATCGCTTTCACCTTTTTGAGATATCTCTTACCAACTCGTTCCCAGTTAAATTCATCTGGAAGCGCTAACAAATTAAGCCGATACCAAATGTTAGCTAATGTCCTTGTCTCTAAAACTTGGCAGTCATCTTGAAAAGCACTTCCCAGTATCTCTTTAACAGACTTATCTTTGAGAAACTGCTTCAATGGTTTGGTATAAGCCTTCAATTGTTCCTCAGAAATTTCAGCATCTTCTAACTCATCCTGTACCAGTTGCAGAAATTCCTTTAAAGCTTTACCTGCTGCAATATCTAGAGGTTCTTTGTTAGGTAATTTGATAACATTTTTGAGGGAATCTTTGAATAAATCTTTTGCCCAGTCTTTTGCTGCATCTTTTGCCAAATCTTCCAGAATGGGTTTGAAAGCAAAGCCAACAGCTTGCGTAACTCCCCAAGCAATTAACCAATCCACCATAATATTTGTTTTGCTTAACTATATTGACCACAAGTATAGCTAGTCAGTTCGGCTAAAATGTTGCACCATTGTCATCTCAAATCTAACTCCCTAAAGCCCTTCCAACCTCCCCCTACCCCCTCCTAAGATGAGGGGGAAAAGTAAACACTTTTTTAGCTGAAAGGGAGAATAAGAAATCTTGCTCCCCTCCACTTCCCCCTAAGAGGAGGGGGAAAAGGAAAAACTTTTTTAGCTGAAAAGGGGAACAAGAAATCTTGCTCCCCTCCCCTGGTAGGGGAGGGGTTGGGGGAGAGGTTGGTTTGTAATGGTGTAGCGTTAGTAAACTGCATAACCTCCAGTGAGTCAGAGATATATAGCCTTAGCACACTCAAAATCGAAAATTTTATAAAGAGTGATAACGCTATGGCGAAATGTGATTACTGTGGAACGAATATCCTGTTAGGTGGAGTAAAAGATCAGGGTTATCGATTCTGTAACGAAAATTGTAAGTACAATGGACGAGCGCTCATTGCTGCTAATCAGGTTCCTGTAGAAGTTTTAGACGAGCAAGTTAGAACAATCCACCAAGGAAGGTGTCCCTGTTGCAGTTGTCGAGGCCCTGTTGATGTTCACACATCGCACCGCGTTTGGTCAGCTTTGTTGTTAACATCTTGGGTTAGTAGACCCCACATTTGCTGTGTAAAGTGTGGACGAATGGAGCAAATTAAAGATGCTTTGTTCTCTCTATTTTTAGGGTGGTGGGGATTTCCTTGGGGGTTAATTGTAACGCCGATCCAAATTCTTAGAAATCTAGTCGGTATGTTGATTAAACCGGATTCTTCCCAACCTTCGCGTCAACTTCGTCGTTTGGTTCTCATACACATTGGTACGAGTATGATGCAATCAGATTTATAAGCAGTTCAACAGTAAATATTCGGCTAAAGCTACAGCACCCCACAATGGTGCATCGTCTGCAAAAGCAGCAGGAACTATCTCAAACTCTACTTCAGGTAAAGCAGTTTCACGGGCTACTTTTCGCACAACTTCCCAGAATTTTTCTCCAGATTTTGTAACACCACCACCTAAAATAAAACGCTCTGGATTAATCAAATTAGCAGCATTACCGATACCGATTCCTAAAGCCCAAGCTGCTTTTTCTAAGGCTTTTTCTGCAAGTTTGTCTCCTTGTGATGCTGCTTGACTGATTAGCTGAGCGCTTAGAGATTCCAAGTTGTTGTTAATGAGAGTACGCAATATTTGTCCTTGGTCTGGTTGTACTTCTAACCATTCTTTTGCTTGTTGAGCAATGTAGGGACCAGAAGCTAAGCGTTCAACACAGCCACGTTTACCACATAAACACATCGGTCCGTTAGCATCTGCTACGGTATGTCCAATTTCCCCAGCCATTCCACTAAAACCGCGCCAAGGTTTTCCATTCAAAATCCAGCCACCACCAACACCAGTACTAACAGTAATGTAGAGTAAATTATCAAATCCTTGACCTGCTCCAAAGCGATGTTCTCCTAATGCTGCAACATTGGCGTCATTATCGACACTGGTAGGGGCGTTAAATTCGGTTTCTAAAAGTTGACGCAGTTGGATATTTTCCCATCCAGGAACATGATGAGAAAGTCGTACTATACCTGTTGTGAAATCTACTGGCCCCCCGAAGCTAACACCAATGGCGCTGGGTTGTCTTCCTGCTAACAATTGTTTTGCTAGGGAAATCATAATTTGTATGTCTGTTTCGGCGTTGGAGTTGGGGGGAGAAAAGGCACGTTTGTGTGCTTCCCATTGGCGTTCATGAGGAGAAATTACAGCAGCGGTGTGCTTGGTACCACCAAAATCAAGGACTAAGATAAGTGGAGTCAAGTGAGAACCTCTCATTACAATTGAGGATGATTGCATAGGGTAGAGGTAAAGCAATCTATGAGTGAAACACCATCTCAAGATTTCAGTGAAGATGAAGATTTTGATGAGGCATTTAGTCGCTTTTTAGAAAGCATAGGCAGTTTTCCACTAGAGCAAATGCCAGAAGTGATGGCTACTATTACGATAACCTATCTTAAAGGTAATTTTGAGCAAGCTTTAGATATGGTTAAGCAGTCTGTCCAGAATCTTGAGACAGAACCTCGCATTCTTGCTGATTGGAGGAGTGCTGTGCAGGTAAAATTGAGAGAAATTCCAGAGAATGAACTAGACATAAATGAATCACAAAAACAGCAATTTGAGAGAGTATGATTAAGCGTACATGAATAAACAGATGGGGTCATATTTTTAGATTTCATTAATGAGTTAAACGACTATTTTAGAAGTTCTTAGCCAAGGAGATTGACCGTGACTAGCTCTCAGAATTTACCCTCCCAATTTGAGCCACCTATTTCACCTCGGTTAACTTTACCAACAATGTACGATCTTAAAAGTGAAGATCCAGAGGAGCCTGGTTTGCCTGACGAGTATCACGGATACCAACCATTGCTATTGCGATACACTTTCAAGCCTATTAATTGTGACCCAGAAGAAATATTTATCGGTGCCGACATCAATCTTTACTACGATTTACGCCATCTCAATTGGTACAAACGCCCCGATTGGTTGGCTGTGGTGGGAGTTTCTCGACTTTATGAAGGTCGCGAGCTGCGTAATAGTTATGTAATGTGGCAAGAGCTGGTTAGTCCGTTTGTAGTGGTTGAATTATTGTCCCCAGGTACAGAAGCTGAGGATTTGGGACAGACTGTTCATCAATTAGGAAAACCTCCAACAAAGTGGCAAGTTTATGAGCAGATTTTGCGGGTTCCTTACTATATTGTTTTCAGTCGATATACGAATGAACTTCAGATATTTCGCTTAGTTGGTGGT
>JAYFMV010000046.1:0-72904 GCA_042408245.1 Potamolinea sp.
CTCGTTAGAATAGTTCACCATCGCAAATTTTGCTACCCCTGCGTTAGGGAGTAGAAGATCTGTTGACAAGTTCTCAGGAATCAGCACTTTGGAACTCTGGACTCTGAGAGATCGTGAAAGGATAGTTATATTGCTGTAAATAAAATAAAGCTTTTTCGGTTTCTAGCTGGGGAAATTCAGCATAGAAGCGACTGACGCTGAAAAAGGGGTCTGGTGTTTCTAGGATAATCACCAGATCGCTCCATTTAGCCAGCCAAGCGCTTAATCCCACTGGTGCAACTGGCGCACAATTCCAGATTTGTGCGGGCTCTTGTTCTCTCAAAGCTTGCGTTGCTGCAGCCATTGTCATCCCAGTCGCAATTCCATCATCAATCACCAGTGCGAGTGCTCCTTTGGCGTTAACTTTAGGGCAAACAAGAGAGAATTGTTCTAGCTGAGCTTGAGCTTTTTCTTGAGCTTGACGTAGCGCAGTTTCCTGGAAGCTAGATTTAATTTTTCCCCAGAGATTTTGTCGCAACCAGATAACGTGGCCGTCTGAGGTTACAGCACCAATTGCTAATTCTGGGTTTTGGGGCAAAGTAATTTTTTTGGCCACCAGAATATTCACCGGACAACCCAGTTTACGTGCCACTGTTATTGCTATTGGAATACCACCACGAGGTAGTGCATAGACAATCGGCGACGCAGCAAAGCCAGCTTCTTTTAGCTGATTTACTTGCGTGAGAAGCACGCTCGCCAACTGCTCACCGGCATCGGCGCGATCGCTAAACAGCGGTGCAGATGTCATAATTTCCTCGCCCATTTAAGAGCTTGCTTGCTGCTATTATCATCATGACTGATTTTCTGCAAATGGGCTTGTACTTTAAGGATGATTCTTTACAAAAAATATGTCCTCTTCGTCAACTAAAATTTAGGAGCTTATAGATAGTGGAATGCATGTACATTTCACTTGCGCCATGTCTAACGAAGAACAAATCAGCCTTTTCGATCAGTCAGCATTTACGCAGTCCAAGTCAGCTAATTTTCAACCTGAACTCATTCCCACCAATGCCAAAATTCCTATTCCTCCCGGTACTTACGATTCAATGGTACCCTTAGCTCAACACTGCAATTCTTGTCAGCGATGCGAATTAGGAGCGACGCGCACACATGCTGTGGTTGGACGCGGTAACCTGAATGCTCCAATTATGATTATTGGGGAAGGACCAGGGCAAAATGAAGATGAGACAGGTTTGCCGTTTGTGGGGAAAGCAGGGCAATTGCTGGAGAAAATTCTGGATTCTGTAAAATTAGACACAGAAAAAGATATTTACATTTGCAACATCGTCAAGTGTCGTCCACCTGCTAACCGGGTTCCCGCATCTGACGAAATCGCAGCTTGCAAGCCTTATTTATTAGAACAAATTCGCCTTGTAGATCCCAAGATTATTTTACTGACTGGTGCGACAGCAGTCAAAGGGTTAACTGGCGATAAGCGCGGTATCACCAAGATTCGAGGTACTTGGATTGAGTGGGAAGGTCGTCTGTGTATGCCGATTTTACACCCTGCTTATCTGCTGCGCAATCCTTCACGAGAGCAGGGTGGCCCTAAGTGGTTGATGTGGCAAGATATTCAGATGGTGCGTAACAAATTGGATGAAATTCGCTCCTAGCGGTTAACTAGGCTGCAATTTGCTCTAAAAAGTCGGCTGTGGCTTTTGAAGCTTTGTTCTAATACTATTTTCCGGCCCCTTGCGGGTTAAAGTGATTTAGACAGGGATAAGCCACAGTATTTACCATATTTTTCAAAATGCTGTAATATTTAAGACACTTTTAAAGCTTGAGTCCGGCGTCAAACCGTGTCAGGTGTCAAACCAAGGAAACACTCTGATTGAAAATTACTTCTTTCTATAAAGACTGCTTACGCAGATATACTAAAAAGTTAATTTTCCCCAAGATTTTTCCTATGGTTTCCCTGGCCCGAAAGAACCTGCTCGAAGATATTCCTCGCTTCCTGGTTGCTCAGGCTGGAATCATGTTTGCTGTTACATTGGTAACTCTTCAAACAGGTATATTTAATGGATTTACTCGCTCTACTGGACAGTTAATTTATAATTCTGAAGCTGATATTTGGGTAGCATCTGATAGCTGGGTGCAAATTGAATTAACATTACCTATTCCAGTATCTCATGTAATTGAAGCTCAAAAAGTGGAAGGCGTAGCGCGAGCGGAAGCACTAACTTTCATTAATGCGTTGTGGCGTCAACCAAAAGGCGAAATAAATTATGTTAGAGTAGTCGGTTTCGATCCAAATGGGGAATTATTTACACCTAAAAATCTCACACAAGGCAATTTGAATGATATCAAAAATCCTTACAGCGTCATCGTAGATAAAACTAACCTAACTTCTCTGAATGTACAACAAATTGGCGATGAAGCTACAGTTAACTCTTTGCCAGCAAAGATAGTTGGATTAACGCAAGGAAATCGCTCAATTGTGTCCAATCCTTATATGTTTACCTCCTTAGAAAATGCTGTTACTTTTTTAACTTCGGGACAAACTACTAATCTTTCCTGTAAATTACCATCTCAAGGAAGTGGTGATTTAATTTGTACCAACACTTACTCTAAATTACCTGAAACTTTGACTCCTAATCAACCCCTTCCTACACCCAAGTCATTGGTCGCATCAGACTTGATTAGTTATGTATTGATTCAAGCAGAATCAGGTGAAAATTTAGATACACTCAAGCAGAGACTAGAAACAGCTTTACCAAACACCAAAGCTTACACACGTGACGAAATTATTCAGAAAAATCAAAACTTTTGGCAGAAGCGAACGGGAGTAGGATTTATTCTAGGTATGGGTGCAGTTGTCGGTATTATTGTGGGAGTAATTATTGTTGGTCAAATTCTTTACTCTTCCGTGTCTGACCATCTCAAAGAATTTGGCACGCTTAAGGCAATAGGCCCGCGTCGGATTGGGTAATTTATGGTGTAATTATCGAACAGGCGCTATGGATGGCAGTTCTCGGTTATATTCCTAGCACAGTACTCTGCTATGGCGTAGCAGCTTGGGCATATACCACCCAAGGTATCCTCATTTTAATCACACCAGTATCTGCGATCGCCATTTTTGGGATTACAGTAATTATGTGTGTAGGTTCGGCTATTTTTGCCATTCAAAAAGTAACCCGACTTGATCCAGCAATGGTATTCAAAGCTTGATTAGTTAAGATAATTTTTTTAACGCAAAGAACGCAGAGAGAAGCGCAAAGGTACGCAGAGAATAATAAATTACTCGGCGACTCTCTGCGTTAAACTCTGCGCCCTCTGCGTTAAAAAAATCAAAATCTAACAACTAACAGCTACTTTTTTTGCCAGATATTCAGTTAATTGAGCTTCAATTTCGTCACGCACAATTTGGCGATACTCCATAAAATGTTCAATGTGGGCGCAGTTGATTAAATAATGTTCAAAAACCCCCGGATTCTGCCGAATAATTGAGAAAAACTGACGCCAAAATTGCAGACGTGTATTGCGCTTAAACCCCTGTCGCCAACAAATGATCAACAACGCTCGGATATCTGCAAATTCTGGCATCCGAAACTGCTTCTTATGAGGAGTTGGTTTCATCTGGATGAAGTGTCGATAGACTCGTGCTAAATAGCGGTCTGGCTCATATAATTCCCAGAAGCAATTAACATACTCGCGAGCCAATTCTTCTAAAGGACGAGTAGGGATAAAATTAGTAAGTGTTGTTTGGTGGATATTTGCCTCTTCCTTTCCATCCAGCAAACGCCCTTCTTTCTGAAGTCGATGCCACAATGCAGTATTAGGTAAAGCCTGAAGCATACTAAAGAGTGCTTGGGGAATTGCTGTTGCTTCTACAAAATCAATAATGCGACGACCAGACCCTGGTTTTTCCCCATCGAAGCCGATAATAAAACCAGCCATCACCCGTAAACCAACTGCATTAATTTTTTCAACGGCTTCTGTTAGTGAATTGCGGGTATTTTGGAACTTTTGAGTGAATGTTAGGCTGTCTGTATCCGGCGTTTCAATACCTAAAAATACAGCACTGAAGTTAGCAGCAATCATCAAATCCAGCAGTTCATCATCCTGTGCTAAATCTACCGATGCTTCAGTGGAGAGACGAAAGGGGTAACCGTGTTCTTTCATCCAGGGAACGAGTTCTCGCAGCATCAGCTTGACATTGCGTTTGTTACCGATAAAATTATCATCAACTACAAAAATTGAGCGACGCCAGCCTAAATCGTAGAGAGTCTGCAACTCAGCTAAAAGTTGCGCAGGGGTTTTAGTGCGTGGTTTGCGTCCGTAGAGTACGATAATGTCGCAGAATTCGCACTGAAAGGGACATCCCCGCGAAAACTGCACCGACATATCGCTATATGCTTTCAAATCCAGTAAGTCATATCTGGGAATCGGTGTACTGGTGACATCTGGCTTTTCACCATTGCTACGGAATATTCCTGAAGTTTCCCCTCGTTCTAAAGCTTCAACTAATAGCGGTAGGGTGATTTCACCTTCGTCCAAAACTAGAAAATCTGCACCAGCTTCCATTGCTGGTTCGGGAACAGAGGTGAAGTATGGGCCACCCACGGCGACTAATTTACCACGCTGCTTGGCCTCACGAATTTGATGTAGCAAATCTGGTTTCTGGACAATCATACCGGAGATAATTACTAAATCTGCCCATTCCCAATCAGATTCAGTTTCAAATTGTACATTCCGATCTACTAAACGAAATTCCCAAGTTTGAGGGAGGATAGCCGCAACTGTAATCATACCCAGTGGCGGAAAGGAAACTTTGCGACCGATCAGTTCTAGGGCTTTATCAAAAGACCAGAATGATTTAGGAAACAGGGGATATAAAAGTAAAACTCGCATTGAATTATTTGTTATTTGTTATTTGTTATTTGTTGTCAGTTGTGTAGGGGCTTAGCATTTGCTCCCAAATATTTAGGTATTACCGATAATCTAACAACGCAAATGCTAAACCCTTCCTGTCAGTTGTTAGTTATTAGTTGTCAGTTGATCTTAAGCCAATGATCAACAACCAATGACCAATGACCAACAACCAATGACCAACAATCAACAACCAATGACCAACAATCAACTTAACTGTTAAGATTCAAAGTAGAAGCCATGCAGTTATCTGGTAGAGATTGGCGCAAGCGCTCACCATATAAATTTAGCGCATTTCCAGCTAACAGCAATCCCAAATGTTCACGGTCATAATCAGCCACAGTAGCTGCATCTTTCACACAATCTTTGAGTACGCCATCCCAGTGACCGTAATCTCCAGAAAAACAAGCCACGTGTTTACCAATTTCACCCATTGCAATAGGAAGATAAGCAGGCCCTGGGTCATCTGATTCAAAAGAGGTAAAGATTTGCCCACGTTCAAAATATTCTAAGGGGTCACGATGACGAAGGTCGTAATGTTCATACAGACTTGCATCATTAATTTGTGTGGGGTCGTGTTTAGCATTCCACAATAAATCAAAAAGGTTTTTTGCCTGACTAATTAAGTTGATATTGTTGTGAGTTCCTCTCTCTTGAATCATCAACTTAGTGAAATCCATCAAAGAGGGGCGATAGGGGTGTTTAGGGTCAAAATCACGAATGCGTTTTTCCCAATGTTCATGAAAAGCATGAGCTAAATCTGGCAACCAACCACAACCACCTTCTAAAAAGCCTACTCGCAGTGTGGGGAATTGTTCAAATGCACCATCAAACACCATCCGCGCTAAAGCTAATTGTTGTTGATTTCGCTGAACAAAAATGTGTGTGAGAACGAATGTTTCCGTATGATCTGCAAGTCCACTCACCATATATGAGCCAGGTCCACCATGAATTCCCAGGGCAATATTTAGGTCTACTGCTGCTTGGAGAATTGGACGAAAATCAGGATGACTAATTGCTTTACAGGTGCGAATTTCTGGGAAAGCTTGAGGTGCTTTGGGATGAGGAATTGGCAAGTTTGGTGCAGTGGCGACGCCAATCATTCCCAGCTCATTAATACAACGATGCATCTCCGCAACCGCTGCATCTACGTCCTGTAAGGAGATCACACCTATGGGTTTGAGTCGATTATCGTATCCTCTACAATCATCGGCGATATAGTTATTGTAAGCACGGCAAAGTGCAACGCTCAAATCTTTATCTATGAGGCTAGAAAAAACTAAGTTAAGTGTGCCGTAAATTACCTGAACATCAACACCTTCTTGATCCATATGTTCAATTCTTACTGAATTGAACATTGCACCGAGAGTTGTATCTGGATGTAAGTTACGAAAGCCTCCTTTTCCCAATCCTTGAGGTTGGGGAAACATCCGCATAAAGTCGTTTTTTCCAGTTGCGGGATTGAAGTCTACAATTCGCGCTCTTTGGTCGCCCTAAACTATCAATTACTAATCCCACGCGATCGCGGTACTCTGGTTCGATATAATCTCGCAAAACTAGGGGATTTTCTAGTTTATGAGCATCCGCATCAATTACCAACAAACCTTGATACATAAGCTTTCCTTTATTGTCAGTTGTCAGTTGATCTTAAACCAATGATGACAGGCGAGACGCCTATTTGACATGACTAATGAAACTTGATATTACGTAGACCAAACCAATTATCAAATGACCACGACATTGAGGCTAGGATTGTGAGTCCTGGATACTTTCTGAAAGCTGGTTCATTCTTCTCAAAAAATGCGTGCCCCCCTAATGCGAAAACTTGGGTTAGAACTAAGCAAACGAGTGTTAATCGCCAATCGTAGAACAACAAGATTACAGAGGCGATCGCCAACAGGTTAGTAATGTGGTGCAAAATCTTGTTTACCGGATGTTGATGACTCGCAATGAAGTGTGCTTTTGCTTCATCGAAGTAGCTCAATTGGATTCTCCTATCAATCACGCTCAATTGGAAAAACTCCAAGCGTTTTTAGGACAATATCATTAATACTTTCCCAACGCCAAATAAATTAAAAATATTTAAGGTTTTTCCTCCTAGAGACATACTCTACCACCACCGAAGTTGCCAATAACTGCGTTCTGGTTGGTTAATTTCCTCATCTGTCAGCCATTCCACAGGCTTGTAAGTACCAAAAATCTTATCCCACCAGTCTACTGCTAAACCAAAATTGTGATGCCACATTCCGTATTTGTGATGGACATAATGAACTGGCATTTTCAGCCAAAAACACTTGGTTGGATTTTCGTGCTGTAGCTGATGGGAGTACGATGAAAACGCAGCATAGGACAATCCCCCAAGGAACCAACCAATTCCTGTTTCCCAAGAGTAGAAAAACATTAAACACATGACTACAAAGCTGCCTTTCACATAGTCCCGAAACTCCCACAAAACACCCTGTCCTTCGTTACGGCGATGATGATCTCGGTGTCGTTCCCCAATTTTAGGGGAAACATGCATTAAGCGATGTAGCCAGTATTCAACCAAACTTGCCAGAACAAATGCTACGGCAAAACAGGCGATTCCTTCAAAAAGTTTTCCTAACAGATTCATGCACCCTCCTTGCTCCTTTTGCTTTTTTATAAATCCCTCTTAAGGTTGATTTTATTTATTTTATATCCCCTCAACAATACTTCAGGCTTCACACTTGTTTATTTGTTATTTTTACTTTTTAATAAACCAAAATCAACCCCTGATTTTTGAAAACCTGGCCTATTTTTAACAACCTGGACGAGGACGGGTTCAGCTTTTTCGCTCTCTCGTTGTTGATTAAACTTGAGTGCATTTCCTGAAGTTTCACGGGCTGAAATCTCTACGCTTCGTAGTTTTTCCAAAACAGTTGAGCGAGAGGTATCATTAGACAAAGCTTTAATAAAAGCCTGAGTTGCATCAAAGCTAGTAGCTGTGCGCCAGCTAGGTTGTCCTCCCCATTGCTTATTAGCTGATGAAGAAAAGTTTTCTGATTGAGGTAACTTGGCAAACCAAGGAACTGCAAGAATCAAGCCGTCGATGGCTTCCCCACCTGTGCTTAAAGTTGTGCCGCTATACAAAGCATCCCCTCCCAATAATTTTAGTCTTTTATCCTTGGGAAGTGGGGCATTGGCTTTAGCAATTTTGACGGACTGAGCAATTAATTTTTTATCAGGGAATAATAAAGCTACTGATGCTTTATCTGCAAAGCGACTGCGCCGAACTTCAGATTCTGCATTCATGTTCGGATTATTTAAATCAATCTTCCGAACTACTTTACCCCCAATTTTTTGAAAATTGTTTGTAAACGCATCCTTTAAACTATTGCTGTATGTATTTTCAGCGTTATGGAAAATTACAACTCTGTCTACACGTAGGTTGTTTTTAACATATTCAGCTAGCTTGTTACCAGCGTCGTAATCAGCAGGAGCGATCCTGAATAAAACCTCACCACTAACAGTTAAAGATGTACTGGTACTGATGGGAGAAATTGTCGCTAACCCTGCTTTTTCATATTCTGGTAGTGCAGCATTAGTAGCATCGCTAGAGTTATGTCCGATCACTCCCAATACAGATTTGTCTTTAATCAGTTCCTGAGCTACTTTTTGAGATTTTTCTGGTTGATTACTATCGTTAGCGATGACAATTTCTAGTAATTGATTGTTTAATCCCTTTGAAGCATTGAATTGATTTTGAGCCTGGGCCACCCCTCGCAAAATTTCTCGCTCAGAATCTTGGCTATTTCCCACTGATACAACTGCTGCCAAAGTAAAAGGAGAACCCTGTTTGCGGGCTAGCGCATTGTTATAATAAATCAGCATTTCTGGATCACTGCGATCGGCAATTACAGCTTTTTTAAAAAATTCAACTGCTTGGGAATAATCGCCTTTTTTAAAGGCTTCGATACCTAGATTACGATTGGCGTTGAGCGACGCAGGAAAGATGGGGCGCTCACCGCGACTAAACCTTTCTGGTTCTAGTTCCTCAGTAGGGATTTGTTTATTTTTCTGGGGGTTATCTACTAGGCATTTACCATTTATTCTAGTTTGACCTATTGTGCATAAGTTTGACCCCAAATAATACCCAATACTCATAAAACTAGCAATTACAAGAGCAGTAGCAGTTGCACCTAAGAGAATTATCCTAGGTTTGTCCTTAATACTGGAATCGTCACTATATTCTCCATTAGTTTCTTCAATTTCGTGGAGTTTTTCTAGGGCTATAACATTGATTGGCTCAATTTTTAAGACTCGATTGAACTGATTTTGTGCTTGTGTAAATTCTCCTTGTTCTATCAATTTATGTCCGTAGCCTAGGAGCGACTTCACATAGCCTTCCTGGGTATATATGGGGTCAACTTTGTACGCTCGCTTATAAGATGTCACTGCTTTGCGAAAATTTTCAGCCTCCAAATATCCCTCTGCTATAGCGAACAAAGCACTGAAATAATTGGGATTAAAATCCAGAGTCTGTTGATAAAGTTTCAGTGCTTTCTGCTTTTCTCCTTGTTGACGTAGTTTAGAGGCTAATTGATAGAGGTCATGAGCTTCTGAGTCCAGATTTTCTAGTTCCCGTATCTCTCGTTGTACTGGGTAACGTTTGACCAACCAGAGGCTGATTAATTCAACTTTTATGCTACATCCTAAATCATCCAAAAATCCCCTTTCAATTAATTTTTTTCTTGCCTGTATTAGTTGCTCAGTTTGCACAACTCCATATTTTTTTAGCAGTGTCAAAGGTCCTTGTATAGACAACTCTTCTTTTGAGGAAGCTATGCTTTGAGCCTCCGCCACTGCTGAAAAAATTACTTGCTCCGGGATAGGCAATCCATCCCACAACCATGTCAATCTTTCCTCAGCATTTTCAATTGCCTTATCTATCACTTTCTCCACATCTGTACGAGTTACCAGCCAGTTATTTTCCTCCCTAGCTTGCTCGAAAATAGTAAAGCAGATTATTTGCGTAAAATAAGGATGACCTGCCGATAATTCTAGGATTGTTTTTAGCGCATCCTCTTCGTATTGCAGCACTCCCTCAGTAGGTTGGGTAATCAGCAGTCTTGCACTGATATCATCCAGTAAACCGATTTCATAGTAGGGATATTCTTGAAAAATTTCCCTCAACTTTGGTAAATCATCTAGTTGTCTTCCCAGTATTGGAACCACAAATAATTTATCTTGTTGCTCTATCAAGGATTTAATATAGGGAAAAAAACGTTCAGCGGCACAATAGGTATTGTAGTTACTTACAATATCAAATTCATCCAGAAACAACACCAATTTTTTCTGATCCAATTCTTGATAAACTGCTGACAAGAAGTTACGAAAAAAGATATCTAGCTCGGTTTCTAAGTGTTCAACAGTCGGTGGTGTTATCTTATGTTCATCTATCTCTATCTCCAGGGACTTAAGAATCTGTAGAGCAAGGCTGTGTAAAACCTCACTCAAGGGTGACTGACTTTTGCCTTGAAGATCGAAGCAAACAAATTTAAATTCATTCTCTGGAATAAACCTGGGAATCTGGGAAAGTACGGACGACTTACCGATAGATCGTTGACCATGTAACAGGATAATTTTGACACCATTCTGTAAGTGGTTCTCCAGAAAGTGAAACAGACTTTGCCGTCCGAAAAACATTTTTTCTTCAAAGATTGGGCGACCGATAATGTACGGATTTCTGGGAATATTTGAATTATCCATATTTATTCTCTCTACAAATGCCAATGTCCTTACTAGCTTCAGCTATTAAGTACGTTTTAACCAAGTGGAAGGTCTATAATTTCAATCGAATTTATCCGACTGTCGCTACTGGCTATAATAATTTAAACCCTAAGAGATTGACCTAATAAAAATTATATGATCTTCATTCGTTATTTGCCATCTAGGGTTAGATCGCAGATGACGAAAGCCAACAGTTTCACCCTAAGAGTAAAATGCATGACTGAAAAAAGAATCAAGCGTTCCCAGTCTGCCCTTTTTATGTCAAAATTTCATCATACTTAGTGCATCAGGAATGACTAGATTATGAGTTTGACAATATTTCTCGAATTCTTGCTCTAAACAAACGTACTGCGGCTCTCTGACCAATAGTTTTACTTTGCTCGATCAAGCTAGGAATTTCCGCAATCGGCAAAAAGGGAAAAGCTACACTCTTATCTGTAAGTTGATATTTTTCTTCTACAAGTTGATAAACTTGCAGAGTTTGATTGTTGTATCTCCAAAGTTCAGGAACGCCGATAGATGTATAAATTGTCAATTTATTCAGGGAAGAACTTGTGTAGTCTGACTCCAATACTAAGTCTGGTGGTGGGTCATTCGCTAGGTTAATTTCTTCCCTATTTCTAACTAAAGCTTCGTTTTGAATGTAAAAACAACTATCCGGTTCAACAGCACGACTTAAATCTTCTCGCTCAAGGGTTAAAGCACCAAGGCTTCTAAGTTCGATCTCTAATTCATCCACTACGGCTTCAACAAAGCTCTCTATCAGTCTTTTGGGTTCTTCATGTTTTGTGAGTGGCATCCTGATTTCTAATACTCCCTGATCATAAGCAATTCTCCAAGCACGATCATCTCCCACATCGGTCATCAATGCTTTCAAAGTTTGCCAGCTAACCTTTCTTAAAACAACTCTTCCTTCTGAGTAAACTTGTTCTTGCGCTGGCGTCGATGTAGTCATCGTCTGTACCTCCATCTTTCAAATATTCATGCATTCTACCTATTATCTAGGGTAAGTCAAAGGTTTCAGGATTCTGCTTTCATTATTTTAATTATTTCCCGCAAAGTTTCTGAGACTGAACGAGGGTGCCAATCTAGTTCCTGACGTGCTTTGGTCGCATCTACTCGCACGCAACGATCATAAACATAGTGAACTCTTTCTCTACTAATTGGTGGCTGCCATTTAAATAGGCGTCCGATAGGATCAAGTAAGTTCCCAGCAAGTCTTACTAATGCTTTTGGTGCTTCGTTAGGTACGGGAATTCCTGTTTCTTGACTGAGTAAATTAAACATTTCACGAGTCGTCAAATCTCCCGCAGAGATGATGTAATGTTCTCCATTTTTACCTTTTTCAGCGGCTAGAATCATCGCTGTAACTAAGTCATCTACATGGACAATCCCTGTAATGCGATCGCCTCCCGCCCATAATTTCAATTTTCCTTTGAGAAATTGCTGTAAAACTGGGCCAAAATGAGGGTCATCTGCACCAAATATGCCAGATGGCAAAATACTAACTACAGGCAAACTTTGCTCAGCAAATTTGTCTACTATTTGTTGTGCTTGGTATTTTGTGCTGTCATATGCAGATGAAAAATTAGTTTGTGTGCGTTGGAATGTTTCATCTACAATTTGACCATTGGTGTTACCAAATACGCCAATTGTGCTGCAATAAACAACCTTAGATACGCCAGCAGCTTGCGCTACTTCCATGACAGCGCGGGTTCCTTCAACATTGACTCGTTCCATTTCTACTGCATTGACAAGTCCTAGTTCTACATAAGCAGCAGTATGAAAAACTATATCTACTCCAGCCATTGCTATTTGCAAGGCTTTTTTGTCGGTAATTTCGCCGTAAACTAATTGAATATTGCAACCAGAAAGACGTGCTAAATTGCTGGTTTTTCGTACTAATCCAACAACATCATCACCTCGTTGTTCCAAGGCTTTGACTAAGTGTGAACCTGTAAATCCGTTTGCGCCAGTAACCAGGGCTTTCATTGTTTTTTCGCTGTATGAGTGCATCCCTAATCAAGGCTAGCAGTTTAGGTCACTCTCTACAAACTTTGTCTCAACTTTAGCCAATCAAAAACTTGCCCAACAGTTAACTGCAAGTCTAAAAAATCTAGCACTGGTAGAATCTCCTCTGGTTGTCGCATAATTTCAGGTAGTTGATTAGGTTGGAAGCAGATAATTGCTTTCTCTTCTGGATCAAGCATCCATCCTAGCTTTGTCTGATTTTTGATACAGAATAAACTGTTATCAGTTACCTTAGTTTGTGACTGGTTTGGTGAAAGAATTTCAATCGTCCAATCTGGAGGAAGTTCAAATGCATTGGCAACTTCTCCATCAGTATCGAAGGGAATTCTATCCCATTTAAATATGGCTATATCTGGCACAATTGAACGTCCTCCAAAAGTACAACGTAACTCTGGGAAAGCGTAAGCAAGTTGCTGAGGAAAACCTGCCTGATTAATAGTGTCGGTAAGTCGTATTTGCAGGGTGCTGTGCTTCCCTTGAGGCATAGGTTTTTGGTAAATTTGACTGTCTATAAACTCGCTGGATGGTTTTGTTTCCGGAAGTTTAAGGAATTCAGCCAGGGTGATTGGTTTAGTGCTTGTAGTCATGGTCTTTTGCCAATTATGAATCAGGCAAATCTAGAACAAATCCAGTTAAGACATCTTCACCAGATAATTTTATAGGAAACTGAAAAATCTCGACGTTTTGATTGGGGCGATAAATTTCTACTTGTTGCTGTTGAGGATTAATCAGCCAACCTAAAAGTAAGCCACTGTTAAGATGTTCTTGCATCTTCTCCTGTAGTGGTTTCAGTGCATCTGTGCGCGAACGTAGTTCAATAACAAAATCAGGACAAATGGGGGGAAATTTTTCTTGTTCTTCTTCTGTTAAAGCTTCCCATCGCTCTAATTTAACCCAAGCTACATCGGGAGAACGATCTCCACCATTGGGTAAACGAAAGATTGTAGAAGAACTAAAGACTTTACCTAATTTAGTTTGACGATTCCAGATATTCACTTCAGTAATTAAATCTGCTTCTCGATTTCCACTTAGTCCTCCTACAGGTGGCATAATTACCAATTCTCCTTTTGCAGTTCGTTCTATTTGCCAATCTTGATTAACCTGACACAGGTGGTAAAATTGGTCGTCAGTTAGTTCTACGTTCTCTAAGTTCAAAACTACTGTGTTCATAGTTGTTAGAGATTTGCTGGATTGTCTTTAGTTTACGCCAATTTAAGTAAGGTGAGATGACTGAATGGGAAATGCGCTCGCTTTAGCATTGGACTTCTAGAGGATTGTTGGAGTCTGAGAAGCATGGACAAATATTATCCGTCAGATGAATTATTGTCCTGGGTTTGTTCCTCAGTAATTTGGCGTAGAGATATCAGTAAAATGGCTGAAGCCATATAGGAATACATGTGTGTTAACTTGTGAAAGTACGGAGAAAGGATGCATTGCCTGTGAAATTCGAGTGCATTTAGCCGAATTCAGGTGTCTAGGGAATTACCGGTAATTGAATAGCTGGAAAGTGCCTTTGTGGTGCTGAAGGATTTTGGAATAGCCGCATTAGGATTTGCTGGCTAAGGATTTTTTTGAGTAATAAACACAATTTGAGGTCTTTTATATGATGGAACCCGTTACTCTTGGCACAATTTCTCTGTGGATTGCTACTGGAGCTGTTGAAAAAATCGGAGAAGATTTATGGAATAAACTGATAGCAATTATTCTTGAGCAGCTTAAAAAGCATGGGACAGAAGTTTTATTAAATCGCGCAAAAAAGAACCCAACAGATCACAATATTCAAATATTAGAGGGTGAATTAGTGACGCAAATGAATGAAGATAAGGATTTTGAGAAGAAGGTGATAAGTTTAGTGCCTGCACTTCAGCCAAAAGATAAGGGTGCTGGAAGTACTTATACCTGGAAGGGAGCTAATTTTTCTGGTGCAACCATTACGGCTGTTGATGGTAGTCAGATAAGTCAATTTGGCAACACTACTCATTCCTAAAGTTGCATTTTGATTTAAAAGCTATAACAAAGTGTTTATGTGCAACTTGAAATTGCACATAAACGCCTCGTAAGATGCCACCACCAATATTTATGTAACTGATATTAAAGAAATGAACCTTATGAGTAATTCTAAAAATAATGATGATTCACAGCAAGGGGCAAATTTTAGTAATGCTAATTTTAACGCTACCAACAATAGCAAATTCGAGAACTTTGGCAACACATATAACAACACCTGGCATCAGCAGGCAGAGTTTTTAAAACGAGAAAACTTAGAAGATTATAAACAACCCAAATTTCCGACGCCACAGAATGCAGATTCAAGAATTGAATATCTTCGCAATCATAGAGTATTAATCTTAGGAGGAAACCACGAAGATAAATCAGATTTAGCTTTATATTTGGCAGGTCAACTTCAAGATGCAACCGTTTGGGAATGGACTGGTAATGGAAGTCCACGAAGCCTGTTGGCAGAAATTCGTGGAGAAGGAACTGAGACTGGTCAAAATGTACAAAAAAACAATAGAGTTTTCATTTTATTTCGTCTTTCGCCTCAACAGATTAGCCATGAAATACAAAACCTTCTGGATGCTGCTGAAAAAGGCAAGAATTACGTTATAGCGACTACAGATGTACCTCAAAAAAAGTGGATAAATACAAACCAATCTCTTTTTTGGGATACCTCAATTACACCTCCTAGTTACAATCCAGAAGATTTGGCATCAGTGCTAATTTACAAGCTGAAGGAGAAAATTCAAAAACTCAATGATAAAAAGATACTTTTTAACGAAATTGAAATTGAAGAACATATTCGACGCAGCATTAGTGTACAGAAAAAAATAAACTATTTCTCTCAGATTGATCTTTGTTTTCAATCTTTATTGCATGTTTTATTGCGCGAAAAATCAATTTCAACAAATGAGATTGATAGTGCGGTTGAGGATGCTACGCAAAGTAGGGAAAATGGTTTAAAAATATGGTTTAATTCTCTTGAAAATCGTGATAAGCTTCTGGTAATCGGGCTAAGTTTATTCGATGGTTTATTTGAAGACCAATTCTTCGCAGCTTTAGAGACAGTTCTGAGACAAGTTTGGCAACAACGTGACCCAACATTGGTTGCTCTTGATTATCAAGACTTAGAAGACTTAGGCGACTATTATAATCTGTCATCTGTAACTTACTACTACAGAGATTCTGATGGATTTAAATTTGTCAACACGGAAAACTATCCCACAGAATTTGCCATTAGCAAAATTGAAATTGGTAATCCTAATGACCGTCCACGGTTATTAAAAGTGGCGTGGAATACTCACCGTAGACAGATTATGAATGCGTTGGGAGCAATTGTGAATATAGTCAAAGAATCAGTCGAACAAAAACCTGGTAACTGGGAACTGTACGGCAATGATTTTCGACGAAGTTTACTACATAATACTGTTAGTCAAACCCTCAGTGACATCGGTTTAGGCGAAATAAGTGCAGCTAGTGAAGTGAGAAATCCTTTACTTGAACTAGCTTCACATCAAAATTTTAAGGTGAATGATGTTGCTGCTCAAGCAATAGCAAAATGGTACATTGATTATTCAACACCAGGACAACTACAACGAGAAAGGTTTTTTGGAACTCTCACACAATTCTGGCGCATAGCTACACAGAAACAAGAAAATGATTCAGACGTTAAATTATGGCAAAAAAATATTGGGGCTACGGTAGCTATGACTATCAGTTATGCTGCAATAAATGCTTCATCTTCTCAAGAATTTAAACAAGATTTCCTTAACTGGCTTCAAGAATTATCAACACACCCTAGTCCAATTGTTCGCGAACGCTTTGGCTACCATACCTTGTTCTACCTTGTCCCAATGTATCTAGATGACCTAAAAGAAACTCTGAAGGAATGGACACAAAAGTATGAGGAATTGAATCATCCAATTGCTGTTGCTTTAGCGCGTGCTTACAAAGAAAAACCTCTTGAGGTAAAGGACTTACTTGAAAAATGGTACAACGAAGCCAAACAAAATATGCCTAAAGATAAATCAGACGCACCAAATGAACGATTACTGGCAACGGTAGCACTAACTTATGGAGAAATAGATTATGACAACAAATAGAAGTAATGAATTTTTGACAATCAGTGAAACAGTTCAACGCTTTGAATATATACTCAACGCAGCGCCTAGACATTCTACTGTACGCCAATCAGTCATCATTGGCATTTATAATCAATTCAGCCGTGCAGTTCAAAGAGATGTCAATCAAGCTCGTCAAAATCTACAAGAAATTGCTCAAAATCTACGACCTTTACTGAAGAAACTAACCAGAAAAGAACTAGACATAATTGTTACAATTGTCACCATAATTTATCTGCGGCAACGTCAATATCTTGAGGGTGGCGATGCTCAATTTGAAATAAAGAGAATTCGCTATCCCATTTTGGTAAGAAAAGCAGATGAGCTTGAGGATGGTGAAAATAAATTTGGACTGGAGGAAATTCGCTATCCCATTTGGGTAAGAGGAACACGTCCGTTGACTACAATTGAAGAAATAATCTTGGAATGGTTAGGCAATACAAGATATCCTATTGCCCAGCAATTGGCAATGCAAGTGAAAGTTGAGTTTGCTAAAGTACTAGATCAAGCTGAAGAAAAGTATATTCAGAATATACTAGGGCAACATGGAATTACTGAGCTTGAATTAGACAGGCCTCTCACTGGTCAACTTCGCAGTTTTTTCTTATACCCAATAGTGGGAAGACTGGCAACAATAGGCAGAAGATCATATCGACCAGTAGTTGGTACAGTCTTACCAGAAGCATTCCATCAAGATATATCTTCGCCAGATTCGGTAGATTTTGTACTTAGTAAATGGAAAGATAATGAAAACGATATCCCAGGAACAGATTTAACAATAGCAACTACTTCACATCGCTTAGGGTTAGGACTCACCCTAGCAAAGAAACCTTGGCTTTGGATGATACCTAGCTCACTAGCTATTGTAGCTGTACCTCTTGTAGCTAAAGGTATCGGGGAATCTTTTATCAGTAATATTCCCTGTTGCAAATTCACACCAGAAATTGGCCCTCCAAAAGAACCAGAAAAAGGTATTGTTGTTCTCCCTAATGCCAATATCAAAGATATGCGTTCTACTGACTTTGATATGGGTAAAATCACTGTAGAATTTTCTAATGGTGCTACGGTAGATGACCGTGTTTGGATTCATCATCAAGGCAAAAATCAAGGTCAAATTGGTATTGATGGTAATAATGTTACCTACGGTGGTGAAGTCATCGGCAAGGTCGAAGGAGGTGATGGCACAAAACCACTTGTAGCTACATTGAATAACAAATCTACACCAGATGCTGCTACAGCTTTGCTACGCAATATCGAATATGCAAATGTTTCCCCAAAGATCTTAACTGGTACTCGTGAGTTAACTTTTAAAGTTGGCGGTGACAAAGAAAATATTACTAGCAAATCTTTTACTAAAAAAATTAATCTCACTACGGAGAATCAAGCTCCTGTTGTTAAGCTTCCAGGTAATAAAATTGTTCAAAAATGCAGCGATCTTATCATTGGTGCTATAAGCATTAGTGACATTGATAGCCAAATAATTACCGTTACTCTTCGTGTCAACAATGGGATTTTAAAAATTCAATCTACAGAAAATAAAAGTACTAATAATGTGCCTAGTAAACCTAAATTTGTCAACCGTCTAAAAATTGAAGGCAATAAAACTAAAACAATTGTTTTAACTGGTAAAATTGCTAGCATTAAAACTGCTCTAGCAAACCCCAACGCTATCATCTATCATAGTGATAAAGACTTTAGCGGAGAGGACTCACTGAGTGTGACTGTTAATGATAACGGCAAAATTATCCCCAGTTTCACAGATAAAAGCTTGGTATATCCAGAGAATGCTCTTAAAGCTAAGACTGTTGAAAACCAAAAAATTAACATTACTGTTACGCCATTTTAAGCTTCAGCCGGAGAGCAATTGCTCAACTAAAAGACGACGAATCAACTAATTAAATCAGGGTACAGCCTCAACCATAACAATTAATGATAGACCACGATCGCTTATTCAAAGAACTCATCACCACCTTTTTCGTAGAATTCATAGAACTATTCTTGCCAGATGTTGCCACTTATCTGGATCGTGACTCTGTAAAGTTTTTAGACAAAGAAGTATTCACCGATGTCACAGCAGGAGAACAATATGAAGCTGATTTAGTTGTCCAAGCCAGATTTCGAGAACAAGAGTCTTTCTTCCTGATTCACTTAGAACATCAAGCTCAAAATCAAGCCCAATTTAGCAAGAGGATGTTTCGCTATTTTGCCCGTTTGTATGAGAAACATGATCTCCCCATCTATCCCATTGCTTTATTTTCCTACAATTCCCCTCGTCGCCCAGAACCAAATTCCCATCAAATTCAGTTCTCTAATAAAGCTGTCTTGCAGTTTAACTATGATGTAATTCAGCTAAATCGCCTCAATTGGCGAGATTTTTTGCAGCAACAAAATCCCGTCGCTAGTGCACTAATGGCTAAGATGAATATTGCTCCAGAGGAACGTCGTCAAGTTAAACTTGAATGTCTCCGTCTGATGGCAACGTTGCGTCTTGATAGAGCAAAAATGCAGCTAATTTCTGGATTTGTTGATACCTATCTTCAACTAAGTACTGAGGAGGAAGCGCTTTTACGAGCAGAGATTGCTACGATTGAACCAAGCAAGCGGGAGGTAGTTATGCAAATCGTTACCAGTTGGATGCGGGAAGGGATAGAACAAGGACTGCTACAAGGAAGACAGGAAGGAAGACAAGAAGGTGAGTTAGCAATAATCCTGCGCTTACTAAATCGTCGAATTGGTACAATTAATTCGACAGTAGAAGAACGCCTTCGCCAGTTATCGCTCACTCAGTTAGAAGACTTGGCTGAGGTGTTGTTAGATTTCTCGACTGAGGCTGATTTAGTGGCTTGGTTACAACTAATTTCGGAGGATTAAAACTAATTTCAATTAGCCTACATAGGTAGGCTTTGTTTCTGTGGTTCCGCGACTTGAGTCGTTAAGCGTTTCTCATAGAGTTTTTTCATAAATTCGGTAGGTCTTATAAATCTTCCCTCCCGATGCTTCAATCAACTTCCGAGAAGGAAAATTATCCTCATAAACCCAAGAAAGTTCTGCGCGTTTATAAGGTTTACCTTTTTGAATTCCACCTTGCATCCCCAAGTAAATTAAGGCTAACGGAACCATTTTTCTGCGATATTCTGGTAGCGAACAAATGGCTATGACACGTCCTTGGTCAATTTGACGACGATACCAAAGAAATTTTAGTATTCCCAGGAAGTTCAGTTTTCCTTTGACGTGTTTGAGGGGGATGTTGTAGTCAGGTAATCCCATAAAAAAACCAATCATTTCACCGTTGTCTTCGGCAATTGGGAAGACATCGGGATCTACTAAAGTCTGCAAAGATTTCGCTTCTTCTAGAAATTCCTCGGCGCTGCGTGGTGTCGAACTCCAGTTATTAGCAAAAGCACGGTTAAAAAGGTGATATATACTGAGACAATCTTGCTCAAATTCGTCACCTTTAATTCTCAAAGGACGGAAGTTGATGCCGGATTTACAAGCAATTCGATATGCTTTCTCAAATTCTTTTGGTAGGGGTTGATCTAAAGGGAAGTTATAAGCATAAGCATCCTTGGCTTTTTGCCAACCATCCTGCTCCATAAATTCTCGATAGTAAGATGGATTGTAGGGCATCATCACCATTGGTGGGGAGTTAAATCCATCTACTAAAAATAAACAATTGTTGTGGGTTGATAAATCAATTGGCCCCCGCACAATTGTCATTCCTTCTTCTCGTAACCACTGACAAGCTGCATCTAATAAAGCTTGAGCTATGGTAAAATCTTGAATACACTCAAAGAAACCAAATAAGCCAACTTGTTGCCCTTCTCGCTCAATCAAACGTTCATTAACTGCAGCAACAATTCTCCCCACAGCTTGATGAGTTTCTGCTTCAACAGCAATAAACTGTTGTAATTTTCCGTAGCTAAAGAAAGGGTTAGTGGGTACAAATTTCTTGGTAACATCGGAACGCAAGGGAGATACCCAATAGGGGTCATTTACATAAACTAGCGCTGGTACATCCAGAAACATTTCCCTCGTCTCTGGGGTATTTACAGCCTGAATTTGAGCTAACAAACCTTGAGTTGGCATATCTTAATTTATGGGAACAGGTAATGGGTAATGGAAAAACTTATATCTACTCGCTTTTTTTTCCAGTCCCCAATGCCCCAGTCCCCAATTCCCAAATTAAGCGCTAATCATTGGCTTATATAACAATTCCCGCGTAGCTACCATAGCAGCGACTAACCTATCCATCTCTTCACGAGTATGGAGAGCGTTAACCGTAATTCGCAAACGGGGTTTGGCAATAAACCAAATTGGAGATACCCAAATTCCATGACGCTCCATTAGTTCTCTGGCAAAGAGCTTAGGATTGGTTTCAGTAGGCAAAATCACGGGTATGACATTGGTTTCACCAATCGCTGCAAAATCATTATCGACGAGGAGCGATCGCAAATACTGTGTATTTTCCTGAAGATTTGTTACCAATTCTGGACACTTGCGCACCTGGCGAATACTCTCTAAAGCTGCTGCTGCGAGAGGTGGCGATAAGGAAATTGTACCAATCGAGGTAGGAGAAACATTCAACAAGGGGATGAGTTCAGCAACATGGCTGCTAATTGCTGCACCAGCAGAGGCGGCAAACTTAGAGAATGTTGTCATAATCAATGGCACAACCCCACGCTCAATCGCCTGCTGAGGTAAAATCCCGAAGTGTTCGTATATGCCTCTGCCTGTCGCACCGATGGAACCGCTAGCATGAGCCTCATCCATGACTAAGACGCTGCCATCGTAATGTTGCATCACGTCCAGCATATCTGGGAGGGGCGCAATATCCCCATCCATCGAGAAGACTGCATCGGATACTACCATAATCCGGTCATCTGGTTGCGCATAGCGACGTAGTTTACGGGCTAAGTCTTCAACGTCACAGTGGCGATAAGCTCTGACCCGGACACGGGGACTATGACCAAACAATTTACCAGAACGGGTGCCTGCATTGGCAACTGCGGAGACAATACAGCCGTGGTTGAGAACATCTGTAAGAATTAGTGTCTCGCGGGTATTCTGAAATCCTGGCACGGGAATGGCGAAGTGACAGAATGCATCCATTAAGGCTTGCATTGCCATCCAGGCATTGAGGAATAGCTGTGTATGGGGTAGGTGCTTAAAGTCGGAAATTTCTGCTTCCAGTTGCCGATGTATATCGATTCTACCGCTTAAGACAGAGCAGGAGCTGTTCGATGTTCCATACTGGAGAATGGCATTAATTGCCGCTTGCTTGACTGCCTCTTCCTGCACCAATCCCAATACATCATTGGTGCAGAATGTCAATACTTTCTGGCGTGTGCCAGTGGCAACTGTTTCAATCTCAACTATATTCCCTTGCTTTTGATGGCAAATATACTCATCGGGATCGAGTTCACTTTCATACCAGCGCTGGACATACTCTTTGATCAGTTGCACTAATTTACTCCTCTCACCTTTTCCCAGATTAGCGGTAGCCTGCGATTCATCAGTATATTTTCCTACAAGGCCTCTAAATTGCAGCTAGATCAAAATAGTGGATTTGAGAACACCTCTTAGTTGTTATTACCACACTGCTACCATTTACCTGCGAGCCTCTGCATTGTAAGATTTTTGCGTGACATCCTCCTACACCAAATCAAAGATTATGGTGTGGGCTTCCCCAAATCACTTTGAGGATTTCCTGGTTGTTCTCTTGCGAGATGGCGACACTTTCCTAGACTGAGTTACCTCACCCCCCGGTAGAACGTCTGCACAGGCTGTTTCCCTTCCGCTGTGTCCCAGCGTACTAATTAAGGCGATTCCTCGATTTCTAATGACCTGACCAGCAGCCACATCCCTGTCAGTTGTGTATCCACAATTGAGACAGTTATGCACTCTAACACTCAAGTTTTTCCTGACTTCAAATCCACACTCAGGACACTCTTGAGAAGTTCCCCTCGCATCAACTTCGGCAAAAAACTTTCCTCTCTTCCAACAAACATATTTAACGATGTTTCTCAACTGTCCAAACCCAGCATCCAACATATGTTTGCCAAACATCCCTTTGGCGCTGATTCTATAGTCCAGGTCTTCCATGAAAACCATGTCACCCGCCCCGCAAAGAGCGTGAGCTTGCTTGAAATGAAAGTCTTTCCTCGTGTTATCAATTGTGTGGTGAAGCCTTGCAACTTTAAGACGCTGTTTTTCGTAATTGTTAGACCGCTTCTGTTTCCTAGATAGTCTACTTTGCAGCAATTGCAGCTTGCTTTGTAAACTCTTCAAGAACTTAGGCGGTTTTACGAAAACACCGTCACTGGTTGCTAAAAATGCAAATAGCCCCACGTCAACACCTAGAGGATGACCGTGATAGCGAAGCGAGACGAAGTCTGGCATTGGATCGGGAACAGTTACATTACACTGAAGGCTGATACTGGCGTACCATCGGTCAGCTTTCCTCAAGATTCGTACCTGCTTAACCGTGAATCCGCTAGGAATAGGTCGATGCAGGTTAATGGGGATTGCACCAATTTTGGGCAATTTGAGCTGCTCTTTTGTTACTGGATTTTCCTGGAACTGAGGAAACAGTAACGATTTGAACTGACCATATTTCTTGAATCTAGGGAAACCGAAGCCACGTTCTTGAAAATACTCCCAACCTCGATGCAATTGCTTAACCGTTTGCTGAAGAACTTGAGAAGGAACTTCGCTTAGTTTAGGAAATTCTTTCTTGGCTTTTGGCAAGTTGTTAAGCTGCTTAATTTCACCGGGAAACTTCAAGTCAGCAGGTAAGATGTATTCTTTGGCAAGAGAACATCTATCAATTAAACACTTACGACTATCACACCAATCTTTAATCTCTCGAAGAGCATAGTTAAATGCACCACGACAGATTTCCATCCACTCTACAATCATCTGTTCTTGAGCGGCATCTGGATAGATTCGGTAGCGGTATGTGATTGTCAGCATTATTCTATTTTACAATATTTACTGGTTAGATGCGATACATTAAATGTTAAATTAGAGGGAGTTCAACACCCTCTTTTAAACGCCTTTCATCGGTTCGGCTGACGCTCACCGGAAGCCCCGCCGTTAAACCAAGCGCGGTACGACGCTACGCAATGTCGCTACCGCTGCTGTGCGCTCTTGTGCGCCCCGCAACGCGATCGCTATCGCTCAAGGTCTCGATAAGTCGCGAAAAGCTATAACGGGGGTCTTCCCGGTGCATAGATAAATTTTTCGTATTGCCTGGTAATCAATCGCTCAACTGCAATAATTGCCGGGTTAATTTCTACATAACGCCGTTGGGGATTCGCCAAATAGTTTTGCTGTTCGCTTTCCATCATTTCAATGTCTTGGGCGAGAAATTTCATAAACACGAACCGTCTGAGAACGGCTTGCAGCAATGGTTCGATGCGATGAAGCAGCCATTGGGGTAAGCGAATTTTCAAAAAGAAAATGGTGAAGGAACGACTCTCGGTTAACCCCACTGGCTGCCGCATCAGGTAAAGTGTGGAAATGCCTTCAAGGTTGGTGTAATAGTGAGGGTAGCGATATTGAACTGAAGTTGTGCGGGTGGTGATTTCAGAAGCGCGATCGCTCAAGCCTAAAAACTTCGCCATGCGACCTTTGTAAGAAACCTCATATTCAGCACAAACCGAGTTTTCCGTTTCCCGCAAACTCTTGAGCACTGGATTGAACCAACCTTGCAGATTTTCGTGCAAAAACCCGTGAAAAACATCCATCGAGTTTTCATTACAGATGGAAAAATGGGCTTGCATCTTGGCTGTCACTGTCACCATTAACCAATCAGGATGTTGAAATTCTGGCATATCTGGTGGCTGACAACTGTCTGCTAGGGACGGATCGCCGGGAAAGACCCAAATCAGATTATATTTTTCCTGGACTGGGTAACTACGGACTTGGGCGCGAGGAAGTTTTTGTTCTTTGGGAAGGTAAGGAACGCTGACACATTCGCCGCTACCATTAAATTCCCAGCCATGATAGCGACAAGTCAGGTGACAATCTTGGACTTTCCCTTTATGTAGTGCTACACCTTTGTGAGGACAAGCATCCTCTAAGGCATGAATCTGATTGTTAGCATCGCGGTAAACAGCGATCGCCTGTTGCCAAATTACCACAGGTATCACTTCCCCAGGCTTAAGTTGGTTTCCCCAACCCACCGGATACCAGTAATTGGGGTTAATACCTGCTTCCCTGACAGCATTCTGAACTGTCTGGCTTGTTAGGGTTGTAGCCAGTTCCATGACTTGCACCTCTGTTGCCTGTTCATCTGACCATATTTAGCTTGCATGTTCAATTTAGTCAATCAATCACTTGGTAGATCGGCCTGACTTTTCACCCATCGGTCAAATTTCAGGAAAAACCTAATCCGTTGATTAACCTCTTCCCTACAAGGGAAGGGGGAAAAATCTAAGCCTCAAACAATTCGCATTTGTTCCCAAACTCAGTATTTTTGACATTTGCGACGTTCAGATTAGTACCGAACAAATTAGCCTCACTGAGATTAGCATTACTGAGATTGGCATTATTCAGGTTAACGTGACGCAAGAAGGCATATCTCAAATTGCTACAACTTAGGTCGGCATTACTTGCATCTACATAACTCAGATCTGAACGGCTGAGATTAGCACTGCTCAGATTAGCATAAGTAAGCTTCGCTTGACGTAATATAGCGCCATTTAGGTCAGCACAGTGCAGGGAGGCACACTCCAAAGTTGCAGAAGAGAGGTTAGCTGCGGCGAGATTAGCGCCTTGAAGGTTAGCATGGCTCAGATTGGCATACTGAAGTTTGGCATCCTTCAAATTAGCACCTTTTAAATTGACATAGCTCAAATCAGCATACTGGAGATCAGCAGAACTCAGGTCTGCACCGCTTAGATCTGAGGCAAAAAGGTTAGCACGGCTTAGTGTCGCATTGCTAAGATTTGCTTGTCGTAAGTCAGCACGACGCAGTTGAGCAGCTATCAGACTAGCATTGCTCAAATCAGCACCACTCAAGTCAGCAGCTATCAATTCAGCCTCATTGAGCATGACACCGCTCATCTTAGCTTTACTTAGTTTGGCAAGGCTCAAGTCTGCCTGACTTAAGTCACTACCGCACAGATTAGCGTTACGCAAGTCTGCAGCGCTCAAATCGCTATTGTGTATGTCAGCACCGCTTAGATCGTTACCGCGCAAATCGGCACCCTTTAATTGGGAAAAAATTCGATATTCATCGGAATTGACTACACGTTGACTATCTGAAATATTTTCTTTGACTTTGACTAAGTTGTACTGAACATTTTCAGTATAAATAGCAAACACTAAATTGAAAATTTCCAAGAAATCAATAAACCACTGACATTCTTTTTCTGGATATTTATCGTAATAGTGAATCAAATGAGCGATGCAAACTTCTAGATGAGTGCGAACATACCCACAAATTAAAACTATTTTGAGCAAAATGATAACTAAAGTTAGAGTATTGCCTTGAGTAGCCAACAAAGTAAACAGGTAAGAAGGCTCCCGATTATTATCAGTAGTTAACCATTCAACCACTTGCCTACAAGTTCGCAGTAACAAATCAATATTCAGGCTGTCTTCGTGGCGTTCTTCATATAAATTTTCAAGGTTTTCCTGAAGTTTAGTCTTGCTAATTTCCAAAGAATTTTCAGACTCGACAGAAAAAAATAAATAATTCTGGAGATTGAGTTTAAAATCCTTATAATTAAGCTCCCTTGTTTCCTGGAGAAAAATATGAGCTTGGTCTGTATACGTAAATAAAGTATTTCTAGATATAACTTTCCTCACAAACTGAGTCAGATCATCTCCAAGTTTTGTAGGGTTAGATGTTTCCTTGGTTTCCTTGTCTTTAAAGACGGTAGAGTTACAGCGGGCTGTGTACATAGCTAAATCTAGCTTGTATTTTTCTTTTAGTTTGTTTGAAAGATTTCTAGCCAGTTCTCGCTGTTCTTTGGGATTTTTTGGGTCTAGATATTGGGGAACTAATAAATAAGAGGTGTAACGATAACTCCAATAGCTTCTTTCCTCAGTTGAGTAGGGTGAGGCAAATAGTTTAAGGTCTTGATATTCTTGACTATTGATGAAGTTTGTGACCCAACTTCTCAGGCGTTTTAGGCTTGCAGATAGGGTAGGATGCTTATCCGTGTCCTCTGCCAAGATTTGAATTAGTTCTTGTATATAGTTATACTTTCTCTGGAAAGACCAGTTGTTAATCAAGATGAAGCAGGCTCTTTTTAGAGTGTTTTTAAATTCCTCTTCATCATTGTTAAAGATAATCTTGTAAAGAGCCTGCAATCCCTCTGAACCAACGGTACTATCACAATAAACAAATAAGTGCTTAAACTCCTGCAATACCGTTTCAGGAGAATAATTCTTAATGAGATTTGTTAAGTATTTGTAAATTACTTCCTGAGCTTGCTGAAGGTTTTGCTGATTTTCCTGATTGGCGTCAGCAAGAGAATCAAGTAGCTCCTCATCTCGGAAGGTGTTTCTAGTCATGGCAAATGCAAACTATTTATAATAGTTAATGGCTCAAAAAAATACAAGAAGAAGAGGAATATATTGTACTACGATCTATTGTAGAGGCATTGAAAAGTCAATCAACAGTCTGAAGGTAAGTGCGGTATTGACTTAACCAGTCGCACACCACTGGATCGAAGTATTCGGGCTGCAATTTATCGGTCAAACCCCAGCTAACACTCCGAAGGCGAGAACCCATACTACAATTATCCGCGATCGCCCTTACTGGGACAGGCGGGACGCCTATCCTACTTTTTCGCGATCACTTTCCTAGGACCTAGGCTTCTTTCCAGAATTAACTAACAGTGCTATTATATAAAGTTGAATACCGGGGGGCACACGGAAATCAACGCTTGAGGAAGAAGCTGCAACGTTTCGACATCAGAAAGTAAGGCCTCAGTAGGGGAGACCAGAAAGGGCAATCTGAGCCCAAGAATCCCAAGTCTTTCGGGAATTGGGAATGTCAATAGTGATCAGAAGGGGTGGGCATTGCTCACCCCATTCAATATTGTTGTCGCTCAGTTCTGAAACCTACTTTTTGTTTTTGAATTCTTCACTTCTGCGTAGATCGTTACGAATGTCATTCAGGTTCTTACCTTTGATGAGAAAATATGTATAGGTTTGAAGACCACTCGCATCAACATCACGACCTAGCACTTCGCGGTAAGCTTGGTTAATCATGTTTCGTGCTTGTGGACTCTGAGCAATGTCTTTGCGGATATCGTCCAAGGAACGGCCGAGTTCTACAGATCTTACCCAGGTTCTGAGTGAAGCGTTGTCAGCATCAGTACCAAACATATCTCGATAAATCTTATTAACATCCCGACGCACATCTTGAATGGATTGTTGGGAGGAAGAATTATTGTATCGTCGCAGATCGTCATCGCTTGCTGGTCGTCCACAGATTACGTTGTTATTGTTATCTACGATACAGATGCGCTGCGCTTTGACTGGGGTGGCAAAAGCTGTGGTAATTAGTAAGGCTGTGACTGTTAAAAATCCTATTTTCATCATCTTTTACTCACTAAAATCAAAAATACTGTTGGTTACCAATCACTGTTCTCAGATTAATATCAACTTCCGTTGTATGGCATCACCTATTACACTCACATGGCTGGGTGAATAACACTAAGTCCATATTTTTATCTAACAACTAGAAGGTGACAACGCTACGGATAGATTCGCCTTTGTGCATTAATTCAAAAGCATCATTAATTTGCTCCAAAGGCATTACATGGGTAATCAAATCATCAATGTTGATTTTACCTTCCATGTACCAATCAACAATTTTCGGAACGTCTGTGCGTCCTCTCGCTCCCCCAAATGCTGAACCCTTCCAAACGCGGCCAGTGACAAGTTGAAACGGACGGGTGCTAATTTCTTGACCAGCACCTGCCACTCCGATAATCACACTAACCCCCCAACCTTTGTGGCAACATTCTAAAGCTTGGCGCATGACATTGACATTACCAATGCACTCGAAGCTGTAATCAGCACCACCTTTAGTCAAGTCAACCAGGTAAGCAACCAAATCGCCTTCGAGTTCTTGGGGATTAACGAAGTGAGTCATCCCGAATTTTTCAGCAAGCGATCGCTTGGCCGGATTGATATCAACCCCGATAATCATATTGGCACCAACCATTTTAGCTCCCTGGATGACATTGAGGCCAATACCACCCAGCCCAAAAACTACCACATTTGCCCCAGGTTCAACTTTGGCTGTGTAAATTACTGCACCGATACCAGTTGTGACCCCACAGCCAATGTAGCAAACCTTGTCAAAGGGAGCATCAGGGCGAATTTTCGCCACAGCGATTTCCGGTAACACCGTGTAGTTAGCGAAAGTAGATGTCCCCATGTAGTGATGGAGCATTTGTCCATCCAGGGAGAAACGACTGTTACCATCAGGCATAACACCACGTCCTTGGGTAGTGCGGATGGCTTGACAGAGATTAGTTTTACGACTTAAGCAGTATTCACATTGACGACATTCAGGAGTATAGAGGGGAATCACATGATCACCTGGTTTGAGTGTCGTCACACCTTCACCGACCTCGACGACAACACCCGCACCCTCATGTCCTAAAATTGCTGGAAAAAGCCCTTCAGGATCTAAGCCAGAGAGAGTATAAGCGTCTGTATGGCAGATTCCGGTGGCTTTAATTTCAATCAGTACCTCACCAGCTTTTGGCCCATCTAGGTGAACTGTTTCTATGGTTAACGGCTTACCGGCTTCAAAGGCTACTGCGGCTTTGACTTCCAAACTGTCCTCCTGTGGATTGCATCAACAAACTCATCTCATACCAAGTTGCAGTAAGTAGAACAGGCAAGATGCCTGTTACTGACAGGCGGGAAGCCTATCCTTCATTGTAAAGTTGATTAATAGATAGATATCTCCCTGAGCTAGGGAAATGGTTGGAATAAATACTCATGGCAACAGAAACCATCGTTCTTTTATCAAGCCGAGAAATCGAAAAAATGCGTCAAGCTGGACGCTTGGCTGCAGAACTCCTCAACCACCTGGAACCGATGGTGAAGCCTGGAGTAAGCACCTTAGAAATTAACGATGAGGCTGAGCGTTGGACAATAGCTCATAGTGCAAAAAGTGGGCCTCTCGGCTATCATGGTTTTCCTCGGTCAATCTGTACCAGTATTAATGAAGTTGTCTGTCATGGTATTCCCAACGCCAAGCAAATTTTGAAAGATGGTGACATTATCAATATTGATGTGACGCCAATTCTTGATGGTTACTACGGCGATACTTCTAAAACTTTTTTCGTCGGTACACCTTCCCCACTCGCCAAAAAGTTGGTTGAAGTAACAGAAGAATGCTTGAGAAGAGGTATTGCAGAAGTTAAGCCAGACGCTAAAATTGGGGACATTGGCGCTGCGATTCAGGAATATGCTGAGTCACATGGTTTTTCTGTGGTACGAGACTTTGTAGGACACGGCGTTAGCAATATTTTTCATACTGCTCCCCAGGTTCCTCACTATGGTAAAAGAGGCAAGGGAAAGCGTATTCGCCCAGGTATGGTTTTCACGATTGAACCGATGATTAACGAAGGGGTTTGGGAAGTTGAGGTTCTTGCCGATAAGTGGACTGCTGTAACCAAAGACCGCAAGCTTTCCGCCCAATTTGAACATACCATAGCAGTCACTACAGATGGGGTAGAAATTCTTACTTTGCGTTAGATCTTTCCGAAGCTGGGGCAACATTTACACAAGCCTGTCAGAATACTAGGTAGTAAACAAGTTGTGAAATATATGAATCTATTATCTGGCAGGCAACGTTTTTCTGCTCAGTGGCTATTAGTGACAATTGGATTGCTGCTGTTGTGCATGGGCTTGAATAGCTGTTCAATACCTACTCAAGCCAGCAACACTAAATCAACAGACCCTGAATTAGAAGCCAAAGTTTTGCAGATTATTCGCAACAATCCACAAATAGTTTTGGAATCTGTTCAAGCCTACCAAAAGGAAAAACAGGAGAAACAACAGCAGGCACAAAAAGAATTTGTGGAAGGAATGAAAGCTAATCCAAAATCGGTGATTGGTGAATCTCCAGCAACAGGAGCAAAAGCACAAAATATTGTGTTGATGGAGTTTTCTGATTTTCAATGTCCCTATTGTGCAAAAGCTCATCAAACCTTGAAGCAATTCATGGCAAAAAATCAGGATAAAGTAACGCTAGTTTACAAGCATTTGCCTCTCACCCAGATTCATGCTGAAGCAATGCCGGCGGCTAAAGCTGCTTGGGCTGCGGGCCAACAAGGAAAATTCTGGGAGTTCCAAGATGCGCTATTTTCTCAGCAAGAAAAGTTAGCTGAACCACTCTATGTTGCTACTGCTAAATCCTTGAATTTAGACCTCAAAAAGTTTGATGAAGCTCGTAAGAGTAAGGCTGCGGATGAGGCAATTCAAAAAGATGTGGCAATGGCTGAAAAATTGGGAATTAATGGTACTCCTTTCCTAATCATGAATGGACAGCCTATTTCGGGCGGTGCTCAAGTTGCTGAATTGGAAGCACTTCTTGCTCAGGTAAGTAAGCCTTCAAAGTAGATTAACAAACAATACCCACACCCTTAAGGGTGTGGCTACAAAAACTAAGCCTGCCTACGCAGGCTGAGAGCCTTAAGACACAATACCCACACCCTTAAGGGTGGGGCTACATGAACTAAGCCTGCCTACGCAGGCTGAGAGCCTTATCGTTCATGTAGCCGTGACTGCGCTGTTTTCATGCCGCAGGCTGTACGCGCCGCTACGCTAACAGTCGTTAGGCATTTTTGTTTGGCAAAAACTTCTCAATTTTTTGTTGGATTGTCGAAATTGCTTCCTGAATTTCCTGTCTGATTGTTTGGCTAAAATCCTGAAAAGTTTGACCAGAACAGTTAATTTCTTCGGGAACAATTTTCCTCAAATTATCTAATTGTTGTTGAATTGCTTCAGCCGAAAAATTAACTTTTTCCTGAATAAATAGAGCAGAACTTTTGCTTTCATTACCCGCAATCACTTCTTGTTGAATTGCTTGCCTGATTTGACTTAATTCTTGCTTAACAACTTGACGATAGATTTCCATCTGTTGTTGAATAGTTTGACTTAAATTATTCAGGTTTGTGCCACTTTCATTATAGATTTGACTTAAGTCGATTACTTCTTTTTGAACTGTTTCACTATATTGTTTAACTGATTTTTGCAGTGAACGCACCCAATTAAATGTTTCAAATTCAACTTGCTTAATTATAGTTATCGGCTGATCGAAAACTATGTTATTATGCTGACCTAACAAATCTAAATTTTTAATATTTGGACTATATACTTGAAAAATAATTCCCGGTAAAAATGCTTCTCCCAACACATAGGGAACTACATCAGCGGCATTCAGATAGTGGTAAATTTCAGTATTTCCTTGAAATTTTTCCAGTTCTTTTAACGAGATTCCTATGGAATTGAATGTCACTAAGGAATGAATAAAATCTGGCGCTTCTATCGTCAATTGCTGCCCAATTTTACCACCTAAACTTTGACCAACTAGCTCAGCTTTCATTCCCAAATAAGCTTTATTCTGTAGCCACTGTATTACCCCAACTTTTTTAGCTGATTGTAAGTGTTCATCAGATAAAGTCAGGAAAACATCCGGAATATCTTGATAGGGAAAAAAATCTTTGGGAAATTCTTCTAAAATCCCCCAGTTACCAAAGCCACGTACTACTAAAACTGCTGGATTATCTCCAGAAACTGATACTAATCCTAGGGCATAAAAACCAGAATCTTTATCTTGAAATACCTGTTCAACCAGGTAATCTCCTAAGAGAATCTCACCTTGATAATGTTTATTGCTATATATGGAATAATCATTACCAGGCTTGGCAAGTTTCTCATAAACTTCGTCACGCTGATGTCTGAATGTTTGCTGATTAAAAGTCATCTTTTTAATTAAATCAGCTTAAATTCTTGAAGTGCGGGTAAGAAGTTTTTGTTTTCATGACTAGGACGACTGAGTTTAATCAACGCAAAACGCTGTGTGGGAGTTAATGCTTCCCATTGTTCAAGAGTCAGTGATACTCCAAGTTCTTGAGCCTTTTCCTGAATAGTATCAGGAATTGTTGTGGCATCCATCCAAGCAGGATGTGGATCAACTGGGAGCTCAGATGCAGGTGTACCTGTATGTTCAACAACTAGCTGTTGCAAGTATTGCCTATATTCTGCTATTTCCTCTGCTGTTGTGCAATCTTTCTCCACAAGTGTCTGACATTCTTGTTGAGTAAACTGGTGCCAGTGGGTTAATTTTAGCTTGGTGCCGCAAGTGTCTAATTTTATCCTTACTTGCATAGGAATACAGCGTAGTGACTCAACAAAATCGGCTTCAAATTGAAAAAAATTACTCATAAAATTGCCATATATCAATGATTTTTGACATGCATCATGCGCATTATTCCATAACTAATTGCTAGGGCAAGAATTGCCGCTGATAAGCCAACTAATTGACCGCCGGTTACTTTAGAAAAATCCAGAATAATAATTTTCCGAGCACCCGCAATTAAAGCAGTAATAAATACCAACTCTACCTGAACAACGTGTTTGCGCAGGTAAGCTGTGATATTTTCCAAAAGTTCTAGGGCGATCAAGATATTGAGAAATAGCCCGAAGATTTCGATGATGAATACTTTTTCAGAGCGAGACTCGGATGGTACATAGAGGGAGTTAAACAAAAATACACCTAAGTCAAACACTGTGTAGATCAGTACCACCACCATTGCTAGTGATAGAAGTTTGGCAACAAGGTTTTCTATTCTGTCGAGAAAGCCAAGAAAATGATCGACATCGGTCAAAATCCGAAGTTGTTTAAATAGATTCCGAAACCACCGCATCTCTTCTGCTTGCCTTCACCGAAGGGGATGCTGTGAGCATACTAGATTGGGAGGCCTCAAGTAAATCTTGTGTAATACCAGAATTCATAGGAACCAGCAAAAGCTGTACAGCGCAGGCTTTCAATTCTGGTTGCAAAGATTCGGGACAAGCTTCTGGTTGGGTGAGAGTGTTGGCTTCGGCATTGTCGGCCCAGAGTGCACCCCAATGCATAGGAACGAAGACTGTACCAGGAGCGATCGCCTTGGTAACTTTAGCAGGGAAGCGACTGGTCCCGCGACGCGATCGCACTTCTACCATGCTGTTTTCTTCAATCCCTAACTTAGCCGCATCGCGGGGATGAATCTCAATGAAAGGATTGGGATACATCTGCTGAATCTTCGGGACGCGACCAGTCCGAGTTTGGGTGTGCCAATGACCATAAAGACGCCCCGTTGTCAAGATGTAGGGATAATTTGGATCGGGCGGTTCTGCTAGTCCTCGTGAGTGATAAGCACCAAATTTGGCTCGTCCGTCGGGAGTAGGGAAGCGAAAATCTTTGTAGAGGCGTTTCGCTGAAACGTCTTTGTTGAGTGCAGATCCTTCTGGGTATGGCCATTGTAAGGGGCCTTTTTCCTGGAGAAGCTGATGGCTTAAACCACTCATATCACAGAGGCGACCTTTAGTGGTCTGGATATATTCTGCATAAACTTCCGCAGATGTCTGGAAGGGGAACTTGTCAGCAAAACCGAGGCGACGTGCGACTTCAGCGAAGATTTCCCAGTCGGGTTTGGCTTCTCCAGGAGCGCTAGAAAACGCTGGACAGAGAGTTACCACACGTTCAGAATTAGTCATCGTGCCGGTTTTCTCGCCCCACTGTGCGGTTGGGAGTAGGACGTGTGCGTAGTCTGCGGTTTCTGTTGGGTAATAAGATTCCTGGTAGACAGTGAAAGGCGATCGCCTTAAAGCTGCTTTGGTGCGTTCCAAGTCTGGTAGACTCACCGCTGGATTACTAGCCGCAATCCAGAGAAACTTCACATCTCCAGTTTCCAAACCAGTAATGATGTCCCAAGCGCTACGACCGGGATTAGGCGAAATTTGTCCTGATTCAAGTCCCCAAAATTCTTCAAGTTCAGCGCGGTGTTGGGGATTTTTCACTGAGCGATATCCTGGTAGGATATGACTCAAACCGCCAGTTTCCCGTCCACCCATTGCGTTAGGTTGACCTGTCAGGGAAAATGGCCCGCACCCCGGTTTACCAATTTGACCAGTCATCAGGTGCAAATTAATGATCGTCCGCACCTTACCAGTACCTTCTGAGGATTGGTTAACACCCATCGACCACATGGAGAGGACGCGCTGAGACTCAGCCCAATATTTAGCAGCGGTTCTGAGTTCATTCTCTGTAATCCCACAGCGTTCAGCAACGAGTTCTGGCCGATAGTACTTAACCACCTCAGCATAAGCTGGGAAATTATTAGTAAAGTTTTCGATAAACGAGGAATCAATTTTTCCCCATTCTATAAGTAGGTAGGCAATGCCATTGAGCAGATCGATATCTGTACCTGGTTGAATTGCCAGATGCAAATCCGCTGCTTCAGCCGTGGGTGTCCGTCTAGGGTCTACCACAATCATTTTGACATGGCGGTTTTTCTTGTGATATTTCGCCAGACGATTGAAGATAATGGGGTGACACTCTGCGGTGTTAGTGCCAATTAAAAAGGCACAATCGGTCATTTCCAAATCTTCATAGCAACAGGGAGGGCCATCAGAACCAAAGCTTTGGGTATAACCTGCGACAGCCGAAGACATACACAGTCGGGAGTTGGAATCAAAGTTATTCGTCCCCATACACCCTTTGAGCAATTTTTGGGCGACGTAGTAATCTTCGGTTTGCAACTGACCTGAACCGTACATACACATAGCATCGGGGCCTGCTGTTGTCACAACATCTTGCAGGCGACTAGCTACACGATTCAGGGCCTCTTCCCAGGAAACGCGCACGAAGGGCTGATCTAGGGAATCACGCATCATCGGATAGCGTAAGCGGCTTTTTTTGGTTGACTCAGTGACTGTGGCACCTTTGACACAAACTAAACCATAACTGGAAGGATGAGCGCGATCGCCTTTAACTTTCCAGATTGGTCTCCCTTCACTATCTCGATTAATTTCTTTACCTGGTTGTGCTGGGGGCGATACTTCTAAGCCACAGCCAACGCCACAGTAAGGACAAAGGGTTCGTATTGATTCCGTCATAACTGATACCCAATTTGATGACCTGATTTCCTGTTCGGGCGGGGATTAACCCGCTGTTGTTGCTGCAAAGCTTTCTGCCTATCGCTAGTAATATTTACCTATTCCTTTTTTTCATTCTTCCACTATAAGGGAAGATTGTGAAGCTGCCACTTCTGGTTCTTCAGTCTCACCGTGGGCTGCAAATGAGCCTTGGGGTTCCTTGAGGAAAAAGACACACAGCGCTGCACAAACTAGGCCAGCAACACCCATAGCCTCAAACAATGTTCGCGCATCTGTTAGGCTGAAAATTGTCAAATAGACTACACCACCGAAATTTCCGTAAGCGCCGACGTTACCAGAAATCTGTCCGGTGATTTCTTTTTTAATCAAAGGTACGATTCCGTAAGTAGCACCGCAACCAGCTTGGGCAAAGTAAGCAGCCAACATAGTAACAGCGATCGCCACTGGTAATGACCAAGTGCTATCAATCCCATGTGCCAGCAGATAGCTAATACCAATCCCAACCATGATAATTGTCATCGTCCACTTGCGGGAGCCAAACTTATCGGAGATTAAGCCACCACTAGGACGAGAAAACAAGTTCAGGAAGGGATATGTAGCCGCAATCATCCCAGCTATGACGTGCTCTAGTCCAAACGTCTTCTCAAAAAATCCTGGCAACATGGAAACGGCCGCTAATTCTGATCCGAAGCTTGCCACATAGCAAAACTCTAAAATAGCAACTTGGCGAAACTGATAGCGTTGAGCTGGAGAATAGGTTTTCTTACCAATGATTACTTCTCGGTTTACTGAGAAAGCTTTATTGGTTTGGAAAGCATAAAGTGCTGCTAACAAACCCCAAACCACCAACATTTGGGTATTGTTGAAGAAGCCAATTTTAGGTTGGGCTAAACGCCAAGTTAATAAGGCCAAAGCCAGAATCAAACCAAGATTAGACAAACACATGGCCCAGAAGCTTTTAGCACTCGTCACTTCCATTGCGCCACTGCGCTTGGGACGACGAAATGTTTTGCCAGTAGGAGTATCTTGGACGTTAAGGAAATAAATCACGCCATAAGCAGCGGTAATTATACCCGTCAAGGCGATCACCAAGCGCCAGTTTGACGCACCCCCAGCCAGAAATGCTGTACCTACTGCAAGCAATGGCAAGGCAAATTCTGCACCAAATGCACCAAAGTTGCCCCAACCGCCATAGATACCTTCGGCAATGCCAATATCTTTAGGGGGGAACCATTCCGCTACGATGCGGATACCGACGACAAAGCCAGCGCCTACAATTCCCATCAGCAGACGACTCAAGACTAATTGGTTAAAGTCTTGAGACAGTGCCGTTGCCATACATGGCACCACCGCAAAAATCAGTAAAATTGAGAAGGTTTTTCTAGCTCCGAAACGATCCAGCAGCATCCCAATGATGATTCGTGCTGGAATTGTCAGAGCGAGGTTGCAGATGAGCAAAGTTTTGATTTGCTCAGGGGTTATACTCAGCTCTTTGGCAATTGTGGTGGCAAAGGGAGCAAAGTTAAACCAGCAGACAAAGGTGAGAAAAAATGCAAACCAACTCAGGTGCAATATCTTATAGCGATCGCTAAACGAGAGTAATCCTTTCAGCATGAAATACTTCCTAGGGGCAAAACTGGAACGAGTGGAGTGATAGAGAGGCTCTAAGTTTCGGGCTTGTCAGTACGGTTTTTTTTAGTACAAACTTGCACTAATTTTTCCGCATTTTAATCTCTTAACCCTGAATTGACCTAACTCGAAAAATCTAACTTTTGAGATATTTAGACTATCGCTAGCAAACTGAAATTAACTAATATTTCTCTTGGTTAATAAATAGAGGTGTAATTGTCTCTTTGTTTAACTAGAAACCCTCTAATTTGCTAGCGCACATATTCAAAAATAGTTGTTGATTTCGCAATGGCAGATTGCTTAAGTTGTCTTGCTGATTAGCCTAATATTATTAAATATATAGTTTCGTATCTTTAGCTACAAAACCTTCCCTCATTATCAATTAATTGCATGGAAACTATGCGATTTCTACATTAATTGTGCGTTTGACTTTAGTTTCTATAAGGTTTGGCAAACTTTTAGATAAGGGATAATTGTAGGAAGCTTAGTTTTTGCAGCATTCACGGGTTGACGACAAAAACCGCCTCATTTTCAAACTCCGGCGTCACAGCTAAAGTCCACTTTTAGTAGACTTATATCATTTCCGCTTGCATTGGAATTACGTGACATTTTGCCTAAAAAACCTCTCAGGACTTACGCAACTGTCACAAGCACGCTTTGCTTCTATGCTACGCTGTGTGCCAAAAAACTAGACCAAAGACATGAGAATATCCGGTCGTTTCAATTGTTGAATTAAATAGTCTGACAAAAGCTTGTATTTGATTTGATAAATAGTTTGACCAGTTTTATAAGCAATATCTTTAAGTCTGATCCAGACTAAAATAGCACAAGCAATATGATTTCTTTAGCAATTTGAGCCTTATTTATTTTAGGTAGTCTGATGCTATATCCTTGCATCATTCAATAACTGTTCAGACATTCTGTTGAGTTACGAGGATAGGATATCCCACTAATCCCCCTAATCTTGGAGATTATCCTGCACTACTGCGTCTAACTGCTGAAAATTCAGGAATTCTACCGAATTAGTACCATTGATCAATGCGATCGCTACATGAACGAGCAGTGTGGGCGTCAGGGAGAAAGGAAGGCACCACTCGATAGCGATAGCGCAAGCGAGAAGAGCAAGCAGATCGCCAGAAAGAATTAATTCGCCTGGAGTTTGGCGTCAGTCTTGAGAGGTGCGATCGCGGATACGCGGATACGCTGTTGTGCATTTAAAATGGCTGTTCCCCGTTCCCTTTGATGAATTTGGGTATCCCAACCTAAATGCTGAACAGCTTACTGGATAGCACTGCAAGATCGGCTACCGCAATACTCCAGATCTTGTTAACCTGAATTATATTCACTCTCAATCTCGAAATTGATCATTCACATCTTGCACGAACCAGCGACACCAGAACAAATCACAGAAATGCTTGAAGTCCATCGGTTTTATCGGGAAGCGCCGTAAAACCCCGCTCCTTTAGGACGGGGATATAAGGCGGGTCAGCGTAGGGACGGAGCTGACCAATAGATTTAACAACGAAGCTATAAAACTTCATCAACTCTCTTATGTGGAAATGCTAACATAAGAGTCGTGGTGGTTAGGTCGAACCCATGATTGTTTACGAGTTTAAGGTGAAGGGAAAAGAAGCTCAGTATCGGGCTATAGATGAGGCAATTCGCACATCGCAGTTCATTCAAAACAAATGCTTGCGTTACTGGATGGAGAACAAGGGTTTACGCCAATATGACCTTAACAAATATTGCGCCGTACTTGCAGTAAAATTCCCATTTGCCGACGAACTCAACTCAATGGCTCGACAGTCTGCGGCAGAACGAACTTGGAGCGCTATTGCTCGGTTTTTTGACAACTGCAAGAAGAAGGTTAAGGGTAAGAAGGGTTTTCCGAAATTTAAAAAGAACTGTCGTTCGGTTGAGTATAAAACCAGTGGCTGGAAGTTGTCAGCCAATCGAAAAGCTATTACGTTTCGAGATGGAAAAAACATCGGAACTCTTAAAATGAAAGGGACTTATGACCTTAACTTTTATGACATTAAACAAATTAAGCGAGTTCGATTAGTCCGTAGGGCTGATGGATATTACGCTCAATTTGCAATTGATGTGAAGGTTAAAATTGAGTCCAATCTAACCGGAAAAATGGTAGGACTGGATTTAGGACTGAAGTTTTTTATCGCTGACAACGAAGGCAATACAGAGCCTTGTCCTCAGTTCTATAGAAAGTCAGAGCGTCAGCTCAATCGAGCGAACCGAAAGAAATCTAAGAAGTTCGTCAAGGGTGCCCAAGTGCAGTCCAAAAACTACCACAAAGCGAGAAACCGATACGCTCGGAAACATTTAGGAGTAAGTAGGCAACGAAAAGAGTACTGCAAACGAGTTGCATACTCCGTCATCCAATCTAACGATTTGGTAGCCTATGAAGACTTAAATGTGAAAGGGCTGGTCAAAAATCGGCATCTCGCTAAATCAATCAGTGATGCTGGATGGTCAACATTCCGTCAGTGGTTAGAATATTTTGGTTTTAAATATGGAAAGGTTACCATTGCTGTGCCACCCCATAACACAAGTCAGAATTGTTCTAGCTGTGGCAAGAAGGTTAAAAAATCCCTATCAACTAGGACTCATGTTTGTCCTCATTGTGGGTTTGTAGAGGACAGGGACGTGAATGCAGCTATCAACATCCTGAAACTAGCACTCAGTACGGCGGGGCACGCCGGAACTTACGCTTGGGGAGATTTGCCCTCTTGGGCGGTTGGAGCAATCCTGTCGTTTAAAGGCGAGTCCGCGAACCAAGAATCCCCGTCTCTTTAGAGCGGGGAGTGTCAAATCAAAACAGTTGTAGACATCCGCCGCCGGATTTTGGCAGGCGGAGGCGAAATGCACTCAGACTGTGAAGCTGTTTTACTTGACAATGGAAGTCGGCAGTCGGATATTTGGGGCGCAAGCTGGAATTCAATTTCTCAAGAAATCTTGTATGAATCGATGGTGAATCTTCGCCCACGTCAAAATCGCTCAATGCAAATTTTAGATGTGGCAATTGGTGAGCAAGTCAAACAAATCATCCACAAGTTATTAGGAGAAGTATGAATAACTGGACTGAGGAAGAACTGGCATTTCGATGTGAGCGTCTATCTGTGCGAATGAGCAAGCTGGCACAAAACTTTTTGCAGATGGCAGTCCTGAGTGTGGATGTGAGTAATGTTGAAGCTGTACTTGCGATCATTCGAGAGAGTAAGGGGTTTCTGGAACTCACGGCGCTCGATTTAGATGTGGATCAGGGGTTTGAACTTGCTCAAATGCAGCGGCAATTATCTCGATGGCACATCCATTGGTCAGAAATTTGGGCAGATGATTTTGGTCGTCTCGAAATCTCCAGTTTGGCTCAAACCTGGGCAAATTTTATTCAGAGATGGCAGGAGTTTTGGTTTAATTAACGCACCCCCACGACTAGAAGCCGTGGGATTGGGCGAAACTTTCAGTTAAATTGGCAGGTAACAGTTCTCTTAAAATATCTAATTTTTAATATTGATTTTCCTTTTGTCTTAGTATTTTAGAAAGAAGCTTTTTTGAAGTTTACAAGCCAAAAGAACGATTAAAACGGGGAGATACCTATCGAACAAAGCCAGAGATTGCTGCGATATTAATTCAAAAGCTAGAAGCAATGGGGTTTAAGTTCAAGCTGGTTTTAGCCGATAGTCTCTATAATTTTACTGGTATGGGAATACTAAGATAATCGCCAGCCACAACAACACTTCGCTGCAACCGACAGCCGAAGGCAGCGAAAAAAGCTAACCGAGTCGCGAAGCGGCTGCGGTTGAGCTAGTCCGTTAGTTAGGATCTCATCATTGACGTACTACGCATCTACTCGCATATACACAATTTTTGGGAGTATGGAGTAAGACATGAGCGATGTGAAAATATTACCGGGAAGACCGCACAGGTAAGTACTGGGAGGATCGAAATGGAAATCGTGAGTACGAGAAATCGGACCGCACGGGGAATTATCGAGAAGATCGTGATGGCAATAGAACCTATCACAAAGAGGATCGTACAGGTAAGTATGATGAGACATCGGATAGTAGTGGCGGTGGTTGTTTCTTAACGACTGCTTGTGTTGAATATGTCGGGCTTCCTGATGATTGCCATGAGTTAGAGACTCCTGAGAAAGGTGAGTTACTCAGATATATCTATGGCTGCATTCAGTCAGCAGTGGGTTACATTGATGAAGCAAGCCTGGAAGATGCTCTGAAATGCTACTCGGATATGTATAGCAGTTTGAGTAGTCAATTCAGTTAGTCAAGATGGCGCAATGCAGATAGGTTGACATCCTCCCCGGTGTGAACGCACGGGGAGGATGTCAACTATGCAACCTCTGTATGAGCATAGCGACGGAAAAGGAAGTCTAAGGCGTAGTTGCGTAATTCGTAGTAGAGAGGGTCTTCCATGATGCGAGAACGCTTCCTAGGACGACTAAAAGGAATATCCATAACTTCACCAATTTGAGCCGATGGCCCATTAGTCATCATCACCAATTTATCAGCTAAGAAAAGTGCTTCATCAATGTCATGAGTAATCATCAGAACCGTGATTTTGTGGTCTCGCCAAATTTTCAGCAATTCTTCTTGTAACTCTTCTTTAGTAATCGCATCTAATGCACCGAAAGGTTCATCCAAAATCAAAAGTTCTGGACGAATAGCTAAAGCACGAGCGATCGCCACACGTTGCTTCATCCCTCCAGAGAGTTGGGAAGGCTTTTTATCAGCAGCTTCCATCAGTCCCACCATATCCAGATGTTCCCGGACAATTTTCTTCTTCTCTGACTGAGATTTGTTGGGATAAACAGAATCTACTCCCAAGTAAACGTTTTCATAAGCAGTTAACCAAGGAAGCAAAGCATAATTTTGAAACACCATCATCCTGTCTGGCCCTGGTTCAGTGATGCGCTTTCCTTGGAGCGTTACTAAACCATCGGTGGGTTGAGAGAAACCCGCAACCATGTTCAGCAAGGTGGATTTCCCGCAACCAGAGTGACCAATTAAGCAAACAAACTCACCTTCATAAACGTTCAGGTTAACGCCTTCAAGAACGGTGTAAGAACCTTTTGGTGTGGGATAAACCTTAGAGACATTCTCAATCGCCAGGAAAGGTTCAGCAGTTTTAACTTTTGATTCTTGAGTTTTTAGTGCTGGGTTAAAGATGTTGTTATTGATTGTAGTCATGATTTTAGGTTGTGAAAGGTTGAGGATTGATAGGAAGCGAAAGGTGGAAAATTTGCACTTTCAACCTGCAATTTTTAACGTATTAAAGCGACAGGATCTATATCAACTTCTTCGATACGAATTTGACGCTTTATTTCCAGACTCTTGAGATATTCAATTGGGTCATCTGGATTGAAAACAGTACCATCAAACAATTTGATCGAACCGCGATCGTGTCCAGTATCTAAAATTCCCAAATCTCTCGCTGCTTCACCAAACAAGTCAATTCGCCGCACCCGATCCAAAATATTGACCCAGTTTTTGGGGAAAGGAATCAATCCCCAACGAGCGAGTTGTGTCATTAACCACAAACCTTCAATCTGGTCTGGATAGTTGGCTTGATCCACATAAAATTGATTGAAGCGCGATAAGTATTCCGGTTTTTCACCCATACCGCGATTGTAGGGATCAATGAAGCCCGGTCGAGTGTATTCTGGGGCTGAGCCCACATATTGCTCTTTTGTCAGCAACCCTAAAATCTCTTCCCGGTTGCGCATATCATCGCAGTATTCGCAAGCTTCTAAGAGCGCTTTCACAAGAGCGATATGAGTTTGAGGGTGCTTGTTTACCCAATCTTCGCGTACACCCAGCACTTTCTCAGGATGTCCGGCCCAGATATCCAAATCCGTAGCGACGACAAAACCTAGGTCTTCGTAGACAGCGCGAGAGTTCCAAGGTTCACCCACACAGTAGCCATCAATGTTCCCTGCTTTCAAGTTGGAAACCATCTGTGGTGGTGGAATCACCGTTAAACCGACATCCCGATCTGGATCGATACCACCACTGGCCAACCAGTAACGTAGCATCAGGTTGTGCATGGAAGATGGGTATACCATGCCGAGAGTGTGAACTTTATCGGGATTCTCTTGAATCGCGGCTTTGAAGTCTGCTAGGTTGCGGACGCCTTGGTTGTATAAATTTTTACTCAGGGTAATAGCATTGCCATTACGAGATAAGGTTAAGGCACAGACTACCGGTACACTGGGCTTATTTCCTGCGCCAATCGTCAGAGTTAAAGGCATTCCAGCGACCATTTGAGCGGCGTCTAGTCTACCTTCAACTATTCCTTTAGCGATCGCCTTCCAACTAGGTTCACGGTTCAGGGTGACTTCTTCTAAGCCATATTTCTCGAAGAAGCCCATTTCCTTGGCAACAACCAGGGGAGCACAATCGGTGAGGGGAATAAAACCAATGTCCAGGTTGACTTTTTCTAAGCCATTGCGAGAAATCACCTGCAACTTGCCAGCTTTACGCAGCTTATCTTTCTTCTGCTGGTTGAGGAAGTAAATCATCTCGTTTCTCCAACTGTAGTAGCTGGGATGATTTACCACTTCCAAGCGCTTACGGGGACGAGGAATATCGACATCAATAATTTGACCGATGTGGGACTCTGGCCCATTGGTGAGCATTACTATCCTATCGGAGAGCAACAAAGCTTCATCAACGTCGTGAGTAACCATGACACAGGTAACTTTGTTTTCTTCGCATATTTTCATTAACTGCTCTTGCAAACCGCCACGTGTCAAGGCGTCTAGGGCTCCGAAAGGTTCATCTAGTAGCAGTAATTTGGGACGAATTGCTAGGGCACGTGCGATCGCCACCCGTTGTTTCATCCCTCCAGAAAGTTCACCAGGTCGCTTAGAAGCAGCGTGTTTTAGTCCCACCAATTCGATATGGTGCTCGACAATTCCTTTGCGTTCACCTGATGGGCGATTTGCCATCACTTCGTCCACACCCAAAGCGATGTTTTCGCGGACGCTTAGCCAGGGTAAGAGCGAGTAGTTTTGGAATACTACCATCCGGTCGGGGCCAGGTTCAGTTACCTGTCTTCCTTCGAGGATGACACCTCCATTTGTGGCTTGATCCAGACCGGCAATGATATTCAATAAGGTGGATTTGCCGCAGCCAGAGTGTCCAATTAAGGTAATAAATTCGCCCTCTTTGATTTTTAGTTCAATATTTTTGAGGGCAATATATTGACCACCATTTGGCAGTGGAAATACGCGGTCAACGTGGTCAACTTCAACAAATGTAGACATATTAGTTGTTGGTTGTTGGTTGTTAGTTGTTTGTTGTTGGCTGTCAATGACCTATTTACTTCTGCTCTTGAGGAACAACTTTGGAAGCGATGAAACCTACAAGTCTGTCTAGTAAAAGACCAACTACACCCACATAAACTAATGCCAGGATAATTTCACTTAGTTTGGAACTGTTGTAAGCGTCCCAGATAAAGAAGCCGATCCCGACACCACCCACAAGCATTTCTGCAGCAACAATTGCCAACCAAGACAAGCCTATACCAATCCGTAAGCCAGTGAAAATGTAAGGAACTGCTGCGGGAAATAAAATCTTAAAGAAGTACTTTTGGCGAGATAGTTTCAACACACGAGCGACGTTTTTGTAGTCTTGGGGGATTTGTTGAACGCCCACCGTGGTGTTAATAATAATCGGCCAAATTGAGGTAATAAAAATTACAAACAGCGCTGATGGTTGAGAATCTTTAAACGCTGCGAGCGAAATAGGTAACCAAGCTAGAGGTGGTACTGTCCGCAACACCTGAAATATTGGGTCTACAGCGTCATAAATGAACTTATTGGTACCAACTAAAATTCCTAATCCAATTCCCACAATCGCCGATAGAGTAAAGCCTATTGCTACCCGTCCTAAGCTAGCAGTAATTTGTAAGCCTAAGCCCTTATCCGTACCGCCATTATCAAAAAATGGGTGAATAATCAGAGGGTCCCAAGTATCCTGGAAAGCTTTGATAGGACTAGGTAAGTTTGAGGTAGGACTCATACATAAGATTTGCCAGATTACTAGCAAAACTGCGAGCGCCATCAGCGGACGGATAACTTTATGAGAGTTCTTTTGGAAAAAAACAATCAGAGGATTGGGTTGAGTACGGCTGTCAAGCTTGGCAGTCATTTTTTTTGTAAGTATTTGTGGGCTTCAGGTCATTTCATTACTGTAGGGGAGAAGCATTTGCGCAGAAATATTTGGGTATTACCGATAACTTAACAACGCCAATGCTTTGCCCTTCCTGTTATTGGTCGTTTACTGTATAACAGGCGTCTCACCTATCACAAACAACAAACAACCAATAACAAATTATGCTTTTTTGATCTTGAGACTCTTCAAGTATTCCTCTGGTTTTTCTGGGTCAAACTTGACGCCATCGAAGAATGTTTCAACGCCACGGGAATCGCTGGTAGGAATTTGTGCATCGGGAACACCAATCGCTTTGGCTGCTTCTTTCCAGATGTCAGAACGGTTGACTTTAGCAACAAGTTCCTTGGTTTTTGTATCAGCAGGAATATTTCCCCAGCGGATGTTTTCTGTCAGGAACCACAAATCGTGGCTCTTGTAAGGATAAGAAGCATTATCAGCCCAGAACTTCATTGCAACTGGACTATTTTGTTGAGTCCGACCGTTACCATAGTCAATGTTGCCTTTGGTTCGCTCGATAATGTCTTTTTCTGGAACGTTAAACCACTTACGAGCAGAGACAATTTTAACCATTTCGTCTTTGTTTTCTGGCTTATCGCACCACTGCTGCGCTTCCAAAACCGCCATTGTGATTGCTTTTGCAGCCTTGGGATTTTTATCTACCCAATCTCCTCGCATAGTCAGGGCTTTTTCTGGGTGGTCTTTCCAAAGTTCTCCTGTAATCAGCGCTGTATAGCCTTCGTTTTGGTTAACTAATTGAGCGTTCCAGGGTTCTCCTACACAGAAGGCTTCCATCCCCCCTACTTTCATACTCGCCACCATTTGAGGAGGTGGTACGGGAACAACGGAGATATCTTTTTCTGGGTCAATACCACTAGCCGCTAACCAGTAGCGCATCCACAAATCGTGGGTACCACCGGGAAAGGTAACCGCTGCTTTGAGTTCTTTTTTGCCACCATCTTTGGCTTTGGAAAAGGCTTCTTTCAGTCCTTTAGCCTCTGAGCTTAATTTCAGGTCACTGTAGGTTTTAGAAACAGAAATTGCCTGACCATTAGTATTCAACCGCGCCAAGATATACATCGGTACCGGTTGCTGGGTAATCTTGCCCAATGTCATCAAATAAGGCATCGGAGATAAGATATGTGCTCCATCAATACCGCCTTTGTCTGAACCTAGTTCTAAGTTATCGCGGGTGACAGGCCAAGAAGGTTGTTTGACGACTTCAACTTCGTCCATTCCATACTTCTTGAATAAGCCTTTCTCCGAAGCAATAATCAAGGGAGCTGAGTCGGTTAGAGCAATGAATCCTAACTTAGCTTTTTTGACTTCAGGTGTATTTTCAGGAGTGAGCTTTACAGGTGCGTTATCAGCATTTGATGCTGATTTAGAAGTAGTTGGACCAGTGCTACAACCATGAACCAACAAAGAAGTAGCAGTAGCAGCGCCTGCTGTAATAATAAATTGCCGTCTCGTGAAATTCGTCATTGCTTGTTTGTTGTTGCTTGTTAGTTGCTTGGGAACAATTAATTTAAAACTGCTTGGTAGTTGCTTGTTTAACTTCAGGAAATTACTGCTTCTTGCTTCACTTTTGCTCCAAACTTTTCGATTAGTAAATCTCGCAATATCGGTTTGAGGTCTTCGCAAGCAATGCTTTTTTGGACACAGGTACCGAGTGTGGCGTCTTTGCCAACTTTGCCACCCATATAAATATCAACGCCTTCGACTGTTTTGCCGTTTTTGCGAACTTTGGTACCCATAAAACCGATGTCTGCAACTTGTGGTTGAGCACAGGAATTTGGGCAACCTGTCCAATGAATCCTCACAGGATTTGATAAGGAAAGTTCAGCTTCTACTTCCTTAATCATTTCCAAGGAACGATTTTTTGTTTCAATTAAGGCAAAGTTACAGAACTCACTACCTGTACATGAAACTAAGGCTCGTGTTAGTGGTTCAGGTTTGGTAGAAAATTTTTCTAGTAATGGTTCAGCAAGGAAAGCTTCTAAGCGAGAATCTGGAACGTTCGGGATGATCACGTTTTGCTCAACGGTGAAGCGGATTTCTCCAGTACCGTAAACTTCAGCAACTCGTGCTAAATCGAACATATCTTCTGCAAAAAGCCGTCCAACTGGGATATGCAACCCTACATAGTTCAATCCTGTTTGCTTTTGAGGATACACTCCGATATGGTCACGCTTGTCCCAGATAAATTCATCTTTTTCGGCTTCGGTTTGTAGTTTCCTTCCCAGTTGGTTTTCTACTTGGGTCCGAAACTTTTCGATACCCCATTCATCAATCAGCCACATCAAGCGAGACTTTTGCCGATTTGCACGCAAACCGTGGTCGCGGTAAACTTCTAAAACCGCTCGGCACAAATCAACAATATCCTCAGCAGTCACCCAAGCATTTAGGGGAATTGCAGCTTCGCAACGTTTCCCGGAGAAGAAGCCACCGACAACGACGTTAAAGCCAAATACTTCGTCTTTGTAAGCTGGAACAAATGCGAGGTCGTTGATTTCTGCGTGAACACAGTTGTCGCGTCCACCAGCGATCGCAATATTAAATTTTCGAGGTAGATTGCTAAACTCTGGGTTCCCTTCACCTTTGTTGGTGATCATGTCTTGAATCTGCTGAATCACTTCCCGTGTATCAAACAACTCAGCAGCGTCAATTCCTGCAACTGGAGAACCCGTGATATTACGCACGTTGTCCATTCCCGATTGCACCGAGGTCAAACCTACTGGCTGAAATTTGTTGAAAATATCTGGTAGGTCTTCAACGCGGATTCCTCTTAGTTGAAGGTTTTGCCGAGTGGTGATATCTGCATTTCCGTCTTGTCCGTAGCGTTGTACAACTTCCCCTAGCACCCGCAATTGAGGACTGGTGATAATACCGTTGGCTAGACGCAGCCGCATCATAAACTTACCAGGAGTAACTGGGCGGAAAAATACTCCCAGCCACTTTAAGCGGTGCTCCCTGTCGGTTTCATCCATCGCTTCCCAGCCGAGTTGGGCAAATTCTTCTAATTGTGTCTTAACCGCAAGGCCATCTTTCTCTGCTTTGAATTTTTCAAATTTATTTAAGCTTGCTGCTGGCTTGGTTGCAATTGTCATAGCTTTATCCTCGGTGGGTCGCGCTCTAATCCCCGAAAGTGCATGAGCGAGCGCAGATTCAGTTGCTCTTTGTTGATAGGTTATGTAACCTTAAGAGTAAGATTTGTATCTTTTATTACAAAATATTTCGTAATGTGGACAAGTCGCATAACAAAAATGCAGTTTTTGCATAGAAAAAATTTTTTCCTTCCTAGGATTGATGACTTTAAAGCTTTAAAGAGTAGCTAATATTCACGTTTGGCGCTGCTTGCTACCCAGCAGATAGCAAAAAAAACGCTTTGTAAAGCAGCATAAAGATTAATAAATTTTTGTGAAGTTTCTGAGCTAGCAGAGAAGAATCTTGAGTTCCTCTTCACTCAGAACTAGCTGCGGAATGCAAGAAATTCATCGATTTGATGAATTATTGGACTAGAAGTACTCGCGTTCAGTTGCTTTATCCTGTTAGCTATGCATGAAATATAAGAAGGCACAGCTTCTGCCCACAGCTTTCAGACTCAATTAAATCTCGCCACAAATTAAAACTTCAAATAATGACACAAGTTTTAGAACAAGCTACTGCTGCAAGACAAGAGGGAAATTGGTCATTGCTCAATCAATACTTGCAGCAACTGCCACTTGGTAAAAAAGCCAAACAAACTGATTCAGCTTGGCAAGATCTCAATCAATCCGATTTAGAAACTGTTGTCAACCTGGCTTTGGATGTCCTAGAATCTGGTGACTTTCAAGAACGTTGGGAAGTGGCGAAGGTTTTTCCTAGTCTGGCAGAAATTTTGCTATCCCAAGGAGACATACAGAAAGTACTCGCACCCTTGATTGAAATTCTTCAAGACGACGAGGCAGAATTAGAGGTACGTTGGTTTGCTGGTCGTATCTTGGGTGGTTTTAATCATCCCACGGCGATCGCTGCCTTAGTGGATTTGCTGAAAACTGCTGAAGACGAAGAATTAGCAACAATGTCAGCAGCAGCACTCTCTAGTCTAGGCGAATCGGCACTTCAGGCTTTGAGTAGTCTCTTAGCAGATCCAGAAACGCGGTTGTTAGCGACTACTTCACTCTCCCAAATTCGTCACCCTGGAATTATTGAGCCCTTACTAAGTGTGGTTGAAGATCCTCAAGTATTAGTGCGTTCTACGGCGATTGAAGCCCTTAATAGTTTCCACGACTCCAGAATTATCCCCGTTCTCTTCAAGGCTTTGCATGACCACGCAGCAGGGGTGAGAAAGGAAGCTGTGATTGGTTTGGGTTTGCGTGGACATCTCAGGGAAGAATTAGACTTGCTCAATCAGCTTAAACCATTACTCTATGATTTCAATAAGGAAGTTTGCCGACAAGCGGCGATCGCCTTAAGTCGTCTGGGTACAAATGAGTCCGCTGATGCTTTGTTTGCTGTTCTCAAGTCCCCAGCAACGCCAGTTCCCTTACGCATTGATTTCATCCGCGCTTTGGGTTGGGTAGAAACAAGTAAGGCTTTAGACTATTTGCAACTTTCCCTCGGTGATAAATCGACCGAATGCGTTACTGAAATTGTCAGAGTACTGGGAAGTTTAAACGAACCAACTCTCAAAGGGCAAGCTGCTCAGATTCTGGGCGATTTTCTTAACTGGGAAGCTTCACAAAAAGTGTCAATTGTCAAGCAAACTGTAGCACAAGCATTGGGACAGTTGGGAGATCTATCTGCAATTGATGGGTTAATTGGATTGTTGGCAGATCAGTCAGCGAGTGTGAGATTTCATGCGATCGCCGCTCTGAAAAACTTTCCCACTGCATACCACAAATTAGAGAAATTAGCAACTAACGAGAATTTGGCAGCAGAGTTCAAGGAAGGAATAGCGATCGCCCTTACAGAATGGAAAGTTTGAGATCAGAACTTTCCCCCTAGCAGAAGCAACCCAATTGGCCACTCCGTCGCCGCTAAGCGTGGCAGGCTATGCTAGTGATCTATCTTGGATTTGGGATTGTTTCCAGACCTGAAACAGAGGCTTGAAATTCCCAAACAGCGTAAAAAGGGCAAAATCATGGCAGATATCCGCAACCTTCTGAACCAAATTGCCGCACAGGAAGCACAGCTACCTAATACTCAGTTTCTCGCACCTTGCGTAGGTGGGGGAAAAGTACGAACCAGGGTAGCTGGGATAATTTTCACCTTCACTCCCCAACCCCAAGACTTTGAAGGATGGGGAATTTTTCAGCCAGTAAATGAGAAAACAGCGGAAGTTGTAGAAGAACCCAGTTTGCCCCAACTAGCGGAATATCTCAAGTTACTCAAACCGCTACGTCTACGACTAGCATATCTTTTGCAGGGACAGACTTGGCTTGCTTACCCAGTCAATGAATCGGATATGCAACAACGCATGGGTACAGCTAAACCGATACCGATACATCTGGTGACAGAAGCATCTGCATTTGAATTAATTATCGCTCGCTTTGATGGCGGTGCTTGGTGGTTTGACGAAATCGACAGAAGGGCCGAACCTCAACCAGCTCAACAGCTAAAAGAACATTTGAGACAGCTAACGACTGTGGAAAATGTCCGCTTTGGGGGGATGACACCGGAAATGTTGACTGTCTATGATTTGGCTTTGCAGCAAACAGACGAGTATCGACTAAGAATACAGCATCAGCGTGAGGTGAGGGCGCCACGACAGACACGACAGACGCGACGTAACAGAAGACTTCAGGAACGGGAGGAAAGTCGGAGAGTTACGAGTGATCAAGGACTTTTACAGGATGCATTGGAGATGGGTGGAGGTGAATTGCGAGATTTTCGCGATCGCGGTGATTTTTGGCAAGTTGAGTGGACAACTCGCAACGGTGAACATCACACTTCTGCTATTTCCAAAGGTGATTTAACTGTGATTAGTTCTGGTATTTGTCTGAGTGGCTACGATCACCACTTTGACTTACAATCCCTCGTTGGTGTTATCGAAGCACGAGATAATTGGTAGTTAGTTGTTGTTAGTTGTTTGTTGTTTGTTGTTTGTTGTTTGTTGTTTGTTGTTTGTAAGCGAAACCAGGTAATTACCAATTACCCATTACCAATTACCCATTACCAATTACCTATTACCCAAGAGTATGTCTATCTTTTTTCACGAACAACTGCACAGAACTCCCGCACTAATGACACAGATCAAAGACTTCCCTGTAACTGTGTGCGGTTCTGGTGCTTTGGGGGCAAATATTACTGAAAATCTCGCTCGTTCTGGCTTTGCTAAGCTAGTGGTAATCGATCGCGATCGCATTGAAGAACGTAACCTCTCGACTCAACCTTATTACAAATCAGATGTTGGCGCATACAAAGCCAAAATCCTGACAAATACTTTGTATCGTGCATTGGGAATAACTGTGGATGGGCGTTCTAAAGAATTGACATCAACAAATGCTGCTCAACTTTTGCGGGATACCAGTCTTGTAATTGACACTTTTGATAACAGCATAGGGCGTCAAGCAGTGCAAGATTACTGCAAAAATACTCAGATTCCTTGTCTCCATGTAGGATTAGAGCGCGATTATGCGGAGGTAATTTGGAATGATATTTATCGCGTTCCTTCACCAACAAATGACGACGTTTGCGATTACCCATTAGCCAGGAATTTGGTAATGCTAACCGTTGCGGTTGCTTGTGAAGTCATTATTAACTTTGTCGCATCTGAACAACAACAAAGTTTTACTGTGACCTTGGGAGATTTTGCAGTTAAACCTTTTGATTAGTTATTAGACATTTTGTAAAAATAAGGTCAAAGGCAGGCAGGATGCCTACCCTACAAAAGCTTTTGGCATTTTATAAATCAAATATGATTAGTATATAGGCATTTTGTGAGTTGTATAAGTTTTATAAGAAACAAGTTTCGCTCTTAGGGAAAATATGCATCTGGAACCGAAAGTTAATGTACTTATGGTTGACGACCATCCTGAAAATCTGGTGGCTTTAGAGGCGATATTGGAAAGCCTTGGTCAAAATTTGGTGAGAGCTTCATCTGGTATGGAAGCCTTGAGATGTCTGCTAAAACAGGATTTTGCTGTGATTTTGCTAGACGTTCAAATGCCAGAGATGGATGGATTTGAGACGGCTACACTGATTCGACAACGAGAGCGAACGCAGCACACCCCAATTATTTTTATCACAGCAAATTATCGCAGCGAAACCCATGTTTCCAGAGGTTATTCCCTAGGTGCGGTTGACTATTTGTTCAAGCCGATTGAGGCGGAAATGTTGATATCAAAAGTTGCAGTTTTTGTTTCTCTGTTTAAAAAAACGGAGGAGGTGAAACGACAAGCCAAACAACTTGAGTTAGCAAATGTTGAACTAGAAAATGAAGTAAAGTCGCGTAAATTTGCCCAAGACTTACTAAGCAAAGCGCATGATCAATTAGATATTAAGGTTCAGGAACGAACAGCAGAATTAGCGAGAGCAAATGAATCACTGAAAGCTGAAATTGCCGAGCGCGTCAGGACTGAGGAAGCCTTACAACAAGCAAAAGAAGCGGCTGAAGTTGCCAGTCGTGCTAAATCAGATTTTTTATCGATGGTGTCCCATGAACTCAGGACACCGCTGACATCTGTACTTGGATTTGCCAAGATTATTAAGAAAAAACTAGATAGCACTATTTTTCCTGAAATTCGCACTGAAAACCAAAAGATTCAAAAGGCAATTAGGCAAGTAGGAGGCAACCTTGAAATCATTGTTTCTGAGGGAGAGAGGCTAACAACTTTAATTAATGATGTCCTCGACTTAGCAAAGTTAGAGTCAGGAAAGATTGAGGGGAAAAATGAGACAATTTTCATTCCCAAAATAATTGAACAAGCAATTGCTGCAACATCTGCTTTGTTCCAGGAAAAAAAACTTGAACTACTCAAAGATATTGAGCAGGAATTGCCTGAAATTGTCGGCGATCCAGACAGACTTGTACAGGTTGTGATTAATTTAATTTCCAATGCTGTGAAATTTACGGAGCAAGGTTCTGTAACTTGTAGAGTTAGGAGAACAAATAATGCGATTGCTGTCAGTGTAATTGATACTGGAATCGGTATTGCGAAAACTGACCAAGGGAAAGTATTTGAGCAATTTAAGCAAATAGGCAACACCCTGACAGACAAACCAAAGGGTACAGGTCTTGGGTTGGCAATCTGTCAAGAAATTCTAGAATATCATGGCGGCAAAATTTGGGTAGAAAGTGAACTAGGTAAGGGAAGTAATTTCTCGTTCACTTTACCTATTAGTGTAGGAGGAGCGGTTGAGTTAAAGAGAAAAAATATTGACATACCGACAAGGAAAACTAAGCAAGCTGTGGTAACTGCAATTTCGTCGGCGATTAAACAGAAAAAAACTATTTTGGTTGTGGATGATGAAGCGCAGATTCGCCAACTTATCAGACAGCAACTAGAAGCAGAGGGGTATAGTGTCAGGGAAGCTAAAAACGGTATAGATGCTATTCAACAGGTGAAAAAAGAAAGGCCAGACCTAATTATTTTAGATGTAATAATGCCTCAAATCACTGGGTTTGAGGTAGCAGCTATACTTAAAAACGCTTCTGCAACTCTAGAGATTCCTATCATCATGCTATCCATCGTAGGCGAAGAAGAAAAAAGTTATCGTCTCGGTGCTGACAAATATTTAACCAAGCCGATTGACACCGAAGCGCTACTCAAAGAAATCGGATTGTTACTTTCCAGCGTGAATCTCAAAGAAGAAAGTTATTGAGGAGTCAGAACCTCAGCTCGATTATCAGTTGAATCCTCAAAAATTGCCCCTCGTCTCAGCAAGACACGTTTCGTTTCCTCAGAAATTCCCTGATTTTTTGCGAACTGAGCATTTTCCACATTCGCTCCTCTCAAATCAGCATCGATCAAGTTAGCACCACTCAAGTTAGCACCCCCCAACTCGGCAATGCTCAGGTTAGCACGGAGTAAATTAGCACTTCCCAGATTAGCAAGGTATAGATTAGCAAGGCTCAAGTCAGCACCTCTGAGGTCAGCACCTCTAAGGTCAGCACCACTCAAGTTGGCGCGGATTAGGTCAGCACCTTTCAGGTTGGCACGGATTAAATCAACATTGCTCAAGTTGGCACGAATTAGATTGACACCACCCAAGTCAGCAAGGCTCAAAGAAGCACCCTTAAGGTTGCTTCCCCTCAGTTTGGCATTGCTCAGTTTGGCATTACTCAGGTCAGCATCGCTCAGGTTAGCCCCCCCTAGGTCAGTACCGTTTAAGTTAGCATCACCGAGGTAGGCACGCATCAGATTAGCACCCTTGAGGTTTGCATTTCTAAGGTTACTACGACCCAGATTGACTCCCCTCAGTTTGGCTTCGCTCAGGTCAGCACCGCTTAAGTTACTATCCCTAACATCAGACCCCCGGAGGTCGCTACGGCACAATTTAGCACCGTCTAGGTTGACACTAGCCAGGTTAGCATCGCTGAGGTTAGCACTGTCCAAGTCGCTGTTCTTAAGGTTGGCCTTCCTGAGATCCGCACCTCTGAGGTTAGCACTCCTAATATCAGTCTCGCTCAGGTCGGCACCTCTGAGGTCAGCACCCCTGAGATCGGCACCTCTGAGATTGGCACCTCTGAGGTTGGCATTTCTGAGATCAGCACCTCTCAAATCGGCTTCGATCAGATCGATTGCGCTCAGATTTGTATTGCTTAGGTCAGCTTCTGCAAAATCTTCAGCAAGATTTAGACCAGCGATCGCCGTCAAATGTTGAATATTGTCTGTTTCTGCAGCTAAAATCAGCTCGATTATATTGTGCAGTTTCTCCAGAGATTTGTGATCAGTCATAATTCAATGACCCTCGACTGACATATGGATTGAGTTTTGCATTCAACAAACGCTGGATAATTAGTCTGTTTAAAACGACTTTTTTATTACGACTAATGTCTGGTGACCACAATCCTTCAACCTCAGTTATACACACATCTCTTTGGGAAACTGCAAAGGTTGCTTCTACACAACAAGGTAAAGCATTTACTTTCAAAGTTGCCAGTTTTGCTCGATTCAGTAAGCCTTTTAAAACTAGCTCGCCTTTTTCTTCTTCAAATCCCCAAGCGTGATTTTGAGTCGCTTCTGACTGAGCGTCCACTGCGCAGAAGTCAAACTTTTTCGTTAGATGACAGATAGAAACTGGGGACTCAATCGCTGCTTTTTTACTACCATTTAAAGAAGAATTCGCAGCCAGTGTACGAAGTTGTCTACCCAGACGATCTTTAAAACTTTCCGGTTCTTGTTTTTCTTCGGGAACGGAAAGTTTAAGAGAAGAATTTACTGCGCAAGATTCAGGGACAATTTCAGCATTTTTCAGGTTTAACCTCAGTTCTCCACCTTTTATTCCGAACTTGACACGGCCCTTACTGAGAAATTCCCACTGCTCGTTAAAGTTGATAGTTAAGTGTAGGTCAAGAAACTCAGTCTCGTTTGACGTTTCCCAAAAATCACTAAGGTTCTGGCTCTCTGGCTGAACCAGGACACCTTCTAACTTCATTTCCAAGCAATTTGGGAATTTGTTCTCAGGCGGTTGCGGTTGCTGATGCGGTGTAGGAAGTGAGGGTGGCATTGCCAAGCTGGAATCAGTGGTAGAAACGCTTACCTATAAAGGTACATGACACCGCAATTCCTTGGATGTAATATTCTTATTTCTTACAAAAATATTAAAATTTAGTGCTTAGTTTGCTCATCGGCCGCTCAAAACTAAAGAGTAAGGGCTGACTGAATCCTGAAAAATTGCACCGCGTCGCATCCAATTAAGTTGTGTTTGCTCAGAAATGCCTGTATTCCTTGTAAACAAAGCTTTTTTCAGATTCGCACCCATCAGGTTAGCCTCACTCAGGTTAACTCCGCTCAAATTAGCACCATTTAAGTTAGCACCACTTAAGTTAGCGCTGCTCAGGTCAGCACCACCGAGGTCAGCACCTCCCAGATTAGCAAGTCTCAAGTCACTACAAATCAAATCGGCTCCACACAAGTTAGCAGCACGCAAGTCTGTACAAATCAAATCAGCCAAGCAGAGATTTGCACGTATTAAGTCAGTATGTCTCAGGTCGGCACGTATCAGGTTGACTCCGCTCAGGTTGGCACCGTTCAAACTCGCTCCGCTCAAGTTGGCACCACCTAAATTGGCTCCCCCCAAGTCCGCTCTACTTAGGTCAGCACCACCCAAATTGGCTCCCCTCAAGTCCGCTCTACTTAGGTCAGCACAAATCAGGTTGGCACGGATTAAGTTAGTAAGGATCAGCTTAGCATTGCTCAGGTTAGCATCGCTCAAGTCGGCTCCGGTTAGGTTGGCATTGCTCAGATTCGCATCACTCAAGTTGCTATCGCTTAAGTTGACACCCCTGAGAATGGCTCCTCTGAGAATAGCACCGCTCATGTCAGTACAGCTTAGGTCTGCACCCCTGACCATGACACCCTTGATGGGGGTTTGCTTCAGCTCGGTTACTGCTAAATTGTCACCAGAAACTATAGGGACAGTTTCTACAATTTCAGATAAATTCTCTGTCTGTGCTTGAACAACACACTGAATCAAATTATGTAGTTCCTGAAGCGATTTTTCGTCAATCATTTTTCAACAATCCTTTACTGATTACAAGCGGGACGCCTGTTCTACTATGGGACTTGATTTTTGTGCGATTACAAAAGAATAGATTGCATTTATAACACTGTCCTCTCTCTAGAGATTCAATTCGTTTATAAATCTTGCTTTTTTATTAGTTGGTAGTTTAGGTACTCTATCTGTAATTTGTCTTTTGTTATTTGTTATACTGGTTAGCTAGGAGAGTTAAATAATAACTTTCTTTTAATCTTTTGCTATGACGCAGATCACTGACAAAGCCAGATAAATATCACTTCAGTGAGCCAAGATATTTAATATTACTTATTACGTTCACTATTTTTCCCAAACCTTGTGTCCTGCAAGGCATTGCCAACGCCCTGAATCACGCCGCGAATCACTAAACCAATGCTTCTACCAAGCACTTGGGTGAGGATGTAGACGATACCTCTGCCAAGCCAAGCTGTAGCTGCGCTAAGGCGGGGCGCGATCGCATCCCTTGTCTCATAAGCTAAAGTCACGGCTAACCGAATACCCCGAAGTTGTGCCAATTCTTGACGCCGTGGAGCATAAATAGAGGTTTTTTTGATGCCGGTATCGCTAAGGAAGAACAACTCATATCGACTCTCGAAGATGGCTTGTGGCTCGCTCAGTAATTGCGTTTTGCGATATCTCCAAGATAAGTTGTTGCGAAACTTGGCAATTTCTCGCGATGAAATTAGACTGCGGTCGTAAAAACTTTCCTTAATTGTTTCAATATCGGAAAATTCGTTTAAAAGTGGTTGAATTACGGCATTAGCGACTTGTATAAGCCCATTTTGCAGCAAAATTTCCGCCCGTTCTCTTGCTTCAGGGCTTAGGGCAGGATAAGGGACATTATCAATTATTAAAGATGTTTCAAATAGCTGGTGGTTTAACAATTCTACAACACCTGGAATTTTATCTAAAATAGCAGTTTGTACAATTGTGGATTGTTGTAGCAAAATATTAACAATTTCAAATTCTTGGTTACCTAAAGGCAAGGTGTAATATTTACCAAAAAAATCTGTGAGCGAGACTTGCCACAAATCTTGTAAAAGGCGCGATCGCTTCTGGGGAAGTTTCTCAAGATTTACCTGGGAAATGCGTAATTCCTCTAAAATATCCTCAAATTTCCCCAGGACGATGCCAAGTAAATTCCTTCTTTTTTCAACGCTAAGAATGTCAATTTCTAAGACAATATTGCTAAAGTTTGACAAGTTTGACTGAAGTTTTGCTCTAGTAATATCTATTGGCGATTGAGAAATTCCCCTTTCTCCCTGTCTCCCCGTCTCCCTCTCACCCCATCTCCCCATCACCCCATCACCCCATCTCCCCATCACCCCGTCTCCCCATCTCCCCGTCTCCCTCTCTCTCCTAAACTCCCTCTCCCTTTCGACAACGATGACATCCGTAGGTAAAAGCTGATTCACTACCCAACGTGCCGCCAAAAGTTCTCGACGGCGCCCACTCCAGAACAACCAGTCGAGGGTGGAAAGTTTGGGATTTTGTAGCTGTTGCCTCACAATAGTTAGACTGTCTTCAATTTGCCGCAGTCCCTGGGAGCGCACTTTGTTAGGCCAACTTTTAGGGAGAAAAGAAACTATTGGTGAAGATGCGGCGTTGGGGAACATTTGCCAAGAGGATTCACCCAACATTAGCTGACGCATTGCTTCAACGAGCAGCGCGATCGCACATACCTTGGGACAAAAGCCTTCTACACCCAACTCTTTAGCTGCTATGAGCTGAGTTTGTTCCGAGCGGGCAGTGAGCAGTAAAATTGGTAAGTTAGGGTATTGAGTTTTTAGCTGCTGACATAGTGCTAATCCAGATAGCCCTTCAGGGAGAAGAAAGCCAATACCTAGTTCTAATATGACCAAATCCACAGTTTCCCCTCCCTGACGCCCAGCAAGAATGGCTAGAGCCGCAACGCCTGTGTCTGCTTCGGCGACGATTTGTAAGTCAGGAAATGCTTCTAGGGCAGTACACAGCCCCAGCCGGAAGATGGGATCATCATCAATCAGGAGAATGTTAGTCATTGGTTGTTGGTTGTTGGTTGTTGGTTGTTGGTTGTTGGTTGTACAGCCCTTCGGGCATGAAAACGGTTGTTTTTCCAATTACCCAGTCCCCAGTCCCCAATCCCCAGTCCCTAATCCCCAGTCCCATTTAATTTGGCATTTTTAACTCTTTTTGTGATTTCCAATCAGCAATCGCGGCTTGAACCTGCCCGTGAAGCGATCGTTCAGGAGTAATTTGAGAAGCGGTGGCGATCGCCGCGTCGAAACGTCCTTGAAGAGCCAGGGCGCTAGCAGCCTCTAGAATCGGACGGTCTTCAGCAGCTTGAAGTTGGGCTACCCAATCAGCGATCGCCTTCTGTGCCTCAGCATACAGCGCTCTGCCGGGACTAATCTGTTTAGCTGTCGAAATCGCGCTGATTAAATCCCGGCGCTGGGCAAAAGTCTGGGATAGATCCAGAGTAGGTCGGTCTTCGATAATTTGAATTTGTCTGTTCCATTTGGCGATCGCCCCTTGAGCTTCCGAGCGTAAGGGTTGACCAAGCTTAATACCCATAGCGACATCCACTGCTTGCTTCAGATGTTCAATCGTTCCCCCAACAGCCAGATCAGCAGCGACAGCAAGCTTGTTGCGGTCTTCAATTTGCTGAATTTCCTTACGCCACTGAGCAATCAGCGTCTGGGCCACTATGCGTTTGGGAGTTCCCGGTGCGATCTTAGTTGCTTGCTCAACTGCCATTTGGAGTGTAGCCCGTTGCTCGACACTGGCAAGTGCGACAGCATATTGCAACTGTGAGTGGTCATGCAACTGAGACTGCCAGAGAACCGCTTGTTGTGAGGCAATGCGTTGAACTTGGCTTTCTGGAGCAATCTGGCGTATCCCCGCTAGGGCATCGACTAAGGACAGAATATTATCTTCCTTAGCAGTTTTGGCGGAATTAGCCAACTGTAGCCAGTCTTGAGCTTCCTGGTAAAGGGGGTTATTGACGGGAATTCGCTCTAGCACCCTAACCACACCGGCAAAATCCTGTTTTTGGAAGCTGATGGCAGCGAGTTGCAATAAGGTGCGACTCCAACGGGTTTGTTCCAGTTGCGCCTTGACTTTGATATAGGTGTTAGAAGCGATTTTGCCAGCAATAGTGATCGCCTCCTCCAACTGGGTTAGACGATTAGTTTTTGCTAATTCCCGTGCCTCCTCCAACTGCTGCCATGCTAGCTTTTCTGCCGCAAATTGCTGCATTAGTGCCTGGGTGCGGGAGAGAGTCCAGTATTCTGGATTGTTGATTGGCCCCTCTCCAATCAGCGCCGAAGCTAACTGCCAGTTTTGCCCTTTGAGCGCTTGATTGAATTGGCGAGTAACGTCCTCACCCTTTTGCCACTGCTTTTGCCAGTTAGCAATCACAGATTGTGCCTCAGTGTACAGTGGGCTAGTAGCAGGAATGTTTCTAGCAATTTTCGCGGCTCCTAACTGGTCGCCTTGTCTAATTTTCTGCTGGGCCATTTGCAGAATCGTCTGAGACCATTCAGAAAGCATTCGCTGGGCCTCTGAGTAGAGCGGATGGTCAACAGGCACATACTGGACTAACTTGATTGCCGTGACTAACTGTTCTAATTTCCCAGGCTTAGCAGTAACTTGAGCGCAGTAGAGGCGATCGCCTTCAGGGGAGAAAGCCGAGATCTGTTTGCAATTAATCGGGGGTGGTAGCTTAGTCAGTAACAATAAACCTGAGACAACACTTACCCCCAGGATGGAGAAAACACCCAGCCAGAGCAGCGACCACCAAAAGCGAGGAATCAGAGCCTCAGAGCGATCACCCCTAGAGGTAATCGGTTTGTCAGTTTTGACTTTTTTGGCTCTTCGCTTAGCTTTCTTTGGTAGCGTTGGTGATCCTTGGGTACTGGGATGAGAAGGTGTCGGTTCGGAGGTTCGGGAGGGCTCTGATTGTCGGTTTTTCCAGTTCGGATCTGACAATTTTCCCTCTCCAGGAAAGACCTTCTCTTTGTCGCTTCCTTTCTCGCCATCTCCCTCTACCTCTGGGATGACCAGTTTGCGTCCCCGTCGTCTAAAAGGGAAAAGCGGCGCTTGGACATGGAATCGGTGCAATTCTTTTTTTGGCACGGATACACGCTTAGTCATTGGTCATTGGTCATGGGTCATGGGTCATTGGTCATGTGTTGTTAGTTGTTAGTTGCGATCGGTCTAACGGTCAATAGTCAATGGACACTGACTTGAGGACAATGGACAACGGACAACTCAACTGACTAATGATTAAGTAGCTGGCAATTATTGTATAGGGTTCAACATCACCTCGAAGCTATGCTTTAGGTAGTTGACAATAAAATAAGTAAGCTTTCTTTGGAGTGACAAGGTTCGCATGAGCCTCAGCCTTCGGCATTGGTTAGCAGATCACCACATTGAATTTGAGCAACTAGGACATCCCAGTGCCCAGATAGCAGGCATTGCCTTTCGCATTGCCCAGGAAATGGAAGTCAAGAGCTTAAATGCTTTTGCCATCAGTGCCCTGAATGATGTTTTAGAGTTGCCTTTAAAAGCAGCACGTCTTGCAGCCGAGCCAATCTCACAGTTGACTGTGGGACTGCTGCGGATGCTGAGTCGCAAAAAGCCTTTGATGCGTAATGAAGGAACATGGCTTACCTTTCAAGTTGCTTATCTAAATGCCTTACAAGGAATTTTAAAGCAAGAAAGCCATCTAGGCAGACCGTGGCTGAATCGAGCCGAGATCCCATTTGGTCAAAATGCCGATCATCCCCTGAGCGACCCGAAACTCTTGGCTATGCTCAAAACTATGCGACCGGGACGGCTCAGCGAAAATCAAGCTGAACAAGCTCTCTCTTTGGTTGCTGAATCATTTTTGGTACAGCAAATGAATAATTTGGCGATCGCCTGGTTTGTGGCCAATGGTGCTGAGGAAACCGAAGCTAAACTGTTAGCACAACGCCTCAGTAACGGTCTACCCGGTTACATCCTGGCTGTAATTGCTGAGAACGCCCTACCATTAGCGCAGCTACAAAAGTTTGTGCGGCTGGGAAATTTAAGCAGTTTACGAGACACAACTACAAATAACACTGGCCGTTATTCAGAAGTCCCCTACTCGACGCTACCAATTAATTTACCTCGCGAATACTACCGAGCGGGACTGTTACAAGATCTTTCGCAACCCTTACTCGCAGAACCATTTTCCCTGAAGGATTTGTATATTCCCCTCAAAGGGCGTTTGATCAGGGATGAGGGATTCAACCTTCAAGACAGTAAAAACGCGAGCTCTCGCATCTCTACCTCAATAGTGGATTTGATGGAATGGGTGCTTCAAGAACTGGAAGATCAAACCAGTGTCACGATCATTGAAGCTAAGTCGGGCTGTGGTAAGACGAGTTTTTGCCAAATGTTTGCCGCCAAAGTTGCTACTGAACTCTATCCCAACTGGATGCCGGTATTCATCAGGCTGCGAGATGCTATCCTTTGTCCAACTCTAGAGCAAACCTTAGAAACTGCCGAACCGCTGGGACGCTTCTCTGATCAGGATGGTTGGCTTTCTCCTAATTCACCTCCCTGCTTACTGATCCTCGATGGCTTAGATGAGTTACCGCGCTCTCCCCAAAAAGCTCGTCACCTCTGGACTTTTATGGAACAGTTGAGCCGATTCCATTCCCAGCATGTCGATTCTAGAGGTTTGCCTCGCCATAAGATTATCCTGACATCTCGCCGTGCCACGCTCGATTATTTAACTAGAAGGTATCGACAAAGCAGCGCTCTGTCCTTACCTACTCAGTTAAGACGCATTGTCATGGAACCTATGGCCCAGGAAGAGTTTCGGCAATGGTTTAGTGCTTGGGCCAAACTGCAATCGAAAACTATCGCTCAGTTGTATTTTAGTTTTCTCAAACATGGGGGAGTGTTTCAGCAGCGTCTAGATGTTCAGGATTTAGCTGACTTGGCTAAGCGTCCTCTGATGCTTTATCTGTTGGGGATCTTACATCGCGATGCTTGGATTGATGACAGTATTTTTAAAATGGGAGTGGGTCAGCTCAAGTTTGAAATTTATGACCGAATTTGTCGCTGGTTGTTAGGGGAACCTCAACCTGGAAGTGGTTCTTTACCAGAGTTCCGCGAAGGACTGGCCCATGCGACTCGTTCAGGAGAGGCGATCGCCAATCTACTCCAAGGTTGTCATCCCCAGGAACTGCGTCACCAAATGCAAGTTGCAGCACTGACAATTATTCAAAGTGGTCAATATCAAGCCTCAGAATCTGCCATCCAGAAACGTTTGAACGATGTACCTCTGGCAACACTACCAGCCTTATTCTTCCGCTCACAGTCACCCAAGATATCACAGAACTGGGAAACTGTGCGTCCTAGTCGGGTAATAGGAGCAATCAACATAGCAGACTGGGGAGTAAGCCAGAATTCTCCCAGTTCTCAATCCCCAGTCCCCAATCCCCAGTCCACAGATCCCAGGATTTCTTTTTCTCACCGTAGCTTGGGGGAATATCTCGCTGCTGAAGAAATTGCTGATCAATTGCAAGCACTTACTAAACAAGTTCCAGATCAGTACGGTGAAGTAACTTTTGCTATCCAAGATGCGGCTCAAGTAGCTAGCCATCTTTACGCTTTGCTGGGCTATGGTTTATTGTCCTCCCAAGTTGAAGAACTGGCCATTGAACGACTGCGAAGAGAGCAAAGACGCAATGCCAAAGTCTTTTCTTTTTCAGTCCTTTTGAAGCGTCTCTATCGTTTCTATCGAGCCTACTGTCGTGGACAATGGATGGATGAAGGAGTTGCACATCAAGCTCATTATCAAGTACAAGCACTCAATAATTCTTTGAATGTCTTACAACTTGATGCTGCTGTTGGTATCAATGTGTTTTTATTGCTATCTTCGGTAGCGCGAGAAGCACAGATTCCTTTTTGGCCTTGTGGTAATCCAGAGATTCCAGAGGAATTTGATGCTGATCTAATGTTAAGTTTTATCAGTCGATGTGCGGCACTTTCTCCAACTGCTTTTTGGCAGCGGGCACGAGACAGTTTGGCTAAAGTGCAGTTAGTCCAAGCTTGCCTTAATCAAGTAATGTTTGCTGAGGCGAATTTATCACAAGCAAATTTATCTGGTGCTGAGTTAATTGGCATAAATTTAGCTTCTGCAAATCTCCAAAATGCTAATTTGTTTCGAGCGAGTCTCGTTGGTGCTAATCTCTCGAATGCCAACCTTTCCGGAGTTAGATTAGAAGGAGCAGATTTGTCAGGGGCGAACCTTACTGGAGTAATTTTTACATCAGCAAATCTCACTAATGCTTGTTTGTTTGGTGCAACTCTAGATGAACCTTTTAAAAACTTTGCCATTAGAAGCAGCGCTATATTTTCCCTAGAAGATTTTCAAACTTACAACTTGTGTTTTGCTGCAACAAAAGTCATGGGCAATCATGAAGATGAGGATATTTTAGAGGGAGATCCGACTATCTTTATTGAGAGTGCAGAAGGTGAACCGATGTTTCCTGGTGTTTCTAAGAGATATGAAGGAGATGAGTACGAAGGGGAAACGGCACGAATTGAAGATGTTTATTCTGAACAATCGCTTTTACTGGCTGATGAATATAACGAAGATGCTTATCAAGATACAGTGGTGGTGGCTGAGCATTACAGGGATGAAATTTAAGACAACTGATTTGGGATTTGGTAAGCCATTGTTGGTAAGGGTGGATTGGATTTTAAATTTGGTAATTGACCTTACTAATGAATTGGTTGTCTCTAAATTTAATAATCAATTTTATTTTTTTCCACGCAAGTGAGGGAATTCATGACACTGAATTTGCAAAAATTTTATCAAGCCTGTAACCCTAGTAAGACCTTGGACTTAGGTAACTCACAAGATCAAAAGTACTATATCGATTTTTCCTCAGTACGCGGTGAGAAGATTATCCAGCAGTTAAAACGAACCATCACCATTCTTTCACCCAATTGGCAATACCAATTAAGTTTGAAATTGCTACCAACGAGTTAATTGATTTCCTGCAAAAAAACTGACACGTTATTCACCACCATATTGAGAGAAGGTAGGGGGAAATATGCACCCTGGCGTTGTTGGCTGAACCAGGATTTTCTAAATCTAGCAATTGAGCAACAATCTCGCTTAGAGCTAGATTACCAGATTTAAGGATAATGGTGGCAGAAAATCCCGATGCAACTTTACTGGAGTTTTGTGAATTATTTGCGGCAAAGACTGGGAATTGGGTAAGTCGAAGTGCTATGTCCTTGTCATTACAAAAGTTAGGATTAAATCGTAAAAAAAAACAATGCGGAGTAGTCAAGCCGCGACAGAAAGAGTGCAAAAATTAAGAGTTGAGTACTGGGAAAAAGTGAAGGATATAGAGCCTGTAAACTTAGTATTTCTGGATGAAACTGGTGTAATGCTAGGGTTGGCAAGAACTCATGCTCGCTCAGAAAAGGGAACAAGAGTATCCGATTTAAAACCATTTTATCGATAGCGCAGCTCTTTCTTCGAGTCTTGCCTGCGGCACGCTACGCGAACGAGCGTCGGGTCAAAAGTTACGGCAATTGGAGCAATTAGTATTAAAAAAATTGTGGCATTGATGACAATAGACAATTCCCTGGATGGCCAAGCTTTTGAAGTATTTGTTGAGAAATTTTTAGTTCCTGAATTGTGGTCAGGAGCCGTAGTCATAAGGGATAACTTATCAGCCCATAAACTAGCTTCAATTACAACTATGATTGAATCTGTAGGTGCTCAAATTATTTTTTTATCACCATATTCTCCGGATTTTAACCCGATTGAATTATGGTGGTCTCAACTTAAGTCTTTTTTACGAAAATTTTCTCCAACTACAACAGAAATGGTTGATACTATAATTGGAGTTGCACTCAAATTAATGAATCCTCAACATTTAAGAAATTGGTTTGCTAGTTGCTGCTACTGTACCTCATGACAGCGGGAATTGCTGTAATTAAAACGTACCCAGGCTTCTTTTACCTGACTCTGAGCTAAGAACAATTCTGGATTCATAATCTTTTTATCTTGATCGCGTAATTTTGAGGCAAGCAAATTGACACTCCCTTGATTCCGTTTATAACATTGCCAATTGTGTCATCACCAGCTCTATGACATCGCCAAGAACAATACTGCTTGATACACTGCTGAGTTAGGGCTAAAAAAATATTCATTTCAGTGGTAACCAAATGAAGTCAATGTCCTTAGAATTTCCCGTGGCTAGAAGCAAAAAAGGGGAAAGTTAGCACATAACTTGATTTCCTAAGTTTCTCATCAGGATTACTTTTTAGCTTTTGAATGAAGACAGTACATGAGATTTCAAGGCTAGTTACATGGATAAGCAAAGGCTATACTAACTGATTGTTTTTGAATTAAAAATTCCTATCAAAAAATTGGGAAACAGATATATTAATACTCTGTTTCCCTTTTACCAATTACTAATTAAGTACAAGACTATCCAGCCAGCGATTAATCGGACTTGGGATCAGTTGCTTTAGTCCGATAACCGTAAAAGTCAATCTTGTACTCAGTAATTTTTACACCTGTTTGTTGCTCAATCTGCTTCAGCAACTCTTCTGGTAGTTCGATATAGATATCCATAATCTGGTTCGTATCCAGACAATTGACGTGACTATGAGCATCACAAATGTTCCCATACAAACGTCCATCAGAACGATCAAGACATTCGATGATTCCCTGACTCGATAACGCTTCTAAATTCTGATACACCGATGTATGACCAATCTCTTTTCCTTGCTGGTTCAATCGGTCATAAATTTCACGCGCTGAAAGGTGTTCTTTTGCTTGCCAAAGTAGTTCCAAAATAAAGCGACGTTGCCGGCTTAAACGCATCCCCATTACCTGACATTGATTCAGTGCGTCTTCAAGTGAGCGAATTGGTTTCACAACTGTCGCTTTATTTGTCATATTTGATGTTCTTAATTTATCTGTTAGGTTATGCATATATTTTCTGTTTGTTATTTTAGCTACTCGCAATGAGACTCAAGTTATTAGATGCTGGCATTGCCAGACAAATGCTACAAATCTTTGGAGTAATTGCTCACTCCCGCGTCGTCTGAGTTTTTCAAAAATTATTGAAAGCTGGTAACACCAGAGCTTGTACTCTATAGGGAAAATATCTCTAAAGCTAAAGCTTCTACCCTGTCGTTTTTTGTTCAAATTGCATGGCTCTTTCGTCAAGAGAGAGGGTGACCAATGACCAAGGACATAAAACAACAAGGTAGACACCTAGAAAGGTTGCAGTAATTTTTGTATGACTCGCAATTAGGACACGGGTCAAACTAAGACAAACTCATTACAACTTTAGCTTAGATATTCAAGCAATGTCTACTCTTGCTTATTCCTCTAGCAAGTGTTCCTTGTGAAGCCTGCTAATCATGGCGGTTCTGGAGGTGACATCTAGTTTGGCAAAAATACGCCGTATATGAGTTGCGACAGTCCAGGGACTGATATCAAGCTGATCGCCAATGCATTTGTTAGGAAGTCCTTGTGCAACTAGCTTGGCGATCGCTTGTTCGCGGGGACTGAGAATAATTTGACCCTCCTCCCTCTGCTTACAACGCACGAGGTAATAGTGTGTTCCATCAACGTCGAACTCAAGGACAACTTCATCTACTGTCTGTTCCATTTGTTGCAAGACCTTTGAGTGAGCCAAAGTTGTCACTTTTTTCAGCAAGCGCTTCAGTAAGGCTTCTTTTTGGTGCGGCACAATATCTTGAGTATCCAATGTTGCAGATAGCTTAGTCATTTGTGGGACAACCATAGTTTTGTATTAATTCTTTAGGTTGCTCTAAGGGTATAAATTGCAGGTTGCAGTCACCCTGTCAGAAGTAGATACACAATTTATCTAGGCTTTTCCCAAATCAAGAATAATTAAATCAAGTAGAGTTTGCAATTTCAACACTCAATTGTTGACCACACCAAGTTTCCAGCTTCTTTTCAAGAAACTAAAGGGCAATTTTTAGATTTAATCTTCAAGATTTGCATCAAGCATTAAACAATCAATTTTTTCCTAATTTCTTAGGTGTAACACAAAAAAGCACATATATTACAAGTAACTCTAACCTGTAAAAAAGTAAAATTTTACTAAAAAAAACTCTGCTCATCCATAATATTCCACCCCAGTTAGAGGCTGCATAAACTTTTGAAAAATTCCGCGATCGCCTAAATGTCAAGTGATGATTTATCTGCCTTGATTGAGCTTATATCTTTATATTAAATTTCGATTAATCAGCAGATGTCATTACCCTAGAGGGTACTTTCAAACTGGCCCCATTAATGCTTCAACTTTGCTTGCTTATAGCAATTCTCTATGACGAAAGCACTTTATTTTACCTCAGTTTAGAAGACTGGAGCGACACAAACTCTGCCTGACGAGAGCAGACTCTACCAGTTCATCTTTATAGAAAAATGATATTACCTAGGCGCACCCAAAGCGAAGATAATAATGCGAGCAATCCAGAAAGGGTAGGTCTAGCTTCCTTCCTAGATGAAAACTCTTTTGACAGTAGACACAAGTAATACTATGTTGCTAGATTTCTGCCTGAAACCTGGCAGGAAAATCGTGAGAAAACACAGTTATAGCAATAATTGCCTTGATTAGGAAAGTACCAATTATGTTTCTCAAAAATTATCCACAGGTAATACAAAACTGGAAGACTATACAAAGATTTACAATTAGAGGATTTTGTAAACAGATGTGAAGGATTTGATAGTCTCTAGTCCGTAGCTAACGCTTAGGAGCTTTGTCAAAAGCGCGGGCGATCGCATTCCATGCCAACTTACGCTTCAGTTGCTCATCTAGTGGTAAGGGACGAACCGCTGCTTTGTCATCTCGTGCATTGTACTGTGAATGCCAGGTGGAACGGTCGCTTAGTCCCCATGTCAACACTGCAATTACTGCGGGTTCCGAAAGCACCAACGAGAGATAATCTTCATAAACTCCAGCGACAATGCGATCGCGAACATTAATATCTAGAGGCAATTTTTGGTCAATTACATCCAGTTCAGTAATCTGGATTTTCAAGCCAAGACTAGCCACATCACGCAGAAAATTCGTTAGCTTTTTCGGGTTAAACCCAGTTGTAATACCTTCTAAATGAGCTTGTATCCCCAAAGCCTGTACCGGAGTTCCCTTAGACTTCAAACGCTCTAACAGCTTGAGCATATAAACTCTACGAGCTTCTCTCTTTCCCTCATCCTCCCGCGTATCATACTCAAATCCAGCATCGTTTAAGACTAACATTGCCTTTGGGTCTGCCTCTCTTGCCACACGAAAAGCCAAGTCAATGTAATCTGGGCCTATAAACTCAAGCCAGGGGGTTTTCGCCAAACCGTCAGCTCTTCCGTGACTAGGATCGACGACCTCATTAACGACATCCCAGGAGTGAACCTTACCAGCGTAATGCCCTGCAACGGTCTTAATATGGTTAATCAACAGTTCTTCGGCATTTGCACCGTTAACAGTATTCTTGAACCAATCTGGCATGAACTGACCCCAAACCAGAGTGTGTCCGCGAAAAAGCATATTGTTACGCTGTGCGAACTCTACTAGACCATCACCTTGACTAAAATCAAAACGCTTGGGACTAGGGCGAAGTGCGCCAAATTTGAGCTCCCATTCTGGAACTAGCATGCCACATTCTTTAGCAAAACTGGCGGCAAATTCTGGGTTGGAGGAGAGGTCAATGTATCGCGCTGCTGACCCAAAAATCAAGCCTTTAGCAGCAGCGCGTTCTTTTAAAGAGGCTCCTCCAGTCACTGTAAAATCTCTTTTTGGGTCGTAAACTGCTTGAAGTTGCTGACTTTGAGAAAGAATTTTACCACATCCCACAGCACCTGCGCCTGCGAAACTTGCTAAACCTAAGTACAAGGCACGCCGTCTATTTAGTAAGCTTTTTGTGTGCATTGTTTTCATCCTCATAGAAATTTTATATTGAGAAGAAATCGCCTTGTTTCTAGATCAATTCAACTTTTGCTGATTCGATTCTGTGAAAGGTGAGTAATCACACGATAAAAGAAGAGTGAGTTTCCTAGAAGGTAACGTTTCCACAAGCGTCCTGGTTCAGTTGTCAATCGTGTTAACCATTCAAGTCCCATATCAGTCATCCAACGCGGGCCTCGATAGACACTATTAGTGTAAAAATCAAGACAAGCACCTAAAGGTAAAAATACACGAGCTTCTATGTGATTTATGTTGTCTAAAATCCAACGTTCCTGTAACGGCATACCAAATCCTATATACAAGACTCCTGGTTTAAATTGATTGATTTTGTCAATAACTGCCTCGTTTTCTGCACCAGATTTTTCAAAGTAACCATGATGTCCCTGGATATTTAAATTTGGGGCGATCGCCTTTAACTTTGCTATTGCTTTGTCTACTACACCAGGTTTTCCTGCTAGCAAAAATATGGAAATATCATGCTTTTCACACGCTAAAGCCAAGTTTTCTATGTAGTCTGGACAGGTCATGCGATGTTCAGATTCAAGAGAGTAACCCAGGAGCTTTGCTGCCAATAAAATGCCAATTCCATCACAAAATACTAGGTCAGATTTGTTCAAAAAATCTCGATACCAAGGTAACTCATAAGCAAAGTTCATTGCCCTGACATTGACATTACCTACTATTGTTTTTTTTTCAAGGTTTGCAGCTTTTACTACATACTCTATTAATTCATAAACTGTTACCTTATGAAATCTGGTTTTCAGTAGAACTACTTCATTAAAACCCTTGACACCCATAACCTGCCCCCAATAAATTTTTTCAGAAAAAATCCTGTAAGATATTATAAAGCTTTCTTATAAATTTCCTAAAAATGAGCATCTTGTTGAAAAAGCAGAATATGCTGTGCATTAGGTGTTACTACATATTCTGACGTACTACCTGAAAGCCCATGATTAGTGATAGCTTCAAGCAGCTCATCAAAAGTATATTTATCAATTTCAACACCACAGATATTTACTTTCATATAACACTCTTGCTACCCCGATGTGTACTTACCTATTGAAAAAAATAACGTGACTAATGAGTATGTAGGTGTTCAAAAATTATTTTGGCAAATTGTTCAGCTTTATTTTGGTCAGCAAACTGTTTCATTTTTTCTCGGTCGCATAAACTAGCTGGAGATTCCAACAGAAACCGTTGGAAACCCTGAGCAATTTCACTCGGTACTGTGGAATCCACTGCTAAACCGAGTTGATAGCGACGAGTTATTTCTCCCATCAGCCCAAAGTCTGAAGCTAACACAGGCGTTTGTGCAGCCGCAGCACGCACCAAAATTGCACTCATACCAATATGACGCTGATACGGTGCGAGGATGACATCTGCTAGCTGAAAGTACGGCTGTATTTCTCGATCTGGAATAAAATCATGACTGCAAATAATTTGGATGGGCAAAGATTGAGAAATCTCGGTAATACGAGCTTGTATTTGTTCTTTTTCACTAAGTTCTAAAGGGCCGATTAACAAAAGACAGAGTTTTTCACAAAGGTTCGGTGGTAACTGAAGAATAGCGTCTAGTAGTTGATAAATACCTTTACGTTCAGATAGTACCCCAAACAAGAGAAATACTTGTCTACCAGTCTCAATACCTAAACTTTTTCTGAGTTGTTCTAGCTGAGTCTCTGAGTCATTATATATTTGCACCGGGTCTGGCAAATATAGGGCTTTTGCCTTGCTTTTAAATTTATTAAGATTTTCTACTGCCAAAGGATCGAGGCATAAAATTGTTTCAAGCTGGGGATTTTTTAAGAGACGAGATAGGCAAATTTTATCGCGCCAGTGCCAAACGCGCTCTCTCCCAGCCATGACATAATTTGGGAAATTACTGTAGTGAAATATTGGTCTAAAATAAATGCTGGAAAAGGGACAGGGTAATTTTGCTCCTAAACCGAGACGTAAGAGAACAGTGTCAAGGTACATGATTAAACAGTGGGTTGTCCCTAACGATACTGTATATTTACGGAGCAAGCTCCATTCTTGAAATGCACGCTGAATGCGACCTTTGAATGAATCTCCTAATAAAGCACCATCAACAAGAGCGGCTTCTTCTTCTTTGCTAATTGCCACAAAATTGAGATTCTTTTGCTGGCAGTTTGAAGCTATATTTACAATATTAAAGTGTTGCTCCAAGAATTTTGGTGAGACAAGAACATCCAAATGTCCCGGTAGTTTTTGTTGACACCAATATGTAACTAAATGTTGAATATAGCCTGGGTGGTGACCTCTTACATCCAGTTCAAACAACATAATTTTGCGGTCGCCACGTAACCTTCCACTGTCTAGGTCAGATTGTGTATCTTGACGAGGTGCTAACATAATTTATCTTCTCCATGCAGATTGGATGCATAATTTTTGTAGGGGCAATCCCTAAGAAAATTGCCCCTAATAT
>JAYFMV010000047.1:0-48268 GCA_042408245.1 Potamolinea sp.
TTTCCGAAGCCGAATACTTGGATCACCTCAACACAGTGGCCCATTATCTCCATGCTTGGGGTGGGACAACCCAGGTGCAAGTTTATATCCAGAACACCCGCGATCGCCCGCGACTGGGAAAAGCTGTCAGTATTCCCCTAGAGTTGGGAGAACGGGGGTCAGAATGGTTGTTGGAAGATTTTTAAAAACGTTTTAATTTAACTATGACTAACAAAACTTTAGGACTAGACGAGCGCCTCTACGATTACTTGCTTTCAGTTTCTCTACGAGAGCCAGAAATCCTCCGCCAACTGCGAGAAGAAACTGCCAATCATCCGATGGGTAGGATGCAAATTGCACCAGATCAAGGGCAATTTATGGCACTTCTCGTTCAGTTAATCGGAGCCAAAAAAGTACTAGAAATCGGTGTTTTTACAGGCTATAGTAGCCTAGTTGTTGCCCTATCACTTCCTTCAGACGGCAAGATAATTGCTTGCGATATCAGCGCAGAAGATACAAATATTGCTCGTCGCTATTGGGAGAAAGCTGGCGTCGCGGACAAGATCGAACTGCGATTAGCACCAGCTCTACAAACTTTGGATGAGTTGATAGCATCGGTCGAGATTAATAGTTTTGATTTCGTTTTTATCGATGCTGATAAAAGGAACTATCCAGAATATTATGAACGAGCGCTTCAGCTTGTCAGGATTGGCGGCTTAATTGCTATTGATAACGTTTTATGGAGTGGAAAAGTTGCTGACCCACAAGTTGAGGATAACCAGACTCAAGCTATCCGCAATTTCAATGAAAAACTACATCAGGATGAACGAGTAACCCTCAGTCTTGTCCCAATTGCCGATGGTTTAACTCTCGCACTCAAACGCTGATAAAGTATCTGTGAGACCTAACCCCCAACCCCCTTCCCTACAAGGGAAGGGGGCTAATTTTAAAACCCCCAACCTCCGGAATTCGTCCCGCTTCGCTATCACTAAAGCTCCGGTTCCCTTCAAGGGAAGGGGGCTAATTTCAAAGCCTCTCTCCTTGCAGGAGAGAGGTTTGGAGAGAGGTTGAAACTGTACCGCAAACAACTGAGAACTGCTAAATAATTATTTTCCAAGAAGCTTAACTAAACCAATCCCACCAAAGTAAAGACCAAGCACAGCACCAGCAAGTAAACTTTGGGTTAAAGGGTCAGTAGAAGGTGTCAAAACTGCTCCCAAAATTGTTGCCCCCATAATCACCACACGCCAACCAGAAAGCATTTGCTTAGCAGAAACAATCCCCAAAAAACTCAAGAGAATTTGAATGATTGGGATTTGAAAAGCCAAGCCAGTGCTGAACAAGAGTAACAATACAAATTCAAAATATTTGTCAATTGACCACAACTGCTCAACAACATCTGCGCCATAACTAATAAAGAAGTTCAAAGCAGCAGGAACCAGAGCAATGTAAGCAAATCCCAATCCTAGGAAAAACAAGACACTAGAACCCAAAACTACAGGCCCTACCATACGTCTTTCACGCCTAGTTAATCCTGGTAAAACAAACTGGATAATTTGGTAAAGAATAAACGGACTAGCAATCAGTAAACCACTGTATCCAGCAACTTTTATGGAGACAAAAAAGTATTCTCCGGGGGCCAATTGTAGAAACTTGACACCACGAGCGGGGACTTCCAGCAGTTGCACAATTGGCTTAACAACCAAAAAGCAGCCAACCATCCCGACGACTACAGCAATCAGCGCATAGAAAAGCCGCTGTCGCAGTTCCTCCAAGTGGTCAAACAGCGACATTTCGACATCATCGGGTAAATCGTCGATGTCTTGGTTTTCCAGGTCGTCTGAACTTTGCTGGGTTGCGGTTTCTAATTCTGAAGGAAACGTCATCGGCTTGGGTCGATTTAGGACACGTTAACTATTGTATCTAGGTCGGTCGCTGTGCTGAACTTTGTGGAGCTGATAGGGCGATCAATTTTCGTCACTTGGGAAGGATTTTGAGGAAAAAGGCTGTCCCAGGTCAAGCAAGCGCGATATTAGGCTCTCTGTTTGCATCTCTTGGCGTGTTTCAAGGACATGGCTTAGTTGTTAGGGGGTATTTGACTTGGTGAAAAAGTTAAAAATATTAACGACAAACTGCACTTTATTGATGCATAAACTCAAGAGATTGAGTCTGTTAATGAAGGCTTTTAAGCTTATAAAATAAAAGATATTACCCCTAGCTTTCAGGGTAAAATTGTATTAGAAAATCTTAAGGATTAACATACTTCTTTCTCAACCCATCTTCGGCTCCCTAAAAATCCCATAACCTCCATTGGAGGAGAGATATCTGCCAGTAAAAACAACTGGAGGTCAATCAGATGAACAGAATACTAATTGCTCTGCTTTCTCTGACTGCCATTGTCTTCTATAGCACTCCTGCTATTGGTCAGCAAGTCAATTCCAGCCAGACAGTACCTACTCCTAACTCAATCTCAACTTCAGGTGCTAAAGACCTGGAAGTAATTCCCAAATCTACTGGAGAACCTGCGCAAATCTCCATTAATCTAGATGCGCAAAACTCCATACCTAAGCTCAGTGTTTTTGACACCAGTCTAACTATTTCTCTACCTCGTAACAAACAAACTTGTGGAATGCTTGAAGATAACACCAGAATTGTTGCTACAGAAGAGCGTCAGCTTGTCATAGCATGTGATGAGTTCTAGTTAATTATTGCCGCTCTAATTGAGTAGGATCGGAGTTCTCCCTGTAGAGAGAACTCCGAGAGAACAGTATTACTAGCGCGAGAATATTGGCACAGCACCTGAATGCTGCGTTAACAATTGGGAAACCTCCGGATTGTACAGCCGTAGATAATTCCAATAATTCTCAAACACCGACTCCACATATCCCTTAGTTTCCCCAAAGGGAATCACTTCAATAAACGCATCCGGGTCACTCAAACCATATTTTGCTATCCAGTCTGACACATTTCCTGGCCCAGCATTGTAACTAGCAACAGCTAACATTGAATTGTTGTTGTATTCCTGGTGAGTAAAGTCCAAAAACCAAGTTCCTAACTTCACGTTATCGTTCGGATTTTCCAAATTATATTCCTTGAGTTGGATTTTTTCAGCAATCCACTTACCAGTTTCTGGCATTACTTGCATTAAACCAGTCGCACCGACAACTGAACGAATTTTTGTTTCAAAACGAGACTCTTGGCGAATTAAAGAAGTGACGAGTAAAGGATTGAGCTGACGCTGTTGCGACCAGTTGAGAATATGCTCTTTATATGGCATGGGAAACAAAGCGTGCCAGTAAGCTGGTGCGCTACGTAGTTGTTTCCATTGTGCTTTTTCTTCCGGCTTTTCTCGTAAACTCAAATTCCAGATTTTATTGATACCTAACAGATGATCTCCTACCCCAAAACGCATTAAACCATCGGTAAATTGTTCAGCAACTGTTGGTTCTTGTCGGTTCTGAAATTCCATTTGCCAAACAGCCCAAGCATCGCGAGTTTGGCCTAGCTGATGCAGTTCTTTTAAGGTAGCAGAACCTGCTGGCGGTAACGGTCGAACTGGAGGTAAACTTACATCCGGATTCAAGGTACGCACAGTCGTAAAATCTCCGACATTCCAGCCCAAAAATCGGGCAGAGCGCCATGCATAATATGACTGTGGATACTTACGCAAAACGTGTTCAAAAGCAGCCTTAGCTTCCTGTTGTTTTCCTAGTTGAACAGCCCATCTTCCTACCCAAAATGCAGCTTCAGCAGCAAATTCACTGTCAGGATTGTTAGTAGTAATTGGTTGTGCCCATTTCCAGGCTTCTTGATATTTTCCCGCTTTATGTTCTTTCTCCGCCATTTTCCAGCGATACTCAGCAGCAGCATTGGAATTGGGATATTGTGTTAATACGGATTGACGTGCTTGAGTGGCTGAAGTACCGCTTCCCAAAGCTTCCAAAATTTGGGCTTTTGCTATTAATGCATCTGCAGCTTCATCGGGAAACTTTTTCAGTACCTGATCCAGATATACCATCGCATCTTCTGACTTGGAAAGACTGGCTAAACGCCTTAAACCCAAACCAGTTTCTTTAGCATCAGGAAATTCTTGGATTAGTTGTTGAAAAGCGCTGATAGCTTCTGTTCTTTTGTCCGCAAGTTGATAGCCTCGTCCGACACGATAAGCATTGCGGGGGGTTCTTGGTGACTTAGCGTAGGCTTTTGCTGCTTTACCATACTCAAAAGTTTCCCAATAACCCCAAGCGATCGCCTCCCAATCTTCTGGTTTGAGTTGGGAAGCAAACTTATCAGCTAAAATATTGCGAATTGGGGCTGTATCTTGGGAACTTGGGTTATATTTCGCTACTAGCAACAGCAGTGCTGGCTGATTTGGGTTCTTACTCAAAGAAGCATTGATAATTTCCTGAGTGCGGGGATGAGAGGGAAATTTGGCGATCGCCTGTTGACCGTATTCAGGATTAGATTTACCCAAAGTATAGAGTGCTTCTGCTGCTACTGACTGTTCGGGGTAGTTTTTCAGGAGATCTTTCCAAGCTGACTCTGCTTTGGCTTTGTCTCCCATCGCTTCGTAAGCTTGGGCGCGTTTCAGGGCAATGTGAGATGCTAAAGCGGGATACTCTGACTCCAGTTTTTCTAATAATTTGAGCGCTTTTGCTCCCTGTTTTTGTTCAATTAAATCAGAAGCTAGGAGATAACGAGCGCGGTGTTTGTCAACAGTGCTGTTAAAACCTGAGATAATTGCTTGTAGCTGCTGTGCCCTAGTTTGGAGTGGCTGTGACACCAACCGTAAAACAGGTGAGTCTTCATCTTCCTTGGTTGGGTTTAAGGGATTGTGAGATTGTTCGCTACCAAGAAAGCGTCCCAGTAAGCCAGTCATTTTCAGTGCTAGAAATGATGAACCAAGTAGCGTAAATAGTAGCACCACTGCTCCTACCGCTAGAGGAATTTTATTTTTCTGTTCTTTTAGCATTATTCCTAGTTTGCCCAACACTGGTAAAACCCTTTTTTATTGTGCTTTGAACAAGTATGCGCTTTGCTGCTGTTAAAACTTGGCAGCCCAGGCAAGATTGGCAATATCCTATCTTCTTTTAGGGCTGTACGGGTGTGGGGTATTGTACTTTACAAGGGAATTTAGTAGGTATGTGGAAATCAAGGTAAGCTTGTAGGTAAGTTTTTGCACTTGCTAGAATAAATTTCCGTTAGAGAAAGTCAACTACTGCCCTTACTTCTTTGAAGCGGTGGATTGGAAGAATTAGCTTCTGAGTTGAAAAATTTCAGAGTGCATTGAATGGAAAAGTTATCCATAATTGAGTTTTGAGGTAGGCAATGAATATCAGAGTTCATAGTCAACAAAAAACGCCGCCAAGTTCCACTGCTGCACCAGTCACGAATCCTTTCCAGTCACGTCCCTTTGCTGTTCAAGCACAAGCTGAGCAGTCTTCACCCCAACAACAGGAAACGCTGGATGGAAAAGAGCAACAGGAAAAAGTAAAGCGCTGTGGTTACAACTTCGCCAATATATCTGTATCTGATCGAAGCAAAGCTGTTCCTGAAACACCGATACTACAGCGACAGTTTGTTAGAAATGAACAAACAATTGTGGATACAAGCCAGCCAAAGCATCCGCTTATTCAGCTTCAACCAGCGTTTGAGGTTGGAAAATTCCCGCCCCTAGGAGCTTATGTTCGACAGAATTTCTATGTTCAGCCTAAGCTTGCCATTGGTCAACCAGGGGATAAGTATGAGCAAGAAGCTGACAAAGTGGCAGAACAGGTGATATCTATGTCTGAATCGGCTACTGAGCGGACACCTGTTCAGCGTCAGGGTAAGGAAGAAGAATCTTTGCAGAAGCAGTCTTTGGTGGGTTCTATCACTCCAGTTGTCCAGCGTCAGGAAGAGGAGGATATTCATGGAGTCCAGGCCAATCAGAGTTTAGAGAACCGTTTGGCAGCTCAAAAGGGTGGGGGAAGTCCTTTATCAAAAGAAGTGCGATCGTTTATGGAACCGCGCTTTGGGACTGATTTTAGTCAGGTACGGGTGCATACGAATAGCGAAGCTGTTCAGATGAATCGAGAGTTGCATTCCCAAGCCTTTACCCACGGTCGCGATCTGTATTTTGGGACTGGGAAGTACAATCCCAGTTCAAGTGAAGGGAAGCGGTTGTTGGCTCATGAATTGACCCATATCGTGCAGCAGACTGGTGGGGTGCAGCGTCAGCAGCAAAAAGGTAGTACAGGGACAGTAACTGCTACACCGCCAACTCAACAGCAGACGAGAACAATTGATGGTTCAGCAGCTTCTGTTAGCTGGATTGACCCCGCTTCACCTGCTGGTTTAGGGCGACTCGGAGTGCCAGACCCGGTTCCACCTGCAACCATTACTGAGAGTTTTATCACAGGTAGCTCTGGGTTTCGCTTTTCAAACTACCTGCACGGGTATTTGACAACTAATGATTCCGTAACCATTGCAAGCTTCGGGCTGCACAATAACAGCGGTATCTACACTAGCTCAAGTCAATTCGGTCTTGCATCCCAAAGATACCCGGTACGCCGCAATCAAAGAACTATTACCAGAAACGGAGTTCAGGGGATTGAGTTTGAACAACTGGTAGGGCGCACGTACAGTTTCTCCTGAAGTTGCTGGTGAGACAGTTGGTGCTGGGGTTGGTGTTGGAGCGGGTGCTTTGGGAGGCGCTAAGTTAGGGGCTGCGATGGGTTCGATATTCGGTCTACCAGGTACTGTTGTGGGTGGCGTGGGCGGCGCTTTGGTTGGCGGTGTAACAGGATATTTCACTGGCAAGACCACAGCAAACACCCTTTTCAACTTTCCACCCATTTGGACAAGCATACAGTTAAGGCTGATGGCTGATGGTACGCGAGATTGCCAACTTCTCAGACACAGCCACTTTCCCAGCAATAGCTTTTACAGCAATCTTGTTCATACAAGTACCTACAGTGCCTTAGCATCTCAACAAACGGCTTGGGAAAATAGTGGCTGGGGAAGCGGTAACCCTTGGGGTATAACGAGGCCTAAACATTTTTAACCCAGCTTCCGCATCCTCAACTCTGGGCAATGCGAGTTGACTTCCGCCTTATCCACCAACCTCCCAATCCTCAATAAGCAATCCTTCAACTCGATTAAATTCACCTGTATTGTGAGTAACTAGCGTTAAATCATTAGCTAAAGCAATAGAAGCAATTAATAAATCATTGGAACCGATAAGTGTACCTTGATGGGCAAGTTGAGCGCGAATCCGCCCAGCAATCAAAGCCGCAATATCATCAAAAGGAAGAGACACAAAAACCTCAAGAAACTGTCGCTGCCTTGCCCAAGAGCGCTCAGGATTAGTGCTTCTCATCGCTCCATAAAATAGCTCTGCTTTTACTACAGAACACACTGCCACTTCTTCTAAATCAATAGCCTGTAATCTCTGCAAGATAGCTAAAGAAGTGCCATTCAGATATCTCACACAGACATTAGTATCTAACAAGTATCTCACAATAATTGTTCCCAATCATCAAAGACTCCCTCAGAATCAATCACCAAAGGCTCATCCTTAAAACATCCAAAAGTATTCTCAAAAAAACCAGGAGGCCATCCTCTTCCTTGTGGAATTTCAACATTAGCTGTTGGTTTGACAGATTGAACTGTAATAGTAATTTCTAACTCAGCATCAGTTAAGCCCACAGGAACTTCTAAATGCAAGATTCCATCTGAACCAACGCGAGAACGAAAGTTGATACTCTGCATAATCAATTTCTCCTTATCCAAACCTTAGCATCTAACGCTGAATGCCGATCTGCGCTTTGCTATCGCCTAGGTTACCGAAAATTTTGGGAGTAGCGCCCCGTCCCTTCGACAAGCTCAGGGCAATGCCTTCTAGCACGGCTTTTCTTATTAAGTTCTTTGATGAAATCGCCAATCACTTCCGATATGAGTCTGTCTGTTGCTTCATCATGAGCTTTTAGTGCGGCAAACTCTGCAACGGATAGCCTAACTCTTCTGGTTTTTTCTGGGTTCATTGTGGCAGTTCTTGTGCTATGTTTAAATCGTGCCACAGGTAGCATAACCGCCGATACAAATGAGACACCAAGCTCAAACGACTGGTCGGAAAACAATAATGGCTAGTGGGTAGCGAACACCACGAAAAAACATAGCTAGGGTAACTAACGAAACCCAAACCAGAAAAGTAAAACCTTGAATATTAAACGTACCGTGGGGCACACGGAAACCAGAGAAGTAATTCTCTAAAGCTTGAGGAGACAAAGCCCTCTGGGACTACCTAAGTTAAGCTCGGTGCTTGGTTCAATCGAACGGGTATTTGGTTTAAGAACTGCTGCAAGGATAGATAGTTTAAAGGTGTGTCATTGATCCAAGAATCCTCGTACCTTCAGGTCGAGGAGTGTCAAAGTCAGAGAAATTGCGCTTGCGGTAACTTTTCCCAATCTCCTCCCTCCCAAGAGATATATTGGTCTTTTTGATTTTTGAGCAATACTGATGATTATGTAGTCATAGAAGAACAGACAGAGCAACGGATGGAAATTAGAGCAACGGATACACCACGGTTAAACTGGACTGGTGATACCCTGGCAATTGGGTTATTTGAAGATGCTGTTGAGCTAAGCGGTGATTTAGCCCAACTGGATGAAAAGCTTGCCGGTACTATTCAAGGAACTGATTGCAGATACAGAATTTAAGGGTAGCGTGGCTAGCAGTGCTGTAACGCGCGTGGGTGTCGGTAGCGAAATCCGTAAACTTATCCTGGTAGGCTTAGGTAAACCAGAATCCCTGAATATAGATAGTTTGCGTCGTGCTGCAGCAGCGATCGCTCGCACAGCCAAGCAGCAAAATAGCAAAACCCTGGGAATTAGTTTGCCTGTGGCTAATCATGACCCAGCAGCAACCGCTCAAGCAATCACTGAAGGCCTTATCCTAACTCTGCACCAAGATAATCGCTTTAAGTCCGAACCGGAAAACAAACCACCCAAACTCGAACAAGTTGAGTTACTGGGATTAGGCAATCAAGAAGCAGCAATTACCAGTGCTCAGGCTATCTGTAGTGGTGTAATTTTGGCACGAGAATTGGTTGCAGCACCAGCCAATGTGGTAACACCAGTAACTATGGCTCAAACTGCAGAAGAAATTGCTGACTGAGTGTGGTCTTTCCCTGGAAATCCTGGAACAGGAAGAGTGTGAAAAGCTGGGTATGGGAGCTTTCCTAGGAGTCGCCAAAGCCTCAGATTTACCTCCTAAATTTATTCATCTAACTTACAAACCTCAAGGTACTCCCCGCCGCAAATTAGCGATTGTTGGCAAAGGTCTTGACCTTCGATTCTGGTGGACTGAACATCAAAGGTGCTGGTAGCGGAATCGAAACCATGAAAATGGATATGGGTGGCGCTGCAGCAACTTTGGGCGCTGCTTTGGCGATCGGTAAACTCAAGCCGGATGTTGAAGTTCACTTCATCAGCGCTGTCACAGAAAACATGATCAGCGGTCGCGCTATGCACCCAGGTGACATCCTAACTGCATCCAACGGCAAAACTATTGAAGTCAACAATACTGATGCTGAAGGACGCTTGACCTTGGCAGATGCGCTGGTGTTTGCTGAAAAACTGGGAGTCGATGCAATTGTAGATTTAGCTACTCTAACTGGTGCTTGTATTATTGCTTTGGGCAATGATATCGCTGGATTGTGGGCGACAGACGAAAGCTTTGCTTCTCAGATTAAGAATGCATCAATTGCTGCAGGAGAAAAATTCTGGGAACTTCCGATGGAAGATAAGTATTTTGAGGGACTAAAGTCACCAATTGCTGACATGAAAAACACTGGCCCTCGTCCCGGAGGTTCGATTACTGCAGCTTTATTTTTGAAGCAATTTATCAAGGAAACTCCCTGGGCACATTTAGATATCGCTGGGCCAGTTTGGGCTGATAAAGATGATGGCTGCAACAATTCTGGTGCTACTGGCTTCCCAGTTCGCACGCTGGTGAATCTAGTACTTAGCTAGTTTCCTACTTTTACTGCATAAGTGGCATTGCCTCTAGAGATATATGTAGGCAAACCCATTGTGAAAATTCACCCCGTCATTTTGACCGTGGCGGGGTTTTCTTTACCTCACCTCAAAGATGGGTTTGATTTTGCCTTACCCAAACTTAGCTTTTGCTTGTTCGTAAACTTCTACAGTAATCTGTGTTTGTCCAGCTTCTTGAGCAAATTTTTCAATTTTTTTGCGGGCCGCAGGACGCACAAAAAAGGGAATTTCTTTGAGTTTTTCTTCTGCTTCCTTAGTCCATTCCATCCTGTTTTTCTCCAAAATTTCCTTTAATTTGCATTCAGTTCCAGTAAACCCGGAGGTGGTGTAACCTCAATCCGACGATTTTCTAGGTCTACTACTGGGGCGATCGCCTTCACAAAAGGAATCAAAACTGTCACTGGTTTGGCTTCTTGTGGACGTTTGGCTTTGCGTCGCTTACTGATTCTGTTAGGAATTGGGGCTTCTGGTTTGGGTTGTGCTGGTTCTGGTTGATTATGCAGTTTTACTTCCAAAATGTGATTACCTGCAGGAATCACATCCACAACAATACCTATAGCTTCACCCGTCAACTGATCAAAAACTTCCAAATCGATCAAGTCCATCACGTGATACTCATCTTTGGACAGTTTTGGGCGATCGCTTGCAGAAACCATCAACACAGAATCTCGCAAAGCTTCTGCTTGTTCGCAAGTGTCCACACCCACTAACTTGACTGCATATATCCCTTTTCCTGGGATGAATCGCCCACCGAGTAATTCTACAGGTTGGGGTTGTGTTTCGCCTGGTCGCTTCAAAAAGCGCTGTCCTCGTTTGGTAAACCTTTCAGGAAAGTCAGATTTTGGGTATACCCGCATCTCACCTTTTAAACCTTGAGGTGCCACAATCATACCGATTTCTAAAAAGTTGTCATTAGTCATTGGGTTATTTGTTGTTGGTTGTTTGTTATTGGTTATTTGTTGTTGGTTATTTGTATTTTTTTATTCACAACTCACAACTAATAACATTGATACTAAACAGTCACAGCCTTTCTTTGATATACCCCAATAGCGACATCAGCCAAACGTTGCATAGCGATTTCAATTTCCTGATCAGTTGCTGTTAAACTAATCCGAATACACTGATGTTTGTGAGGCCAATCTTCTCTTAAACCAGGGAAGAAACTACTACCCGGAACAACAATTACCCCTACCTTCTTCAACTCCTGGTAAAATTCCCAATCAGTAATTGGCAAATCTTTCAACCACAGCCAAGCAAAAATTGCCCCTTCTCCGCGATGTAGGAACCAAGGCAAATCTTTTGACATGGATTGATCTAGGGTATTTTCTACCACATCAAATTTTTTCTGGTAGTGGGGACGAATGATATTTGTCGCAATCTCAGCTAAGGCCCCAGAGGCGATCGCTTTAGCGGCGATCGCTTGTCCGTAGCGAGGGGAATGAATGCACAAATTCGTCTGGAATGACTCCAAAACTCCAACTAACTCAGGCTCACCAATTACTACACCAATTCGTTCCCCAGGTAATCCTGCTTTGGAGAGACTCATGCAGTGGAGGATATTACTGCCAAATAACGGCTGCATTGCGGTGAAGTTCAAAGCTGGGAAAGGTGGTGCATAAGCCGAATCAATCAAGACTGGTACATCAAATAAGGCAGCCAAATCAGCTATTTTTTGCACCTCTTCATCGGTTAAAACGTTACCAGTGGGGTTACAGGGACGGGAGAAGATCACACAGCCGGTGTCTTCTGTAATCGTCAGTTGGCTAAAGTCAGGGCGATACTTAAAGCGGTGGGTCTCCTCCATAATTTCTAGCTTTGGCTTATATGCATAAACTGCTTCTGGTGTCAAGCTTACGCCACCATAACCGGTGTATTCCGGACTGAGTGGGAGGACCACTTGTTTTAAGTCACCGTTGCTGGTGTAGCCCCCAAAAGCGTTAGCAGCGTAGAAATAGAGTGATTGGCTACCAGGAGTAATCAGGATATTGCGATCGCTCAAGGAAAGTCCGTAACGTTGATTAAAATCCTGAGCGATCGCCTCAATTAATGGCTGATATCCCTGACTGGAACCATAACGACAAACTACCTCACCGTATTCTGGACTAGCTAAAAGTTCAGCAGTACAATCTCGCCAAAGTTGCTCAATTTCCGGCAAAATCACCGGATTTCCAGCACTTAAGTTAATAAATTCCTGTCCCTGACCGGCTCTTAGAGTTTCGATAATATCTTTCATAATTGCCCGGACGCCAGTAAGATTGGACATCTGGGTGCCGAATTGAGTCAGGGCAGGATTCATATTTTTGATAGCGATGCTACTGAATGAGAGGTTTACTTGCTAATTATCACCCTATTGTTTGGGGTGTTCCTTAACAATTTAACCATCTTGGAGTGTCTTAGATCCTTGTTCAGGTGGTGAATTAGTTTCTTGGATTTTATTCAAGTCATTTTCCTTGGTGATTCGTTCTCGCTTTTTAGCGTATTCTTCAGCTTCTCGTATTTTTTGTCCAAGCTCAGAATCGTTTAATTGAGCTAAAGTCTGCGGAAAAAATAGCCCTCGGAAAGCATAACCGAGAGCACCCATATATTCTCTGAAGCGGAGAAAACCTTCTTCCTTGGCATTCAAGTAGGATGGGACTGGTGTTGTATGGGGAATGACTGTAAAACCTATAGCGCGGTACACCAGTAGCGATCGCCACATATGAGGTTCATCAGTGACCAAAATAATTTTCTGCATCCCCTGTGGTTGCAGTACTGCAGCCGTGAAAACAGCATTTTCCCAGGTGGTTAAAGAACAATCTTCACCATCTAGGGACTGTTCGGGAATGCCTTTATCTTTGAGTTGTTCAACCATACTGGTAGCATCTGTATCACCGCTAGTGAAAATCAGAGGTGCTCGCTTAGCCTGCCAAAGTTCAGTAGCAAGATTGACTCGATGATAATAAAATTCTCCACCTCCTCTTCCCAAGAGTACAATAGCATTGGCAACTTCACCAGAATCAGTTGGCAGTAAAGCAACCAGTGCTCTATCTACGCCAATAGAGATGAGCGGTAAACCAGCAGTGAAACAAAACAGAAATAAAATTACTCTGGGATTGGTTAACCAACGCCTTTTTCGTGCCTGCTGAAAAGCCCAGAAAAGCAAGAAAAAAGCCAAGAGTATTAAGATTACTGGTAGGAGTTTTTTGAGCCAGGGAAATTGCCACCAGGGGATAGACAATGGCACTTTGCTAATGGCGCGATCGCACAAAGTTGATTCAAACATTTAGGTCAGTAGGTTAGGCAAATCTTGTTATGATGCGAACTTCTTTCTCAGTTCTACTGTCTTCAATTCTTCTTTGTAAACACCCTCGACTAAGCTGAGTACATCACAGTGCTGTATTGGTAGTCTGAAAAGAGAGTGAGGTAGAACAAAATGAGGATTTGGCAAGCTGATTTCTATCGGCGTCCGCTGCGGGATGCCACTGGACAGATGCTGTGGGAGCTTTTAATTTGTGATGAAACACGACGCTTTACCTATGATGCCTCATGTCCGCAGGAGTCTGCAAAGGTGGGCTGGGTAGTATCACAGTTGCAGAAAGCAGGAGGTGGAGTTGGGTTACCGGATGTTATACAAGTATTTCGACCCCAAGCTTTGAGTTTGCTGGGCTGGGCTGGTGATCAATTGGGCGTTACAGTAGAAGCAACACGACGTACCCCGGCATTGAAGCAATGGTTGCAGGAGAAGGCGTTGCAATACCCCCGCCTGGAAAATTATATCAGCGAGGCTTATCATCCCCTCGCCCTCGATCAACCGCCTCCTGTGCCTCTACCAGAAAACCTGTGGGGGGAAAAGTGGCGATTTGCCACAATTGCGGCTGGTAACATCAAGGAAGCGTTTGCAGGACGCCCAATTCCAATTTTAGAGATGCCAGAGTTCCTCTTGCCACTTAATCTTGGTTTGGCCTCAACTGTTCCTGTTCCTGGTGTGGTGATTGATGGCGGACAAAAGTCGATGCAATTAGCCCGTTGGCTGAAGGATGCTAAACCCGTAGCGCTAAACTACATGGCCGGTCCCCCGGATGGGTTGATACTGGAAGCTGGGTTGGCAGACAGATGGGTTGTAGCTACTTTTGAGGATGAAGAGGTAGCAGATGCGGCTCAAATGTATGAACAACGCAAGCAGTTGAGTGGGGGATTGCACTTTTTGCTCGTACAGCCAGATGATTCGGGGATGACATATACAGGCTTCTGGCTGTTGCGACAAGAATAATTTTTTGTACAGTAATTAATTATTTGTCTTGCTCTGACATCTGCTTTTTTTGGGGTAAGACAATGTTGCCAGCATCGTAGGATTGAGGCAAAAAGCTTATTTAACAGAAAGCTTCTCCATCCTGCGATCGTTTGGGTAGTGAGGTTTATATTTTTAAACGCTCTATCACTTTAGAATTACTCACTACGAGGTAGTTGACGATTTCCTTGGCTTTTGTACAGTTGCTAACTCATACCTTTGGCAGTTGTAGCCTTCTCTCATAATGTTATTGAATATACATAGCTAGAAGCTGAAGCTTTTAATAAATCTAAATTTTTTGAGGAAATAGTCATGAATAATGAAAAGAATTCTTCCGACAACTCAACAATGCATCCCGAAGTTGGGGTTGATGTAGATACCTATGACAGAGGTATTGTCCCAGCAGAAACTGCAGCGCGTAAAGAAAGAGAGGGTAGTGGTTTCAAGACTACTCCTAACAAGCTTAAGGAAGAACAAGCAATAACCAACGACCAAACTAATGACGAAAGCATAGATACCACAGCAGGCTACACTGTAGACAAAGAAGGTCTGCTTAACAACTATGCAATTGAACCAGAAATGTATGTCAATGAGCCGGGAGATTTGAGAGAAAAAGAGGAAATGCTCACTGCTGAACGCATTACAGAAATTGAAGAGATCAACGAAGACAAGCAGGGTGAGTTGACGATGGAAGGCGATCGGCGTGGTAAGGGACAAGGGATGATCTAAAGATCAAGAGAGGGCGGGTTTTGAAGATGAGAAACTGGTTAAAATCAAGTTTGATCACTCAACCCGCCCCTACAATCCGATTAGTTTAATTCTCCGTAAAGGACACCCAGGAACTTCTAGGGACGCACAGATGTACGTCCCTAGAAACGTTAGAGAGTTCTTTGTCTAGCTGTCTTGATGCTCCTGTAAAACAGGAGCACTTCTCTTAGCAGTGTCTGGATAAACCGCTCCAAATTCTTTAATGGCTTCTACTGTTTCTTCCGCAATATTTTCAAGTCGCTTACCGGGAGAATTTTCCGTTTCACGAGCTTCTTTGTACCAATCATTTGTTGTTTTAGGTCTTACGGAATCAATCTGATTTGCCTGTTCACGAACTTGCGTACTCAAGGCGTTATTATTCTGCTTAGAATCAACATTTGTTGTCAGCAATATAAAGCCGACTAGGACAACAGCAAAAAAACGCTTGAATTGAACTCCGTTAAACAGGGAAGTAATTTGAGCGATCGCTAGAGAAATCAAATTTTTCATGATAATACTCCATGAGTTAATTTTCGATGCTTTTCACACTTTCGGGATATCAGTGGCTTGCTTTAAATTCAGCTACAGCCAGAAGAAAAAATTGCTTATACCCGCAATTAGCTGGCTGAAAGCGGATGAAAAACAACCGACTTTCATCAAACCAATCAGATGTGAAGAAACATAAATCTAAGATTAACAACAGAAAAATAACTATCCCTCTGACAAAAGTCATAGTTTGATTAGGCAAAAAAGAGACTGATGTCAATTCAGTTGTATCGCTCTTAACAAGAAATCCTTCTCCCGACAATTGAATTTCAGCAGAAAGATAACTAGCTCTCCTACAAAAGTCGTAGCTTGACTATGATGCAAAAGATAGACTTGTTTAAATTCCGTTGTATCGCTCTTAACAACAAATCTTGCTCGCGACAAGGAAATTTCCGTAGTCAGCAAAATGGACTAAAACTGACATCCTCCCACCAAAGAAATAGGACGGAGTGAACCGAGAATCAGAAAATGTCGCCCTAAAGCTTATCCTAGAGATGCATCAGCATTTACATACCAACCATAATCAAACAAGCTGGTTTTCGCAAGTTGTACGTTAAGCAAGCTAAATATTTTTTGCTGATAGGCATCGATTTTTCGATACAATAGCTTGGCGTTATAGCAAGGTAGAGAATAAAGACGATGACTCAGGCAAAAATTGGGATTATTGGCGGTAGTGGACTTTACAAAATGGAAGCCCTCAAGGACGTGAAAGAACTACAAATTGACACGCCTTTTGGTACACCCTCTGATGCTTTGATTGTCGGAAACTTGGAGGGAACAACAGTAGCTTTTCTCGCTCGTCACGGTCGCAATCATCATCTTACACCCTCTGAGTTGCCGTTTAGAGCTAATATTTATGCGATGAAGCAGTTAGGCGTTGAATATTTAATTTCGGCTTCAGCAGTTGGTTCCCTCAAGGAAGAAGCTAAACCCTTAGATATGGTAGTACCAGATCAGTTTATTGACCGTACAAAAAATCGGATTTCTACCTTTTTTGGGGAAGGTATTGTTGCTCACATCACTTTTGCTGACCCAGTATGTAATCAATTAGCTAAGGTTGTGGCTGATGCTGTAGAAAGTCTTGAGCTAGCCGATGTTACTTTGCATCGTGGCGGCACATATGTTTGTATGGAAGGGCCGGCATTTTCTACTAAAGCTGAGTCTAATCTTTACCGCAGTTGGGGTGCAACAGTAATTGGGATGACTAATTTACAAGAAGCCAAATTAGCACGGGAAGCGGAAATTGCTTATGCTACTTTAGCGTTGGTTACTGATTACGATTGTTGGCATCCAGACCATGACAGCGTAACTGTAGAAATGGTAATTGCTAATTTACATCGCAATGCAGCTAATGCTCAAAAAGTAATTCAAGAAACCGTGCGACGTGTGAGTGGAAATCCACCAGTTTCTGAGGCTCATTCGGCGTTGAAGCATGCGATATTGACCCAATTAGATAAGGTTCCTGCAACTACGAAAGAGAAGTTAGGGTTGTTGTTGAAAAAGTATTGTTAATATCATCCCTCGTAGAGACATTTCCCAGGAACGTCTCTACGTTTAGCAAAAAATTAGCATTTTTTACCGTTTTATATAGCACAATTCAAATTTGACAAGCAATATAACACTGTAAAAACTACCTTGAAAAAAGAGGATTTACATTTAAATCAATGCTATACATGGTAATTGAGTATTTCAATGCAGGTGCGGCCGTTGAGATTTATCGTCGGGCTCGCGATCAGGGACGCCAATTACCACCCGGTCTTGAGTATGTGGATAGTTGGGTAGATTTTGAATACTTCAAGTGCTTTCAACTCATGCGTACTGATGATCCATCTTTGTTCGATATCTGGATTGAAGCTTGGAGCGATCTTGGTCATTTTGAAATCATCCCAGTGCGTACTTCGTCGCAGGCTTTTCAACACATTGCAGATCAGCTTTAGCAGATATTTTCTATAATTATTCAGCATAATCTTAAGAACCTCTAAACCTCATCCATACTAGAGAAAAGGGACTATGGAGCTATTCTAAATGTCAGAGCTACTTCAAAGAATCACAACCAATCCTAGACAGTGTGGTGGTCGTCCCTGTATTCGAGGTATGAGAATTCGCGTCTCAGACGTGCTAGATTTGTTTGCGGCTGGACTAAGTGCACAAGAGATTTTAGATGAAATGCCTGACCTTGAGGCAGATGATTTGAAGGCAGCACTTATGTACGCCTCACGTAAGCTTAATCACCCAGTTTTAGTAGTATGATACTCTGGGTAGATGCACACTTATCGCCTGCAATTGCAACCTGGATCACCACTACTTTTGAGATAACAGCATTAGCTTTGCGGGATCTTGGTTTAAGAGACGCTGAAGACCCTGAGATTTTTGAGGCCGCCAAAGCTCAAGGAGTTATTTTTATGACAAAAGACAGCGACTTTGTTGACCTGGTTGATCGTTTTGGATCACCACCACAAATTATCTGGTTGACGTGTGGAAATACTTCAAATGCTCGATTGCAAGAGATTTTGATTACGACTCTGCCAAATGCACTAGAACTTTTACGAATAGGTGAAGCGTTAGTTGAAATCAGCGGAGACTAGCGGTACAGGTTAATTGATCCGTTAGCTTGCTATGAAAAGCTCAGAATAAAAACTTCTACAATCAAACACGAAGGACAAAGTATGAGCGTAAAAAAATAATTTATCTAACCTTAGTGATTCTGGGCATTGTCGTACCTTGGTACTATAATTATGATTCCTCCACCTGACAGGTTATGACAGCGAAAAGGTGGCAATTAGAATAGAAGGGTACACTCGACTTGATCGGAGTGCTTTAAATGGTTTCATCAGATTTAATCTTGACATTGAAAGGGCTGAGCCGTTCAGACAAGTTTTATGTCATGCAGATTCTAATCTCGGAATTAGCCCAACAAGAAACGAATCTAATTAAACCTGACCAGTCTTACCCAGTGTGGTCGCCTTATGATGCGGTTGAGGCAGCGGATACGATGTTAAAAGTGCTATATGCTGCCAATCCTCAAGACCATGCGTAATGGCCAACGATATCCATTTGTTTCTAGTGATACGGCATTAGGTGAAGCCAGTTTTCGCCCGTATTTGCCTTTTACCTTGTTTCATCAACAGGTTTCTGTCACCGCGTCCGGTCTATTGGATACTGGAGCGAGTATAAATGTACTGCCATATTTGACAGGGGTCGAGCTTGGGTACGACTGGGAACGGCAAACAACAGCACTGAGTTTGACAGGAAATTTGGCTCAGTACGAAGCGCGTGTTGTACTTGCTCAAGCCATCGTTGGGCAGTTTGAGCCTGTACAATTGGTATTTGCCTGGACACAAGCTACAAATGTGCCGCTTATCTTGGGACAAGTTAACTGCTTTATGGAGTTTGATGTTTGTTTCTACCGTTCACAATTGCAGTTTGCAATCAGCCCAAAATCCTCTCTCTCCGAGTAGTTTGGTTGCTATTGCCAGCTACCTAACTTTACCGTTAGCCTGCAATTTTTTGTGCATCTCCCAAATGAGAGCATTACTTCGCTATTACTGAATCTGAACTTAATTTATAGAAGACAAAGTATGAGCGTTAAGAAAATAATTTATCTAACCTTAGCGATTCTGGGGCTTGTTGTACCTTGGTACTATAATGTACAGTTTTTTGGCAGTGCTGGCTTACTTGATTTTGTAAACGAAAGTTCAGCGAATCTTGCTGCAAAATCGGTAAGCGTAGACTTATTTATTGCTACTGTAACCGGCTCTATATTGATGTATGTTGAGTCAAAACGAGTAGGTGTAAAGTTCGTCTGGCTTTATATACTTCTTGGTTTACTTGTTGCCTTTGCGTTTGCTTTCCCACTTTTCTTGTTTATGCGGGAAACAGAGCTAGAAAATAAGAGTGAACTTCAAAATTGAAAATCTCACGTTCCCAGTTCATGTGGTTCTCTAGCTAAAGATTAATTCCTAGGCTAAGTTTTGACGAGTATGTACGAGGGCAGTTACTATCAACTAATGGCTGAGTACAATTGCTGGATGAACCAGAATATATATTTGGTTTGTTCGGCAATTCCTGATGAAAAACGTAAACAAGATCTTGGTGCTTTCTTTAAGTCCATTCATGGGACTTTGAATCACTTACTCTATGGTGACAAAGCTTGGATGGGACGTTTCACTAATAACCCATTTTCAGTCACAGTGATTGGACAGGAATTGTATGCTGATTTTGATGTCTTGAGAGCCGAACGGGAAAAAATGGATCAGCAAATTTTAGAATGGTCTAAGTGTCTTGATTCTGACTGGTTGAGTCAATCTTTTGAGTACACAAGCAATATCGATGGTAAATTCCGTGTTCTACCGACCTGGGTTTTAGTCACACATATGTTCAATCATCAAACTCACCATCGAGGACAAGTCACCACGCTGATCAAACAACTTGGCTATGAACCAGGTGTTACTGATATTCCCTGGCTACCTGCTGTAAATGTGGCTGTCTAACACGAAGGTTACCACGTTATATTGTCTGCTGGAGGCGACAGCTTGGCGATCGCCTTCCTCAAAAGTTGATCATCTATTCAGTAGTTTTACTAAAAAACAGATTTAGACAGCTTTCTGTTGTCTATTCAGTAGTTTTACTAAAAAACAGATTTAGACAGCTTTCTGTTGTCTTTGATTCTGCAAATACTCTGCAATTGCTTCAGGCCACGTTATCTTCTGATTTATATACCCGTGAACTTGGGTTCTCAGAGTGCAGCTTGTCGAGGTACGCTTGTAAAGCATCCTCATTATCTCGATGTTCTAAAACATAGGCTCGAAGTTCCAGCGTGGTCATGGTAGTGAAGTCTGGTTTCAAACTCATACAAACCTCCATTCCCCATTAGGCTCAATCTCAATATTAATTTCTTCTCTAGCCAAAATAATTACGTTCCCGGTTCGTTTGTCTAGCGTCACCAAATCAATAGAACAGTATTTGCTGGTCAGGTCACAGCAAATCTGAAAACATTTCAATGCTTGTGCTGTAGTTGGCATTGGATAGAAAGCTACGTCACGGTTTAGCTGCGATGGTAGATTGTCACTCCACCAGCCTGATCAATCAACGTAATGCCTTTTGCTTGTAACTCGTTACGAATGCGATCGCCTTCTGCAAAGTTCTTCGCTTTCCTCGCGGCCGCACGCTGCTCAATCATTGCCTCTATTTGAGCATCGCTTAAATTATTCTCAGGTGCTTCAATCTTTGTTTCTGGCTCGGCTTTTAAGCCCAGTACTTCTCCCAGTATAATCAAAGTATCCCAGAAATTTTTCAACTTGTCAAGAGGAGTCTCAATTTTTCCTCCATGTGCCAAAATATTTCCTTCGCGGCCTAACTCCTTAGCAATTTCAAACAAGACAGTTAAACCACCAGCAAAGTTAAAATCGTCATCCACCGCTTCATTAAAGCGTTCTACGAGGGGATTAAAGATTGTAGATTCCCCTCCTTGATCAGGGGGGGTAAGGGGGGGTCGGATTGGGGAAGGATTTTCCCAACCTAGTTCTTTCCCATACTGATAACCAAACAGTAAGCCTTTCTTGATAGTCTGCCAACCATTAGTAGCAGATTCAATCGCATCAACAGAAAAATCAACCGGCTTGCGATACTGGGACATCATCACAAACAAGCGCATCACCATCGGGTCAACCGGTCGCTCTAGCAAATCGCGAATCGTGGTAAAATTGCCCAAAGATTTAGACATCTTCTCACCCTCAACCTTCACCATCCCCGTATGTAGCCAGTAACGGGACAACGGGTGACCATTCGCTGCTTCCGATTGTGCGATTTCGTTTTCATGGTGAGGGAAAATTAAATCAGAACCACCGGTGTGAATATCAATAGTTTCCCCCAGCTTTTCCCGAATCATCGCAGAACATTCAATATGCCATCCTGGACGACCAGAACCCCAGGGAGACTCCCAAGCTGGTTCACCTGGCTTTGCCGATTTCCACAAAGCAAAATCAAAAGGGTCACGCTTCTTAGACGCTTCCGGGTCTTCTACCTCTACCCTTCCACTCGCCCCAGCTTGTAAATCATCTAACTTACGCCCCGAAAGCTTACCATATTGGGCGAACTTCCGCACCGCATAGTAAACATCACCGGCTGATGGGTAAGCATAGCCTTTTTGTTCCAACTCGTAGACCAAACGCTTAATCCCATCCAGAGTGTGAGTAGCGCGAGGATAAGCATCAGCTTCCTTGACATTTAGCCGTGCCATATCCTCAAAATATGCTTTGATGAAGCGTTCTGAGACATCTTCCATCGATGTCCCCTCTTTATGGGCTCGATTGAGGATTTTGTCGTCAATATCAGTAAAATTCTGGACGTACTCTACCTCATATCCCCGCCATTGTAGGTAACGTCTAGCGGTATCCCAAACAATGCAAGTTCTAGCATGACCTAAGTGGCAATAATCATACACCGTCATCCCGCAGCAATACATCCGTACCTTACCAGCTTCTAGCGGTTCAAAAGGTTCTTTGCGACGAGTCAGGGTATTGTAAAGAGTTAAGGTCATGACAAAGTAACGGTTATCGATAGATACGCAATAATGGGGAAGGCAGGATGTCAATTAACATCTCTAAGCTAGGTGTTAGTAGCACCTTTAAGCTATCCTCCTATATTCTGACTTTTTTTGACAGCAACGCTATGCAATCAGCAGCGACTTCCGAACAATCCCAGGCAATAGACGCACCTAAGCAAGGATTGCCAGTTACAATTATTACCGGTTTTCTCGGTAGCGGCAAAACCACTCTCCTCAATCACATTTTGACCAATCAGCAGGGACTGAAGACTGCTGTTTTGGTGAATGAATTTGGTGAAATCGGCATCGATAATGAGTTGATTGTGACCACCGGTGAAGATATGGTGGAACTGAATAATGGTTGTGTATGCTGCACTATTAATAATGATTTAGTAGAAGCAGTATACAAGATTTTAGAACGGGAAGACAAGGTAGATTATTTAGTAGTAGAAACCACAGGTCTTGCTGACCCACTACCAGTAGCCCTAACGTTTTTGGGAACGGAATTGCGAGACATGACTCGTCTCGATTCTATCGTTACGATGGTGGATTGCGAAAATTTCAGTTTGGATTTGTTCAACAGTGAAGCAGCAAAAAGCCAAATTGCCTACGGGGATATTATTGTACTAAATAAAATAGACCTGGTAGATGAAGCTGATGTTGATTCTCTGGAAATCAGAATCCGCGATATGAAAGCTGGGTCAAGGATTTTGAGGACGACAAAATCTCAAGTTCCACTACCTTTGATTCTCAGTGTTGGTTTGTTTGAGTCTGATAAGTATTTCGAGGAGAAAACATCAGAACATGAACACGACCATCACGAACATGACCATCATGAACATGACCACGATTGCGGACATGACCATGATGAACATGACCATGATTGCGGACATGACCATCACAACCACGACCATCACCATCATCACTCAAATCACTTAGAAAATGATGGTTTCACTTCCCTTTCTTTCCAGAGTGATAAGCCTTTTGCGATTAAGCAGTTTCAGCGTTTCTTAGATACTCAGCTACCGGAAAATGTGTTCCGCGCTAAGGGAATTCTCTGGTTTAACGAAAGCCCAAATCGTCACATTTTCCACCTCAGCGGTAAGCGTTTCACGATTGATGATGATGTTTGGAAGAATGATGAACGGAAAAATCAATTGGTGTTGATTGGTCAGAATTTAGACCACGATAAATTGCGATCTCAGTTGGAAAAGTGTCTATGTCTACCTACCCCTAATCGCGGTAAGGGTTTCGGTAAATAGAGGCATTTTGTAGGGGCGGGTTTAAGGGATAAATTGCGACACTAGGAGATAATTTGTGTTCAAAACCCGCCCTCATTTTGAATCAAATCTGTCAGGGCAATGGCATTTTGTAGGGGCGGGTTTAAGGGATAAATTGCGACACTAGGAGATAATTTGTGTTCAAAACCCGCCCTCATTTTGAATCAAATCTGTCAGGGCGGGTTTTGTTTAGAGGTTGTCTGTTTACTTACTAGATTAATCCCTAAACCCGCCCCTACAAACTTGAATCGTCAGGGCGGGTTTTGTTTAGAGGTTGTCTGTTTATATAGTAGATTAATCCCTAAACCCGCCCCTACTTGAATTACTTAAACCACAATTCCAGAGTTATGCGCGTTATCATTCAGCGAGTCAAATCTTCTCAAGTTGAGGTAGCAGGTGTGATTGTTGGCAAAATCGGCCGAGGCCTCAACTTGCTTGTAGGTATTGCTGATACTGATACGGAAGCAGAACTTGATTGGATGGCGCGAAAATGTTTGGATTTACGGTTATTTCCAGGAGACGATGATAATGGCGATCGCTGGGAAAAATCGGTTTTGGAGATTGGGGGGGAATTGTTAGTAGTCAGTCAGTTTACTCTTTATGGTGATTGTCGCAAAGGACGACGCCCTTCTTTTAGTCGTTCAGCTTCTGGTGAATCAGCAGAGTTATTGTATGAAAAGTTTGTGGCTAAGTTGAGGTTGAGTGGTTTACAGGTGGAGACTGGTAAGTTTGGGGCGATGATGCAGGTGAGTATTGAAAATGATGGCCCTGTGACGCTTTTTTTGGAACGTGAGAGGGAGTGAGAATTTGGATTTTTAACGCAGAGGACGCAGAGGGAAACGCAGAGGGACGCAGAGGTTTTTATTGATGTGGAAATTGGGTATCAAGGGGTTCGCAAAAGTTATTTACTCCTTGTCTCATGACATACATGAGTACGGGTGTTGCGAGAATTCCTGGAAGCAGAGGTGTTGCTGCTAAATATTCCACTACGGGTGCATATTTTCCCTTCAGCAAGTCTTCCCGAAATTCTTTCTGACAAATCACAGCACGGCATTTCTTGGCTAGTGCATCCAACCATTCAGCATTATCTGTCTGCGGTTGCTGTCCGACACGAATTGCTAGGGAAATTGCAGCATCTTCTAAATCTCCCTCACAATCTTCGATCGCGTCAAGAGCTCTCATCGCTTGGGTATTATCTGCTAATTCAGAGCGAAATTGAGCAATTTCTTGGGATGTAACGATAGCCATAGAATATTTCTTCTATTTAGTTAAAAAATAAGCAGCTATTACTATTCTGCCAAAAATGAATCACCCCAGGCTTCAGTCTGGGGCTAGAAAAACAAAAAACCTCTCCCCCAACCCCTCTCCTGCAAGGAGAGGGGAGTCTTACTCCCCCTTCCCTGGTAGGGAAGGGGGCCGGGGGGTTAGGTCATTGCGATCACACTCCAACTAATTCACGGGCTTCGACACCAGCGAGTTGTTGGGCGATCGCCATCTTTGCTTCTAGCTTAGCGACACTAAACTGATTGCGCAGATATTCCAGGTGAGATAGCGCACTGGCTTTTTCCGACATCAAACGCAGCAAAGTATTTTGTGCGGTTTGGTATTCTTGGTCAACACAGAGTAATTCAAAACGACGGGCACGACGCTGGTTGTCGTTTTTTAAGGCTATCTCAAAAGCCGAAACTCGGTCAGCATTGCCTTCCAGACGGGCGATATGTTGCCCAACTGCAGCAATTTGCGAGTCGATTTCATTAACAACTTGGGCCGCTTGTGCGATCGCGGCTGGGTACTGACTCATTCTCATATTACTCGTCGGGGTGAAGAGGATTTGTGATTATTTGCAATAATGGCAATGTTCTGGACTATGCAGCCAATTCAGACTTTTGGGGATTGACAGCAACCGCTTGCACCTGTTCGGGAAATGTTACTGTTTGAGGAGTTTGATCCTTTTCTAAGACTTTCACTTCAATATTGACAGCCACTAGATAAGAACCCGTCTCGTCTCCTACAGCTTGTGCAATCAAACTAGCAAAATCTGGGCGTTCGGCGCTGATTGGGTCGCGTAAAGTACACTTATCCCAAGCGTACTGGGCATTGGGATCAATGCAGAGGATATAGTGCTTGGTCATGGAGTAAAAGCCTTGTTTTTTCGAGGGTTTCAGACGTTAATCTGCGCTCAAATCCTACCTCTCTATTATAGTACTTCTGTACTGCTTTGGGGGACAGCAAGGCTAAAAATTTCAGCAGTTTTACCCGTACCTAACGCAGAGCGATTAAAGTTATAAAGGTTAAAAGTTTGTTGGATAATCTAACCTATGACTGCAAGTTCCACTCTGCCCAAGCACGAAGTCAAAGACTTGTCCCTAGCGCCCCAAGGTAGACAACGTATAGAATGGGCGGGGCGGGAAATGCCAGTGCTACGTAGCATACGCGATCGCTTTGCTGTTGAAAAGCCATTTGCAGGCATCCGCCTAATAGCCTGTTGTCACGTTACCACCGAAACCGCTCATTTAGCGATCGCTCTCAAAGCCGGTGGTGCTGATGCAATTTTGATTGCTAGCAACCCCCTTTCCACCCAAGATGACGTTGCTGCTTGCTTAGTTGCTCGATCATGGCATTCCCGTATTTGCCTTTAAAGGCGAAGACGCCGAAACCTACACTCGTCACGTCGAAATCGCACTAGATCACCGCCCTAACATCATTATCGATGATGGTAGCGATGTAGTAGCCAGCTTAGTACAGCATCGCCAAGGACAAATTTCCGAGATCATTGGCACCACAGAAGAAACCACCACAGGTATTGTCCGTCTTCGCGCCATGTTCAAAGACGGCGTTTTGACTTTCCCCGCAATGAACGTCAACGACGCTGACACCAAGCACTTCTTTGACAACCGTTACGGTACTGGTCAATCTACCCTCGATGGCATTATCCGCGCTACCAACGTTTTGTTAGCCGGTAAAACTGTGGTTGTCGCTGGTTACGGCTGGTGTGGCAAAGGTGTCGCTTTGCGAGCCCGTGGATTGGGTTCTAATGTAATTGTGACAGAAATTGACCCGACCAAGGCAATTGAAGCAATCATGGACGGCTTCCGAGTGCTTCCCATGTCAGAAGCAGCATCTCAAGGCGATTTATTTATCACCGTTACCGGCAACAAACACGTCATCCGTTCCGAACATTTCGATGTGATGAAAGATGGTGCAATGGTCTGTAATTCCGGTCACTTTGACATCGAAATTGACCTAAAATCTTTGGGTGCAAAAGCCAAAGAAGTAAAAGATGTCAGACCTTTTACTCAACAGTATCAACTCAGCAATGGTAAATCCGTAATTGTGTTAGGTGAAGGCCGTTTGATCAACCTAGCAGCAGCAGAAGGACATCCCAGCGCTGTAATGGATATGAGTTTTGCAAACCAAGCTTTAGCTTGTGAATACTTGGTGAAAAACAACGGTAAGTTAGAACCCGGAATTCATTCTATCCCTGTGGAAGTAGACAAAGAAATTGCCCGTTTGAAGTTACAAGCGATGGGAGTTCAAATTGACAGCTTAACACCTGAACAAACTGATTACATCAATTCCTGGACCTCTGGAACTTAATTCGTTCTGAGGGGATTGGGGACTGGGGACTGGGGACTGGGTAATATCGGAATTCTCCCCCATCTCCCCCATCTATAGGGCGGGTTTTGTTGAGAGGTTGGCGGTACTTTAGTATCAGGTTATCTTCTAAACCCACCCCTACATTATTCCCCATCTCCCCCACCTCCCTCACCCCATCGGAAATCGTAAACTTACGATGTGGATACAGACAAAGCTTCCCTGTGTGAGTTATATTTGCGAAAGTTTGGCAGAATCTCTACAACGATTGGAAGTACTTGGAGAGAGAAGCGGCACAGCGCTAATGTGCATCTTTATAATTCTTCCTAAAAAGTTTTTGAGTTTTGAATAACAAACCGTCACTAATACCCAGCAGCAACTAATGAAAGAATGGATACTTAACACAATGGGTTCCCTAGGTTATTGGGGAATCGGCCTACTAATGTTCGCGGAAAATCTTTTCCCTCCCATACCCTCAGAATTAATCATGCCATTGGCAGGATTTACAGTATCCCAGGGAAAAATGAACTTCACCCTTGCAGTTTTAGCAGGAGTCGTCGGAACGATTTTAGGTGCAATTCCTTGGTACTACGCAGGTAAACTTGTGGGAGAACCGCGTTTAAAGGTTTTAGCAGACAAATATGGCAAATGGATTACAGTTTCAGGCGAAGATATTGATAAAGCCCAGCGCTGGTTTAATCGTTATGGTAACAAAGCAGTATTAATTGGTCGCCTTGTACCGGGAGTTCGTACCTTAATCTCCCTTCCAGCAGGTATCAGCGAGATGCCTATGATACCATTCCTAATCTACTCTACCCTAGGCACTACCATGTGGGTCATGTTCTTAACTTTCTTAGGGTTCATACTGGGGAATAACTATGAACTTGTAGACGAATACATGGGCCCACTTTCTAAAATTGTACTTGGTATTATCCTTGTTACATTTGTAGTTTGGGTGGTAAAACGCCAGCAACAAAAACGCAAGCAACGTTAAACTTATAAGCATAAAGAGACTACTTTTGGGAGAAGCGATCACCTAGCAATCTATCAATCAGGGTTTGTATGTAAAAAACTCTTGAATTTTTCCATTCACCACAAAGGCTCTTACATGAACTTTGAGACACCATTAATTCAAGAAAATTGCCAAAAATAGTCTATTTATTTTTTTAACGCAGAGAACGCACCAGAAAGCGCAGAGGGACGCAGAGACTTGAAAAAAACTCTGCGTCCCTCTGCGTTAAAAAACAAAATCAACTTCTTATGACCTGGGAGAATAAAAATAGCCGAAAATTCATCACCACCGAACCTTTAGAAAAAAGTGGTGAAGCTGGCGAACAATTAGTTTGGGATACCATACAAAAAGTATTTACCAATAAAAAATGTCTTGGTTACTGGCGCTATCCCATCTTTTCTCAAGTCGGAAAATCCCGCAAAGAACCTGATATCTTAATCGCTGATTCACAACTTGGTCTAATAGTCATCGAAATCAAATCAATCAAAATTGACCAACTTTTGACAATTAACGGTCATCGCTGGGAATTCCAAAACTACTACACCACCAGTAGCAACCCCTACGAACAAGCAGAAAATCAATTATTTGCCTTACTAGGCTACTGCGACCGCGAACCAATTTTACGCAGAAAAGTCAGCGGTCGCGCCTTAATTTGCCTACCCCTAATCACCGAACAACAATGGTATCACAGCGGATTTTACCAACTACCAAGTTGTCCCCCAATCATCTTTCAAAATCATCTCAATCTCTCTACATTCCTCATCCAAAAAATTCAGCAAACTAGCCCGATAATTCCAGGTTTCAAGCTGTCAGATGAACAATGGAAACTGCTACAAGCCGTAATCAGCGGTACCCCAATCTTTCGCACCAAATCTGTAGGTGCACTAAATAACCAACAACTTACAAACATACAAACTCGCGCCAGTATTCTTGCAAAAGTACGACAAAACCTCTCAGCATTTGACCTACAACAAGAACACATCGGCAAAGAAATTCCTCCAGGGCCACAAAGAATCAGAGGAATTGCAGGTTCAGGAAAAACCGTGTTGCTGTGTCAAAAAGCTGCACATATGCACCTAAAACATCCAGATTGGGATATTACCTTTGTCTTTTTCAGTCGTAGTCTCTACCATCACATTATCTCTGGGTTAGATCAATGGATGCGACGCTTTAGTGGTGGCGAAGTGGGATATGATGCCAAAAATCGAAAACTGCGTGTGCTTCACGCTTGGGGTGCGAAAAATCAACCAGGACTCTACAGCACAATTTGCAAAGCTGCAGGTGTCAAACGCCTCACTGTCAACGATACAGAACGCAAACAACCTAACGAAGCCTTAGCAACAGTATGCACTCAACTGTTACGAGAAACTACTATTCCCAGTTTATTCGACAGCATTTTGATTGACGAAGGACAAGATTTAATCGTTGATGACGAACTGAAATTTGAGAACAAACAACCATTTTACTGGATGGCATATCAAGCTTTACGACCCGTTAACCCCACACATCCAGAACAGCGACGCTTAATTTGGGGTTACGACGAAGCGCAAAGTTTGGAAAGCCTAAAAATACCCAATGCTAGTGAATTGTTTGGGGAAGATTTGGGACATTTGGTGACAGGACAATATAGCGGTGGAATCAGAAAAAGTGAAATTATGCATCGCTGTTATCGCACTCCTGGGCCAATTCTCACTGCAGCGCATGGGATTGGTATGGGATTGCTGCGTCCTGGTGGTATGCTAACAGGAATTACTCGTGCTGAAGATTGGCAAGCGATTGGTTATGAAGTCACAGGTCGTTTTACTCCAGGTTTGCAAGTTACTCTGAAACGTCCTCCGGAAAATTCCCCTAACCTCATCCCGGATCTTTGGGAAAAATCAGTTTTAGAGTTTGTCGCTTATCGTTCACTTCAAGAAGAATTAACAGCCCTTGCTGAAAATATTATCTACAATGTCCGTCATGATTGCCTCAAGCCTAGCCGTGAGATTTTGGTAATAGTTTTAGGTAGTAGTTTCGAGGCGATGAAACTGGAAACTTATGTAGCTGAATTCTTGATTTCCCAAGGTATTGATATCTACATTCCCAGCACTCCTGACTGTAACATTCTGCAAGCAGATAAAGACACTCGCGACCCGAATAAGTTTTGGTGTGAAGGTGGTGTTACTGTGTCTCGCATTCACCGCGCTAAGGGAAATGAAGCGGATATGGTTTATGTGGTGGGACTGGATAATGTAGCCAAGGATGAGAGTAATCTTCAACTGAGAAATCAGCTATTTGTTGCTTTAACTAGGTCGAAAGGTTGGGTGAAATTAAGTGGCGTTGGTTCCTATCCCCTGTATGAGGAAATGTGGCGGGTGATGCAGAGTGGTGATAGTTTTACTTTTACTTTTCGGCGTCCTCCAAAGCGAGAGATTAGTGTTACGGATGCGGGGGAGTTACTGAAGCGATATGCAGCAGGGGGTAGAAATTTTCAGAATGCTGATTTGGCTGGTGTTCAACTTCCTGGTGCTGATTTGCGGGAGGCTAATTTAATTGGTGCGAGTCTCAGGTATGGTAATTTGAGAAATGCTCAGTTAGATGGGGCAAAGTTAGTGATTGCTGATTTAACAAGTGTAGACCTAAGTAATGCTACTTTACGGAAAGCAAAGCTTGTGGGAGCAATTTTGAGGGATGCAAAGTTAAGTGGTGCTAATTTAAGTCGGGCGCAGTTGAGTAATGCTGATTTGAGGAATGTTCAGTTAGTTGGGGCAAAATTGGTGGGTGCAAATTTGAGTGGCGCTGATTTGAGTAATGCTGATTTAACTGGTGTTAATCTTGAGGCTGCTGATCTGAGTGATGTGAATTTTGCTGGGGCAATTATGCCTAATGGAAGTATTTTTGAATAGGGCGATCGCCCTTGGTTCTCGCTAATTTTTTTCATCGCTTTGGGAAACTATCAATTAAGCCTCGCTTTACGTTATTGTGAGGTTAAGGCGAACTTGAGAAGGCTGGCGAGATGGAAGCGGTTAATCTGTTAAAGCTATATGCGGCCGGAAGAAGAGATTTTAGGGAAGTATTTCTGAGAGAGGCTAGCCTAGCGCAGGCAAATCTGAGTAAGATTAACCTGGTTAGCACAGACTTGAGAGAAGCAGACCTAAGACAGACAAACCTAAGCTTAGGGAAACTAGGACACGCAAACCTGAAAGGCTGCGAACTAAGTGAGGCAAACTTAATTAGAACAAGCCTAATCGGAGCAAACCTCAGTTGGGCGAACCTAATTTTAGCAGAAATGTCTTGGGTAAACCTGAGAAATGCCAACCTAAATGGGGCGAAGCTAATTGGGGCAAACTTGATGCATTCAGACTTAAAACAAGCAAATTTAGGTGATGCCAAACTGATTAATGCAGACTTGCAACAAGCTTGCTTATATCAAGCTAACTTAATTGAGGCAAACCTGACTTGGGCGAATCTGGAACAAGCAGATCTACGAGTAGCAAATTTGACGGAAGCTACACTAAGTGGGGCAAGTTTGAAAGGGGCTAATCTCAGTGGTGCAATTTTGTGTAAAGCTAACTTAGAGGGAGCTGATTTGAGCAAAGCAAACCTAAGTGGAGCTAACTTGAATGGGGCAATGTTGTGTGAAGCAAACCTAGAAGGTGCTAACCTCAATGGGGCAATTCTCAATGGGGCAATACGAATCTGTCATAGATACGCTGACGCCTAAACTTCACCTAACTTATACCTACTTCATAGAGATGTATCTTTGGGAAAAATCAATGAAATTCTACTCCTTAAACTTCCCTCATGAGTTAAAGCAAGAAGCAGAAAAATTGGCTTACTAGCAAAGAATTACCCTGGAATAGTTCCTTTTGGAAGCTGTCGCAGAGAAGGGAAATTACCTTAGAGGGCAACTCAACAATCCAACTTTTCCTCACATTACCTACCGTCGCGGTGCTAGTAATCAATTTGTGCCGATTTAGAGTGGAACTAAAAATTTAGATGGGAGGCGATTTACGCAAAGATTTTTCTTCTAGGGAACTTGCTTTTTTAATTAAATCTCCTACCTGCTTTTTTTCTCGCTTTCTTTGAGTATCTAACTCTTTATTTATTTGTGCCATGTTTGTCCTCTAGTTGATTAACCGTTCCTAGCCCTCTGGTGTAGAAGATGTCACTTACCAGAAAGCTGCCCTTCGGGCAATCGCTTCCCCGTGGTAATTGCTCGCTATTCTCTGAATATGAAGCCTCCTCTAAATCAGTGGTAACTGGTAACTGATTAGTGGTAGGCGTTAGTGGTGGGTCTACTACTTCTATTAACTCTAAGGTCACTGATAACTGGTCACTATTCACTGTTTCACCTGTCCGGGAGAGCAAATATTGCTTCAGGACTAAAAACAGATTTTTTTTCGTCACTCTCTCCCCTAATGCTTTTGAAAGCGCTTGCCACAACTGGGAGCCAATATCCTTGATGTGAGCGATACTATAGGCACAATCAGATGCCATCTCGCTATAATCGCGTCCTCCCCATGAGTGACACAGGATGAAGCGCTCAAGGGAACTTAGTTGCCTAGAGAGCAGATTTTGTTCTACAGTTTCCAGAACTTGGTCAACATTCATGTAGTTACTCCATTTGAGTAGTATGCACACTAGCTCGCTTAGCTCTAGGTTCTTATGCTTTCTAAACAGGCGGTTAATACAAGAAGGCTTTGATGTAGATAGCAGAGGGCACAAGGACAAGGGCTGAGTTACTGTAAGCGTACATTCACCAAAAAACTTCACTATGTATTATTCAGTTTTTGAGCTTCAACGAGAAATAGATAAAGTTGGTATGTTTGTGTACAGTTATATATTGCTGTGAGTCACAAAATACACAATTAGTAGCTTTTGTCAATATTCTAAATTGGTCAATTAATTCCCCAACTAGAACTAAAAGCTGGTTCCAAGAGTCTTCTAAAATCCTACTTTTTCTACTTCTTGAAAGTTGCAAAATTAAATACTAGATATTATTTTCTTTAGTATAATTATCAGTGCAAGCTATAAACTATGTTTTTGCATAAAAATATCACGTTGTAAAAAAATATGTCTTTAAATGTTGAACTGTTAGAGCAAAGTTTCGCTCAAATAAAACCTCGCGCTGAGGAATTTGTAGCTAGTTTCTACGAAAACCTGTTTGCAGCTCACCCAGAAGTGAAGCCGTTATTTGCCAAGACTAATATGGTCGAGCAGCGGAAACATCTGTTAGCTGCTCTAGTCTTGGTAGTACAAAATCTCCGGGAGCCAGAGGTTTTAGGGGAAGCTCTCAAAACTCTAGGAGCCAAACATATAAAATATGGAACAGCTCCCGAACATTACCCCTTAGTTGGGCAAGTACTGCTAACAACTTTTGAGCAGTATCTTCAGCAAGATTGGACTCCTGAAGTCAAGCAAGTGTGGACAGATGCCTTTGGAGCAATTACTGCTTTGATGTTAAAAGGTGCGGACGAAGTATATTCTTAGTTTTAACGTCTACCCCTCACAAAGTTGTCTGTCGCCCTCTTCCACTTCCTTCGATGTCCGCAGATAATCTCGTACCCAGTTACAGCCATATTCCAGCAGGTCGAGTTTGAGTATGCGCGGTAAATTCCAGACAACGAGAGTGTTATCTTCACCAACAGAAGCTAAAAAACTGCCATCAGGTGCGTTCTGCGCTTCGCAGCAGCGCTTCGCTATCGCCAGATTCCAAACTGAACCACTATGACCGAGTAGAGTAGTAATCAACTCTCCTTCTCGACTCCAAAGTTTAACGGTTGTGTCCATTCCCGCAGACGCAAAAAATTGACCGTCGCTACTCCAAGCAATGTTAGAAACTACACCGTTATGACCGACAAAAGTTTTAATAGATTGGCTAGAAACTCCAGTTGTGGAATTATATTTCCACAGCTTAATCGTGCGATCGCCACTACAAGAAGCAACTAACTGACCATCAAAAGTAAAAGCAACACCCATAACAATCGCATCATTTTCAGCGAGAGTTGTCATTAATTTGCCGTCTCGATGCCAAACTTTAATTTGGTTTAAATTACCACCGGAGGCGATGAACTGACCGTCAGGACTAAAGGCAATACATTGAGCCATCTCCTGTTGTCCAGTTAGAGTATTGTGTAATCTGCCATCTGTCGTCCACAGCCTCACCTTACCATCCCCATAGCCAGAGGCAATCAGCTTTCCATCAGGACTAAAAGCAAGGCTAAACGCTAATCCTCCTTCTGCTGGCAGTATTTTTAGAAGTTCAGCTTTGTCCCAGTTTCTACTTCCACGCTTCCAGAGTCTGACAATACTATCGTTGCTTCCCGTTGCTAAGATTTCTCCATCCGGACTAAAAGCAACACTAAACATCGATGCTTCATGTTGCAAAGTTTTCAGCAATGTACCATCGCGCTGCCAAAGTTTGACAGTGTAATCTAAGCTGGCTGTCGCGATAGTCGAACTATCTGGACTAATAGCAACGCCGAAAATTGCCGCACTGTGAGCATTTACAGTAGTTTTGAGGGAATGAGTAGGTTTCCACATCCGAATGATGCGATCGGACCCAGCAGAAATAAAATAACTCCCATCTGGGCTGTAGGCAACTGTTCGCACTGTTGAACGATGTGCTTTGAGGGTACTCAGTTCTGTTCCCTCAACACTCCAAATTTTGACAGTTTTATCTCCACTGACAGTCACGAAAGTTTTGCCGTCAGGACTAAAGGCAATGTCCCATACGGCTGCACTATGTCCGGCTATTGTTGTTATGAGCGTACCATCAAGATGCCACAATTTAGTAGTAGTATCTTGACTGACAGAAGCGAGAATTTGTCCGTTAGGACTGAGAACCAATGTGCTGATCCCGGCTTGGTGTGCAACCCATTGCTTGACAAGTGTACCGTTCTCCTGCCATAGGTAAATTACGTTTTCTGCTTGTGTAATTATCAGTTGACTGTCAGGAACAAAAATAATAGTAGCAGCCTGGTTTGGATGTTTGTATGAGCCGAGCAAAACACCATCCAGACTCCATAAATTGACCATACCATTATCGTGTCCTGAAGCAACAATTTGACCGTCATGGCTGAAGTTAACAACACGAGTCGTTGTAGAATAATTGGCTAGAATTTTGGGTGTGTTTTCATCCAATTGCCACAGTTTTACACTGCCATCATTATGACCTGAAACTATCCTTTGACCGTCAGGACTAAATTTAACTGACCAAACTACCACAGATTCATTTTGCAGGGTTTTAAGTAAAGTGCCGTCTCGTTGCCAAAGTTTGATTGCGCCATCAATTCCTGCTGAAACAATCAGGTTACTATCAGGACTGATATCAACACTCCAAATATCGGCACTGTGTCCCGTCAGATGATTACATTCGGTTGTACCATAAACCGCCTGTCGCAAGGCGTTATCAATTTTTTGCTCTAATTCTGGTTCAATTTGACCTAATTGTTGTAACTTTTGCTTGGCTTTAATTGCTTGAACTAATGCTTCTAAACCTTGATGGGAGGCATAGAGGGCTTCAGAGGCACTGGCGATCGCCTTAATCTCACTGAGTCTAGATTGTTGTAAAGCAGCAATGTTCGCATTGAGCAAGAACTGTTGAATTCTCACAGCTTTTTGTTCTTGCACAAGTCTGGCTTCTACTTCTTTAACACGTTCTGCCTCTAGGCGTAATTCCACTTCTTTTCGATCGATTTCTTGAGAGGCATTAAAAAATAAATAATCTAAATCGCTCAAACTTTTTCCCTGCGCCCAAAGTTGGGCATCTTTGAGCGCTTGTCCGCGCAATAATCGCGATTCATCTTGTTGTTTGGAAGCTACCCAAGCATCAAAGGACTGAGAGTAAGGACGCAATGCAACTAATCTTCTTTCAACCCATTGCAGATTAAATACTTGTTGATAAATGCGATTTTTTACCTTTAATATTCCCTCATGTCTAACGACTAAGCCACTAAGTAACAATTCAATTTGTTCTCGACTATCATCACTTTTTATTTCAATTTCTTGCAAAACTTTTTGATAAATGCCTAGAATTCTACCAGCCCGCTGACCGTTACGTTCAATGCGATCGCGAATGGTTCTCAGGTGTTCCGGTTCATCCTGCGATTCCCAACGTTCAATGATGCGAGTTTTGACCAAATTCTCAATCCAGAACGATTCCATACCCGGTGGAATGCTCATCTTGCCACCGTTCCCCATTGTCTGCTGACTCAATTGCACAACTAAATGACACAACTTCTGAGTCAGAAACGGTTGTCCAGCCGTCCAGTTTAAAATTGCCTTTACAACCGATTCAGGCACATCCACCGTCTTGTCCAACCCTTGAATTAAGGGAGTTACTTCATCCCACTCAAACCCTTTTAGTTCTACAGCTTGACCAATATTAAACGGTGTCTTTGTTCTATCTCGAATTAAATCGGAGGGAGTTGCTACCCCAAAAATTGCAAAGGTAATCCGTTGATATTCTGGGTTAATTGCCCGTTGGTTATAGCAGAAGCGAATTAAGGCAAAAAAGTCATCAATTGAAAAGTTAAGGCTTAGCAGACTGTCGATTTCATCGACAAAAATAAACAACTTTTGTTGGGGAAACTGCACCAGTAGCAATTCCTCAATAAACCACCGCAGCCGTTGCAGTAAACCAAGATCGTTGCGTTCTTGCCACCAAGTTTTCAGGTTCAAGGTTTCCAGTAGCCCCAACTGTCGCCATAAGTCACCGGCGAATCCCTTGTACCATTGCAATGGAGTAATTTGTTCGCTCCCCACCACACTCAAATCCACGGCAGCGCAGTGAAAGCCGTCTTGCTGGAGGCGATGCTTGGTTCGCACTAGCAGTGAGGATTTACCCATTTGGCGCGAGTTGAGGACATAGCAGAACTCTCCTCGCTTTAAGGCTTCATACAATTGCGAGTCGGCTTGCCGCTGTACGTAACTAGGTGCATCAATGGTTAAACTACCGCCGAGTTGATAGCTATCTTGGGACATAAAAAGTTGATTATTAAAGTCAATTATATTAAAGGTAGAGTAGTTTTAATTTTTAATAAATTTGGCACATGAATCCTCAATTCATCTAGCTGAACTGGCATCTGAAAAATTTATTGGGCTGAAGTCAGGAGTAGGGTTCTCATCACGACAGAACACCATTTTCAATCCCACACCCGTCGCGAATTCAACACAAAACCCGGTAACACCGCTTCACCCGACAACTCAGCAGGATTCTCCAATACTTCCACATCCTTACCCGGTCGATAAATTTCCACCCGTCGCTGCTGCGGATCGATTAACCAGCCAAGTTTAGCGCCATTGTCGATATACTCCCTCATCTTAGCTTGCAGGGACTTAAGGCTATCTGAGCTAGAGCGTAACTCAACCACAAAATCGGGGCAGATATTAGCAAACGTTCCTTTTTGTTCCGGAGTCAGTGCCTGCCAACATTCTCCACTTACCCAAGAGGCATCGGGAGAGCGAGTCGCACCATTGGGTAAAATGAAGCCAGTCGAAGAGTCAAAAGCTTTACTCGGTTCGCCCGAATTACGCCACCACAAATACAACTCTCCAGAAATATTCCAATTGCGTTCTCCAGTTTCCCAACTAGTTGGTGGGTTCACAATTAACTCTCCTTGTGCGGTTCTTTCCAATCTCAAGTCTCGATTGATTGCTACCAGGGCGGCAAACTGTTCATGGGTGACTAAAAGCCCAATTGTCTTAGGCAACTCAATCAATAGGGTTTGGTTTTCGGGACTGGCGGGTGTCTGTACCATCTTGACCTCTTACACAATAGGGATTTACTTCAAAAATGCCTACCCTATTAACTAACAAATTCTACAGGCTTTCTGTTTGATCGCCTCCGGCACTGCGCCAAATTGTAGAGGTTGAAGAAGTTCAGGAGGCAGAAGAAGGATAATGCTGCTCAAGAATTAAGAAAAATAATTGCAGAAGTACTCTCGATATAGCTCGCAACTAACAGTTGCTTGATTCTCGCTCAGATGCACCAATCCCAAACTTTTTAACTTAAACGCCACCTCAATTTTTAACGGGATTGGAGCCGTTAAAACCTGTCGAAAGGCATCAGCTAACTTAGGATGTTGTTGAAGGTTCCACAACTGATACTGAAGATGTTGTTGATAGATTCCAGTATCTTTCGTAGCATCTTGCAGTAACATTTGCAGAGGAATCTTCAAGCGAGCACTTTGATACAATGCCAGTCGAATTAAATACGGAAAACCACTTGTGAACTTCATTAACTGCTCAAGTTCAGACTTCGTGAGTTGAAGTCCGTGACGTTCAGCTAAATCCTGCACCTGTTCTTGGTTAAAGGTTGGTAATTCAATCGCCAATCCCACATTAAACGGAGAGCGATTTGTAGGTAAGGGTATGTAAACTTCAACCGAATGAGCCATCACGACTCGTAACTTATGCCAAACTGAAATGTCTTTTGTTTCCTCATACCAAGAACGCAACAGGACGAAAAAATCACCAGCGAGTTCTGGGTATTCAAATAATTGGTTGATACCATCCAATGCTAAAACGATAGGGTTAGAGAGTTCCTTAAGGATATAACCTTGAAAATAAATCGTAGTATTAATCAAAGCTCCCATATCCTCATCCCAGTAGTCATTTAATCTAGATTCCAAACCCAACTGCTGAGTGACATTGATACAGAACCAGCGTAAGAAGCGATCGCTCGAAGCAAACACCTGTGTTCCAGCGCAATGTAAGCTGAGTCGCACTGTATGGTAATTCCGACTACTCCCATAATCCAGAATTCGTGCAATGAGAGAAGTCTTCCCCAATTTTCGTGGTGCTTTGATGCGAATAAGCGCACGGGGTTGGAGAATTTCTTGATAACAGATTTGTTCGATAGTCGGTCGCTCAATGTACAGCTCAGAAGCAAGAGGAACCTGTCCTTCTGGAGATTCTAAAGCGAGTGCGTAGCGTGACCTAGGAAAGCCTACTGAAGGCATTGCAACTGTTGTCTCAGTCGTCTGAAGATTATTCTGGGAAGCAAACTTTTCAAACTGCTGTTCTAGCAGTGCTCGGAAATTTGTCTTATTAACCTTTTCACCGATCGCCTGTGAAAGCAAATGCCATAATTTAGGAGCAACCGAGAACTTAATATAACTTTCCGAGTAGTTATTTTCTTCAGCAATTTGAGCGTAAGTTTTTTTGTTCTCAAGCAAAGATTCTCGCAGGATTACCTTTTGAATATAGTTAAGCGAAAACCCTGTTTCTGTAACAATTAGCTGGAGCGCAAATTTAACAAGTTCTTCAATATTTCTCATTTAAATCGCAACTAGCTATGTTGGGATATTTAATGCTCCATTAGCTTTAAGCCACTGCTTCTGTTGACAAGTTAACCCATGAGCGTCTGTAAAGCAGGCTCCTTTGACGCGGGAACCAGAGAAATCAGAATTCATTAGCTGAGCATCTTTAAAATTAGCGTGTCTGAGATCAGTCTCAACCAAATTAGTTTCCCATAAGATAGCTCCCTCTAGATCGGCTCGAAATAGAGAAGTTAGTTTTAGATTAGCACCGCTTAAATCAGTACCAACTAAGTTTGCTAACTCTAGGGAAACTCGGCTTAAGATTGCTTCTGTCAAATCAGCATATCTCAAATCAGCCCCAACTAAATCAGCCTCCGTCAAATCAGCCTTCCTTAAAATTGTCTCATTAAGCTGGCTCTCCTCCAAGTCAACTCCTCGCAACGAAGCTTGGCTCAAGATAGCACCTTCCCAGTTCGTCTGGCGTAAGTTTGCCTCATTCAGATTAGCTCCCGTAAAATCCGCCCCTTTTAAAGTAGCTTTGAATAAATTGGCTCGACTAAGAGATGCTTGAATCAAACAAGCGCCTTCTAAAGAAGCTTCAGTCAAATTAGCACCATTTAAACAAGCAGAAGTCAGGTTTGCCTGATTTAGGAGAGCATTGCTCAGATTGGCGTTAACTAAGGTTGCTTCCTTTAAATTTGCCCAAAAAAAACTGCTGTGGATCAGACAGGCTTGACTGAAGTTTGTTTTACTTAATTTCGCTCGATTTAAATCTGTCCAAATCAGACTTGCAGCGCTTAAGTTCGCTCCTCTCAAATCAGCGTTATTGAGGTTAGCATGACTAAAATTGGCTCCATTCAGGTCAGTACATTTTAAGTCTACTTGGCTGAGGTCGAGATTTTGAAAATTTCGTTCTTGCTCCGCATAGTGTTTAAGAATGTCACTGGCATTAATGGTGTTATCGAATATTTATTCTTTATAACCATTGACAACTTTATTAAAGTCGGACTTTTCCTACTTTGAAGCAATAAATAACTTATTTGCAAATAAGTTGTCATGCAGCTTGACTTAAATGACTTAATTTGATAATTCTAAAATAAGACACATAAATTCAATAATGAAAAACTTAAAAAAGCCTAGGGATCTTAGATATATTGGCTTATTGGTATCTACAACAATATGTCTAGTTAGTGGACAGGTAAAAGCTTCTGAACGGGTTTCCCAAGACTTTTACGCTTTTAAGAAAGCTACTCAGGAAGTCGCTCAATCAACTCAGCAATCAGGAACCATAGTTCTTAATGGTAATAATCTAACGCCCTCTGATGTTATAAAGGTGGCGAGAAACGGTGCCAAGGTGAGCCTTAGTGATGCGGCTTTAAAACGGCTTAAAACTGCTCATGAATTGCTGCTTCTTGCTGCTAAAAATGGTCAAGCCATTTATGGTCTGACTCAAGGAGTAGGCTTAAATAAAGATCAGACTCTGGTTGATGCTAAGGGAAACTTGAGTGAAGAGGTGATTCGACGCTCTCAAGAATTCAACCGAGGTTTAATTTACGCTCATAGTGCAGGTGCTGGTCCTCAAATGAGCAAAGATGTGGTGCGAGCCATAGTGGTAACACGCCTCAACTCTATTTTGTTTGGTTCAACAGGAGTTCAGCCGAAAGTTGCACAATTTTACCAAGATTTCTTAAACAACGACATTGTTCCTGTAATTCCCTCTAGAGGCTCTGTGGGACAAGCTGATATTACCCTGATCACCCATATTGGTCTGGCGATGATTGGCGAGGGAGAAGTGTATTACCAAGATAAAAAGATGCCTGCCAGCCAAGCCTTAAAAATGACTGGGCTTGAGCCTTTAGTCCCCTTTGGTAAGGATTCGCTCTCAATTCTCAGTTCCAATGCCTACTCAGCAGCCTTGGGTGCATTAGCAGTAGGCGAGCTGGAACACGCCTTAAAGATATCGAAACTAATCTTTGCTTTAAGTCTTGAAGCTTTCAACGGTAATATTGAACCTTTCTTAGAAGATGCTAACAAAATTCGACCTTTCCCCGAGGCGAATCAGGTATCGAGAGAGATCCGAGAAATGCTCAGTGGAAGCTATCTTTGGGAAAAGTCCGAAGAGAGAGCGCTTCAAGATCCTCTCTCTTATCGCACAGGTGCTTATATACTTGGCGCTGGCGAACATTCTTTAAAAGAACTACAGGAAAAACTCAAAATTCAACTCAATTCCTCGGATGATAATCCGGCAGTTGTACTCGATGTTGTGCCACCATCAACTCGATATGAGGAAGCATCCAAATATGTTAATGAAGGAGGAATTCGAGGCGCAGTTATACCAACGGCTAACTTTTCGCCTTTACCATGGGTGATTTCATTTCAAGAAGCAGCGATCGCTTTGAGCCACCTTTCAAACGCATCTGCTCAACGAACAATTAAGCTTGGCGACCCACATTTTACCCACTTGTCCAGATTTTTAGGAACGGAAAATACCGTTCATGCTTATGGTGCAATTCAAAAAACTTTCGTGGCTTTAGCCGTAGAAAATCAGGAATTAGCAACACCAATAATTGATAATTTTGCCATTGCTGGCAATATTGAAGATGTGTCAACAAATGCTCCAAGAACTGTGCAGCGTGTTAGGACACAGATTGATACCCTCTATTACATCTTAGGAATCGAAATGATGCACGCCGCACAAGCTATTGACTTAAGACTGCAAAAAAATCCTGATTTGAAATTATCGAGAGTAACTAAAGATTTCTTTGAACAGTACAGACGGGTTGTTCCTTTTATGAAAACTGACCGGGTGTTAACCTATGATATTGAAAAGTCATATTCATTCTTGAAAGCTTACCAAAAATAGGACAAGAAATTTTCATTAATCCATGTTTTTTGTTACTCTCGATCGCTTTTCATCATACCCCATTCCAGCAGAGCCCAGTATTCTCTTGCAGAATATCCTACCAAGCGCGATCGCCGAACCTAGGAAACAAGGAGAGGTGACTATTGCTGATAAATTCAAGCAAGTCACCATCCTCAATGCTCATCTGGCTGGTATTGTTGAGTTGAACAAACGCCTGTCACCGCAAGAGATGACAGAATTGCTCACCGCTTTATCCAAGTATGACTTTGTAGAACAGTTGCACTCAGAAGCTTTAATTAATCCCTACATGGTTGGCTTTTTAGAGTATGGCTCCTATAAACAAAACCGCGACAAAGTGAGGGCGATCGTTATTGATAAACTAGACCCTTTCCTTTCAACATATCCGATAACTCGTCCGTTGTATATTTATGCAGATGCCAAAGCGATTCGGAAACGACCGGAAGTAGAAGGATTTGTTAACTATTACTTGACGTATGTGAACGAAGAGATGTATAGTTTGGGCTACTTCCCAGTCAAACCAACATTAGCGAATGAGTTAAAAATTAAGTTCTTGCAAGTGAAGGGTAATCAAGAGTTGTTGAAAGAAGCAAGTAAGAAAAATTAGTGAAGATGTCAATTACTAAAAAATGAAATAAAGCCTCATAGCTTCTCTACTCGATATAGATAATGATACAGAGGTTACTTTATTGGGTTGATGCGGTCGAGAAGGGACTGATTCCCTAGAGAATTTTACACTTGAAAAAATAATGATCAAGAAAAAACAAACTAAAAAACTGATGATTTTCTCCACAACTACCTGTCGTAAAATTTTAACAATTACAGGACTAGCTCTGCTCACTTCCTCTGTTTATTTGGGTGATGTTCAGGCTCAATCTTTCACTAACAGTGGAAGTTTATTAATAGCCCAAAATTTAGGGGGAATAGTACGAAAAATCCCCCTGGAAGAAGTAGCACTTCCAGCAATGTCTTCAGCAAAGACAGCGACCAATGCTGAATTTAATCAAGCCCGAATTGAACTGAAGTCAGATGGTTCGTTAATATACATACTCAGAGGGAAAAACCAACAAGGCTTTGAAGTTGAAGTACAAGTTACTCCTAGTGGCACTCTTGTTCAAGTTGACGAGCAAATAGAGTCCAGTGGAGTTCCTGAACTTGCTGTAAAAGCGTTCAAAAAATGGGCACCAAATGACCCACTGATCAGCACTTGGCGGAGTACCCGTCTTGGCGAATTTTTCTATCAATTTGTCATTCGGGATTTTTGGTTAGAAATTGCTGCTGATGGTAATAAAGTCGCCATTTACCGAAAAAAAGTTAAAATTTAGCAAATTAACAGTCAAAATATGCAATTCGGCGACACAGAGCTATGAAGACATTTACAATCAGTAATTGGCAGAAAATTGTCGCTTCCACACTAACTGCAACAACGATTGCTTTTAACGCTAATGCTGCTTCTGGACAATTACTTAAGGGTGCTGGGGCTTCTTTTTCTGAACCTCTCTATCAGCGCTATAGTGCAGAATACGAACGTGAAACAGGTGTGAAGTTCAAATATAGCGCTATTGGAAGTGGTGGTGGTATTCGACTGTTCATGAATCAATCTGTGGATTTCGGATCTACCACTTTAATTCCTACCCCAATTGAGAAAAATCAGATCAAAGATGGGTTGTTGATGGTACCAACAGGGGGAGGGTCAATAGCCATTGTTTACAACCTTGAAAATGTGACTTCCGATGTCAAATTATCTCGTGAACAATTAGGGAAAATATTTACAGGTCAAATTGCTACTTGGAACCAGGTTGATTCCCGCTTTCCTAACAAAAAAATTCAAGTTGTAGTTCAATCGGATAGTAGCGGTACTACCTTGACCCTGACTAGATACTTACGAAAAATTACTAATGGAAAGATAGAAGCTAGTCGAGAACCTAATTGGGGATTTCAGGTATTTGCGGCTTTTCCTCAAGATAGTCAAGTGGCCGCTGAAGTGCGAAGAATTGACGGTGCGATTGGCTATGTTCAAACAAATTTTGCTCGTCAGAACAAGTTGTCTACAGCTAGGATAGAAAATCGAGCCGGTCGTTATGTGGAACCAACTTTAGCAGAGACGGAAAAGGCTCTAGCTAATATAAAGTTTAACGATGATTTCACTACTGAAGATATTGATGACCCAGAAGATGGCTACCCTTTGGTTAGTTTGAGTTGGCTATTATTTGCCCAAAAGTATTCTAACGAAAGTCTTGTTCAAGCTAATAAGAATTTGTTGATATGGATTCTAACTAAGGGTCAAAAATTTAATCGAGAGTTAGAGTACACGAGAATTCCCGAAGATGTAGCTAAGAAGGTGATGGAAACTGCTAATAACGAATTGAGTGTTCGTCCCTAAAAAAGACTTGTTGTTGATTGTATGTGTGAAAAAAAGCAGAGATTATGAATAAATTGGGTGTGTCATTCCCCTTGACTTCAGCAATACTGAGTTGTAACTTTTTAGTGCTACCTCCGGTCTGGGCCGCAAGCTAATTATACTAATATTTCAGTCCCCGAAATTCCCACAACTGTCAATTTGCAAGAGTTGCAAAATGAGGTTATTTCCCATCCTGAATTTGTAGATGCTTCTGGTGTGAAGGTCACATCAATTGATGAAGTTAACACGACTAATCAATCTATAAAATTATCATCGGCAACAATTTTCAACTCAAGTAATTTTGGGGAAGACTCACCATACTTCTCGGTTAGTAATATTGAAAGAGCGAAGATATCCCAAAATATCATTTCCCAGGGAAGCTATATTCCCCCTATTCGAGAAGAGGTTAGGGAAAATCAAGTCGCTGAAAAGTATGGGGAAGCATCCTTGAGTAATTCAAGTGTCATTCCCAATACCTTGGAAAATCAAGTATCTTCTAATTTAGAACCTCAAGTTTTAGAAATTCCTGCTAACTCATCACTGTGGTCGCGCGAACCGGAACAATCAACAGATTCCTTGGAAGAAGTTACCAGTGTTGAAGATTTGCGAGATGTTAGTCCTGGGGATTGGGCCTATGAAGCGTTGCGAAGTTTGGTAGAAAAGTATCGTTGTATTGCTGGTTCTGGCAAAGGTACTTTTGAGGGAAATCGTGCTATAAGTCGTTATGAATTTGCTGCTGCTTTTAATACTTGTCTGGTAAAAATGGGGCGTATTGTTTATAGTTTGAACAATACTTTTTCTGATCAAGAAGATTTGGCAGTTTTACAAAGGCTACAAGCAGATTTTGCTACAGAACTGAAAGAGCTTACCGCTAAAGCGGATAATTTAGAACAGCGAGTAAATTTTCTTAATGAGAATCAGTTTAGTACTACTACAGTTCTCCGGGGGACAGTAAATTTTAATTTAATTAGTGCTTTTGGGAATAAAAAAGCTGTTGCTTCTGGGAGTAATCCCAGGGAGAAATTGAATGAAAATCCTACTTTATCAAGTATGGCGCTTCTCAGTTTCAATACAAGTTTTACAGGTAAAGACCGATTGATTACTAATATTATAGCTGGAAATATTAGTAATTTTGGGAGTGGTGTTACTGGTACAGATATGACTGGTCTAATTGGTGCTGTTAATACTGGTAATAATGTTAGGCTAAGTTCGTTGTTTTATGAGTTTCCTATAGGAGGTAAGCGCGGCAAGGTAGCGATAGCGCCTATTGCTGACTTTCCTACTCGTATTTTTCCTGCGCTTAATCCTGTTTCTTCTATTTCTAATTTTGGTTCTGAAAGTCCTATTTATTCGTTTGCTTTTGGTACGGGTGCTGTAGTTTATTATAATTTTACTGATAAGTTTGCTGCTGGTGTCAGTTATTTAACCACGAGTGGTACCAATCCAAGCGAGGGACTGTTTGGCGGTCAATATACTGCTTTAACTCAGGTAACTTATACTCCATCTAATAGGTTAGCGATTGCTTTTACTTATGGTCATTATTATGCTCCAGAACCGGGGTCAACTATTAATATAACTGGGAGTAAGGGTAGTAGTTTTGCTCAGTTGCCTTTTGGCGGAAGTACGGCGACTTCTTCTAATGCTTATGGCTTACAATCGACTTATAAGTTGAGTAATAAGTTGATTTTAGGCGGTTGGGTTAGCTATTTTAATGCTAAGGCTGAGTCTTCGCCTCGTATTAATAATTTAAATGGTTCAATTGGAGCTAGTGCTGATATCTGGAGTTGGGCAATTACTGCGGTAGTGCCAGATTTTGGTAAGTTAGGTAGTCAGTTGAATTTTGTGTTTGGTATGCCTCCGAAGGTGACAGGTAATGATGTTTCTTCTCGTTTAGATAGGGATACTTCGCTGCATTTTGAGCTATCTTATCGCTATCCAGTTACTAATAGAGTTTTTATCACTCCGGGGGTTTTGTTGATTACTAATCCTGAGCATAATGCAGCCAATGATAGTATTTGGATTGGATTATTGCGAACTACTTTTACATTTTAATTAAAACCAGAATTGTCTGATAAGTGCAACAGGTATGAACTGGGTCAGTTGATTCTTACAACTTACTGTCAGCCCTTGAGGTGGCGATCGCATCGACATCGCGCCTCTTGGAATTAATCTGTAACTCTAGTTGGGGAATTAATTGACCAATTTAGATAATTGACAAAAGCAACTAATCGAAGTAGCGGTATTATCCTAGCAGCCCTGTATCAGTTGAACGCTATCTAGTTTGATTGCTGCTCTGGATCGCCTAAGATCAGAAACATCAGTAGTCCAGTGGACTGGACAAGTTCGCTGACTCAATCAGTGGCGAACCTGACAAACCTTCTCTACTGTTGCTAAGCACGACGCTGACTCAATTCTTGCCAACGCTGATACCACAACAAAGTAATCTGCCCAGTCACCTCTGGCAAGTCTGCAAACTCCAAACTTTGCACCTCAATCACAGGAGTTAATCTTTCCAGAGATGCACAATCTGGACAAAAACGCAATACCTGTTTCCAAGCTGACTGCCACAATGCAGCCGTCTGTTGACGCTCACGCATTGGTCTGAGACGCTCCTCCTCAGCCTCACGACGCGCTTCTTCCTCTCGAAGTACCTGGGCTTGTTTTGCCCAAGCATCACGCCACGGCTGGACGGCTTCTGGCTGCTTGTGAGCATCATACCACTCGCGCTCATTACGCAAAATCTCCCCCAACTGGTCAAGACTGAGGCGATTTTCACAACTCTGGATAACAGCAATTCCCTGAGAAATCCAGAGAGGTAACTGGCGATAACTGACAAATTTAGCGCGAGATTCCACAATTTTCACCCAAATTTGGCTCTTCCAGCACTCCAAGCGCTCAATTTTGCTGGGGGGAATCTTCAAAACGGCTGCAACTTCTAGCTTGACAGCTTCTAAGGGCAATTGAGTGGGGTCAATTACACCAGATGTGATTAAATTTTGGGACATAATAATTCACTCCTGATTTTTAGGTGATGTATCTACCCAAAAATTTAGCCACCCCATATTTGTTCTGATAACAAGTCGGGGTGGCTAGAGTGATAACATTTCTTCTAGCCTCCAGACTGGTTTGTGCAGCTTGGGGGTTAGCCTCTCAGAAGTTGCAGCTAACAGCTTCTGGTGGCGCCAATATTTTTAGGTTTTTCTTCTGAAAATAGAATAGCAGATTGCGTAACATCTGCTCAAAAATTAAGTTTATGTAACAAAATTTTATGAAACTTGATTTTCCTGGACTCCCCCAAGAATAATATCGAATCCGTTTGCATTGGAATAAGATGTTTTTTTAACGCAGAGAGCGCAGAGGGGAACGCAGAGGGACGCAGAGGTTTTTGGATGATTCTGATAGGGAAATGATCTAAAAACTTTTCCTGAGTCTCCCTCCTTGCTAAGGGGGGTTGGGGGGGTAAGATAATCCTACAGTTAGGCCATTTTTATCCAAGCTCATGGAATGAACAAACGTCCTCAAATATTCTCTTTTTTCGCAGGTTCAGGCTTTCTCGACTTAGGCTTTGAATTGACTGGGTTTGATATAGCTTACGTCAACGAAATTTACCTCCCATTTATCAAAGCTTACCGTTACTCACGGGCTAAACTTAACTTAGCATTACCCGAATACGGATACCATCAAGGAGAAGAAGCCGATGTCACCAAACTTACCGAAACAACACAAGCTTTACA
>JAYFMV010000048.1:0-20367 GCA_042408245.1 Potamolinea sp.
CAGTGAGTAAAGAGATATTCAAGTTAATTGACAATCTTTTGTACTGGAATCTGAGAAACTGGGGAAAAACCCGACATAGCAATAAAAGCGAAAAGTGGGTATACAAGAGGTATTGGCAAAGAATCCAAGAAGGAGACTATAATGCCATGACCTTTGCGACCAATCAGAACGGGAGTAATCCTGTCAGGTTACTAAACCATGCCGAAACACTCATAGTTAGGCATAGTAAAGTTAAAAGCTCATCAAGCCCATTTGACGGTGATTTAATCTACTGGAGTACGCGCCTTGGGGAACATCCCGAAATGGATGCAACGAGAGCCAAACTCTTGAAGCAACAAAACGGAAGATGCGCCTATTGTAGCCTCAACTTTATAGATGGGGATTTGTTGGAAATCGACCACAAAATACCTAAAAGACTGGGAGGTAAGGACTCTCTGAACAACTACCAACTACTTCATCGCCATTGCCATGATAAGAAAACTGCAAATGATGGCAGTTTGGATAAGCCCCAATGTCAAGGATAGGTTAAATGAGGAGCGGAATGATGCGAAAGTATCACGTTCCGTTCTGGAGAGCAGCGGCTCTCGTAAGGGAGTCGCTGACTTTAATCACAAACATTGTTGTATCTGCGCTGGGGTATTTCAGCAGTGCTGGGATTAGGTGGTTCTGTATTAATTCTGAAGGGACTGCTTGACTTAGGGCGTAACCTGACACCGCTTCCCTATCCCAAAGCTCAGGGAACACTGGTACAATCGGGAGTTTATGGTATTGTGCGCCATCCCCTGTATAGCGGTTTGATTTTTGCGGCTTTTAGTTGGGCAATTTTTCAATTGAGTCTGTCTCACCTGTTGGCTAGTGCGATCGCGTTTATCTTTTTCGACGTTAAAGCCCGTAGAGAAGAAGCCTGGTTGACACAGAAGTATCCAGAATATTCAGAATATCAGCAACGAGTCAAAAAGCTGATTCCCGGCTTGTATTAAGGGGATATGGGGAATCACCCAGTCTACAGTACTCAACCCCCAATCTCCAATCCAGTTGAAAAATCGACACATAGAATAAAACTGTGCTTGACGTGTGAGATAAAATGACCAAATGATATGAGTAAGCACAAATTACTATTGAACTCCCGATGCCAACTCTTTCATCTAGTCTTATGTATTCACCAAGACCTGTTGGTGACGCCCAATCCGCGAGAAATGCCTCAGCTACAGCGACTAGCAACCCTCGACTTATGGAATTAATGAAGTCTATCTACCAAGCAGATCAGCAAGTTAAGTACCTGCATTTGCAAGCAGAAGTGGAATCTCTTTTGCAGCAGTTGCAAATCCTCCAAAAGCAACGCCTAATCTCACCTCCGCCCGATGCTAGTCAGCAGGAACGTGAACCCGTTCTCAGCAAAAACTAGACAGTTTCGGCAGATCAGCCTATTTAGGCTGAATTATTTAAGCCTCTAGCCTTGGAAAACTCTGCAACATTTGTTAAAATTTGCTTGCAGTAATCATTGTGCTCAGGCGCACAGAGTTTAACACACGAGACGAGTAATTGTCCAGTGCGAAAGTACACGACAACGGCACAGCTGTGTTGAGTAACTTCAAGGCAGTGAGCTACAACTGCATTACTGTTTAGTGATTCATAGAGATGAAGCGCTTGTTAGGGGCGACAAAAGAAAACTTTGTCGTTTTCCATATTCTTGCAACGCCTGCAAAATAATCCAGGCGTGCTAGCTAGTGTCAAGACAGACTCAATTATCAGGCAGATAAAAAAGTGCTGGCTGCCAGTGATTTGTGTCCTGGCAGATATTTTTGTGCCAAAACAAGCGTAATTCAGCCAACCGCTCCAGGAGAAGATAATCTTTTCATGACTATATCGCTAATTAAAGACCAAAATCCCGGCCTAACAAATGACAGCTAATGATGACAACCTGCGATTGAAAGACATTTTACGGACTTTGCCGCGTGAGGTTTTTGCGAAAAACCGTCGCAAAGCTTGGACTATGTTAGGAATAAATGTCTTAATGGTTGTCTTAGGCTACTGGGGGTTGGCGTCATCGCCTTGGTTTCTTTTACCCCCATTGTGGATTTTTACCGGCACAGCATTGACCGGTTTTTTTGTGATTGGCCATGATTGCGGTCATCGCTCTTTTGCTAATCGGCGCTGGGTAAATGATCTTATCGGACATTTGGCATTTCTGCCCTTAATTTATCCTTTCCACGCTTGGCGAATTCTACACAATTTCCATCACACCCACACCAATAAGCTGGATGTAGACAATGCTTGGCAACCCTGGAGACCTGAAGAATACGCCAGCAGTGGAGTATTGATGCAGTGGTTTTATCGCTTAATCATGGCTGGTGGATTGTGGTGGATTGGCTCGATTACCCACTGGGCAGCAATCCATTTTAACTGGAATAAGTTTGAGGGTAAACAACGCTCTCAGGTAAGATTGTCTGTTTTGGTGGTGTTGGCTTTTGCGGCGATCGCCTTTCCTCTGCTGATTGGGACAACTGGTATTTGGGGATTCGTCAAATTCTGGCTGCTACCCTGGTTGGTTTATCACTTCTGGATGAGTACCTTCACCATCGTTCACCACACAGCACCAGAAATTCCTTTCATCGCAGCCGAAGAGTGGAATGAGGCTCAAGCTCAGTTATTTGGTACTGTTCACTGCGATTATCCTCGTTGGGTAGAATTCCTCTGTCACGACATCAACGTTCATATTCCCCACCACATTTCCACCGCGATTCCTTCTTATAACTTGCGGTTGGCTCATAGTGTCCTTAAGGAAAATTGGGGTAACAAGCTGCGTGAGAGTCGTTTCTCTTGGGCTTTGATGAAGGAGATTACCAGCAAGTGTAACCTCTACTGTCCAGATAATTACTACCAGTCTTTTAAGGACTTTCACGCTCAAAAATTAGCGTCGAACAGTCGCAAAATACAGTTTTACGACTGAACCCAAATCACCCCTCAGCTACTTGTCAACTGAGGGGTGATTCCTTGTTCCAGAAAGATTATCCTAATCGCCGGGAAGACCCTAGGTGTTAGCGAAGCGGCGGGGAATGTGCGGAGTGTTAATCTAGATATAGAGAATTGGGGGAATTTGCCATGAACAAGCTTGAGTGGATGAGCGGTTTAAGTCTGGTTGCTCTGGTACTGGTAAGTTGTACGGGTAATCGCCAAGCTTAGTAAAGCACCGACGCCACAGCCTTCTGTGGATAAAGTTACTACTGAAGCTCCCATTCCTCCAAAGCCTATTTCTCCTAGGTCAGTTTTGCCGAATCCAGATTTAAGCCCGAATACTGACCCAGTAAAGCTTAAATTTGCTACGGGCCGTAACGATCCTTTTGCGTCAGTTATAGTTGCTCCCATCAAGCAACCGCTTCTTGAGGGGACGAATCCAGTAGATTCTAAATCAAACGAGTCTAAAACTGACACCAAGAAATCAAACGAGTCTAAAACTGACACCAAGAAATCAAACGAGTCTAAAACTGACACCAAGAAATCAAACGAGTCTAAAACTGAATCCAAGAAATCAAACGAGTCTAAAACTGACACCAAGAAATCAAACGAGTCTAAAACTGACACCAAGAAATCAAACGAGTCTAAAACTGACATCAAGAAATCAAACGACTCTAAAACTGACATCAAGAAATCAAACCAGCCAAATCCAAGTGGTGAATTCGGAACTAAACCTTCACAAATAAACCCAATCCCAGTTCCAAAGCCCCATACTCCATTAGTTCCTTCCACCGAACTAGCCAAAGCAGTACAAGTTAGCGGAGTGATGGATGTAGGGGGAACAGTGACAGCGATTGTGAAAGAATCGAAGGAAAATACAAGTCGTTCCGTCAGTGAGGGAGACTATATTTCAAACGGTGCGGTACGAGTAAAACGCATTCAACTAAGCAGTAATAATCAACCGTTAGTGATTCTGGAACAAAATGGTGTTGAGGTGATTAAACCAATCAGCAACGGTAATGGGCCTGTAGCTAGTAATTCCCTAGTTGAGTAATGTTGGGTTTAATTTTGAGCGTTTTTTTTAACGCAGAGTACGCAGAGAAAAGCGCAGAGGGACGCGGAGTTTTTGGGAATGCCAGAGGAAAAGTTGAAAAGGTTTGTAAGTTGGAGGCATCGTTGCTGGAAGTTAGGGATAGGGTTGGTTTTTGGGATGAGTGGAGCAATTGTTATTGAGAGCGATAGCGCTTTTGCTCAAATTACGCCTGATACCACTCTAGACCCTGACAAGTCTTTGGTTACACCTAACACTAATATAGGTGGTTCTCCTGCTAATATAATTGATGGTGGAGCGCGGCGAGGTGTTAACCTGTTCCACAGTTTTCTGGAATTTAATGTTAGCGATGGACAGCGAGTGTCCTTTGCGTCTCCAGTAGGAATTGAGAATATCCTCAGTCGGGTGACCGGTAATAATCCCTCGAATATTCTGGGAACTTTGGGGGTGAATGGAGGAGCGAATCTGTTTTTGCTCAATCCTAACGGTATTATTTTTGGGCCAAATGCCAAGCTAGATATTGCAGGTTCGTTTCTGGCGACTACGGCGAATAGTTTGGTGTTTAAGAATAATTCAGAGTTTAGTGCAAAGAACCCACAAACACCACCTTTGTTGACAATTAATCTTCGTCCTGGGTTACAGTATGGAGCGAATCAGTCAGGGACAATTAGCAATACTGGAAATTTAGCAGTAGGGGGAAATCTGACCCTAGCGGCTGGCAATCTGGATTTATAGCGCTACGCGCATACATTAGGACAATTTAGGAAAGCTGCATCTACACATTCTCGTACAGTTTCAAATTCTTTCAGCCTTTGTTTCATCCATGTTTTTAAAACAGCCCACCAGTTCTCTATTTTATTTAAATCGGGAGAGTATGGTGGTAAATACCAGATTTCCACTTCGGCTTCTTCGGCAATTTTTCTAAGATTTCCCCCTTTATGAAAACTGGCATTATCAATAATAATAACGTCTCCTGGTTCTAATTTAGGGATTAAACAATCTCTTAACCAAGTCTCAAATAAATCTCGATTACATGAACCATTAAAAGTTAAAGGAGCTAATAATTTTCCTGACTTTAATGCTGATAGCCAACTCACTCTTTCTGTTCTTCGACCAGATTTAATCTCATAACATCTTGACCCTTTTAAGCTATACCCATAGGGATAATCTTCTCTGTTATCAAATCCAGCTTCATCTACATAAACTCTCTTTTTCGGGTCTATTTCTGCTAATTTTTCGGTAAACTCTCTTCTTTTTTCGACCGAGCGTTCTTGATAACCATAGGTTTTTTTTACGAGTAATGCCCATTTTTTTACAGGCATAACTAATATTTTGTTGACTGACATTATTTCCCCATAATCGAGCCATTTCTTTTTGGGTTTTTCCCCGGTTTTTGTCCACAAATAGGCCAAATTGCTCTAAATCTTCGATTTTTGGTCGAGTTCCTTTGACGATGGGTTTCTTTGGTTTATAGTCTCCCGTTTCTTTTTCTTGTTTGAGCCATAAGTCTAAAGTATTTCTACTAATTTTAAAAAAACGACTCACTTCTATTTTCTTTTTTCCTCTTTTAACTGCTTCAATCACAAATGACACGCAAGTCGTAACTATAAGGTTTAGCCATACTATTTTAAATTATTGATTTATTTCTCTATTATTACATAATTGTCCTAACTATAGCGCGTAGCGCTATACAAGGTAAGTTAGAGGCTGGGAGAAATTTAACTCTACAAGCTTTAGATACAGTTAAGGTACGTGATAGTACAACCAGTCCTTTCATTGCTTCATCTGGTGGTAGGTTACTGGTTCAGGGAAATCGAACTGTAGATATTTTTGCCTTGAATCATCCAGAAAGTGGATTGTTCTCCCGTGGGGATATGGTGTTGCGTTCTGCTAATACTGTAGAAGGCGATGCTCATTACTGGAGTTCGGGCAATTTTCGGATAGAGAAGCTGGATAAAAGTCTGGGAAATTTGTTCAGTCCTAATGACCCGATTATTCGTGTCAGTGGAGATGTAAACTTCGACAATTATAGGGGAACCTCACTACACATTTTGGCAGGAGGTTCGGTAAATATTGGTACTATAACCATTACAGGTGCAGATTTAACAGGAAATACCATCAACCCAATTTCTACACCAACACTCGCCAATGTCACCTTGTCCAATGGTACGCCTTTAGTCATCAACGGTACTACTCAACCTACTCTAGATATTCGAGCGGGAACTACTGCTTTTGGGACTCCTGGAATCAGTGGTACAAACTTTACCACTCTTTCTCCTAGACCTAACACAACGGCTCCGGTAACAGGTGCTAATATCACAATCAATGATATAGATGTACTTGCGCCCAACGGTCTTGTTTTCTTAACAAATCAGTATCAGTCAAACACATCTCTGAGTGGATTAATCAAACTAGGAGCAATTAATTTAAGGAGTGATACTGGCGATAGCGGTTCAGTAATTATTGACTCTCGAAGCAACATTACAATTAGCCCTGGTTTCATCAGCACTCGGTCTGTTGTTGGCAATTCTGGTGATATTACACTCATCGCCAAGGATACTATTCTTCTCGGCAATAATGCCTATATTGGTAGTGGTACAGTTGGAGCAAATAGCAAGAATTTAGGTAATATTAGTATCACCGCTGGGTCACTGGTGCTGAATGCTGGTACTTTTTTAGAATCTCTGGTTTATTTTTCAGAAAATCTTTAATGTTGCGGGTTCCCTTTTTCTGATTACACTTTTCACAACTTAAACAGAGATTAGAGATGCGATCACTTCCTCCTTTAGCTTTCGGCTCGATATGTTCTACCTGGAGCGTTTCATCTTTTTTGCCACAGTAAGCACATTGACGTTTCCACTTTTCCAGAAGGTACTCACGGACTCGATAACCCTGCAACTCTCCTTGCTGATAAAGGACTCCAGACACTTCTGGATTTTGCATTTTCTGCATATCGAACTTGACTCGTTCGACGTAAATGCAACCCACAGGTACATATTTGAGAATTCGATTTACCCAAGTTTCCGTTGTTTTAACTCGATGAAGTAAAGACGGTGCTAACCAACCTTCGGGTTTCTTTTGATTGGGTAATCCAGGTTTTCTGTACCGTGTTTGCCGATTTCTACGGTTTCGTCGAACATTGGCACGTTGGAACAACGCTTTAGAAATTAATCCTCCTCGATGCTGTAGATGAAACCCCCAAAAAACTTCATTGTTTTTAACCAATGCAAAGCCTGTTACTTTTGAACCGGGGTCAATTTTTAATTCCCATTCAGGCATCAATACCGCATCTACCGCATGGTGCAAAATAATGACAAATGGATATGTACGAAACACCGAAGCTTTGCCTTGAGTTAGCAACTCTCTTGCCCGTGCTGGATGGACGGGGTTGAGTGGTTTTTTGTTAGTATCGATGACAAAAACGAAATTTTCCATTGCTGGATTCTCCTTGCGGGTAATGTTTGCTTCGCTCAGATACTTGGCTTGTGTTTTTGTTTGGGACACCACGGCTATAAACCATTTACCGTCTTCGCTATTAAACGTTTTCCTTAATCCCAAACGACCTAGCGGTACTAGCGTTCATACCATTTGGCCATGACCAGCTATCGTTTACCCCCGAAGGGGTGAGCTGCAACCTATGAATTCCTTAGTTGTCTAAGGTTGGGTAGGTTTTTCATAGGTGGTAGAGTTCTTTCTTGCCTATACCGCGCTCATCCATCCAGTAACGAAGCACCTTGTTTCGCACAAATTGGCTTGTTCTAATGGCTTCATCTATGGCTTTGTTCTGAGCTGGTTTGACCACTGCTTTGTATTCCAATACCAACTTCACCTACTCATTGAAGTAGACCCTCAGTTTGGTATTCACAAAGCTGTTAAACGATTTAAGGGCGCAACCAGTCGATATTTGCGCTTAGAATTTCCACACTTGAAGTCGAGACTCCCAACCTTGTGGACTAACTCTTACTTTGTTTCCACGGTTGGTGGAGCGCCACTAGAAATTGTTAAGCAGTACATCCAAAATCAAAAAGAAGTTTGACGGCGATTTTAATCGCCTACGGGCTTACCCCATGTCTAAAGCCAGGGGCTTGCGCCCTTTGATTTCCTGGTCAGAACAAGTTGGCGGTAACTTTGGGAGTTGACCGCTCTGTTGTTTTTCACTGGTTTCATGAAAAAAGAGACCCTGCCGCTGAAACTGTTGTTCAGATTGCCGAAGCGCTCAAAGGCATCAATCCTGATGCAGCAGCAGAATTTATTCGGTTATATGTGGGTGAGTTTCTTAAAAATGAAGAGCAGCCCTAAAAGGTTGACCTCGTTCCCGATAAAGTGAGGAGGGGCGCGAGCGTTGCGCTGTTGCTTTCAGCAGATCGCCTAATACCGTCTGCAAAGCCTAGCTAGTTAGGTCTTCTAAGTTCGCTGCATTATACGTCTGCTCACCAACTTTGTCAAATTTGCTCTCCGAACTCCCCTCAAACACGTTATAAAATTTAATGATACTAGGGCGTCAATCGAGGGAAAAACTCACTTTAGCTTCTTAAGTATATTTACTTAGTAACGAATTTCATATACTTTTAGGCTACCAAAGAGACTGTTTTTGGGATTTTCCTAGACTACGTCCTCGATCATAAAAATCATAACACATCCCTCAAATAAAGCAAATGCGTTCAATAAATAGGAATCATTTGCAGTAAAGAAAAAAACTTTACATTCTTAACTCAACTTAAAATATAAATTTTAAAACTCAAAGCTATAGTTTAATTAGGATTGTTTATCAAATAACTGAGAAAAGCTAGTAGTTACTCGAAACGTTTGCGTTCAGTTGACCAACGCTTAAAGTTGTAGGTATTTGAGTCATTGATCACTAATCCAGCGGGACCACCATCTCCTAAATCAGCGATCGCCGTCAACGCTCTACTGGCATCTTGAGAAAATTCGCTGTATAGTAAAATACCTTGATCAGAAAAAATCAGAGAGCGGGGTTTATACAGCTTGCTATTCTCCACAGGTGGCTTGATGTCTGGCTTTTTCAAGGCTCCCGAAAGGTCTTCATAAAGAGTCAAAACCGCTTCTGACTCATTATTACCAGTTAGATCCACAACCCGAACCGACCAATGTCCCATCTCAGACAGCATCGCCTGTAAACTAGGCATCTTTGCCGACTTCAACTGACCGCTTTTCTGTAACTCCCGCCACAGTGTTGGAAGCATCGTCGCCACCCACTGAGGTTGAATATTATTGAGTTCTGACAAAGAAACAGAACCAGGCTCTAACCAGCGCAAAGCCGCATCTGTGTAAGCTAGAGGACGACGAGTGGAAGCAGCACCCAAGGCTTGTATTGATGGAGGAAGTGCATCACCCGCAGCCAAAAGCTGAATTACGCCTTCCCGAAAGGAAAGCGCTTTGACTGTGACACTCCTTGATTCCGGACGTCCATCAGCAGTCCAAACAGTAATCTGAATTTGGGGATAATTATCTAAGCCCAGATATTTCCACAACTGCTTGGCCATAAAAGCTTTTGGCAGTTTTACATCAAAAAAAGGCGTTTGCCGCCAGCGCTTACCATCGTTAAATGTGGTTACCTGAACTTGATACCAAACTTGTTGTGGCTCTTTTTGTAGGATTGAGTTGTTGGTTGTTAGTTTTTTGTTGTTTGTGGTTGGTGGTTTGTTCTCTAGGACTCTCCCATCTTCTATACCAATCCAATCGGCAGCATTAATTTTTTGCACTTGTTGTGCGGTACCAACAATTTGACTTAAATGATCGCTATTGGCGGAAGTTTCAGCAAGACCTGCTTCTAAATAGTCGAGTAATTCATTAATCTGGGTAAAATTTACAGTTTGAGTTTTTTCTAGTTGCTTTAAATAGGCGATCGCCTTTGGGCGGCCTTGCTGAACAGTCAGAAGTAAAGCAGCCCAAGACTTAGCATAATTATTCTCAGGATTCACCCGACTCGCTGCTTCAACCCGTTCCCACAATCCTCCAGTATCTGCCTTCAGCAGAGCTACAATTTCCTGTATCGGCAAGCCAAAATCTAACGCCTGAAACACTAGCAAACCATCTTCCCAGCGACCATCAATTAAATTAGCGTAGATTTGCTGACCCTGAGTTGCCCAAGCTTGCTTTGCCTGAGATTGTGTAATCTGGGCATGCATTTGAATCACATTCAATTGCGCTTGAGCTGCCTGCTGACCACTGGTTTTGCTTCTGAGATTGCAACAATTGCAGAGCTGCTGACCACAAACCGCTGCGAACTAAAATCCAAGCATTGCGAGAGGCTTGTTGATCGAAAGCTGGTTGTTCTAGGGAAATTTCTTCCAGATAAATTGGGTCGGGTATAAAGTTACGTGGTTTAAGCTGGTAAACTCGGAAGTGAGGTTCCAAACCAATAGTTTGATTGACCACTAATTCAGGTGTTTCACTACCAGTTACTTGCTGCCAATAAGGCTGAACTTGTGCAGGACTTGTCCACTGCAACATGATACTGAGATGGGTTTTTTCGGGATTATAGTGAATTAGCTGTCCGTAAGTAATCGGAGTTTCTCCACTTAACCGTTGACCGGAGAGATTAAACCAGAAGCCACTCTCAGTTGGGGCGTTATTATCAAAGCGACTTAGTTTCGTTAAGGGTAGCGAACGGGACAATGTTGTGTCAGGAGATTTGTTATTGACTGAAGCTGAAAGGGCAAAATATTCTTTAGGTCCGCTAATCGGAAGCTCACTCACAAGCTGGTAAGATTTTTGGGCACTTTTTAAGCCAGCGGGTTGATAAACTCTTAGTTCGACAAGCTTTTCACAATTAATTTGGCAGTTAGACTCTGAGGCAAAGATGGGTAATAGTAGCTCAGAATTATTGAGGGGCAAAGGTTCTGCTGCTATTAATCCATTTTTACGAATCTCATCTTGAATAGCAGCTAAGGTTTTTGGCGGTAAAGTAGCAGTGATGCGGATGCGACTCCACTCTGGTAAAAAGCGATTTAGCCAAACCACTGTATTTGGGTCGATCATCAAGAGAATGGCCAGCCAAGCACCGCCAATCAGCATACCACCAGTGACGATCAAGGCGGAGATTGCGCCTAAGCCTCCCAGCCAACCATTCTGCGGCGCTTTTGTCGTCGGTGGTTGCTGCTTAACCTGTGTAGGCTGATTGGTAGAAGCCTTGCTATAGGCCTTGCTATACACCTCAATCTGTTTTCCCGATGTTTTTTTTGCCCGCTGGCTGGACTTAAGTGGCGGCTGTTTTGGTTGTGAATCTTTAGTCATTGGTCATTGGTCATTGGTCAAGGACTAGCAATTTCTAATTTCTAATTGACCCGGCCTAATAGGGCTTTTTCATAAAGATCGCCTACACGTTCCCAGGTGTATTTCTTCTCTATAAGCGATCGCGCATTTTCTGAGATTTGCTTGCGCAATTGCCGGTCTTCAAATAACCGTGTTACAGCATACACATACTCCACTGGATCATTCGCCCGCAATGCCCTCAAGGGGACATCTGCACCATCAACCGCCAATCCTTCCAAGCCGCGATCGCTTCCCACCACTGGCGTACCTGTGGCCATTGCTTCCAGCGTTTTATTTTTAATCCCATAACCAGTTCGCAGTGGCACTACACAAACTGTTGCCTTATGCAGGTACTCTACCACCGAAGGGACGCGGCCCGTTACAGAAATGCCTGGACGTTCCCCCAATTCCAAAACTTCTGGTACAGGATTTGTCCCCACCACTGTCAGGGTTGCATCTGGATATCGCTGCCAAATTTCTGGGAACACCTCTAAGCTGAAAAATTGTACAGCATCAATGTTGGTGCGGTCATCCATTGTGCCAACAAATAGTAAGTCATGTCCTCCAGGGTCTGATACACGCTTAGAGTACAGGGTTAAATCTACACCATTAGGAATCACGGCAATTTGTCCCTCTAGCTCAAACGCTGCTATTTGTCGTCGATCTTCTGGTGTCGTGACGACAATACTGGTGAATTTGGCACAATATCGCTCCTCATATAGGCGTAACAGCGGCAAATTTAACTGAGTTTTGAGATGATTTTCGGATCTTCGCGTTTCCAACAAATTGCGAGTTGTTGCATAAATTGAACTATGAATATTTACTACAGTTCGCAGCAACTGTCGCCATTCCTGTCGCACATAAATTTCATTTACACTATGTTCGCAGGTAATTACTTCAAACATTCCCGCAAGCACCGCTTCATCTACCCATTCCTGCATTTGGGTTGAGTATTGGTTCAGTACATTCGTAGGCGTTCCCTGTTGCAAAAACGTACTGAAACGCTGCATTTTCCCGATTATTCCTCCCTGTCCCTCGGTTGCTTGTGGTTGAGGAAAAACCACCAGTTCTTCTACATATTCCCTCAGTTCTTCTACTTGAACATCTGTGATATCTTCAGAGCGCTGAGTAATTAGGGTGATAGCATGGCGTCCACTCAAATACTTTAGTAAATTAAACGTCCTCACTTGAGTTCCTCCTCGCGTTGGCGGATAAGGAAAAGTAGAAGAGAGCATGAGTATCTTCATAGGGTGTCAAGTTAAGTGAGAAACTGCAATGATTTTGCAAAAGAGGAACTTCCCTTTCCGGCTTACCGTGGTCAATGAGCAATCGTGATAGAGAGTTCACAAAAACTGAAAAAAAGCTTTCTTGAAAGTTGTTAAAATTATATTTAGTATATAGGCTAATAAATTAAACTGCTCTTAATCTTTAATTTTATTTAGGCTCCATTTCCAGCGTTTGTCAAATGCCAAAATTCGCTGTAGCTGACGGATGTTTTTTTGTGTATATTCACGTATTAAGGTTACTAAAATTACTGATTTTTATTAATTTGTAAGTTTACCATTGCCCAGGCTTTAAGTAGATACACTGACGAAAGAATCCCACAGCTAGAAGCCGTGGGGAGTCTACAAAAAACTCTTGAAAATGTTGCAATAGATGTTAGTTCTTAACTTCTAGCTTGGCTTCGTTGCACTTGCTCTAACAACTTCTCGAAATTATTGGCAGGTTCTAAGCACTTTAAACCTTGGCAAACTAAACCGACAGCACCTTCAGGTAGATTAATTTCTAACTTAGAGACACTAGCGGGTAAGTACTGGCTAATCAGGAAAGTTAGTTGCTCATGAGGAGTACGAATTAGGGTACAGTGGCGATACCAATCTAGTGCGGTAAATAAACTGGGACAAGCTTGGGGTGACTGGTTCATAATACTACTAAATGCTTGCAGAGATTGTTCCGCACGCTCCAGATATTGTAAGTTATCAGTTAGTAGAGCAAGGCGTACTAAATTAGCGATCGCTATACCATTTGCAGAAGGTGTCGCATTGTCAGCATAACTACGCTCGCGAATTAACAAATCACTACTGCTATCACTAGCAGCATTATAGTAACCTCCCAGTTCTCTACTCCAGAGAAATTGATCAAATTCCTCTTGTACCTTGATTGCTTTTTCCAACCAGAAGTTAGGAATTGAGAATTTTGCCGATTCTTGCTCATTCTCCATTACCTGTGCAGAGGAATGTAAATCTAGCAGCGCTTTAATAAACAAGGCGTAATCTTCAGACTGCGCCAACACTGATGGTTTTCCATCGTAGTTTAGTCGATGGAAGCGTAAGAGTACCCATTGATTATCAAGGATGAAATTAGCAGCACCTGTGGCCAAATTCCAGTATTCTGGTTGTTGAAAAACACTAGAAGCCCGCGCTAGACCAGAAATCATCAAGCTATTCCAGGCGACAATCATTTTAGTATCAGTTACTGGCGGAATTCTACCCGGCCAATTACCAGTTTTTGCCTCCTGATTATTTCTAGCTGGTGGGAAGGTTTCTAAATCATTTGGTTTTGAACCATAACGCAGCTCAAATAGTTTAGCTAAAGCTGATTCAACAGTAGCATTTAACTGTTCAGAATCACGGCGTTGCAAGACATTTTGACCTTCAAAATTTCCTGCTGGTGCGATGGTAAATTCTTTCTTCATCTCCCCTAACTCAGATGGTGTGAGTATGTCTTCCAGTTCGTCATAATTCCAGACATAAAACGCCCCTTCTTCTGGCTCAACTGCATCTGGATTGGTAAAATTATCAGCATCTTGGGCCGCATAAAAGAAACCTTGAGGGGATGTCATCTCTCGCGTCAGCCATTGAACAGTTCCAGATATCGCTCTTTTAAAAGCAGGTTCTTGAATTCCAGCGCTCCACAAATTAGCCAGATATTCAACAATTTGCCCATTGTCATAGAGCATTTTTTCAAAGTGCGGCACCGTCCAAGTAGCATCAACAGTGTAGCGATGAAATCCTCCAGCAACGTGATCGTAAATCCCACCTTTTACTAAGTCTAATCCCCGCTGAGCACAAGCTTGGTAAGCGTCATATTCCGAGTCAAAATTAAAGCGAGCACCTCGCAATACTAGCTCCGCATAAGGCATCATTGGGAAGCTAGGCCCGTAACTACTGTTACTCACAATCGCCGTATTTGTCTCAATACCGCGTGAGAGTAAATCATTGCTTAGTAGAGGTGTATTACCTTGCTCACCTTTTGATATCTGTAAAGCTGCTGACTGCTGGAGATGCAGCAAAATCTCTTCTTTGAAGTTTTGTAATTTTGCTTTTTCGATATCGTAGAAGCGACGAATTGATTGCAGTACTTGCAAAAATCCAGGCCGTCCGTAACGCGGTTCTACAGGGAAATAAGTTCCACCATAAAAGGGTACTAAGTCATCAGGAGTAAGGAAGATATTGAGAGGCCAACCACCTTGACCAGTCATCATCTGCAAAGCCTGCATATAAATGCTATCAATATCAGGCCGTTCTTCTCGGTCTACCTTAATTGGGATGAAATTGGCGTTCATATACTGGGCGATCGCCCCATCAGAAAACGCCTCTCCTTCCATCACCGTACACCAGTGACAACTAGAGTAACCAATTGACAGGAAAATCGGCTTATTATTTTCCTTGGCAAGGGAAAGAGCTTGATCACACCAGGGCCACCAATCAATTGGATTTTCACAGTGTTTGCGGAGATATAGGCTTTTGGATTGAGCAAGGCGATTAGTCATGGGAACTCTGTTGATTAGAATAAATAGGGAGATGCAATGCGTGATATTTCTTGTCAGTCTATCGGGGAGTATAGAAGGATGCGTGCTTGTTCATAGGCTGCATTCTGCTCAGGTGTTGCCTTGATCAGACATTCAGCATGAATTCTCTCTAAACTTTCTATGTATTCTTGATTCTTCTCCAAGATCGGGTTGACACGAGTCGAAGTAATCAAAGCAAGTTGAGCGCCAAGAGGTAGCTGACGGAAGGCTTCTAGGCGTTTTTCTCGTGAAGACATAGTTGCCAATAGGGTTCTTTTTAGAGATAAAGAGCAAGGTGACGAACCATCGCGCTTACTGCAAGTCTTATTAGCTTAATCAGCCTTGGTTCCCTACCAGCTAAATCTCAGCCTTTTTTAACGTCTTAACTAATTGCAATATGATGCTTTCAGTACGCTTCACAGAAGCTTTTACTTTTGCCACACAGCTACACGTTAGCCAAACCCGCAAGGGTAGTGGGGTTCCTTACATTGCTCATCTGCTTGGTGTAGCCAGTATCGCTTTGGAATACGGCGCTTCGGAGGATGAAGCCATAGCTGCACTTCTCCACGATGCGATTGAAGACCAAGGCGGTGTTACAACACGGGAAGAAATTCGCCGTCGCTTTGGGGAGACTGTTACAACAATTGTCGATGGCTGTACCGATTCTGATACGAAGCCAAAGCCTCCTTGGCGTCAGCGAAAAGAGGCTTATCTTGCTCATCTTCCCACAGCATCAGCATCGGTACGTTTAGTCTGTGCCTCCGACAAGCTGTACAATGCTTGGTCGATTCTGAAAGACTATCGCATTTTAGGGGAAGCTGTCTGGGAACGCTTCAAGGGTGGTAAAGATGGCACTCTTTGGTATTACCGTGCTCTAGTAGAAGCATTCCGCACCTCTGAAGTAACACCTTTGATTGAGGAATTAGAGCGTGTAGTTTGTGAACTGGAACGCTTGGCGGATATTTCTGCCAAAAAACCTTAAAAACCAGCGATTATTCCCGGCGTTCCTGATAATCTTCAGAAGACATGGGATCTAATTCCCAACGCCGGTCATCGCGCTGTTCTAAAATATCATTGGTTCTGAGAAAAGACCGATCATCCATTTCCAAGCCCACAGATTTTTCTATATATTCAGTGACATTTTGATCAGGGGTAGGAGTCATACCGCCAACGGCTTCTTCTCCTACCACTTCGGACTGATACTGATCTACATAAATATCGCCTCCAGTTAACTCCCCAGTACTAGGTATCGGTTCTATTCGTGCTTGTAAGATGTCGCCGTTATCGACGCTGCGGATTCTTACTCCGTCGTCAGCAATTTCAATTTCTGATAATTCTCCAATATCGTCAGGTAGCGACGCATTGGATTTATTTGTTTTATCCTTTTGTTTATCCATATCAGTCCCTTACCTGTGATTAGTTATTAAAATTACCGCCATGTAAATTTTAACTTTTGAACGCCAAACGGTTGTATCACTTTAGATCTAAAAATATCTCTCCCCTATGAGTGAAGCACAGATAAGGTAAGGACGCCTACGCTACTGATAAATTAGCAAGCAAAATATAGCCATGACTGATACAAGCAAAAAACAAGTAGCGATTCTTGTAGAGCAAAAATTTGAGGATGCTGAGTTTCAAATCCCTTACAAAGCTCTCAAGCAAGCTGGAGCAAAAGTTACTGTCTTAGGTTCCAGGATGAATGAAAAGTATCAAGGTAAACAAGGTCAAGTTTCCATTAAACCTGATGGTACATTTACCGAAGCACGTGCTGAAGATTTCGATGCGGTCATCATCCCTGGTGGTATGGCTCCTGACACCATGCGCACTAATCTTAATGCGGTACACTTTGTTCAGAAAGCTATGCAATTGGGTAAACTTGTCGCTGCGGTTTGCCACGGTTCTCAAATGTTGATTGAAGGCGATTTACTTAAGGGTAAAAATGCTACTGGCTTTACCTCTATTCACAAGGATATGATTAATGCTGGTGCCAATTATTTGAATGAACCCTTAGTAGAAGACGGTAACTTAATTACGTCACGGCAACCTGGTGATTTAGCAATTTTCGCAACGGCAATACTGACACGTTTAGGTATGGCTATTCCTGAGCGAGTCCTGTCAGATAAAGATGATCCTACCGCTGGTTGGTGGCAGTTGGCAGAAGCTTGGGGTGGTAATAGTAAAAGCGAAATCGTTGATGCTATCAATACAGCCCTTGCGGGTGAACGTTACGGACGAAAAGCGTTTGAACAGTATGCACAACAGACATCTGATCCTGAATTGCGCTCGCTCCTCTATGAGATGCTTCAAAATAAGTAGCGCCACATTCAAATATTGGAAAGTCGTCTCCATGAATTAGAGGCAAAAGAATCAATTTCTGCCTCAACTGCTGATGCTTACGCGACCTTGAAAGACTTCTTACATTCTACCGATGATTTATCAATTTTACGCCGTACTTTAGGCGATATCCAAACTGGTGTTGTGGATACTTTCAATTTGCGTAAGCAGTATACAGACCCAACTTCAACTGCAATCTTTACTGAGATTGAAGCTGATTTGGCAAAATATGAACAGCGTGTGGCAAAACTCTATCACGCCCGTATGGGTTCTGAATCTCCGAAACCTGGTAAACCGACAACTGGGGCCGCTGTCAGTGGCTAAGTGGCTAAATGAAGGCTGAAGGACGAAGGATTAAGGATGAAATTTTTTTCACACTTCCAACTTGATGATTTATCCAGACAGGGAAATACTTAATCCTTCATCCTTCATAATTCATGCTTTTGAGTTTTTGCTTCAAAATCAACCAGAAAAAAGTCAGGTCTTCTACTAAATATCTTTGCCAAAGTCTACCGGGTTCGCTTGCGAGTCGATGTAGCCATTCTATTCCTAACTTACTCATCCATCGAGGAGAGCGTTGTTTATTACCTGCTTCAAAATCAATAGTCGCACCGATTGCCAAAACGATTTTGATCTTTTTTAACTTATCTCTATACTTGTAAATCCATTTTTCCTGTTTAGGTGCACCCACTCCGATTGCTAAGACTGTGGCTGCTGAATTATTGATTAAATCAACAATTTTGCTGCATTCTTCTTCGTTTTTGTCAAAGCAAAAAGAAGGAGAGTAGGAAGCGACGATTATCTCTCTACCAACCTTTATATTCACTTTTTCTTGAGCTTTTTTAGCCACTCCATCGGCTGCTCCTAACAAAAATATTTTAATTTTTTCGTTGTTTTTGTGATAATTGTAGAAAGCTGGAAACAAGTCGGCGCCTGATATTTTTTGCTTGAGGGGACTTCCTAAAAACTTGGAGGCATACATGATTATTTGGCTATCACAAACCCGATAATTAGCAAATTTATAAGCTCTGTTAAAGTCCTTGTCTTTTTGCAGTTTTACCAGGTGATCTACATTCGGTGTAAAGACAATTCCACCATGTAAATCGAGTCTTTGGAGTAACTCTTCTTCTGATAAGTTATCAATCGGAACATCGAGGACGTTAACTCTCTCCATGTCGCTCCATTAATAGAAGTAAAGCTTTATAGCAGTTTAAAGATTCGTCGCTGAAAAATCTTACATCAAAAGATATATTTTTATAAAAAAATATCCCAGGAGTTAAAGGCTATACATCCTGCTCCTGAGAAAGTCGAGTGATAGATGTGCCAAGCTTAGATTTCTGATCCACCTTTAGGTTCAGCACCCATTGGCAATACCGCACCGCGCAGAAAATCGATTTGCTGGTTAAATTCCATTCCCTCAATTTGCGCTAATAAGTCTTTTCCTGCTTGAGGAAGTTTATAGTCAGGAGGTACAGGAATAATCGTACCATTTTCCATACCTTGCGCTAAAAAGTACCAAAAAGCTAACTTCGTTTCTGGGCTTAAAGAACCATACTCCCGACTGATGAGAGTATCAGCATTTGATGCTATACCTCGTTGAACTTGTAGCTGTTCTTCATGAGGTAATGCTTTGACTTGATTGAACAAGCCTTCAGCAATTTCTGAACCAGCAGCACCAGTTGCAGCAGGTGTTACAGAAGTACCAATCTTAGTATAAACAAACCACAGCAAGCCTAATTGGTCGTCTACACTCAAGCTTTTCAGGGCTGTTTTTCCTTGGTCGTAAGCATTTGGTTGGGCGGTAAATGTCATATAAATGTCATCAATTCATCAACTTCCAGCAACTGTAACAACGTGTAAAGATTCCTTAAACCAACTAAAGATAGAGGTGATGAACCCTTCTCCAGACAGAGGAAAGCTTCCTCTCAAAGTTGTGAAAAGGATAGTGCAGGGAGAAAGAGGTGAAGATTGTGAGTACGAATAGACGCTTGAAAGGCAAGGTAGCAATTATTACTGGTGCGGGTACGGGTATTGGAGAGGCGATTGCCCATAAATTTGCCAAAGAAGGTGCCAAAGTTGTAGTTAACGGATTACCTGATGACCCAATACTGGACGTAGCAGAAGCCATTAAAAAGTATGGGGGAGACGCGATCGCCTATGGAGGAGATATCTCCCAAGAAGCCCAAGCTCAAGCTTGTGTTCAAGTATCAATTGATACCTACGGATGCTTAGATGTACTGGTAAATAACGCAGGTGTTTTCCTAGTAACTGCGGAAACGCAAGATTACCCAATCGATGCTTTCGACGAAACAATCAGGATGAACATTCGCTCTGTATTCCTGATGACAAAGTACGCTTTACCATACTTACAAAAAACTCAGGGAAACATTGTGGCTGCAGGTTCGGAAGCCGGTTTCAACGGAGTAGCGCAAAACTCTCCCTATAGCGGTACGAAAGGTTGGATACATTCTTTTATAAAAGGTGTAGCAGTCGAGCAAGCTAAGTATGGTGTCCGCGCTAATTGTTTCTGTCCAGGTGCAATTGATACTGCTTGGACGCATAAAGAAACAGGGCCAATGGATTCCAAAATGGAGGAAATGTTAGTCACAGCGGCCCCGATGGGAAGACGCGGTACGCCAGAAGAAATGGCGAATGTTTGTGCTTTCTTAGCTTCTGATGAAGCTAGTTATGTCACAGGTGCGCTATGGCTTGCTGATGGTGGTGTGACGATTGCTAAAGGTGCTGTTGGTAAAGAAACTCCTAAGTTTCTGCGTCAACAACCGCAAGGAGAATTACGTTTAGATCACTCTAAAGATGGGTTAGAAAACAAAGAAACTCAGACGATTAAGTGAATGGGGATTGGGAAATTGGGGAATTGGACAAACAACCAACAACCTATAACTACAATTAAATGGTAATGAACCTATTAGGTATTACCAGAAACTCATCAGTACTATTAATT
>JAYFMV010000049.1:0-59580 GCA_042408245.1 Potamolinea sp.
GATGCTCGTGGTATATTTGCCGTAGTCAGCTTTCACATTGCCACGGGTATCGCGATCGACACCGATCGCATCGAGTAGCGGTTGTTCAGGGCCGAGAAAGCCCATCGCCAACAGCACAAGCTGAGTCGGCAAAACTTGTTCAGTACCGGGGACGTGCTTCGGAATGAACTGTCCTTTTTCATTTTTATCCCACTGTACCTGTACAGTGTGGACAGCTCTTACGCTCCCTTTTTCGTCACCCTCAAACTTTGTCGCTGTGGTCAGATAGACACGGGGATCAGCACCGAACTTAGCAGCAGCTTCCTCTTGTCCATAGTCCATCTTGTAAACCTTCGGCCATTCAGGCCAAGGATTGTCAGCAGCGCGTGCCGACGGTGGTTTAGGCAAAATTTCGACCTGTACCAGGCTATTGCAGCCGTGACGAATCGACGTACCAACACAGTCAGTACCAGTATCGCCACCACCGATGATTACAACATCCTTGCCCACGGCACTGAGGAAGTCACCGCTTTTGTCTAGAACCGCCTTGGTGTTGGCGGTGAGGAAGTCCATTGCAAAGTGAATACCCTGCAATTGGCGTCCTTCAATGGGAAGATCGCGCGGCTTGGTGGCACCTGTGCACAGCACCACAGCATCAAATTCTTTGAGCAGATTTTCAACAGGCAGGTCTTTGCCTATCTCAGTATTGCACACAAATTTTACTCCCTCATCCTCAAGGACATTCAGGCGGCGCATAACCACCTTTTCCTTGTCCAGCTTCATGTTAGGGATACCATACATCAGCAGTCCGCCTGGGCGATCGGCGCGTTCAAACACTGTTACCCAATGACCAGCCTTGTTTAACTGTGCTGCGGCACTCAGACCAGCAGGACCAGAACCGATGACGGCGACTCTTTTGCCGGTGCGTGTGGTTGGTGGTTCAGGCGTAATCCAGCCTTCATCCCAACCTTTGTCAATGATAGAACACTCGATGTTTTTGATGGTAACTGGTGGGTTGTTGATACCCAAGACGCAGGAACCTTCGCAGGGTGCGGGACAAACGCGGCCTGTGAATTCGGGGAAGTTGTTGGTTTTGTGCAGGCGATCGAGTGCTTCGCGCCAGAGTCCACGATATACCAGATCGTTCCATTCAGGGATGAGGTTGTTGATTGGACAGCCGCTAGCCATCCCGCTGATCAGGGTTCCGGTGTGACAAAAGGGAGTACCGCAGTCCATGCAACGTGCACCTTGGTTGCGGAGTTTCTCAAGAGGCATGTGTAGGTGAAATTCGTCCCAGTTGTGGATACGTTCCTGGGGTGATATTTCTGACGCTATTTCGCGGAGAAATTCGAGAAAGCCTGTGGGTTTGCCCATAGATAGTTGTGTTTCAGTTGAAATTTGTGTCAGTGCAACGAAGTGTTAAATCTAGCTCAATAATCCGCCAATTTTATTAACAATCCTTAAAATTCATCAGCTTATAGCGTCTTCTTAATTGTATTTGTCGTCCTCTCTTCTGCACTTCCTAGTTCACAAAATATAGCAAGTTGCTCCTCTTGGGATATTAGAGTTATTTTTATTCATCCAATTGCTGTAAATCTTTAAATATTTTGTAGATTTGTTTACAGCAACATAAAATACTTTCCCTGCTGGAATCATAGAGGCAGATATGCAATGCGGTTAACCCAGTCTTCTGCTTCTGATATCTGCCAGATCTTGATTAAATTATTGATTGCTTCGCTAATTGGTAAGCTTTGTAACACAATAATCACACCAGCACTTGTTTGAGAAACAATAAATTCAGCGAAGTATCTGGGCATGGTTCTTTGGTCATGAGAAACGAGAACTCTACCCTCCTGTGCTACAAAAGCCAGAACTTCTAAATCACTCAAGCCACTTAAATTTGATACCTTTGATGTTTGAAAATTAATCGCTGGTTCGCGTCTCAGTATCCCTGTCAAGATTGCTTGGTTGAGATCTGCGTCTGCTTGGAAGCGAATTTTCATGGACCAATAGCCTGCTCATTGTATAACTTTTGATAAAGTAACGAGTTGTTTTCCCTCGCTTGCTGTCTCAACGATTCAAATATTTGCTCTCCCTCCAACAAATAGGCATCAATAGTTGTGCGATTCGCGAGGTAAAAAGTAATTGCTCCATAGACTTCTTCTAATTCCAGTACAGGAAATGATTGAACAATGCTCTCAGGAGATTGTCCCGCAAGGAAGTTATAGACAATTGAATCTAGAGAAACCCGCTTGCCGACAATCCGGTAGCAACCATCCTGTTCTTCAATATACTGTTTTACATTGGTGATTACTGTACTCATTTCTTCCTTAATTACCTCCTGACAAAGAAGTTTTATCTCTAACTCGATCAGCAGCAAAAAATATTAAAGATCCTTGAAATTTAGCTTTTCTGACATCCTCTTAATTATATGTCGTCTTCTTATTCATTTTGAGCCAGTCAAAAACTTGTTCTACTGTTAAATTTAACTCAATACCATCTAACACAATTAGAGTATCTTTTCCCTGACGTAATTCAGGTTGTTGATTTGGCTGAAAGACTAGAATTGAACGGTCATCTGGATCAAGTAGCCATCCCAGTTGACAACCATATTTCAGACAATGCAGAATATTCCCGGTGACACGGTTAGAACTCTGGTCGGGAGAAAGAATTTCAATTGTCCAGTCGGGAGAAATTAACACATCATCTAGAGGTTCCCCATTCTCATCAAACTCAATGTGTTCCCAGCGTAAAACCGCTACATCAGGAACGATTGACCGACCACCAAAGCTACAACGCAATTCAGGAAAAGCATAGGCAATTTGTCGCTCTTCGCTGACTTCATTGACTGTGTAGATCAACTTACTTTGAAGTCGAGAGTGGCGCGTTTTTGGCATTGGTTTTTGAAAAAACTTACCGTCAATATACTCACTGGAAGGTTTGGTTTCTGGTAGTTTTAGAAACTCCTCCAGGGTAATATTTTGGGATGGTGTTTGTACCATTTATGACTGCCTCCAATTCCCTAAGCAGCAAAATTATTAACAAGTCTTACACTAGGTATGTCTTTCCGAGTTGGTGAGCGCAGGGAACTTCCGGACAGAGTTGCAACGGCTACAGAGTTTCCCAACATATCAAAGAACTCGACACTATAACCTGTTTCTAGTCCCTCAACATTATGTTGTTCTACAACTGTACCAACATCACCTGCATAAAGTCCTTCTTCAGGAAGATCGCATAGTAATATGACATCTGAATAAAGTTCATAGCTCATAGTAACCTCTACCAATTTGTTAATCAGGAATCAACGTAATCAAACGTGGAATATCTGTACCCTTGTCTATTTGCCAAACTGTCCTTACAAGCAATTGTCTCCCGACAGGTGTTGAAAGATCAGCACTAATTTCATATCGCGTTCCATATGCTGTTTCCTTGATGAGATCAACATCTGTGGATAGGTGAGAATTACGAATGTCTGTTTCTAATTGCTGCCAGTTTTCTGGAGAATATCCACATTGAATGAGTAGTTTTGCCTTCGCACCTCCTCGCTTATGCTCTATATTAAGTAAGTAATCAGTCAATTTTGATTGCTCAATAACAGCGCGATCGCTATTGGGAATTTTCATTATAATTTCAGATTCTGAGCAATGAGACGTTTGCTATAGTTGATTGACAACAGGAATCTTTAACTTTACGAGCGACCTTTGTAGAACACTGGGTTTAACACTTAACCAAACTTGGTTACGCTCGTCTTCAGTATAGCCAACGACAACTGCACCAACAGATGAGCCAACTTCGGGATACATTTCTTGCGTCATCGCTCCTGTATCAAGAAAGTCAGTGATTTGGATAATTCCCTTCACTTCTGCATCGCCAATATCGACAAAAACTCCAAAAGGAGTATGAACTTCAACCTTGCCGTATATTAATTTTCCAAGTTGATACTTGGACTTTACCTGACTCCAGAACTCATTATTCATAATCAACTACTGCTGTTTTAGGACTCTAGGAAACTGGTTTAATGTAGGGAACAAACTATAGGGGACTGCTAGTTCAATAGTTGGCCCACCTTGATAGAGTCTTTCGAGTGGCTGGAACGTTTGGTCGTAGGTTTGCTTGTCTATCGTCACCTCTAGTATTCCTTGCTTGTAATGAGTGTTACAGCGGTTACGGCTGTTATGAGGTACAGTCAGACCTAACCCCCAACAGGGTTCCCTTCGAGGGAATGGGGCTAATGTCAAAGCCTCTCTCCTTTAAGGAGAGAGGTTTGGAGAGAGGTTAATGTACCGCATTACAGAGGAAACCGCTATATATTCTTCAGCCAGACTTCTAGAATTTGGAGCTGCGAAGTAGCATTTGCCGTCAGCATAGGGAGGGTTGTTTGGAAAGTCTGCTGGTTGAAAACCATTTTTCAGCAATTTCTCTGCTTTACCTGGTTGGGGAGCCTTGTAAATTGTGACTGTCTGAGTAGAACTCACCAGTGTCATCTTGGCATGCTGTCAGCGCTCGGTGAAAGTTCATAGTTCATTGGGATTTCAAGTTTCTTTAAAAACCAAAATACTTTCATAAAAAATTAAATTTTGCATGGTGAGCATAGTCTTTAAGAACTCAAACAAGGGGACTCGTGCCCCTTGTTAACTAAATTCTCCTAACTCCCACCAATCCGAGCAACATCACGAGCGTTTTCCTCAAACGCAGCACTAAGCGCATCATCACCACTCAAACCAGCAGCGATCGCCTTCTCAATTGCCTCTAACACCCGCTTGTAGTCCTTTGGCATCACTTTAACGAACTTCGGCACCATCTCCTCCCAGTAAGCCAGAACCTTAGAGCCCTTCTCACTCCTGGTATAGTCAACGTGCTTCTGAATCATCTGATAAAGGTCGTCAATCTCCTCAGCATCCTCCAGTGTTTCCAGTCCCACCATCGACATATTACAGCGAGTCGCAAAATCCCCAGCTTCATCCAAGATATAGGCTACACCGCCACTCATACCTGCAGCAAAGTTGCGTCCAGTAACACCCAAGACCACAACTTTACCGCCAGTCATGTACTCACAACCGTGGTCTCCGACACCTTCCACCACCGTATTTACACCAGAGTTGCGGACGCAGAATCTCTCACCTGCTACACCTCGAATATAAGCCTCACCTTTGGTTGCACCGTAAAATGCCACATTACCAGCAATGATATTTTCTTCGGCGACAAAAGTTGAAGCAGCAGGTGGATAAAGGATAATCTTCGCACCTCCCAGACCCTTGCCAAGGTAGTCATTTGCATCCCCTTCCAGTTCCAGAGTCACACCCTTGGGAACGAAAGCGCCGAAACTCTGACCAGCGCTTCCCTGGAAATGCAGATGTACCGTGTCTTCTGGTAAACCTTCCCAATGGCGTTTGGTGATTTCGTTGCCCAAAATCGTCCCAACCACACGATTAACGTTCTTAATCGGCAAAGTGGCTTTCACTTTTTCGCCTTTCTCAATCGCCGGCTTGCACAAGTCGAGCAACATGGTCAAATCGAGTGATTTGTCAAGACCATGATCTTGGGGAATTTGGCAATAACGCCCAACTTCTGGCCCAACTTCTGGTTGATAGAGAATCTTCGAGAAGTCCAAACCCTTGGCTTTCCAGTGTTCAACAGCTTTCTTGGGCTCAAGGATATCAGTACGTCCCACCATTTCCTCAAGGGAACGGAAACCGAGTTTCGCCATCAATTCCCGGACTTCCTGGGCGATGAACTTCATGAAGTTGACGGTATATTCAGGATCTCCGGTGAAGCGTTCCCGTAACTGTGGGTCTTGGGTCGCTACACCAACTGGACAGGTGTTGAGGTGACAAACACGCATCATAATGCAACCAAGGGTAACTAGGGGAGCAGTCGCAAAGCCAAACTCTTCAGCACCGAGTAGCGTCGCAATTACCACGTCACGACCGGTTTTCATCTGTCCGTCAGTCTCAACAGCGATGCGCGATCGCAGATTGTTCAGCACCAAAGTCTGATGAGTCTCAGCTAGTCCCAGTTCCCAAGGTAAACCCGCATGCTTGATCGAAGTTTGCGGTGACGCACCTGTACCACCGTCATAACCAGAAATTAGCACAACATCAGCATGAGCTTTCGCGACACCTGCAGCGATCGTTCCCGACACCAACCTCAGACACCAGCTTGACACTAATCCGCGCTTCACGATTAGCGTTCTTCAAGTCGTGGATCAACTCAGCTAGGTCTTCAATCGAGTAGATATCGTGGTGGGGTGGTGGGGAAATCAGTCCCACACCTGGGGTTGAGTGACGCACTTTGGCAATCCAGGGATATACTTTCTTACCAGGTAACTGTCCACCTTCACCAGGTTTTGCACCCTGGGCCATCTTGATTTGCAGTTCCTTGGCTTGGGACAGATACAAGCTGGTGACACCAAAGCGACCGGACGCAACTTGTTTAATCGCGCTGTTCTTCGAGTCACCACGTTCGTTTGTCCAGGTGTAACGTTCTGGATCTTCCCCACCTTCACCAGTGTTCGATTTACCTCCAAGACGATTCATGGCGATCGCCAATGATTCATGTGCTTCCTTCGATATTGAACCATAGCTCATCGCACCTGTCTTGAAGCGTTTGACGATCGCCTCAATTGGTTCAACTTCCTCAATTGGTATCGACTCACGCTGCTTAAATTCCAGCAGTCCACGCAGGGTATAATGCTTCTGTCCCTGTTCATTGACAAGGGCTGCATATTTCTTGAAAGTCTCGTAACTTCCCTCACGTACCGCTTTTTGCAGAGTGTGGATGGTTTCGGGGCTAAACAGATGTGCCTCACCTTCCTTACGCCATTGGTATTCACCGCCAACATCGAGGGTTTGTCCGTTAGCTGGACGTTCTGGGAAAGCATGATTATGGCGCAAAACTGCTTCCTTGGCGATGACTTCCAAGCTTACACCTTCAATCCGTGATGCTGTCCAGGTGAAATATTTGTCAACAATTGAGCTGTTTAGTCCGATCGCCTCAAATATCTGTGCACCGCGATAGCTTTGAATCGTTGAGATACCAATCTTTGAGGCTACTTTGGTAACGCCTTTTGTCGCCGATTTGATGTAGTTTTTACAAGCGGTTTTCGCATCGACATTGACAAGCATTCCCTCGCGGATCATATCCTCGATTGTCTCGAAAGCGAGATAGGGATTAATCGCACCGCAACCGTAACCGATTAACGTTGCGTAATGATGGACTTCGCGGGGTTCACCGGATTCGAGGACAAGGCCAACTTGTGTACGGGTTCCTTGACGAATCAAGTGGTGATGTAAGCCGGCAACTGCTAGTAATGCAGGAATTGGGGCATTTTCTTGGTTGATACCGCGATCGCTCAAAATGATAATGTTCACACCATTGGAGATCGCCTGATCAGCCTTAGCAAAAATTTCCTCTAACGCTTCTTCCAGTCCCTTCACCCCAAAGTTGGGGTTAAACAGCATTGGAATAGTTACAGACTTGAAAATGCTGCCTTCTAGATGCTTTAATTTAGCTAGTTCAGCATTGCTAAGAATCGGCATTTTTAGCTCGATCATCTGGCAACTTTCGGGCTCAGGTTTGAGCAAGTTACGTTCAGAACCGATTGTCGTTTCTGCTGAGGTGATCAGTTCCTCACGGATGGAATCAATTGGCGGGTTGGTAACTTGCGCAAACAGTTGCTGGAAGTACTCATAAAGCAGTTTAGGACGGTCAGAGAGGACAGCCAAGGGAGTATCAGTTCCCATCGCACCGACAGCCTCAACGCCATCCCTAGCCATTGGAGTCAGCAGCAGACGTAGTTCCTCGAAAGTGTAACCAAAAGCCATCTGACGCTGCAGTAGGGGCGCAAGGCCTTGCGCCCCTACGGGCACTTCAGGCTGTGTTTCTTCCTGTTCGGGAGCATCTGGAAGCTTTGCGAGTTCGACCATGTGTTGGTCAATCCACTGACGATAAGGATGCTGAGTGGCGATGGTATTTTTAATTTCCTCATCGGCAATGATCCGGCCTTCCTCCATGTTCACAAGGAACATCCGGCCTGGTTGCAAGCGACCCTTCAAGGCCACACGTTCCGGTTCAATGGGCAAAACTCCAGCTTCCGAGGCCATGATTACTAGGTCGTCTTTGGTGACGTAGTAACGAGAAGGTCGCAGTCCGTTGCGGTCGAGCACTGCGCCGATTGTTGTACCATCGGTGAATGCTACTGAAGCTGGGCCGTCCCAGGGTTCCATGAGGCACGAGTGATATTCGTAGAAGGCTTTTTTCTCGTCGCTCATCGACTCGTGGGCCGTCCACGGTTCTGGAATCATCATCATCATCGCATGGGGGAGCGATCGCCCGGAGAGTACCAGCAGTTCGAGGGCATTGTCAAAAATGGTTGAGTCGCTACCATCGATGTTGATCACTGGCTTGATCTTCTTCATGTCGTCGCCGAACAACTCCGACTCAAACAGCGACTGACGCGCTAGCATCCAGTTGATGTTACCGCGCATCGTGTTGATTTCGCCATTGTGGGCGATGTAGCGATAGGGGTGACTGCGCTCCCAACTTGGGAAGGTATTGGTACTGAAGCGAGAGTGTACCAGTGCTAACGCGCTCTCCATGTCTGGATCTTGGAGGTCTGGGTAATATTCTCCCACCTGTACCGGCATCAGCATTCCTTTGTAAACGATGGTGCGACAGGAGATGCTGGAGGGATACCAATAGGGGTCTATCTCTGAAGTGCGGATAGCGTTGTGAGAGAGTTTGCGGATGACGTAGAGTTTCCGTTCAAAGGCCTCATCGTTGGCCAAATTGGGGTTACGCTGGATGAAAACCTGTTCCATGAAAGGTTCACTGGATTTCGCAGTGTTACCCAGTGGTGAGTTATTCGTCGGTACGTCGCGCCAACCGAGAACTTGCAGACCTTCTTCTGCTACGATTTTCTCAAAAATCCGCTTGCTTTGCTCACGTGTGGCGGGATCTGGCGAAGAGTAGATCATACCTACGCCGTATTGACCTGCTGCTGGGAGAGTGATATTTTCTGCAGCGGCTACCTTTTGCAGGAATTTGTGGGGTACTTGCATTAAGATACCCGCACCGTCACCGGTGTTTGTTTCGCAACCGCAGGCACCGCGATGGTCGAGGTTCACGAGGATCGTTAAGGCTTGTTCTACGATCTCGTGCGATTTCTTCCCTTTCATGTGTACGATGAACCCGACACCGCAAGCGTCGTGCTCGAACTGCGGATCGTATAAGCCTTGTTTTGGTGGCAGTTGGTTGCTGTTCATGTTGATGGACTAAAAAGGGTGTGGTCTATGGGGAAGCTGTCAATTCCAGGTAATCTGACATTTTCTCTCTAAGAGTGGCTTGTCGGTTCAAGTCTTAAGGAAATTGTAATGACAAACAACCGTTTTCATGCACGTAGGGCTGTACAACCAACAACGATTTGGTAATTGGTGAGCGGTTTTAAAACTCAAATTGTGCTGAATTTAGATGAGATAGGGCTTGTTTTTTAAAATCCTATTCCATCAGTTATTAGCAGTCAAATCATACAATTCTCAGTCTTTACTTCTGGCGTTAGATGACCTTGCTCAAGCAAGGCTGAGATATTAGAGATAGTTGCTGAGAGAAAGCGAAAAATGAATAATTTGTTAGTAAGATTTGTTTTAATTGGTCTATTGTTGATGCTGGTAACTGCTCCCTTTGGAGGACTTGCGTCTTTGATGATTTTCCTTTTGGGATTGGCAGTTTGTTGGGGATTCTGGTCTTTGGTACAAGCTTTTTTTGCTGAGATTGAAAGCGAGGAACAATAAGGAAAGGGTGTGTTTTCTTTCCTTCTCTGTTAGATTAAAATCCCCCTAAATCTGTCTTGAGCAGGGGGACTTTTTTTACCAAAGTTTCCAACTAATCCGATTTAACCCAATCGGTAGGGATATGTAGATTTTAAAATCTATACTCGATATGTTTTGGTTTCCAACTAATCCGATTTAACCCAATCGGTAGGGGGAGGTAACAAAGCTTTTGCTCACTTGGCTGCTCGCATGAACGTTTCCAACTAATCCGATTTAACCCAATCGGTAGGGAAGGGGAAACACCCCTGGAAGAAGTAATCTAAAAAGTTTCCAACTAATCCGATTTAACCCAATCGGTAGGGTCTTAAAATAGAAGAAGAAAATCGTCGCCGCCGAAGTTTCCAACTAATCCGATTTAACCCAATCGGTAGGGGGTGGTTCTTGTGGTTGGAGCCACTGCTTCCATCGTGTTTCCAACTAATCCGATTTAACCCAATCGGTAGGGTAGTGCGGACCTTTATAGCTGGCGAATTCCATCAAGTTTCCAACTAATCCGATTTAACCCAATCGGTAGGGAGTTCGTCTAGCAGCCCAAGCCCAGTAAAGGATTCAGCCACCGAATCGACGCATCTCTAAAAAGTCTAACATATCCTCCAAAAAATTGACTAAAACACATATCTCAAATCCTTTCCCTGTAAGGTATCGACGCATCTCAACGAAAAATATAGGGTTTCGGCGATTTGCCGAGATGCGTCGATGAACATTGAAAACTTCCTGGTCATGAAGACTCGTACAATTAATCCAAGTATCTCATAGATTCAGGACAGGAGAAAAGCGATGCCAGCAGCGGTTGGAGTAATTGAAACATTGGGGTTTCCGGCTGTGCTAGCAGCAGCAGACGCGATGGTAAAAGCTGGCGCAGTTACGCTAGTTTATTTTGGGAAAGCCGAAAGTGCCCGCTTTTTGGTCACCGTCCGGGGAAAGATTTCTGAGGTAAATTATGCTGTAGCGGCGGGAATTGAAGCCGGAGAGAAAGTTTTCGGCGGTCAGGTAATCACTCACTATGTCATTCCCAATCCTCCGGAAAATTTGGAGAAGATTCTACCCATCGAATACACCAGGAAAGTCGAAGAATTCCGCACATTTTGAGCAAGCAGTATAGTGGTTCTCAAATGAATGGAGTACAGTCAGACCTAACCCCCAACCCCTTAGAGTACAAGGGAAGGGGGCTAAATTCAAAGCCTCTCTCCTGGTAGGAGAGAGGTTTGGAGAGAGGTGCGCACATTTTGAGCAATCACTAGCCACAAGCGCAGCCAGATTCCAGAAGAAAGCACAAGAAACGTAAAGACAAGGAACATTTCCCTCAAAAGGCGTAGCGAAGATTCGTACAATGAATTCTTGGCTTCTCATATTTCAAAATATTCAGGAGATTGGCGATGTCATTAGTAGCGGTTGGAGCACTAGAAACCAAGGGCTTTCCTGCTGTACTCGCAGCAGCAGATGCAATGGTAAAAGCTGGCAGAGTCACTCTAGTGGACTACATAAGAGTCGGTAGCGCTCGCTTTACAATCATTATTCGGGGGGATGTTTCTGAGGTTAAAACCTCAATGGCGGCTGGTGTAGAGGCTGTAGAAAAGGTTTATGGTGGTGCACTGGAATCCTGGGTAATTATTCCTCGTCCTCATGAAAATGTGGAAGCTGTTCTACCGATCGCCTATAGCGAAAAAGTCGAACAGTATCGAGATTCCGTGGAAAACCCCCCACTGATACGCTAATCTCTCGCACAGATTGCTTGTTTGTTGGTAATAGGTAATAGGTAATAGGTAATAGGTAATGGGTAATAGGTAGAGACCATCCTTGCTAGGTGAAGCGTCAGCCAATTTCCGTCCCTTCCCGTTAATTCCCCCTATTTAATTTAGTCCACGCAGGTGGACTTTGTTTGTGTAGCCGCGACTTCCAGTCGTCAGGCTTCAAAGGGTCTACAAAAGCGGATTTGGTATAACATGCTCCCTCGCTAAAAAAGTTCTCTTGCGGGGGAGCATATTAATGTGTGAAATCATCTCGAATCCGAATGATTGAAATAATCTGTTTTTTTAACGCAGAGAGCGCAGAGTTTTACGCAGAGGGACGCAGAGGATTTTGATCTTCAATCGGCTCAAAAATTATACTTTTTACGTCTTTGTTCCCAACTCTCTTAATTTGTAAATGGAAATTCTGATGTGTCAGAGATAGAAAAGTCTGCGGGTGATCCTGTTGTTTCTCCTTCGCTGTTTGCTTGGTTGGGACGCTTATGTTACCGCTACCGTCGCACTGTCATTGCTATTTGGGGAATACTGGTACTACTCAGTTTAGCTTTGACTCCTTACCTTGACAGTGTACTAAAAGGCGCTGGTATGGTCTATGAAGGAGGAGAAGCAAACCGTGTCGAACAACTTTTGCAGCAACAACTGAAAATTGCTCCAGATCCTCTGACAATCGTCTTTCAAAATATCCAAAATTCTGACAACAAAACTCAGGTTGAACAGATTCTCACCCAGGTGAAAAATCTACCATCGGTTAGTTCTGTTATCAGCGCAGCAGAACGTCCAGACTACCTTAATGCTGATGGAAATATCCAGTATAGCATCATCAATCTCAAGGTAACTGGTCTTGAAACTGTTCCAGTAATTGAGCGCATCGAACAGGTACTTAGCGAAAGTAATACCGGGAACCTGAAGACTTTTTTAACTGGTAAATTTGTAGTAGAACGTGATGCTCAACGCATTAGTAAAGTAGATTTAGCCAAAGCTGAATTGTTTGCTTTACCCCTGACTTTGGTTGCTTTGCTATTCGTATTTGGTTCAATAATAGCAGCAGCAATGCCTGTAGCGATGGGTATCATGTCCGTTTCAGTTACCTTCGGTTTGCTGTGTCTTGTCAGCCTGAAAATGGATTTGTCGGTCTTCGTCCTCAACATTACCAGTATGCTAGGACTAGGATTAGGTATCGATTACTCACTGCTAATTGTCAATCGCTTTCGGGAAGAACTGGAAACTAACTCAGTTGAAAAAGCGATTGTGCGTACAATAGATACTGCTGGAAGAGCTGTCTTTTTCTCAGGTTTGACAGTTTGTATTGGCTTAGTCAGCTTGCTACTTTTCCCAATTTTACTATTACGTTCCCTAGGTGTAGCTGGTTCTCTGGTAGTATTGCTTTCCGTAGCTTCAGCACTGACATTGTTACCGGCATTGTTGGGAATTGTAGGACATAATATCAATCGTTGGACAGTAGTTCCTATTGTCCCCCAACGTTCAGGAATTTGGAGTGCGATCGCCCAAAATGTCATACGCTACAGTGTTGCTGCAGTAGCGCTTGTTTTAGCAATTGTTATTATTCTGACTTCGCCTTTTTTCCAAGCACGTTTTGGAGTCGGTGACGCCAGTATTTTGCCCAAAGGTGTCCCAGCGAGGGAAGGTGTAGAGGTTTTGAGTAAGGCTTTTGGCCCAGGAGAAACTTCGCCTTTGCTGTTAGCAATCAGCACTAAAACTCCAGGTGATAGTATTTTTTCAGAGCAGCATTTAGCTACTCTCTACAATTTGGTGGCTAAGCTGAAAGCAGATTCTCGTGTGGCAAAAGTTAGCAGTCTGGTTAATATCGATTCCCGACTAAGTTTGAAGGATTATCAGCAACTTTACCGCGCTCCACAGCTTCCTTTGAAAAGTGAATCTGTTGAAAAAGCAGAATTAACCCCCATCAATCCCCCCGACCCCTCTCGTTCTCCCCTTTTAGGGGAGATGACAGAGGAAGAAGCCTTTTATTTTAGGGGAAGAAATCTTGCTCCCTCTCCGTTTCGGGGAGGGTTGGGGAGGGGTCAATTAGACTTTTTCAAGCAGTCTGACTCAACTACACTTATTGTTGTCAAAAGCCAGACACCAAGCAATGATAAAACATCACAAAATTTAGTCCAGGAATTACGTGCTTTATCCCTGAATAATTTGCAAGTCCAGGTAGGAGGACAAACAGCAAGTGCACTCGATACCATTCAGGAGGTTTATCAGCGTTTTCCTCTAGTTCTAGCTGTGATTATGAGCGTCACTTTTGTGGTGCTTTGCTTGTTATTTAATTCAGTGATTTTGCCCTTAAAGGCGATCGCGATTAATCTCCTCTCCCTGGGAGCTTCTTTCGGTGCGATGGTGTTCATCTTTCAGGAAGGAAATTTCCATACCTGGCTCAATTTCGTACCCCTTGGTTATCTCGATATCCTGTTACCGGTAGTACTTTTCTGTGTGCTGTTTGGTTTGAGTATGGATTATGAAGTATTTCTCCTCACCCGCATTAAGGAAGCCTACGATCTTTCTGGCAATAATACTCTCAGTGTCATTGAAGGTTTGGAACGTACAGGAAAAATTATCACCAGTGCAGCCTTACTCATGATTATTGTCACAAGTGCTTTTGCTCTGACAAGTATTATTTTTGTCAAAGCTTTGGGTTTGGGAACCGCTATAGCTGTCTTCATTGACACAACCCTAATTCGAGCAATTCTTGTACCAGCTACCATGCATTTGATGGGAAAATGGAATTGGTGGTCACCCAAGTTTTTGCATCTTGACAGAATTAAGGTGAAATTGGATTGAGTATGAGTGACAGTCAGACAGAATTTGATACTCCTTGGAAAGAAGTTCTAGAAATCTATTTTGAAGATTTTATCCTGTTCTTTTTCCCACAAGCTCACAGAGAAATAGATTGGACACGAAATCCTGAGTTTTTGGACAAGGAACTACAGCAAGTGGTGCGGGATGCAGAATTAGGGAAGCGTTTAGTTGATAAGCTGGTCAAGGTTTATCTTATTGGTGGTGAAGAAGCTTGGGTTCTGGTACATATAGAAGTCCAAAGTCAGGAAGAATCCAACTTTGCTGAGCGTATGTTTGTGTACCACTACCGTATCTATGACCGTTATAGACGCTCAGTAGCAAGTTTAGCGGTTTTGGGTGATGAGAGTGGCAATTGGCGACCAAATCAATTTGATGATCAGTTATTTGGCAGCGAAATTTTGTTTAGATTTCCCATCGTAAAATTGCTAGACTACAAACAGCAGGAGTCAACTTTAGAAGCCAGTCGCAACCCCTTTGCTACAGTGGTGATGGCTCATTTAAAAGCCCAAGAAACCCGCAAGGATGGTTCTAAGCGCAAAGCGAGTAAGCTGGCTTTAACTAGACGACTTTATGAACTGCAGTTTCAGCGACAAGATATTCTCAATCTGTTCCGGTTCATCGATTGGGTGATGAACTTACCCAAAGCCTTAGAACAAGAGTTTGACCAGGAGTTAAGTCAGTACGAGGAATCAAAACGTATGCCATATATTACCAGTATTGAGAGGATGAGAATTGAAAAAGTCCGCGAGGAGAGCATAAAAGAGGGCATCAAAGAGGGCATCAAAGAGGGCATATTAGAAGGGATATCCCTAACGTTAGAAGTAAAATTTGGCAGCGAAGCCTTAAACTTAATGCCAGAGATTTCTCAGATACAAGATGTGGAGCAATTAAGAGCAATTCTGGTTAGTCTTAAAACAGTCACTACCCTTGAACAACTACGTCAAATCTATCAGCAGTGATCTCTGATATTATTTCCGTTTGTATGGGAATTATTCAAAAACCTCTGCGTCCCTCTGCGTCTTATCTCTCTGCGCTCTCTGCGTTAAAAAAAAATAGATGATTCCCATCATTCGGATTCGATATGAATTAGGTTTTTCGAGAGTTTAAGCTGGAGTTAAGTCAGTACGAGGAATCAAAACGTATGCCATATATTACCAGTATTGAGAGGATGAGAATTGAAAAAGTCCGCGAGGAGAGCATAAAAGAGGGCATCAAAGAGGGCATCAAAGAGGGCATATTAGAAGGGATATCCCTAACGTTAGAAGTAAAATTTGGCAGCGAAGCCTTAAACTTAATGCCAGAGATTTCTCAGATACAAGATGTGGAGCAATTAAGAGCAATTCTGGTTAGTCTTAAAACAGTCACTACCCTTGAACAACTACGTCAAATCTATCAGCAGTGATCTCTGATATTATTTCCGTTTGTATGGGAATTATTCAAAAACCTCTGCGTCCCTCTGCGTCTTATCTCTCTGCGCTCTCTGCGTTAAAAAAAAATAGATGATTCCCATCATTCGGATTCGATATGAATTAGGTTTTTCGAGAGTTTAAGCTGGAGTTAAGTCAGTACGAGGAATCAAAACGTATGCCATATATTACCAGTATTGAGAGGATGAGAATTGAAAAAGTCCGCGAGGAGAGCATAAAAGAGGGCATCAAAGAGGGCATATTAGAAGGGATATCCCTAACATTAGAAGTAAAATTTGGCAGCGAAGCCTTAAACTTAATGCCAGAGATTTCTCAGATACAAGATGTGGAGCAATTAAGAGCAATTCTGGTTAGTCTTAAAACTGTTTCTACCCTTGAACAACTACGTCAAATCTATCAGCAATGAGTTATGATAGGATGTTACTAGCCTGCGTATGCAGGCTTTGTTTGGGTAGCCGCAGACTTCAGTCTGACGGAATTATTTACCTCGGCACTACCTCAAATCTATCAGCAGTGATCTCTAAATTAGGTTTTTTTTTCTCGCTACCCACTAAAAGTGGCAATTTGACAGTAAATGTAGAACCCTTCCCTTCACCGAGACTCTCGGCCTGGATACTTCCCCCATGTAGTTCCACCAAATGACGAGAGATCGCTAAACCCAACCCTAAACCACCCTGTCTAGTGGTACTATGACCCTGACGGAAACGCTCGAAAATATAGGGAAGAAACTCAGCACTAATACCCTTTCCAGTATCACTCACGGTAATCTGAGCATAAGTCTCAACGCGCTCCAAACGGATTGTAATTCTTCCTCCTTCAGGCGTAAACTTCAGCGCATTGCCAAGCAAATTACCGATAATCTGCTGTAAGCGGTTCGCATCTGCTGAAATAGATTCAATTGTGGTGTCAAGCTGAGACTCTAAGCGAATTGTTTTCTTCTGTGCCGCAAGTTGCACAGCAGTAATCGCAGCGTCAATAATAGGAATAAGTTCCACTTCGCACACCCTGAATCTCTAGTTGGCCCCGAATCATCCGGGAAACATCCAAGAGGTCTTCAAGCAGTTGGTTTTGTGCTTTAGCGTTACGTTCAATGGTTTCTAAAGCACGAGTAATTGTAGCTTCATCCTGCTTGCGCATACGCATCAATTGCGTCCAACCAAGGATAGCATTCAGGGGAGCACGCAAGTCATGGGACACCATGGCCACAAAATCATCTTTCGCACGATTAGCAGCCTCTGCGTCAGCGCGTGCTTCCTGTTCCCGCTCTAATAAGTCTAGGGTTTCCTGCTCAAGCTGCTTACGTTGGGTGATATCTTGAACGCTAGCAATACGATAATCCAAGTTTCCCTGATTATCCTTGATAGCTGTTACATCGATTTGTACGGGAAAAACAGAGCCATCTTTACGAAGGTGTTTTGACTCAAAAGTACAGTGACCCGTCTCATCCACCATTTGGATGTATTGCGATATATCGGCGCTACATTCTGAGGGAAATAACTCAACAATCGGCTTTCCAATCATTTCTGAAACCGCATACCCATGCATCTTAGCAAAAGCAGGATTCACCAATTCTAATCTTTCACCGTCTCTACTGTCGATCGCCAATCCCAATTGTGCATGTTCAAAAAGATCTGCATATTTTTGTAGTGCTATCTTTGTTTGCTTGCGCTCAGTAATATCCTCAGCAATACCAAGAATCTGCATCACCGAATTATCAATCGCTCTGGTAAACACAGTTTCCAGACTGCGGAACCATCGCCATTCACCGTTACAATGTCGCATCCGGTAATCAAATTCTAAAATCTCACCTTCTTGAGCTAATTCAAGTTGTTCTTTGTGAGTAATATATCGCACCAAATCATCAGGATGCATCAGCTTGAGCAACACCCCAGAACCCATTGTTTGAAGCTCTTCTATAGTGTAACCGAGCAATTTGGTAATCTGAGAATTTGCATAGATATTCCGCTGTTCTTTTATATCAAAAAGATACAAAAGAGCCGGCATCGTATCGGCAATTTGTTGAATGAAATGTTGACTCTCCCGCAACGCTTTTTCAGTGCATTTCCGTTCAGTAATGTTACGTTGAATAGCGACAAAGTGGGTATAATCTCCCGTGGTGTCAGCTACGGGTGTAATGCTCATTTCTACCCAGAACTCGGAACCGTTTTTATGGTAGTTAATCAGCTCAACTTGTACTGGCTGTTTGGCAATTAATGCAGCACGAATCTGATTGAGGGCTTCCCTGTCAGTTTTGGGCCCTTGTAGCATACGCGGTGATTTACCCAATACCTCCTGGGGGGTATAACCCGTCATGCGAGTAAATGCTTCATTAACATACAAAATTCTGGGCCCTGGTTTGTCAATGGGCGTTGCTTCCGTAATGATAACAGCATCAGTAGCATTGACAACAACAGATTCTAATAAGCGCAAGCGCTCCGAGGAGCGCTTGCGCTCGGTGACATCGCGCCATGCAATAACAAAACCATCCCCCAATTTTGTAACACGGATGTCGAAGGCTCTGCTCAGGTATTTTTTATTAAAAATGTTTGAGTAAATTAGGGCTTCTTTCTCTAGAGGAATTCCCGTTTCTACTACTTGACAATATTCTTCAAACAGCCCATTTTCCCGATGCGCTGGTAGTAATTCGCACAACCTTTTGCCAATTTGTTCTTCTTTGGTCATGTGGTTGCTGAAGCAAGCTGCTGCATTGACAAATTCAGTGCGGAAGTCCAAAATTATACCAAAATCATCCCGAATACTGGTGTAGATACCAAAACAATCCAGCATATTTTCAACGGAAGTTCGGAATCGTTCTTCGCTCTCTTCTAGTTGTCTCCTTAGAACAGCGCGTTCTATAACATTGTGAACCGCCAAACGCAGAGTTTCAGCATTAGTTTTTCCCTTAACCAAATAATCAGAAGCTCCCCCTTTCATCGCAGCAACTGCTATTCCTTCATTCCCCTGACCAGTTAACATTACTACTGGCAAGTTATCTCTACCTGATTGAATTTTCAATTCGTTTAAAAATTCAAGTCCATCAAGATCTGGCAACATATAATCCAGCAAAATCACATCGGGCTGGATTCTTTTGCACAATTCAAGTCCATTTTCTCCATATTCTTCTTCAAAAATTTTATAGGTATATTGATTATCCTGAAGCAAGTAACGACTATAAACTTGCCGATCTTCAGGACAATCATCAATAATTAGAATCGTCCTTTGATTTTGTTTCATAACTCTCTACTTGCTGTTCAGGAAGAATAACTGTTCCTAGCCAATATTCAATTATTACTTGAACTGTGTTCATCAATTTTTTGATATCCATTGGTTTCAGGACATAACCGCTAATACCATAGCGGTAACAAATGTCGATATCTTTGGGATTAGAGGAAGTAGTGAAGATTACAACTGGAATGCTTTTGAGATTTTCATCCTGCTTAATCTGCTGTAAAACCTCTCGCCCATCTGTGCCTGGTAAATTTAGATCGAGTAATATAATACCAGGACGCGGGGCTTTTATCCCATCAATATACTCGCCTGTATGATTAAGAAAATCTAAAGCCTCATCTCCATTAGTACAGCGATAAATTGGAACTTTGATGGATGACTTCCTCAACATTCTTCCAAAGGCTTCAAAATCTTCATCGCTATCTTCAATTAACAGTACTGGTTTAGTTACTTTGCTATTCATTGTTATGAGAACTGACAAGTGAGAACTAAGAACTGAGAACTGAGTGCTGTTAGTGTAGGGAGGTTTAGCCCATGCTGAGTACTGAGTCCTGAGTTCTGAATGCTGAACATGAACGAATAGTAAAGCCTTGGAAAACTAGCTTATTTCTTGCTCTGGATTGAAAGTTAAAAAGCATACCTCCTCAGAAATTAGGCTTTTCTTGGTGAAACAGTGAAATAGAAAATGCTGCCTTCTCCGTAAATTGATTCTACCCAGATTATACCACCATGTCGCTCCACAATTTTCTTAGCAATTGTTAAGCCAGCTCCCGTTCCACCCCCATATTTATGAGGGGTATGGAGACGCTTGAAAATACGAAAAATGGCTTCTATATGTTTTTTTTGAATACCAATTCCGTTATCTCTTACATAGAAGACAATTGGATTTTCTGGCTTTTCTTGGTTTTCTTGGTTAGGAAAATGCTCTAACGCTTCCTCAGCGTCCAAAAAGCCAATTTCTACCCATTTTTCAGCCTGGTCGTTGTACTTAATTGCATTACTGATTAAATTACTAAACACCTCACTCACCTGAATGGGGTCACAGTGAATACTTGGTAATGGTCGGGGGATGCGAATATCTACATTAGTTTCTTTCAAGCTGATGTTTAACACCTCGATAACATTTTTTACCAAAGTGTTTAAGTTGGTTGGTTGTAGGGAGAGTTCTATTCGTCCCAGACGGGAAAAATGCAGGAGAGAATCAATCAAATCTTCCATGCGCTGAGTCAAACGCACCAAAGTTTGCAGTTTGGAGACGCCATCTTCGTTGAGGATATCAGCGTAATCTTCTATCAAGAAAGTTGAGTAATTGTGAATCCCTCGCAGAGGTTCTTTCAAGTCATGGGAAGCGATGTAAGCAAAAGCATCCAATTCGCTATTACTACGTTCTAACTCAAGATTAATTTTTGCCAACTCATCCACCTGTCGCAGCACAATACCCACAATGGCGCTTCTGAGTTCCAAAGCAACATCAATTTCATATTGCTTCCAGGGTAATGACTTTAATTTAACTGTTTCTTGCCACAGTTTAAAGGATTTGCGAGGAGACAAACGCAAATTACCATCTTCTTCAACTTCTACTGGCTTATTTGGATCACCTCCCCAGTTCACAGTTTGAATTACTTCTGGACGGAACCACAAGATGCAATTTTTTTGATATTTAGAGATGGAAAGCACTAGCAATCCGCTAGCAACATCTTTAAACCTCTCTGCTTCTGGGTAAATTTTGGGTAAGGAATCTGTATGAAAAAAGTTGTCTTGAGTTTGAGTGGCTACCCAGTCAATTAATTTTTGAATGTCAGTGTCATCAGGCGTTTTCCCAAACACAGTATGTTGTCCATCCATACATACTGCAACACCTTGAGCGCTCACCAAGTCTAGCAAGTTGTCTTGAGCATTTACTAAACCTTCTACTAAGCTTTGGGCTTGAGAAATAAATTCCACCAATCTTGTTTGCAGGGAATTTATTTTTATTTTGTATTCCAGGTCTTGATTATCTTCTTTAGCAGCTAACTCCAAAGACACAACCCTTCCTAAAAATTCGCAAGCTGTCCGCAACTCATAGGACAAATAATTAGCAGAGGAATGATGACAAGCAATCAAACCCCACAACTTTTTGTCTTTGATCAACGAAATTGACATAGAAGCAGTCAATCCCATATTTTTGAGGTATTCCAGATGTATAGGAGAAACGCTCCTTAACACTGAGTAGCTAAGGTCAAGTGGTGCATTTGTAACTGGATTCTGGAGGGGAAGCAGTCCTACAGGTTGATAGTTAATATCCGGAATTAACCGCAACCAGTTGAAGGTATACAGTTGCTTGGCTTGCTTGGGAATATCTGAAGGGGGATAGCGTAAACCGAGATAAGGATTCATGTTTTCTAGCTTATCTTCAGCTATGACAGTTCCCATCCCTTCTGCATCAAATTGATAGACCATCACTCGGTCAAATTTTGTAATTCTTCGCACTTCCTTGACGATGACTTGAGATAGTTCCTGTAGGGTAGATGCATTTTGAATTTTGGGAAGGGAGCTTTTTACTAAATGATAAAACTTTAAAAAGTTAAGATCATCTTGAGGATGGCTAGGCTCTAATTCAAGAAGCAATAACTCCTCGATTCGATGAATAATGCCGTCAAAAAGAATTGCTTTTCCTTCAGATTCTATCGATATCCTCAGAGGGTTAACACTTTCAAAGTCTTCTGTTAAACATTTTTGAATAATACTTATCTGGCTTGAGTCAAGTAAAGTTGATAAATTTTGATTCAGTAAGTCCTGGGGGTGAATACCAAGATACTGTAACGTATTCTGGCTAATTTGTACTATCTTGAACTCAGGTTCTTCTAAAACGAAAAGGATGCCATGAGGCTGAATTGAACCAGGAATGTGAATCGGTTCCTTGTCGCAGTTTGTCAAATCAACGGTTTGTTGGTTTAAGAATTCGTTCTCAATCATGTACTTATTTTTTATTAGATAATCAGCAGAGGTTTGGCTTCACTTTTGGGTTGGCAATTCCCTTCGCTAGCTATGCTAACTTTGTTAAAATGCACCAAGTTGAGGTCTCTCTGCTTGTTTGTTGTTTTGGCAAATTTTGGTTTGATCTATACATCCCAAGACAGGGGATTTTAGATATTGTCAGTTACCTATAGCCATTCTCGATTGGATGCGGTACATGGGTAGGGGCACACGGCCGTGTACCCCTACAAGGAATGCGTATCACACACAATTGAGAACCGCTATAGCTTTCCCCACAAGCAGGAAATCTCAACAAAGATGCGCCAATCCTCGTCATACTTGTGAGAGTTTACCAAAGAGTGTCACTTAGGATAGTTCACGCGGTCTTGGGAATCAAGGTATTGGCGTGAAATTTCCTCCCAGGTAGTAAAATCAACATCGCTTCCTGTCGCTACTTTAGGTTCAAGAACTCTTTCAGGTTGTTTGAGGTTTATATCCTATAAAATAAACTCTGTTCACAAAATATTCACAATTTTATTTTATGCTATAGCAAGCAAGTTTCAAGGAGCTTCGGGAACTATTAAACCTAGTCAGCGTCTAGGTTGTTTGAATTTAAGCCTAATCCCAGAACTTGTCTTTTTCCCGCCTAACTATATTAAATTGGAGTGAACTATATCACATATATTTTAGCAATTAGATGCAAAATTTCACTTTCAATATATTCCTTTTGAAAGAGAACTTTGGCGATTAGCTATGACACATTGAATATAAAGCAAAATCGAGATTGAAACAGCGTCAAAAATAAAGCCCCGTTGTCTAAACACCAATCAGGAAACAATCTTAACCAGGATTCAACCATGAATACTTTACATTTGCCCACTGTCCTCAAAGCTGCTATTGCCGATGTTTGCCTCAAACTCGTTCCTTATCACCGTGAACTAGACGTTGAATTAGAAGCATTTTATCGTGAACTCGAAGCGGAAAACTGCGATTGTCTTCGCTGCTGATGCTGATGAGTTTTACTTTAACGAGAGTTAAATTCAAATTCAGCGTCAAGCGGGTAACCAGGTAGATTAATTAACGGCTACTCGCTTTTTCTTTGATTTTAGATCGAGAGCAAGGAGCATTCCTCACTCTAACTTCCAAATTTTAATAGTCTTATCCTGAGAACCACTAACCAGGGTATAACTATCAGGACTAATATCTACAGCGGTCACAGATGCTGTATGCTCGTTGAGAGTATGTAGTAGTTCACCACTGCCAGGGTGCCAGATTTTAACTGTTTTGTCGGCACTACCGCTAATTAAAGTATTTCCTTGAGCATTAATGGCAACAGAATTAACAGCTTCGGTATGACTTGTCAGGGTATGTAATAAAGTTCCACTGTTCAAATGCCAAATTTTAATCGTCTTGTCGCTACTACCACTAATAAGAATTTGGCCAGTAGGACTTAAAGTAAGTGAATTAACTGCTTCTGTATGTCCCTCAAGGGTTAACTTTACCTCACCGCTGTCTAAATTCCAAACTTTAATTGTCTGATCTGCACTACTGCTAACCAGAGTTTTCCCATCCTGACTAATCACAATTGAGTGAACAGCGCTGGAATGTCCAGACAGAGTTTTTTGCACTTCACCAGTGTTCAAATTCCAGATTTTGATTGTTCTATCCGCACTCCCACTAGCCAGTATTTGTCTATCCGAACTAATTGCAATACACTTAATCCAGCCGGAATGTTCACCAAAGGTGTGAATTAATTCACCTGTCTCTACATCCCAAATTTTAATGGTGTAATCCCAACTTCCACTAGCAATAGTTTGTCCATCTGGACTAAAGGCAATTGCATCGACTAAGCTAGAATGTACCCCAAGAGTCCAACAGGGTACTGTGCTATTTATATACCAAAGTTTGATTGTTCTATCAGCGCTCCCACTAGCAATAGTTTCTCTATCGGGACTAAAAGCTATTGAATTAATTGAACTTAAGTGTTCTTTGAGGGTGCGAATACATTTCCAAGTTGGTGTGAAAGATTTGGGTGAAATATTTAACACAGAGGAACTTGGCTGAATAAATGTCGCTGGTGTCGTTTCTATATTACTTTCAGGATTAAGAGCTTTGAGAATTTCTGCTGCTGATTGGTAGCGTAACCGAGGCGTACTTGATAACATTTTATCCAAGATTGCTCGTAGTTGTTCGCTCACTGGCTCAATTAAGTAATCTTGCCATACCCATACTCCTTCCAAGCTACTAAACAAGTCAAATGGGTGAATATTGGTGAGTAAATGAATGCAGGTGACAGCTAAACTATATAAGTCGCTATTAGGAAATGCTTTACCCATCAGTTGTTCTGACGCGGTATAGGCTGCTGAACCGATGGTTGTTCCGGTTTTTGCTAGTGCGGTTTTTGTGGTGAATTTTGCAGCACCAAAATCAACGAGAATTAGTTCACTTTCTCCCCCCTCGGTTTCTTCACCAACCCTTTGTAAGGTGGAGAAAGGGGGTCTGCTAGTTCCCCCCTTTGGTAAGGGTAAGGGTGGGTTAGATTCTTCCTCAATTCCCCCCCTTACGAAGGGGGGGTTAGGGGGGGTTCTACGAATAATATTTTCAGGATTAATATCCCGGTGAATTACGCCACGCTCGTGAACAAACTGCAATACTGGTAACAGTTCAGTGAGGATTTTACGAATCTGAGTTTCACTAAATGTGCCTTGTTCTTGTAGCGTTTGAGCTAAATTTTTACCCTCAATGAATGTTTGCACCAAAGCACCTACCATACCTGTTCCTATTAGGTTTTCTGGCTCAAAATATGCCAAAAGCTGAGGAATCTGAGGATGTTGTCCAAGTTCTTGTAGCCTCACTGCTTCTATTCGGAACAATTCAGCGGCTTTTTCAGCATTATTAGTACCCTGATTTTTTGCCGATAATTGTTTGATGATACAATGGGTATTAGATGTGTCTTGTTCGTCAACAGCCAGAAAAGTTCTACCGATACCTCCCTGACTAATCAATTTGATAGCACGGTAGCTATCGCCTAACAATAACCTCGACCCACAATTTGAGCAAAACCTAGCATTATCAGGGTTCTGTGGCTTCTGGCAACGAAGGTTCAGGCAGTAGCTCATACTAGGTTACGGTACATTTCCTTGGCATAATAGTAGAATAGGCAGGATGCTTATCCTACTAAGAAGGCAATTAGTTCAGCCTTATTTTTCTTCTTTATCACTTTTAGCGATAATTGTCAAGTCAAAAATTGGCTGCTCAGTCAAGCAAAGCCAGTGACAGGTGAATAAGTCGGGTTCTTGGATGCCTAGACTGGCGATCGCTGCTTCTGCTGGAAAAGGCAAAAGTCTGTCAAAAATAATACTCTCGTCTTGAAAGGCGAACTGTAACAAGTAAACTGCGGGTGGTGCTAATAAGGATTGTAGTAATTCGTAAGCGAGATGGTAAAGCGGTTGACGCTGTTTATCAGGTAAGTTTACAGGTTGCTGATAAACTTGATTTGTCTTTCCCTTACCGATTACTTCGCCGTACAGCGGCCCTTTAGCGGTGAGAACCACGGGTAAATATAAATCACTCTGACACTGATGAGAGTCAGCAGTGGGGTATCCTATTTGTTGTACTCGTCCGCGTAAGCTTGTCACTTGGTTACAAGCCTGGAAGATAGCTTTACCAGGAAACTCAAGGGTTTCTGGCACATCAAGAGTTAAAGGACACCAAATGATGTCCTGAGTTTTAAGGGATAATGATTCTACTAAATCCGAGGTAATTACTTCTACGGTGACTGCTGTAGGTGAATGCAGTGCGATCGGCGAAGCGGCGATCGCCTTGCTAGTTGCATCCACCATCAGTTTCGTAGGAGTTTTTGCCGTCTCTGTAATTAGGGCATCGACGACAATTACAATCTTAAACACTGCCAAAAGTAGGAATCGGGCCGCCGACTGGACGAGAGAAACTGGGTAAATCAACTCGTGAGGTATTGCGGCTTCTGACTGCTAGCCGATAGCTGACACTTTGCAGTTCAGCATGGAGTTGTCGATTTTCCCGTTGCAACATTGCCACTTTTTCCCGTACTGGGGCCATGCGTTCGGCAAACTTCTGGCGATAAATGTGGGGTAATTCCTGCACCACTTGCTCAAGCATACGGGAACGGTCGGTTAATTCCTGAACTGATTGCCGCAATTGATAAATTTCATCATCGCGGGTGGTAATCTGATCTTGGTAGAAGGTTACCTGCTGTTCCACCTCTTGCAATTGCTCTCGCAAGACTCGCATCTGGGATTGGTGACGTTCAGACACCTCCGGGTTCGGCATGAAGTTAGCGTTACCCTTGACAAGGCGGAATAATTCTTGGCTTAGCTGCTGTACGAGCTGATCTCTAAGTTGCAACTCTTCTCGCAGACGAGAAACTTCAGCTTGAACAGCTTGTAGGGTTTGGGTTTCAGTCTGGATCACGATGGCTTACAGCTCCGATTCTATACAACTCCCAGTGGCAGAGGACGACGCTTGAGGGGTCAATCGCTCATCACAATATCCTATAGCAGCTAATTTACCACTTGTATCAAAGAAATGACACCCGAAAATTTACTGTTTTCAATAATTTGAGGGAGATTGGGGGGTAATTGGTAATTGGTAATTGGTAATTGGTAATTGGTAATTGGTAATTGGTACTCTCCCCATCTCCCCATCTCCCCATCTCCCCATCTCCCCGTCTCCCCATCTCCCCATCTCCCCGTCTCCCCCATCCCTAATCCCCAATCCCCTACACAGTTGATGTATACTGGCGAATAGTCTTTTCCCAGAAGCGTGCGGGTTCTTCAGATGGAAAGTAACAACTGATGTATTTGTGTGCGTTATGGGAGATTTTATCGCGGAGTGCTGCATCCTCTAGCTCTCGGAGACATTGGGCCGCATCTTCAGGAGTTTCTGCAGTCATGGCGGTTTCTCGGTGCTGCATGCAGAAGTTCGCACCACTCGCCGTTCTACCTACCACTACGATACCAGCGGCCATAGATTCCTGCGGGGGAAGGGCGCAACCTTCAACCGGTGCCGATGCTAGGAAGACTTGAGGACGACGAAATAATTTGGTAAGGTCGTGAAAGGATACTCCATCTATCAGCTCGAAGTGCCAATAGCTGCCACCCATTTCCTGATAGTGTTTCTGAGTCTGGGCGATAAATTCAGGGCCTTTTCTGGGAAAAGCGAAGACTAAGCCTGGTTCTCGCTGATCCTGGGGGATAAAGGGGAAGGCGTTACTGTCAACAATATTGGGAACAATTTCGAGATCTTTGCCTGGATAAGTAGACTTACATATTTCCAGCATGTAAGGAGAGTCTGTCCAGAGAGTTACCCGCTTGTCTTTGTAGTTGAAATTATTGTGGGTATGAATTGGCACCTGTAGATAGGCGATCGCTGGGCCTTTCACCTCGTCTACCCATTCCGTGACATAATCGGGAACAATGCATATATCATCTGCTCGACGATCTGCCCAGCGAATGAAGGGTAGATTGTAGATTCCCCGTTCGCCATAAGTGTCAATTCCTCTAATTGTGGCAACTACAGCATCTACTCCGCAATTTCGAGCCACCCAGCAGTGACGCATTAAATTCAGCGTTCCACCAAAAGCGACATCAGTACGCATCCGCCTTAACCGTACCCAATCCTGAAAAAATTTGATGCGGGAAAGATTGGCTGCTTTGTCCCATCTCTTCCAAGCAGTGTTTGCGTCAAAATCTGGTAGCAAAAACACGAAACGCATTGTATAACCTCTAAAGCTATTACTTTACCGAAATGTTGGGTCTAAAGCCCCGTCCTTATAGGACGGCTTTTCTCATATACTGAGTGTAGTGGGAAGGTAATCAACCACTTAAAAAACCGACGCGTCGAAAGACAAAGCACTGTACCTTGAAAATTAAATCTATGGGGTTCTACTGCATTTTTCTAGCTTCCTCCTAGCAGTGGGTAAAAGATTTATAGGGACTAGACAAACAGTATTTTGAAACTAATAGGTTTCAAAGCAAAAAGGACTTGCATTCATGCGAATAGGGTAGGGCATACCCGAATTAACGCTTGGGGAGAGTCCCACCTCTGGGTTAGGTAACGCAAGGAGCCTAGTTTAAGTGGTCTCATTGAACCAAGAATCCCTGTGCATAAATGCCGGGGAGTGTCAATGAACCTAACTACCGCTCACAGCCTACCAGATCAGGAATATCCTGCTGTGATATTGATCAAACGGTACTGACAATTTTCCTTAGATGCAACGAAAGTGCCAAGGGGATCGGCTTCGATTAAGATTGAGTGGAAATTAGATAAAAATAGCCACAATGAGTGCAGCAAGCAGCGCAACCAAGATTAAGTTTGGCACAGATGGATGGCGGGGAATTATCGCCGATGACTTCACCTTTGCGAATGTTTGCAAGGTAACACGGGCGATCGCCGGTTATTTAGAGACAGCCTATTCTAAAGACCGCCCCGTTTTAGTATCCTATGACACGCGGTTTCTTGCCGACCAATTTGCCCAAACTTCAGCAGAAGTTTTGGCAGACTTAGGCTGGACGGTTAAAATAGTCGATCGCGACTGTCCAACACCTGTGATTGCCTACAATGCTCGTCTCCTGAACTCGGCTGGAGCATTGATGTTTACCGCGAGCCACAACCCTGCACCCTACTGCGGCATTAAGTATATCCCAGATTATGCTGGTCCTGCGACACCAGAAATTACCGATACGATTGTTGCCAACATCGAAGGTGCTTCTGATGCGCCACCCAGCGGCAAAAACAGCGACAAAATTTCCAAATTTGACCCCAAACCCGAATATTTGAAGTTTATCTACACTTTGCTAGATGTTGAGCGGATTCGTAGCGCCCAACTGAAGGTAAAGTATGATGCTCTTTACTCCACTTCTCGCGGCTACCTAGATACAGTTCTAGAACACTGTGGTTGCGAGATAGAAAGCTTCCACACCACCCGCGATGTCTTGTTTGGTGGGGGGATGCCAGAACCCAAGGGAGAGCAGTTGGTGGAGCTTGTAGAGGCTGTTATCAAAGATAAGGCAGATTTGGGTTTAGCTACCGATGGCGATAGCGATCGCTTTGGAATTGTCGATGAACAAGGTAATGTTCTCACTCCCAATACTGTACTGCTGTTGTTAGCACGTCATTTGATTAAAAACAAGGGCAAAACTGGTGCAATTGTCCGCACTGTTGCGACAACTCATCTGTTAGATAATTTTGCAGTGAAATACGGCTTGCAAATTTATGAAACTGCAGTGGGTTTCAAATACATCGGCGAGAAAATGCGGGAAACTGATGTATTAATTGGCGGTGAAGAATCTGGCGGATTAAGCATTATTGGACATATCCCAGAAAAAGATGGGATTTTGGCAGATATGCTAGTTGCAGAAGCGATCGCCTATGAAGGTAAGCCTTTGAGTCAGCTAGTAGAAGAAGCCATTGCAGAAGCAGATGGTCCACTCTACAACCAGCGTCTTGACTTACACTTAGAGGATGCTCACAAAGCAGCAGTTCTCAAATCTTTTACTGACAATCCTCCAGCAGAAATTGCTGGAATTAAAGTAAAAGAAATCGGTCGTAAAGACGGTATCAAACTCTACTTAGAAGAAGGTAGCTGGGTGCTGTTGCGTCCATCGGGAACTGAACCGTTGATGCGTGTTTACTTGGAGACAAATTCCCTAGAAAAGCAAAAACAAATTGCTGAAACTATGGAACAGATGATCAATAAAATGGAACCTGTAGGAGTTTAATTCTACTTGTAGTTTGTAGTTTGTAGTTTGTTGTTTGTTGTTTGTTGTTACCCTAGAAACAAATAACAAATAACGCGACGATCAGCTTTGCTTCGACGTTAGATTCAGTACCCTCTAAATCCCCCTTACCAAGGGGGACTGGGGAACTTGGGGCCCCCTCTGGGGATTAGGGGCATGGGGATTGGGAGAATTTTAGAACTTACGCATTGACAGAAGCCAAATTCTGTGTAGGTAACCCCATTTTCTGTTTTAGTGATAATTTATATGATGTGGTTTGGTCACAGGATGCCATTGTACACAGTGGCGATCGCGTCAACATTCTGGCAGAAGCCTATCGAGTCCTCAAAAAAGGGGGTTATTTTCTCTTTACCGAGTCACAAGAATCAATGTAATTTTTCGGAGAATTTAGTAAAGTATGGAAGCCGTTTGGACTACTTTAAAAAAGAATAATTTGTCTCAAGAAAATTATTCTTTTTTATATCGCCCCAGTAACTTAATCAAAAAAGATATCACAATCGAGGTTCCTGCTGGATGTAAGCTGTCAGATCCAGGACTTCACCAAGACGTTCAGTTATTGACCGATTTATATGGTTTTTTTGTGCTGCGGACTCACGAAAACGATGCTTTATTAGATAATCGACGATTTAAAGAATGGCGGAATCAGTTGCATCTATTGCTGGGAAACCAAGTGCGGCAACCTTACAGTAATACTGGTAAACTTGAATCCAATGAGAATGCTGTAGCAAGAAAAGTGTTAGCTAAATACGGTGTTGACTTTAAGGAAAATGATGTTTTGATGATGTCAAATTCATTTGATAACGTCAAAGGAAATAAGTACGATAGTTGCCAAGAAATTCATCAAGACAGCACATTTTTAAAAGCTGTTCCACCTTGGGTAGTTTTTACCGTTTTGCAAAATGCTCAATCGGGAGGAGAAACTCGGTTAGCAAGTGGACAGCATCTTTTAAATGCGATGCCATTACATTATCTAGTTGCGCTAAAAGAAGCGGATGCCATTACCTTTTTTAGAGAAGGAACAGATGGTCATCTCCTTAAACCAATTATTAATTACGATGAGGAAAAGAGATGTATTACAACAGGTTATCGCGCCGATGGAGATGTTGAGTATAAATGCAAAAATGCTCTGATCGAGGTCGCCATGAACTGGATTTGGAATTTTAACAAAGATCCAGATAATTACGCAACGGTTTCGCTAGAAGAACTCAGGGAAAGTCTGGTGGTGGCAAATTTAGTAGCTTTCCATGGAAGAGAAGGGTTCGTCAACTCGGAAACGCAGGTGAGAAAAGTCTTACGTTGGACTTTCGACAATAACACGGTTAATCCTCTTAATCAAGGAATTGATGTCCCTGAAGGAACAGTATTAGAAAAAGCGGTTAAAAGCCAAAATTTTGAGACCTATTTACAACAGGAGGTTTCCCTGGAAATGCAACGAGAAATTCTGAGTAAACTCTCTTGTTTAAATCCCCATGACTATCCAAAAGACGTACAAAAAAGAAAGGTTAATTAGTCTATGAAAAACTCCATTGAAGAACAAGGCAATATCCTGACACTTAACTTGGGGAATAACATAATGGTTCTTGCGGAAAATTATCCCAGTGTTTGGTTTCCTTTTTCCCCTTCTTGTATTGCCATGTGCGAGTTGATTAGCGTTGATAATTGTTCTGAAAAAGTGGTTATGGATTTAGCGGCGGGTTCTGGGGTTCTGGGAATCGTTGCCGCCAAGAACGGTGCTTCACAAGTTATTTGCACTGACTTAAACCCAGAAACTGTTACCGCGTCAAAACGAAATTGGGAATTAAATAATCTCAATCCAAAGCAGCTACAGTCGTTGCAGTCAAACTGCTTTGATGCGATGAAAGGCAATCCAGACTTTGAAGGAAAAATTGATCGAATTTACTTAAATCCACCTGCTCTTCCTGATACTCAAGAAAAGCTTCAAGCGAGATTGGAGTTAGCACGAGAAACTCCGGCTGGAGAATGGAATCGAAATGGAAAGCGAGGTAGGCCTGGTGATGGATTCCTTAATTGTCGAGGGAAGCTCCTATCTCTCACCAGGGGGAGAAATCCTGTTCATTGCCACCAGTAAAAATGGATCTCGACTCACCGCTCGACTGATGGAACGGCACTGGGGAAAAGGCATTGAGAATAGTGGTGATGATCCTCTAGACTATTCTATCAACTGGGAAGAACGAGGAGATGCGAACTGGGCAGTTGTACACCGACTTGATATTCCTCTGAAGGATTACCATCAAGAGTTTGTCCCCATCTACGAACAACTGGCTGCAAAAGAAGGAGAATCCCCGCCGTTTGTAGAGCAGGAGGGGAATTTATACCAAAAATTATATTTTATTCGCGCTAAAAACCATTAAAAAAATGACTCAAGTAGCTGATGAAAAGCATAGTAATTTTTTGTAACGAAGATATAATCGCCAATATCACTCTAAATTTTTTATTGCCTTCTTTAGTAGAGAGAAACTTCAAAGTCCATATTTTTTTATCACAAAAAGTTTCTAGAAAGCAAGAAGACAAGGTAGAGTTATTGTCTAAGTTTAACTTCTATACTAAACATTATACTAGCCAAATTGTTTACCCTTGGATTGAAGAGAATATTGATAGCAATCCAATTTTTTTGATGACATTCCATCAACTATCGGAAAAGTATAATTGCTCGTTATATCGGATTCAAAGCACAAAACGAACAGAAGATCTCGATAAAATCATAGCGGTTTATCAAGAGAACAAACCCTATGTTAGCTTGTCTGTGAGAAACAATTTAATTATTAGCTCAAAAGTTATCGAAGTAGCAAGAGACTATGGTTTGGGGAAGATTTTTAACATTCATTCGTCAAAACTTCCTGAACGGGCTGGCGTTTGGTGTGCTTTGCGGGATCTGGCTGAAGGAAAATCTCTTTACGGAACTTTACATATTGTTGATGAGGGCATTGATACAGGTAGCATTATAAAAATCTATCAAATAGACATTAATAAAAAATACAGCTATATCAAAAACTTATGTTTAATTTACAGGAAAGGAGTCTATCATTTTTTGGATATGATCGACAAATTGAGTAATGGATGTTTTTCTGTACAGTCCCAAAAACAGGATAATAGGAAAAGGCAATATTGTAGCACTCCTACCGAAGAAGAAGTTAATCAAATTGAAAGTTTAGGTATAAAAATATTTTCTCATTTAGAATATCAAGAGCTGATAAATTATTGTTATGGAGTAATTATTCACTCCCCCTGCAAAATGGTTGAACCCCTTGATTTATCGTTGAGAGGTAGGGGAAGTGTGAAAGGTTATGTTATGGAGGACTTTGCTTATTTGGGCATGAAAACTTGACTATGCTAAGGAACATGGATTAAATAAAGTGCAGATGTAGGGTGCGTTACGCTCCGCTAACGCACTATTTCCAGTTCAATCAGAATTGCAGTTTATTAAGTTTGCATTCCTAAATAATTTTCAACTATTCTTATAGAGATTTGCAGGAGTTAAAAATGTCAACCAATCAACCGATTAGTACCAAGACAGCCGAAAATTTTAAGTGGGGAAATGATGTCTGTAATGGATGGCATCTTTTGAAGGGCGATGCGATGAGTGTCGTCGAAGAAATTATGCCCCCTGGAGGAAGAGGGGTTGTACATTATCACAATGTTTCTCAACATTTTCTCTATGTCTTGAGAGGTGATGTATCGCTTATTCTTGATGACAAAAAGCATCTTCTAAAAAGTGGTGAAGGAATTACAATTTTGCCTAAGTCGCCCCACCAAATCAGAAATGAATCTGATGATGAGGTAAATTTTCTAGTCTTCTCTTCGCCGGAGTGCTTTAGTGATAAGTGTACTGAAGGTGAGGACTATTAAGTCTAGTTAATTCCTGATCAATAGACATCTCCGATAATTTAATCTGAAGCCGTTGAAAAACTGTGCAAAAAATCTAATTTTTGGAGATGTCTAATAGAAAAGTAAAAAAATATCAAAAATAAAAAGCATATTGCTCTGTGGTCTTATACTAAAGGATTTACTAGAAAATCTGGGAAAAAGTTTTAAGATCGATATGTCTTTATGTTGGCGCTGCTTATTCAGAAAAAATACTGATGGTCAGGACTTGTCCTCTCGGCAACAGGAACCAGCATTGATATTAATGGAGCCTCATACGTTCGCTAAAGTGGATGAGAAAAACATATGGATACAATAATTCAGTTATTTGAAGCCCAGGTAGAACAAACTCCCGATACCATTGCGGTTGTGTTTGAAAACCAACAGTTAACCTACTGGGAACTCAATGCCAAAGCGAATCAGTTAGCCAGCTATTTGCGCACCTTGGGGGTAGAACCAGAAACCCTCGTGGGTATTTGCGTGGAGCGTTCTCTTGATACAGTCGTCGGATTATTGGGGATTCTCAAAGCAGGGGGGGCTTATGTCCCCTTAGATCCATCCTATCCTCAAGAGCGTTTGGAGTTCATGCTTGAGGATACTCAGGTGTCAGTGCTGTTGACTCAACAGAAATTAGTCGTAAGAATTCCCCAATACCAAGGACATCTGGTGTGCTTGGATACAGATTGGCAGAAAATAGCTGAAAGACAAAGCAAAATCAACCCAGTTTGTGACGTTAGACCGGAAAATTTAGCTTACATTACCTATACCTCTGGTTCAACCGGGAAAGCCAAAAGGGGTAATGATGGTGCCCCATAGAGCAGTTTGTCAAAGTTGGCATTGGTTACAACAGACCTTTCCCTATGTTCCTGGCGATCGCGTTTTGCACAAAGCCTCTCTCAGCTTTGATGTTTCCAGTCGATGGGAGTTATTCTGGCCGCTAATGGCTGGTGCTTGCGTGATTTTAGTCAAAACCGGACGGAGAGAAGGATAGTGCGTACCTGGTTAGATTAATCGCCCAAGAGCAAATTACCATTGCTTATTTTGTTGCCAGTATGCTCTCACTGTTTCTCGAAGAGCAGGAGTTGAAGACTTGCAAGCATCTCAGACGGATTTTTTGTGGGTGGAGAAGCATTTCCCTTTGCTCTCAAACAACGCTGTTGGGAACGCCTGTCCAATTGCCAAGTCATTGAAATCTACGGCTCTAGTGAAACCGTTGTCGTTAGCTCCTGGGATTGTCAACCCGAACCAGAACCACGCAATTTTTATGACCCTTACCACAAGCGTTCTATTAGTCGCCCCATAGCGAATACGCAAGTCTATGTGCTTGATGAGCAGTTACAACCAGTACCGATGGGCGTACCAGGAGAGTTGTATATTGGTAGTGAGGGGCTAGCGCGTGGGCTACCTCAATCGTCCAGAGTTAACAGCCTCGAAATTTCTGCCCAACCCCTTTAGCGACCAACCGGGGGACACGCCCCTGTATCGAACCGGAGATCAAGGACGTTATTTAGCAAATGGTAAATATAGAGCTTCTCGGTCGCATTGATAACCAGGTGAAACTCAGAGGGCTACCGGATTGAGCTTGAGGAAATTGAGTCCGTGTTAAATGACCATCCTCAAGTGCAACAGGCTGTAGTTATAGTTAGAGAAGATAGTCCAGGCAATAAGCGATTAGTAGCTTATTACACTCCCTATTCATCGGATTCCCTAAATACAAATAATAAGGTTGCGAACAATCCCTTACAGACCCAAGAGATCCGCCAGTTAGAGTCACAGTTGCGTGGTTATTTATCAGCACGTTTACCAGAATATATGGTGCCAACCGCAATTGTCATGCTATCTTCCCTGCCGTTGACAAATCAATGGAAAAGCAGATCGTAAAGCGTTGCCAGCACCTGAAACGAATCAAGCATACTTGAAAGAAACTTATGTAGCGCCACGCACGGCTTTAGAAGAAATTTTGGTGGGTTTGTGGGCAGAGATCCTCGGGCAAGATCTGGTTAGGCATTCATGACAACTTCTTCGATTTGGGGGGGACATTCCACTACAGGTCATGACAAGTGGTTTAGCCGGATACGCCAGACATTTGACCTGGAAATCTCTGTGCATCATTTGTTTAAGAACCCTACAATATCGAAGCTGATTGAGGTAATGGCAGAACTAGCAGGAAGCTTTGAGGTAATTGAGGAAATCGCACGCACTACAAGAGAGATTTTCCCAACTTTTGCCGAAGAACAAAGGCATACGTTTTAGCCAGCGAAACCATTAAGCGCCGAACCCAATCGACTCCGGCACCTCTCTCCTTTGCTCAAGCTAGACTCTGGTTCCTCTACCAACTGGAGGGAGAAAAACAACATCTACAATATGCCCTTGGCAATGCTTCTTAACGGCAACCTCAATCTAGCTGCCCTCGAAGGAGCGATCGCCCAAATTCTGCGGCGTCATGAAGTCCTGCGTACCCGTTTTCAGGTGGAAAAATGATACTCCCGTGCGGGTCATTGACCCTGAAATAACTGTGACTCTAAAAGTAGTAGATTTACAGGATTTACCAGAAGCCGAAACAGTTAACTACTGTGAAAACGCTTAGTCACAATAGAGGGCGGAGAAACCTTTTTGACCTCGCCAACGAGCCGCTGGTGCGAGTGCATCTGTGGCGAATGAGTTCCCAGTCCCCATGTGCTGCTGATAAATATACACCACATCGTTTTCGATGGCTGGTCGATTGGGGATATTGACTCAGGAGTTGTCCCGCTCTCTATAAAGCCTTTTTATCAGGAGAACCCAGTCCCTTACCTGGAGTTACCCATCCAGTATACCGATTTTGCTGTTTGGCAGCGCCAGTGGTTGACTGGGGAAGTCTTGGAAAAACAACTTGACTACTGGAAGCAGCAACTTGCTGGGGCACCTGAGGTGCTAGCTCTCCCAATTGACCGTCCGCGCCAAGCTGTGCAAGCTTTCCGGGGCGCAACTGTGTCATTCTTATTACCCAACTCTCTATCAGAGGCACTCAAAGCGTTGAGTAAACGCACGGGAGTCACCTTGTTCATGACGGTATATGCAGCGTTTGTTACCTTGCTTTATCGCTATACTGGCTCTGATGACATTGTAGTGGGCACGCCCACTGCTAACCGCAATCGTCCAGAAATCGAAGGGCTAATTGGCTTTTTTGTCAATACTTTAGTGCTGCGGACTGACTTATCAGACAACCCCATTTTTGAGGATGTACTGTCAAGAGTCCAGGATGTGGTGTTGGGAGCTTATGCTCATCAAGACCTACCGTTTGAGAAGTTAGTAGAACAATTGCAGCCTGAGCGCTCCTTAAGTTATACACCACTGGTGCAGGTAATGTTGGGGTTTGCTGTGCCGAGGGCCCAGATGCAGATGGCAGGCTTAACGGTAAGTCCAGTAGCGGTAGAAACCGTTAGATCGAAGTTTGATTTGAGTTTAATTTTTGATAGTACCGACTCTGGACTAATCGGGGAATGGGAATATAACACCGATCTGTTTGATGCTAGTACAATCACGCGGATGACCGGACATTTCCAGACCTTATTGGAGGCTGTAGTAGCTAATCCTCAACAGACGATTTCCTCTTTGCCTCTCATAACAGAGCAAGAACGGCACCAGGTACTGTGGGAGTGGAACAACACCACAAAAGAGTATCCCTCTGATAAGTGTATCCACCAGTTGTTTGAGGAACAGGTTACGCGATCGCCTGATGCCATTGCGGTGGTTTTTGAAGATCAACAGTTGACCTACCGAGAGCTTAACCAACAGGCAAACAGAATAGCACATCACTTGAAAACTCTGGGCGTGGGACCAGAAGTTTTAGTGGGGATTTGTGTAGAGCGATCGCTCGAAATGGTAGTGGGATTGCTTGGTATCCTCAAGGCTGGTGGAGCGTATGTGCCCCTCGATACCAAGTGGCCGACGGAGCGAATTCAGTGGATTTTATCCACTCTTAATATTCAAAGTATCGTCACGCAATCAGAGCAACTGCGTAAGCTGCACGACTTGCAATGGAAGCTTCCTAGACTGAGTGATGTAATTTGCTTGGATGTGAATACCCCCAAGCTGGCACCAGAACCACTTAATACTGAGGCAGTACGCTCACTTTGGGATCATATAGCAGAACGTGCTGTCGATCAGGTCACTGCTGGCGGCTTCATTAGTAGCTATACTGGAAAACCTTTCTCTGAAGCTGAAGTCGCTGAATACCAAAACCATGTTATAAAACTGGCACAGACCTACTTAGAACCTCAGAAGCGAGTACTTGAGATCGGCTGCGGCTCCGGGCCTGATCGCGTTTTCCCTCGCACCAGATGCCAAATTTTATCTTGGACTCGACCCTTCAGAAGTCACGCAAGCTCGGAATCGTCAGTACGCTATTGAGAACGGTTACTCTAACATTCAGTTCCAGACAGGATTCGCTCACGAGATTGCTTCTGGTGAAGCCAACTCATTTAATTTGATCATTCTGGCTAGCACTGTCCAATTCTTTCCAGGTCCTATTTATTTGAAGCAAGTAATAGAGAAAGCACTTCAATTGTTAGTTCCTGGGGGAGTCGTCTTGATAGCAGACATCTTAGATTCACGGCAAAAGGATGACTTCAAGAAATCCCTAGAAGAATTTCGTGTTCAGCAGATCGATGAACCCAACATCAAGACCAAAACCCAACTAGATGGTGAACTTTATCTTGATGAGGACTTTTTCTATACTCTACAGGAGGAATTGCCTCAGATCGCTGAGGTAAAAGTTCTTCATCGAGAACAGGGATTCCCGAATGAACTCCGCTATCGGTACGATCTGATTCTTCAGAAAGCAGATTCGGACAGCATTTCACTGCCGCCAAACTCAGCAAAGCAAAAGAAGAGGCTTTGGACAGCTTGGAACTTCAATCAACTTTCACAGAGCAATTTATCTACATCAATAACTTCAAATAACGTCGCCTATGCAATCCACACGTCTGGCTCTACTGGAGTACCCAAAGGGGTTGTCGTTCGCCACCAATCTGTGGTCAATCTGATTGATTGGGTCAACAAGACATTTCGGATTAGTGCTAGCGATCAAATGCTTTTCACGACATCGTTGTGTTTTGATCTGTCGGTATACGACATTTTTGGCATGCTCGCATCCGGAGGTTCCATTCGGGTTGCATCAAGGTCTGAGCTTCAGGATCCCAAACAGTTGGTAAATCTGCTTTGTCATGAGGCTATCACGTTTTGGGACTCAGCCCCGGCGGCGCTTCAGCAGCTAGTTCCGTTTTTACCAAATGGGGAATCTAAGAACGAAAAGAGTCAATTAAAGTTGGTCTTTTTGAGTGGTGATTGGATTCCCCTAACGCTACCCCACACAGTCACAACTGCCTTTCCCAACGTAGAAGTGATCGCCCTTGGTGGGGCTACCGAAGCAACAATCTGGTCTAATTACTATCGGATCGCTAAAATAGCGCCGCAAAGGGTAAGTATTCCCTATGGAAAGCCCATTCAGAACGCCCAATATTATATCCTTGATTCATACCTAAATCCTTGTCCAATTGGCGTTTGCGGGGAGTTATATATTGGTGGAGTATGTCTTGCCTCTGGCTATACCGATCCTGTTCAGACTGCTGAAAAGTTTATCCCTAACCCTTTTAGCGATGAACCAGGTGAGCGCTTGTACAAAACTGGAGATAAAGCACGCTATCTAAGTGATGGTAACATCGAGTTTCTCGGTCGCCTTGACAACCAGGTGAAGATTCGCGGCTTCCGCATCGAATTAGGCGAAATTGAGGCAGCGATCGCCTGTCACCCAGCGGTTCGACAAACTTTAGTTGTAGCACGAGAAGATGTTCCAGGTCACAAATATCTGGTAGCTTACATCGTCCCTAAACACGAAGGAGCGATCGCTAGCAGTGAGCTACGAAGTTTTCTCAAGGAGAAACTGCCCGATTACATGATACCAGGAGTGTTCGTGATGTTGGATGCCCTGCCACTAACCCCCAACGGCAAGGTAGACCGAAAAGCGCTACCAACACCCGATACAGCACGTCAGGAACTACAAGCAGATTTAGTAGCACCTCGTACAAGGTTTGAAGAAATACTAGCCCAAATCTGGCGCGAGGTTTTCCACCGAGAGCTTCTTAGCATCCACGACAACTTCTTTGAAGTTGGCGGAGATTCTATTCTTAGCATTCAGATTATTTCTAAAGCTAACACGGCAGGTCTGTTACTCACTCCCAAACAAATCTTCCAACATCAAACAATTGCCGAATTAGCCGCTGTAGCAACAACAACAGAAACTAGAAAAGCCTTCCAAGGTTTAGTAACTGGGTCATTACCACTCACACCCATCCAGCACTGGTTCTTTGCAAAAAAACTCCCCTCACCTCACCACTTCAACCAAGCTTTTCTACTAAAAATATCACCAACTCTCAACCCCGACCTGTTACAGCAAGCCTTACAACAATTATTACTCCATCACGATGCCCTACGCTTGCGCTTTAATCAATCAGAAGCTTGTTGGCAGCAATTTAATGCCCTACCCGATGAGACTGTACCTTTCTCCCTCATAGATTTATCCACATTACCAGAAAACACACTTTCCCAAACAATTGAATCTACATCTTCGCAATTGCAAGCCAGCTTAAACCTCAACTCTGGCTCACTCCTGCGAGTTGCACTTTTCCATCTAGGAACTCAAAAACCTTCTCGCTTGTTGCTAATCATCCACCACTTAGCCGTCGATGGAGTTTCCTGGCGAATTTTACTCGAAGATTTACAGACAGTTTACCAACAACTCGAATCAGGTAAACCCATTCAACTTCCTGCTAAAACCACCTCTTTCAAACATTGGGCAGAAAAACTAACTGAATATGCCCAGTTGCCAACTGCTACAAAAGAATTAACTTATTGGTCAAACATTTCCACCCCAAAAATCACCCGTTTCCCAGTAGACTGTAACCAGGGAGCTAACACAAAAGCCTCAGCCCGTAGTGTAAACGTATCCCTCAACTCTGAAGAAACTCGCACCCTACTCCAAGAAGTACCAAAAGCTTACCATACCCAAATCAACGATATATTGCTAACAGCTTTAGTGCAGGTATTAGCTACTTGGAGCGGGTCTAATTCAGTTCTAATTAACTTAGAAGGTCACGGACGAGAAGAAATATTACCAGATGTAGACTTATCGCGCACAGTTGGTTGGTTTACCACTATCTTCCCCGTACTTTTAGAACTAAAAGCAACAGAAAATTTAGGAGATGCAATCAAGTCTATCAAAGAACAACTTCGTGCCATACCCAACCGAGGCATCGGCTACGGTTTGCTGCGCTATTTAAGTAGGGATGCTGAAATTACCTCTCAACTCTCTTCCTTACCACAAGCTGAGGTAAGTTTCAACTACCTGGGGCAATTTGATTGGGGAATGCAATCCGATTCTCTCGTTAAATTAGCCTCTGAATCAGTTGGTTCTGAACACAGCCAGTTAGGAAACCGCAGTCATTTGCTAGAGATTAACGGACTCGTAGTAGAGAACCAGTTACAACTGGAATGGACATACAGCTCTAACTTTCACCAACCTGCCACAATTGAAAGTCTAGCCCAAGATTTTGTAGCAAGCTTGCGAACGTTAATCGCTCATTGTTTATCTGCTGATCCAGAGGGCTATACACCTGATGTATTTAAAAATCCGACCATTTATAGCCTTGCTCAACAAATAAACAATGACCAGCGTCGGGAAAATAACGCTTCTGTGCCCCTACATTTATTAGAACTTCCTCTAGATATCTCTGAGTTACTTCCCCTAGATACAGAATCGGCATATCCTCTTGCCAAAATGCAGGAGTTTATCTTGCATCATTACTCGAATAATTATCAAGAAATGGGGGTTTATCATTGTCAACAATCCTACGAGATATATGATGAAAGCCTAGATTTGAATGCCTTTAAGAAAGCACTAGAAATAAGCGTGCAAAAACATCCGGCTTTGAGAACCATATTTATCACTCCTAACGGAAAACCAGAGGTTCAGGTGGTCAAAAAGAATCTGAGATTTTCCATCAATGAGCAAGACATCAGCCATATCAAATCGGAGGAGCAGTCAAATTATATTGATGCAGTGATGAAGCAAGACAGGCAGAACTTGTTTAACGTTGAAAATCCCAATGAACCACTTTTTCGCTTCGGGATTTTTCAGAAAGCCGAGAATAGGTTTGAATTCTTGATGTCAATTCATCATGCAATTACAGATGGTTGGAGTAGTATTGAATTTCTCAACGAACTGTACGATATCTATTCGGCTCTCAAGAAAGGAGAAGAAATAACAGTAGTCCCGGATGCCAATGTGTATAAAGAATTTGTCGCTTTGGAGAAAGAGATTATTGGCTCACTAGACGCATCAAATTTCTGGAAGCTTCACCTGAAAGACCATACATATAAACCCTTGAAACCGTTAACTACTTCAGTGGAGCAAGTGGAAGCTGTTACTGAAAAATACTACTTTGATTCAGAAATCATTGCAGATTTACATAAATTGTGTCGAAAATTGGGAGTTTCACCAAAAGCACTTTTCCTAAGTACCTATCTTGACCTCATTGATACTGTGCTGAAAGAAAATAGGGTTTGTGTAGGAATCATCTCAAATGGTAGGACAGAAAGATTATCTGACCCGTTTGGAGCTTTGGGGTTATTCTGGAATATTGTTCCGTTTTGTCAACCAACTAGAGAAGATAAAGAGGTACAAATTAAAAATGTGCAGCAATCTCTAATTGATATCGAACCCTATGTTAGGTATCCACTTCTGGAAATTTTAGCAGACCAACAAAAACCAGAGTTATTTTTGGCTACGTTTAATTTCGTGAATTTCCATAATGCCAAAAATCTCAAGGCTGACACTGGCTTGAAGGTGAATGCGAGCAGGTATCATGACAAGTTCAACTTTCCTTTAAATTATGCTGTGTCAATGTCGCCAGTTGAAGGAAATGTAAGTCTAAGTGTGGAATACGATAGAATGTATTTCAGCCGCCAAGAGATTCGCTCAATGATTCAGAATTACATTGAAATCTTAAAACATACAGTTCATACATCCGAACTAAGTAGGTAGGCACAAAAAAAACAACCTATGTAAAGATAAATAAATACGGAGAATGCATCTACCGAGGTAACTTAAAGTATGGGCGCTCGTCTAAGAGTATTTTTGACTCGTGAGCAAAACCAAACCCTATTAAATCTGAGAACAGCAGAGGTGTCACAGAAGGTCAAAGACCGAGCAGAAATAATTAGGCTGAACGCACATGGCTGGTACGTGGAGAAAATAGCTGCTCACTTTAAGTTGACTATTCAAACGGTAAGAGAGGTTTTGCACAAATGGGAAAAACAAGGGCTGGAAGGGCTTTGGGAGGTACCAGGTCGAGATAAAAAAAAGCACTAGGTGTACTGCTCTTAAGTTACACCTGGCGTAAATAACAAACAACAAAACATGAAAACTATTACTAATTTGATCACCTCCATAATCCTAGCTAGCTGGGTAAGCGCGATCGCAATTTTATCCATTCAAAACATCACGCTAGTATCACTGAAATTTCTGAATTGGGAAACAATTCAGATCCCATTTGGTGTTGTATTAGCCTTTAGTTTTGGAGTGGGTGCAATTGCAGCAGCGATCGCGCCTCTATTTTTGCAGCTTTCTGGACGACGACGGGAGCAGTATGAAGAAGATTACTAATTACAAGTTCGTCTCGGAATTACTCAAAACCCTCTGCTACCTGGAGCGTCCCTCTCTGCGCTCTCTGCGTTAAAAAAACATCTTCTTCCAATGCAAACAGATTCTATCTAACCTACTTATTGTTGCGCCGCCACTCCCAAGCAGAGACATATGTTGTATCTCGCCAAACCCCTACACGCCGCTTTTTAGCATCCGCTTCTGCCTTTTCTACAATATCTGCACTGGGACAATCTTTTTTGTAGGGTTTGTAGAATTGCACTAATCCTTCTTTCGTCAAAACTTCCTGAACAAAAGTACCATCTGGTAGGCGTATTTCACTCACTTTGCGTCCATATTGATCGGTATCGGTAACGGTTAATTTGACATTATTGTTTCCTTGTTTTATCAATTGCTGCAATCGGACTCGCGCTTTTTCTCCCCATTTAAATTGATTTTGATCCACCATTTTTTTGCTGTTCTTCTCTTTGTTTGTGTGGGGAACTTCTGGCGCATCCACACAAGCGAAACGCACGCTAATATCTTTCCCACTGCTATCAGTCACGGTAATAGTATCTCCGTCGCTGATTCGCTTAACGGGGTAGGCGTTTGAGCCTGGTTTTGAGCCGAATATATATTCACACCCAAGCAAACTAAGGATAAGGAAGCTGGCGCTGAAATATTTGAGAGATTCTGCTAACAATTGGAATGGCATAATTAGATAGTGCGATCGCGGTTCTAACCAGTCCCTAGTTTAACCACTAGCAGGGCATTGTTCTACTAAATCAAGGCAATCGCTCTTCTTAGTGTGTACCCAACTTAACCTATCTGAGTTGCAACTGAGGATTATCTTCGTAACTCATCCCTAACTTTTACATAAGGTGAGATTCCCTTTATCAGTTTTCAAACCATCAGAAATCCATCCCTCTTGGGGAGAATTAATAGCCAGCCAATTCTCACCATCTACCTCAACAATTGAAGCTGGAAAACTCCCCGGATTTACAATTCCTCCCTCACGAACTATTCCCTCTTGTTGGGAACCTTCATTAGGTTGAGAGCGAATTACTAAACCCTTCCCAGTTAAAGTTTTGACGCGCAAACACTTGACATTCTCCAGGCTTCTTTTAATCGCAGTGCTGCTGAAAGTATGTAGAAAACTCCCATTCAGCCAACAGCCAAACTCTACCTGTCCTGTGCCAATTCGATTAACTGAATTGCTTAACCTATACCAATAGTCAATCTTAGAATTGGGGAGATTTGTCGCAGCAGCGCAGGCCATTTCAAAGTCCATATATCCCCCTAATTCCATATTGGAAAACCCTGAGTCAAAATCTGCATTTGGCATTTGGGAATTCTTTTGCCACAAACTCCAACCGCGTTCTGCTGTGCGATCAATACCGTTGGGATCTCCTTCATCTGCTTGTACAGCTAAGGGCGATAAAAGTAACATCGTGACAACCATTAGGCTAAAAATACTGGTGGAGAAAAGTTTTTTCATCGTCAATTTAGAGATAATTAAAATGGGAGCATCCCAAGGCAATCCAAAATACCTGACGACTAGAAGTCGCGGCTATCAAAACTAAGTCCACCTGCGCGGACTAGCAGAACTAGCCTGCGTGGTGCGCTAAGCGCAGCGCAAGCGCGATAGGTAAGCTTTGTTTATGTAGCCCCATACTTCCAGTCTGTGGGCAACTTACTTCGCTTCCATCCAATTTTGCCCAGCACGAACATCAACAACTAAAGGTACACTTAACTTAACGGCTGATTCCATCGTAGACTTGATTTTTGGCTGCAATTCTTCCCACTCGGAAGGCGGAACTTCAAAGATTAATTCGTCATGGACTTGTAATAGCAAACGTGCTTGATAGTTCTGCAATATTTCGTGCATATTTACCATCGCAATCTTGATGATATCAGCACTGGAACCTTGAATGGGAGCATTAGCTGCAGCACGTAACAAACCTGCATCGATTTGATCCAATCCCTTGAGTTTATCTAGGTGAATATCCTGGGTTTTGTTTCCTCGGTACTTCAGCAGGTTATTGCTGTTGAATTGGAAGTAGCGACGACGACCTAAAATAGTTTCCACATAACCTTGGGCGATCGCTTCTCGCTGCAGTTGTTGCAGATACTCAAAAACCTTGGCATAACGTTCGTTAAATCGCTCAATAAATTTCTTTCCTTCTGCTGTACTTACCCCAGCTTCCCTGGCAAATCTCTGGGCTCCCATTCCATAAATCACACCAAAATTAATCGTCTTACCCAAACGTCTTTCATCTGGTGTCACCGTTTCTTTTTCAAACAGTAACCTTGCCGTTACAGTGTGAATATCCTGATTATTTTGATAAGTCTCAAGCAGTACAGGTTCCTGACTCAGATGTGCCAATATCCTTAGTTCAATTTGCGAATAATCAGCCGACACCAACATCCAACCAGATTCAGGTAAAAACGCCTTACGAATCTGTCTACTAAAAGCAGTACGGATGGGAATATTTTGCAAATTCGGATTAGAAGAAGACAGTCTTCCAGTCGTTGTCCCTGTTTGATTGTAATCCGTATGTACCCGCTCGGTATCTGGACGCACCAAGACTGGAAGTGCATCTACATAAGTTGATTTCAACTTAGAAAGAGTGCGATGTTCCAATATCTTATCCACGACTGGATGATCGCCTTGCAACTTTTCTAAGGTTGCTGCATCGGTTGAGTAACCTGTCTTAATTTTGCGTGACTTCTTAGTGTCTAATTTCAGGTTTTCAAATAGTAGCTGACTCAACTGCTTGGGAGAACCTAAGCTAAATTTCTCCCCACCAACAGCCTCATAAGCTTCATTTTCCAGTCTCTCTAAATCTTTCTCCAGTTGTTGCGAGAGTTCTTTGAGATAGGCAATATCAATATGAACTCCCACATATTCCATCTGGGCTAAAACTGGTTCTAGAGGCTGTTCAACTTCCAGCAATAACTTATGCAATGCGGGAACTTTCTCCAATTCCTCACGAAGTTTGGCAACTATACCAAATGTCGTATATGCATCCAAGCCGCAGTATTCAGCTACAGTTGGGATATTCAAATCAGCGATAGTTTGTCCTTTGAGAATTCCTAAGTCTTTGTAACTTTTTGCCCTGATTCCCAAATATTTCTGAGATAGATCGCTAAGGTTATGGCTTGCTTCGGGATTCAAGACATAACTTGCTAGCATTGTGTCAAATACAACCCCAGCTAATTTTATTCCTTGGCAACGCAAAACCAAACGGTCAAATTTGGCATTTTGCAATGCTTTGGGATAGTCAGCACTTTCCAGAATTGGACGTAAGGCTGTGAATACTTCTTCTTTGTCTAAATTGCCACTGCTAGTGTGACCGATGGGGATATAGGCAACTTCATCTGTTTGGGTTCCCCAACAACAACCAATTCCTACTAATTTGGCGTCCCGTGGTTCTAAATCGCTGGTTTCTGTGTCCCAAGCGACGGGATTTGCTGGATTGGTGTAGCTTTGTAGCTTGTTAACTAAGTTGGCAAGTTTTGCTGACGTATCAATGATCTGAGGTTGAATTAGTTTGGGTGGTTGCTGTTGAGCTTTTTCTGTATCTGCTGCTGTGAAAAACCAAAGTTCATCATCAACTTGCGGCTCTGGGCTACTCTTATCCTCAGACAGGTTAGGTTGCTGTTCTACTTTAGGTTCTGGCTGAACGATTCCCCCAAAACTATGCTGAATTTGGTCAATTTTTTCTAGGAATCTCTTTAATTCTAGTTTTTCTAACAGTGGTTTCAAAACCTCACTGTCAAATCCCGTAAAACTGCCATCTTCTAACTTCATGTTGACAGGGGCATCAAACTTTAACTGTGCTAGGTAACGGGAATGTTCGGCATCTTTTTTCCCAGCTTCTAGTTTGGTCTTAACAGCACCTTTGATTTTGTCTAAAGATTCATAAATTTCATCCAAAGAGCCATACTCGGTGAGCAAATTAACCGCTGTCTTCTCCCCAATTCCCCTAACTCCAGGAATGTTATCGGATTTGTCGCCGCAAAGGGCTTTGTAATCTACAACTTGTGTGGGTAAAATCCCAAGCTTTTGCTTAACTTCTTCTGGGCCAAATTCTGTGGGTCTACTGGTATTACCACGCTTCAAAAAGTCATTAGCCAGATAGAGAACGCTAATTTTTTTTTCGGGATCTACTAGCTGAAATAAATCCCGATCGCCTGTGACAATTTTGACTCGATATCCCGCATCGCTAGCAGCATGAGCTAAAGTTGCTAAAACGTCATCAGCTTCATAACCAGGAGATGTAACGACTGGCACATTAAACGCTTCTAGTAACTCTTGGAGGTTCTTTAAATCTGGGACGAAATCTTCAGGTGTCCCCGGACGATCTGCTTTGTAGGTATCATCGGCTTCGTGCCGAAATGTGGGTAAACTGAGGTCAAAGGCGATCGCCATAGATTGAGGTTTCTCTGAGGCCATGACTTCCAAGAGGGACTTGATGAAGCCGAAACAGACGCTGGTGGGAATTCCTGTTTTGGTTTTCAAACCTCCATCTCGTCCTTTAGCGAAAGCGAAGTAGGAGCGAAAGGCTAAGGAATGGCCATCAACCAGGATATAGAGGGGTTGCGCTGACTGTGAGGAGTCAGCAACGCTCTTAGAGTTGGGGACAGGAGTAGATTGGGACATAGCCCCATTTTATCCAGTTGTGACCTGGTGTTGAGCGTTCTGGATGCTACGCTGCCAAGAAAAAGCAGTTGGCTCTCTCTTCCAACTGCTAAAAAGCACTAAATAAAAATTGTCTTTCTGAAAATTAAGGCTGTGGATACAGGACTGGTAGGAAATATTGGTATCTCTATATTTAAATTTGTATAGAAACTTACATTTATTTGTCGAGCAAATTGTAAAAAATTCTTGAAATCTTCATTTTTTTCAGGAATTATGCAAAGTTCTGGTGAATATAAGTTTTAGAAATGAATCCCAGAGAAAGCCCACGAAAGCTTGCTCTAGCTCTTCTTTGAGTCAATTTACTCAAAACAAAATGTTCGTATTGAGCAGTTTGCTTTGTAGCACACTGATACAAATGCATCAATCTTAGTGAGGAAACTTTGTACTAGCTTTTTCCATCTTGAGATATAACTGAATTACCCATTTAGGGGTATGGGCAATTTGTCAAATACTTGTTACGATTTTTAATAACAGAGTAGAGGATGAATTGCTCACCGATACCAAAACCTTACCTAGTAAGGCTTCTGTAAACCAAAGTACCTTCTTTTTACCTAGGAGTACACCATGTCTAACCCAATCGAACTATCTCTCGAACAACAGTTCAGCATTCGTTCCTTTGAAACTCAGGTACAAAAAATGAGCCATGAGCAAGCTCAAGACTTCCTAGTGAAGCTCTATGAGCAAATGATGGTCAGGGAAACTATGTACAAAGAGTTTCTCAAGCACGAATGGGGTCTAGGGCACAAGCCTCAGTTTGAGTCGTAGTGGCCCTCATAGAAGGGGCGACCTCCTTCTCTTGCTCGGTTCTAACGAGGAAAGGAGCTGGGGATGCTGGGGCGTCACCTCCAACTAAAATAAGGCAAAGGCCGCTAGTTAAATTAAATAACTGTAATTTGTGTATTTTTGGGAAGCTTTTGTAGAAAGCTCCTAGTGCTAAAATAGATATCTTCAATGATGTCTTTAGCCACTCAAGCGCCGTTAAAACATTTATTAAGTAACGCCATATTTTCTTTCCCTTGATGAAGCCGATTCGACTCATCAGCCAAACCAAAGAAAGCCAAAAATGCAGTAGGAATGGTACTGTTAAAAAAAACCAGATCTTTGCATATGTTTCAGCGTTGCCTAATCTGCACCGATTTTTCGGACGGTTTGTCTAGCGTCGCCGAGTTTGTGTCCAGTTTAGCTGCTGGTGGCCTCAAAAAAATCATCTTTTTGCATAGCGTTCCAGTATGGCAAGAAGGAGAAATCCCACGCATAGATAACGAAGCTACTGAACAAGCTAAAAAGCGTTTGCAACAAAGCATAAAAAATATACCTGAAGGAGTAGAAGTACACATCGAAGTTCCTTCCGGACGGCCGCTAGATACTATTCCAAAAGCGGCAAAAACCTATCAGGTAGATGTGATTATTACGGGTATGCCGGTTCGTAGTTTGTTGCAAGAAAAGCTTTTTGGTAGTACAACCGCAGGCTTAGCGAAAGCTTGTAATATACCGCTGTTGATTCTGCGACCGCAACTAATTTCTACTTACACTCGCGAAGAACTGAATCTGCGCTGTCAGCATCTGTTTAAACATTTACTACTTCCCTACAACGGAAGCAATGCTTCTCAATATCTCGTACAAAAAATTAAGCAGTATGCCCAAGCGCGACCAGATAATTCATTGACACACTGTACATTGCTTTGGGTGGTTGAAGAAGGGGGACGCCGAGAAATTCCCAAAGATTACCAAATGCAGGAAGCAGAAAAACAGCTAGAACCAATTAAAGCCCAGTTGCAACAGTTGGGTTTGGAAGTTCATACAGAAGTAAGACTGGGAAATCCAGTTGTGGAGATTTTAGAAGCGGCTGCGGTATACGATATTAGCGCGATCGCCCTTGCTTCTGATCATCTGGGGAAAATTATTGAGTTTCCAGTGCGTAGTTTTGCTGGTGAATTAATGCGTCGCAGTTGGCACCCAATTCTTTTCTTTCCTCCCCAAAAATAAATGCTGATAACGAGTTGCATTCAAAGAGATAACTTTCACTCTAACTACTAAAGAGCAAACTAAGTTAGCTTTCTCTACTCTCAAAAGAGAACAAGCTGAAAATAAACCGCTGCGTCTTGCTAGTAAACCTTTAATTGATTTCTTGATTACACAAGCGCTGGAAATTGCAGCTAAATATAAAATGCCGGTGCAATTTCATACAGGTTTTGGTGACCCCGACCTTGACTTAAGATTAGGAAATCCAGTTTATCTGCGTCCTTTGTTAGAAGAAAAACGCTTTCGTAATGCACCAATTGTACTGCTACACGCCTCTTATCCCTATACTCAAGAAGCTGGATATTTGGCTTCTGTGTATCCGCAAGTTTATCTAGATTTTGGCTTAGCAGTACCATTTTTAAGTGTGGCTGGAATGCGCTCAACTGTTCAGCAATTATTGGAACTTGCTCCTACCAGTAAGCTGATGTATTCTTCCGACGCTCATAATATTCCTGAATTGTATTACTTAGGAAAAGCTTTTGTTAATCGGAAGGGGAGTAAGAATCAAAGCCTCTCTCCAAGCGACAAAATTTATCTGCTTCCCTCTCCTAAAAGGAGAGGGTTAGGGAGAGGTGGAGAGAGGTTTGGAGAGAGGTCAGACTGTATCTCATCCAATCGAGAAGGGCTATAATATCATTGACATTTGCATCGGAATCATTCAAAAACCTCTGCGTCCCTCTGCGTTTCCTCTCTGCGCTCTCTGCGTTAAAAAAACCTATTCTTCCAATACAAACAGATTTGATCTAACTACAAAACCGTCCCAATTTCCTTTAAAAACACACGAGTAAATGGTTCATTTGTCCCAAGGGTATACTGTTCGATCAAACCCTTACGTCGAATTGAAACACTATCACCTTCCCTGACAACTACAGTTGAATCATCAAAAATATCCCGTGCCAAAATCATTTCTTTCTCCGTGGGATTATCCAAAACAACCATATTGCTTCCGTGGTAAAACATTCCATCCTTTTCTAAAACATCCTCCCCATATTCAGCAATCAACAAATCAAGCTTAGGATGGCGCAGCAAGTTTTGTAAATTGCTGTTGTAATCCTTATTCAAGATTTTTTCGGAACGATTGACAAACACCGCATCGCGACAAACAGCACCGATTGTCCAGTCTGGATGTTGCAGAAGAATATGGTCAATAGTTTCCTGGAGTTCCTGAACAGAAATCCGGTTAAAGGTAATAATCGGTATCCTGGAATCTTCAGCGGATTTAAAGAAAGTGTCAATGATATGAGAAGGTACATCAACACTTTCGCCAACTGCAGGCCTCAGATGCATAGAAATACCCGGCGCCGCGTTGATTTCAATAATACCAAAGTCTCCAGATTTCCATGATTTTGAGAGATTTTGGGCAATTACATCGATACCGAGACAAGTAAGTTGGAAGTGCTGAGCGATGTCTTGCGCCAGGATAATATTGTCAGGATGAACATTGCGTGTAGCATCAATACTTAGACCTCCTGCTGAGAGATTAGCGACTTTGCGCAGAGAAACAGTACGGTCTTTTTCAAGAATGCTATCAATGGATAAATCTTGTTCCTCAAGGAACATTTCCATAGCTTGATCACACTGGATTTTACCTAGTGGTGAGGTTGGAGAATCTGAACGTGCTGGCTTGCGATTTTCTCGTGCAATTAACTCAGCAATTGTTGAATATCCGTCACCAATAACTGAAGCTGGACGGCGTTCTGTAGCTGCTACAAATCGACCATTAACACATAGCAGCCGAAAATCAGATCCTTTAATACTCTTCTCAACAATTACCCGAATTGCTTCACCTTCAGGAATTGATTCAAGGGATCTTCCAAAGGCAAATTTGACTTCCTCGATGCTTCTAACATCGGCCGTCACTCCAATTCCTTTGTGACCGGCTACAGGCTTAATTGCTACTGGATATCCAATCCTTTCTGCTACTGTAACAGCTTGCTCGCGGGATGCCACAATTTCACCTTTGGGTACAGGGAAACCTAACATACTTAAAAATGCCTTACAGTCATCTTTGCGAGTGGTAAAGTCGGAATCTAAATGGCTATCACAATTAAAGGTTGTTGCTATGCCGCGAACTTGTTTTTTACCATAGCCATATTGCATTAATCCTTCTTCCCACAAGTAAAATGCGGGAATTTTTTTGTCGTAGGCTGTATGCAATAAAGCATATACTGTTGGCCCCCCGTAAACTGAACGCCGAAACATTTCCTGAAGATTCTTGATTTGCTGGTCTAAGGCGATATCTTCACCTTGAGTAATCGCTTCAAACCAGTCCCAAACTGTGTAAACTATAGATCTTCGGGTACGCGCGTGAAGTGCTTGAGTGCTAACTTTTACATAATTTGTACAAGGCTTGACACTCCAGCGATTGAGGTGTAACCCCATGTCTAGTTTTCCGACTTCTGAGACAGTTCGGGCGAAAAGATGGGCGTATGATTCATATGTATCCTCAGCTAGATGTGGATAACGTTTGCTGATGATATGTACATATTTTTCGAGAGGTAGAGGTTCTAAATATCCGGTTAAGGCAAAGTTGAGTACTAGCGCTGATGTGTCTAAATAAGGGTTGGGACCGATGTAATGTTTGATATTAAAAATATCGAAAGCATCGCTCTTTCTGGCATTGATGCGGAATGTATCGAGGCTGAGCTCTAAAACCATTAATTATCTCCAAATAACTCAACATTTTGAAATCTTTTTGCTCAAGTACGCTTAACCAGACATTTTGATGGCTGGCTTGGCTTTGAGGTTGGCGCGGCTTAGGTTACTATTTCGCGCCAGCCCTGTATTTTAGCAACAAAACGTAATTTTTGTATTACTAGAATATAACTGTATTACAGTTATATTTTCCTCTATCGAAGGACATCTAGATATAGGTAGAACTTCTAGAGGGGTGTGAGGAGTTTTTATTAAGATAAATTTCAAAATACTTCACACTCAAAAAGTTGAGTAGTGTTGAATAAACACTGCTAACATCTATTAGAGAGGGGGATCAGTCCTTCTTGCTGAGTATCTATAGCAGAAACTAGGGTTACTTAGAGCAGGAAAATTTTTTTTACACTTCGATTTTTGAGGGTCGGTTTTAATCTAAACGACCGCTCATCTATTCGCGATTGCGCAAAGCGCAGTGCCCAGGGCGATCGCCAGTCACATACCTTAATACTTTTGCCTGTAAATCTCTGGAGGCAGATTGTATGTAATACAGACTATAACTTTTGAGGGGTGCCAGATCAATTCAAGCAGAGACTACAAATATAAAACAATCAATTGGAGAGAAAAGTAATGAACAGTACAAAAAGCGCTCTTAGAGAGGAAGTTCGCAAATTAGCTGAAAAAGCTTTTCACCTAAAACTGATTTCTGGCTATGGGGATGGTCAATACAGCGACGAATATCAGATTGTACACAATGGCAAACCCAAGCATTACCCTCTAGAACGTGCACGTTTGTTTTTAAACAATTTGATTACAAGCAATGAAGATAATCACTGGAGTTTAGAATGAATGAGTGCAGTTTTTAAGTGCTTAGTTTGAAAGTAGGGGCGCACAGCGGTGCGTCCCTACTGATTGAATGGGATTTTCCAAAAATTTCTGTATCAAAATCTACCAATTGGTAGTTTTAACGGAGGGAATTGTCATGGTTAATTGAAATTATTAACCGGAAAGTGGAGACAATATGACCTCACGAGAAACTAAGGGGCATTTAGTTATTATTGGTGGAGCGGAAGATAAAGAAGGGGACTGTACGATTCTCCGGGAATTTGTTCGACGTGCTGGGGGTACCAAAGCGCGAATTGTGGTGATGACAGTCGCAACAGGTCTACCTGAAGAAGTGGGACGTACCTATACCGAAGTCTTCGAGCGCTTGGGAGTTGAGTCTGTTAAAATCCTGGATACCGCACGTCGGGAAGATGCGAGTGATCCGAAAGCATTGGAAACAATTGAACAGGCTACTGGGGTCTTTTTTAGTGGTGGCGATCAGTCTCGAATTATCAGCAATATTAAGGATACCGAATTGGATGCGGCTATTCACAAACGCTACGCTGAAGGAATCGTAGTGGGAGGAACAAGTGCCGGTGCTGCTATGATGCCAGACGTGATGATTATTGAAGGAGAATCTCAAACTAATCCTCGGCTTGAAGTGGTGGAAATGGGCCCCGGTATGGGCTTTCTTCCAGGGGTGGTAATCGACCAACATTTCCTACAGCGGGGACGTTTAGGACGCTTACTGTCAGCAGTCATACAACAGCCAGTTGTCTTGGGATTAGGGATTGATGAAAATACAGCTATTGTGGTCAATAATAACCAATTTGAAGTGATTGGGGAAGGCGCTGTTACTGTTGTTGATGTGGCAGAAATTACACATACTAATTATGGGCAAATCTTGAGGGATGAAGACTTGGCAATTTGCGGCGCTAAGCTTCATATTCTTCCCAATGGATATCGCTTTGATTTTGCTTCCCGAAATCCTATCTTTCAAGGAGAGACTTTGGACACTCCAATAGACCAAACAGAGAGTGAATCTCCTGATCTGGCTTTAGTTGAATAGACTGAAAGTACCCACAAATCTTGAATTGTATTTCTGAATTTTAAATCGCAGATCTAGACGCGCTGAAAGAACGCAAAGTTTCCGTAGGTAATTAGCAGCTTGATCTGCGTCTATCTGCAATGACAAATTAGGTGGCGGTTAGGGGAGGAGTCAGGACAAAATAGAAGAAACTCACCTCTTTCTTGTCTGATGTCCGCAAAAAAGTTGCTCAAATATCTCACACTCTTTGGCCTAGCTGTGTTTCTGGCAATCGCTGTTTTTCCCTTCCGGGGAAAGATATTACAGGTACAATCTGAACCAGCTTCAATCAGCCAAATTCAATCTGTAAGTTCCACTTCAACTAGCTCTGGGACAACTAAAATTAAGAGTTCGTTAGGAATAGGATTGAATGGCTTAGCGGACTATTCCACACAGTTACCTTTTGTAGATGTCTTTAAAACAGCTAGACCTTGGTTGACTCAATGCGTTGATTCAGATCCCGGTTGTAATGGTCAGTGGGATACAGATGAAGGAAAAAAATTAGATTTGGATGCAAATGGTTGGGTCAAATCTTTGCCAGCTAAAGGAAGCGGTGCCACCTATTCCAGAGTTGGTACTTTACTTTTTCGGGATATTCCAGGAAAGTTTCCTACAGGACGCTATGTAGTTTTGTATGAAGGAGAAGGGACTATTACCTACTCTTATGAAGGTAAGAAAATTGAAGCCGAATCAAAGCCAGGAAGAGACGTAATTGAAGTTTCTGGTGGCGAAGGTGGAATTTGGCTGCAAATCACAGCAACAGACCCCAATCGCAACGGTAAATATATTCGCAATATTCGAGTTGTACAAGAAAAGTACGAACAAAATTTTGCTTCTGAAATCTTCAATCCAGTTTGGCTAGAAAAGATTAAAGGATTTAGTTCCTTGCGTTTCATGGACTGGATGGACACCAATAATTCAACTCAGAAAAATTGGGAAGATAGACCGAAACCAACAGATTATTCTTGGTCACAAAAGGGGGCACCAGTGGAAACAATGGTAGCTTTAGTTAACCGTTTGAAAGTTGACCCTTGGTTTAATATGCCCCATATAGCAACTGATGATTATGTCACCAAGTTTGCTCAATATGTCAAAGATAATCTTGACCCAAAATTGACAGCATATGTAGAGTATTCCAACGAAGTTTGGAACTGGCAATTTCAACAAGCAACTTATGCTAAAGATCAAGGTGCAGCTAAGTGGGGTAAGGATGTTGGAGATGCTTGGGTACAGTGGAATGGGATGAAAGCAGCCCAGTTTTGTGATATTTGGAAAGGTGTATTTGGCAATCAAAAGAATCGGGTTTTTTGTGTAATCGGTGCCCAAACAGGTTGGAAAGGATTAGAAGAACCGCTGCTTAATGCTCCTAATTGGGTAGCACAAGGAAATCAGCCTCCCTACAAACACGGTATTGATGGATTAGCTATTACCGGCTACTTTAGTGGTAACCTAGGACAACCAGAAAACACAGATAAAGTATTGGGCTGGATTAAAGAGGGTGAATCTGGTTTCAAAAAGGCGTTTCAACAAATCAAAGATGGTAGTCTTCTCGGAAAAGAAGATTCTCTAAATAACACGATTGCTGACTTTGAATATTTCAAAAAAGTGGCCGACTCCAAAGGATTAAAACTGGTTGCTTATGAAGGTGGTACCCATATTGTCGGTCTCGGTGATGCTGTTAATAATGAGCAACTGACCCAATTTTTGATTGAGGTGAATAAGCGTCCTGAAATGTATGAGATCTACACTACTTTATTGAATGCATGGAAGGAAAATGGCGGTGCTCTCTTTAATCACTTTGTCGATGTGGGACTTCCAGGTAAATGGGGTAGTTGGGGAGCGTTGGAATCTCTTAATCAAAGCAGCTCACCAAGGTATAATGCTTTAATTGACTTTATCAAGAAAAATCCCCAGTCGTAACAACAATGTCGCAAGCCAAAGAAATCTTAGATTTTTGGTTTGGTAAACCGGATGAACCAGATTTTGGGAAACCCCGCAAATTCTGGTTCACCAAAAATTCAGAGTTTGACCAAGAGGTTCGTAATCGTTTCCTCACAGATTATCAGCAAGCAGCAGCCAGTCAGCTAGATGAATGGAAAACGTCACCCCAAAGCTGTCTAGCGCTGATTATTTTGCTTGATCAATTCCCCCGCAATATGTTTCGCAACCAGCCACAAGCGTTTGCTACTGATTCTCAAGCGCTTTCTTACGCACAGTATGCTGTTACTGTTGGCTTTGATAAACAATTACTCCCGATACAACGTTGGTTTATTTACCTACCATTTGAACACAGCGAAAATTTGATTGATCAACGTCAGTGTGTCGATTTGCACCAGCAATTGAAAGCTTTTCCAGAAATGGCTGATGGGATAAATTATGCTGTCAAACATCTAGAAGTTATTGAACGTTTTGGACGCTTTCCCCATCGCAATCAGATATTAGGTAGAGAGACAACTCCCGAAGAAGAAGCATTTCTCAAACAGCGTGGTTCATCTTTTTAATTTGTTGTTTGTTGTTTGTTGTTTGTTGTTTGTTGTTTGTTGTTTGTTGTTTGTTGTTTGTTGTTTGTTGTTTGTTGTTTGTCCTTTGTCCTTAGCTTTTGACCAACAACCACTGACAACTGACAACTGACAACTGACAACTGACAACTGACCACTGACCACTGACAACTGACCACTGACCAATGACAAATCAAGAAAATTTGCGTCAACTTCTACTGCAATTAGATGACCGTAGTTACAAAGCTTACAGGGATATTAAAGGAAGCTACAAATTCCCCGACTTTACCCTAATTATTGACCGCACTCAAGGCGATCCTTTCGCTTCCCCCAGTCAAATGCGGGTGCAACTTCCGCACTCAGTTGCTGATTTTCCCCCCAACCTTTATCAAACTAAAAGCCGTGAAATCGCACTCCGCGATTACCTAACTCGTCAGTTTGACACTGTGGCACATAAAATCAGTAGTCGGAGAGGTACTGGTAATAGTGGATTAATTGCTATTACTAATAGATGAACGAGAAGTTTATATTTTGGCAATTGCTTTCAAGATTGGTAATCAGTTATTTATAGGCACAGAAGAGTTTGAACCATGAAAGTTATCCCGATTAATGAAATTAATAAATATCTTGATGATTATATGAAACAGTCTCAAAATGAGGCAATCGTAATTACAGAAAATGGGCGTCCTGTAGCCGCTATTAACTTAATTGTAGACCCAGGAGATTTAGAGCGTTTCATGCTAGCCCACAATCCCAATTTTAATCAAATCTTAGAAGATTCTAGGCAAAGTTTAAAAGAAAGCGGCGGATTGAAGTCTGATGATTTTTGGAATCTAGTTGATGGATTATCCTCTCAAGAGTAAGCAGAGGATTAAACTAACCTTCGAGAGGCTTGTATCCCGAAGAGTGTATCTGTTGTCCCCATGCGTCCTATCGCAGTATTTCCTCCTTGATCCTTTTTGGCTAATCTAAATTGTATCGGTTTAATTACTATTATCAGTTTTGCTTTATTTTCAGAGGATAATAAACAAAAATAATTTGTGATTAGGGAGTGGAAACGGTGCAATACAATCTTGATGCCTTATGGATGCCTTTTACTGCTAATCGGCAATTTAAAGCTAACCCGCGCTTACTGACAGCAGCAAAAGATATGTACTACACTACTGCTGATAATCGTCAAATCCTTGACGGAACGGCAGGTTTATGGTGTGTAAATGCTGGTCATTGTCGCCCAAAAATTGTCGAAGCAATTCAAAAACAAGTAGCACATTTAGATTATGCTCCCCCCTTCCAAATGGGACATCCTGGTGCTTTTGAATTAGCAGAACGTTTGGTCAAAATGATACCAGGAAATTTTGATCGTGTGTTTTTTGGGAATTCTGGTTCAGAAGCTGTAGAGTCAGCCTTGAAAATAGCGATCGCCTATCATCGAGTCCGAGGAGAGGGAACGCGGGTACGCTTGATTGGCCGAGAACGCGGCTACCACGGGGTCGGTTTCGGTGGGATTTCTGTTGGTGGAATCGCGCCCAATCGCAAATTCTTCGGTAGCTTGCTTCCTGGGGTCGATCATTTGCCTCATACACATAATCTAGAGCATAATGCCTTTACTCGCGGTCAACCGCAATGGGGCGCACACCTAGCGGATGAATTAGAACGCATTGTCACCCTACACGACGCTTCGACAATTGCAGCGGTAATTGTTGAACCTGTGGCTGGTTCTACTGGTGTGCTGATTCCACCAGTAGGTTACTTGGAGCGCCTACGTGCTATTTGTGACAAATATGGCATTCTGCTGATTTTTGATGAAGTAATCACCGGCTTTGGGCGTCTCGGTGCTAGTTTTGCTACAGAATATTTTGGTGTTGTTCCAGATCTGGTGACAGTAGCGAAAGGGATTACTAATGCTACTGTTCCCATGGGGGCGGTTTTTACCCGTAAAGGGATTTATGACGCCTTTATGGATACAGCAGCAGAAAATGCGATTGAATTATTTCACGGTTACACTTATTCTGGTCATCCTCTAGCCTGTGCTGCCGCAATGGCAACTATTGATGTCTATGAGGAAGAAGGGTTATTTGCTAACGCCAACCATCTCGCTAGTTATTGGGAAGAATGCCTTCATTCACCCTGCGAGATTTGCCCCATGTAATTGATTTACGTAACTTGGGTTTGGTAGCAGCAATTGAGTTGGAATCAATTCCCGGAAAGCCTTCAGTAAGGGCTATGGAATGTCTCCAACGCTGTTATGAAACAGGCTTACTCGTCCGCACCACAGGGGATATTATTGCTTTATCTCCTCCTTTAATTATTCAGAAAAACCACATTGATCAAATGTTTGAAATTCTGGCAAAAGTGTTACGAGAATTGGGGTAAGGGGTAATTGGTAATTGGTAATTGGTAATTGGTAATTGGTAATTGGTAATTGGTAATGGGTAATTGGTAATTGGTAATTGGTAATTGGTAATGGGTAA
>JAYFMV010000050.1:0-56507 GCA_042408245.1 Potamolinea sp.
GGTTGTTATCTCGAATATAGAGATAACCTTGGGGATAGCTACCGTCTGTTTCCCGCTCGAAAGTGGTAGATAAATATAGGGGTGGAGTAATAGATTTTGTTGCTGCATCTATGTGACGACCTGCGTGTATTGCTATTGTTTCAATTTTCATAAGTAAATTCTCTTCTATATTTTAGGACTCGCCATGAGTTTTACCCTTTATATCATCTGTACTATAATGCCGTCGGGTCAACCCAATGGCAGATTTTTGAGCCCAGAAAGAAAACCTCAGTCGTGGGTCGAATATGATTGGAACTGTTTACATCGAAACCAGTATTGTTGGCTATCTAACAGCCAGATCAACCAAAAATCTGATTCTTGCGGCAAATATAGAGGTGACTAGAGATTGGTGGGAATCGTACCTACGATTTGCCGACAATTTGTACACCTTATGAGCTAACAGGGAACTAAATCATGTGGCAAGATGAGATTCTAGAAGAGATCCATCAAATCCGCGAAGAACACGCTAAGTCTTTCAACTATGACTTGGATGCGATGTTTGCAGACTGGCGGAAGAAACAAGCTGATAGCGGAAGACAGGTGGTGTCGTTACCCTCCAAAGCGACCGATTAATAAATCGCCGCACCCGATCGCCTAAAATTTATCTGTTGGATGCTGTCAAACAGACATAAGTATCAAGGAGTTCTTGATGAGTTCTGCACTTGATTACGAGCAAATTGCACATCTTTATGATTCATACTTACAATTCACAGATGATCTGCATACTAATTAGGTCTGAAACGGTAGGGGTGCAAGGCCTTGCACCCCTACCTAAAATTAAAGACGATCCGCTTAAGCCAGTCCAACCAACTTGGCGCTCAAATCCCACAGGCGATCGCCTCTTTCATCATCCCGTGCTTGGGGAGAAACCCTTTGCACAAAGGATTTGCCATCTTTTTTCTGGCGATTTCCCCAACTCCAATAAGCACCGGATTGGCGATATTCAGGATCTGCGACTACCATTGCAACCCTCTCACCAGACAACTCCATCGATACATACCCCCCAGTGATGTACTTTTGGAACAAGGGGAAAAGTTTCTGAAATAGGGGATAGTGGTTTCTAAATAGCGGCGTTTCTGCAACACATCCCGGATAGAGAGAAGTGAAAGTAATCCCGGTGGAATCGTGATAGCGTCGATGCAATTCCCGCATAGTCAAAATGTTGCAAACTTTGCTGTCTTTGTAGGCTTTGACAGGTTCAAAAGCCTTACCATCAATCATCGTAATCGGCTCTTTGAAGCCTTCTGCAAAGCCCTGTAAATCGCCTAAATCTGGTTGTGGAGGAATTTTCCCACCAAGTTCATCGGGGTTGTGTGTGACGGTTCCCAAAATAACCATCCTCCGATCTTTGTCCGGTGACTTCTTCATATCCTCAAGCATGATGTTACACAGGAGGAAATGACCGAGGTGATTTGTAGTAACAGTCAATTCGTAGCCTTCTGGACTGCGCAACGGCTCCTTGATTAAAGGCATATAAATGGCAGCGTTGCACACCAAAGCATCCAGGGTCAAGCCACGGGCTCTGAAGTTTTCCACAAAGCGCCGAACGCTCTGCAAGGAACCTAGGTCAATATGTATGAGGGTGTAGCTGTCTTGGGGAATTCCCACAGATTGGGCTGCTTTTTGGGCTTTATCTAAGTCCCGACAAGCCATGACTACGTGCCATCCTTTTTTGGCCAGGGCTTTAGCTGAGTACAAACCCACCCCGGAAGATGCGCCGGTGATGACAACTGTTGACTTGCGATCTTGTGCCATTTTGTTAAAACTTCATTAATTGTCGTGGACGGTATTTAATGATCTCACAGGAGAGAGCCAAAAGAGGAAGGTGAAGAATGAACTATCACTACAGCATGGTGATTCAATGGTCTCAAGAGGATCGGCTCTTTTTAGTTCATTTGCCTGAGTTTGGGTGGCAGCAGTTTCATACACATGGTAGAACTTATGAAGAAGCTGCGAAAAATGGTCAGGAAGTGATTGAGGCTTTTGTGGAGATGCTGACACAGGAAAATCAGCCATTACCAGAACCCAGAATTCTGCCTACAAAGCCGTTACAAGTTGCCTAGTTGAGTGTAAGTTTCTCAAGATATGGATCGGGTGCGATTGATAAATTGAGCGTTAGCGTAGCGGCTCCGTAGGAGCTTCATTATCCTCGTCAAATTTGCTAATCGCTCATAATAGATGAAAATGTAATCAGTTTAAACGTTACTAAGTTGATGGCTATGATTCCTATTAATGAAGCCAAACAGCGATTGCAAGATTTGATCGATACAGTGAGTCAATCCCATCAGCCGATTGTAATTACTGCCCAAAACAGCAATGCGATTTTACTTTCAGAAGCAGATTGGTTGGCGATTCAGGAGACGTTATATCTACTTTCGATACCAGGAATGCGGGAATCAATTCGTGCAGGTTTAGCGACTCCGATTGAAGAATGTGAGCGGGAGTTGGAGTGGTGACTTGGCAACTTATCTACACAAAACAAGCTCAGAAAGATGCCAAGAAGCTAGCTCAAAGTAACTTACGAGACAACGCGCAAGCACTACTCGATATCATTGAAATCAATCCATTTTAGAATCCCCCACCCTATGAAAAGCTGGTGGGTAATTTATCGGGTGCTTACTCGCGGCGCATCAATATCCAGCATCGTCTCGTGTATGAAGTGATTGAGTCAGAAAATACGGTGAAGATTCTGCGGATGTGGACTCATTATGAGTAGTTTTTTTACGATATAACTGAACAAGCGATCGCTATTTTCGTCAATGTTGAAGTGCGATCGCTTAATTTTGCGTTGATGTTGGATGAGAGTAGATGTTGGGTAACAAGAGCATCAACTCAACCGATAGAATAGGCGATCGTACTGGATTATCTTATTTTCCTCCATCAATAATGTTTTTTGCGAGGGATTTTTCTACGTCCAATTAACCTAATTCGTCCATCAATCACTAAGATTTCTGGCGGGGTGTTACCTCTACGTGACTCATTTCTATAAAATTCATAAAGCTCTTTGATTACAGATTCTCTGTTATCTGTTTTAATAATTAAGTATATCTGTAAACAGATATACAATTCTTGATTTCTTTGAAAAGCTAAATTTTCATAGATACTATTTAAATTTCTGCTAGATGAATATTTTAATATAACGTTTATTTGCTCTGGGTTATTTATTTTTAAAAAGCTCATCATACCCCGACGGGAATCATAGCTTATTTCAATCTCCTCCAAGCGGTTTTGCTTGATATAATTTTCTGCTAATTCAATAAATATTAGTTGTGCAAACTTATCATTAATTGGTTTTCCTGAATTGTCATATAGTTCAATACATAAGTCTTCCTGTTCTACTAAGTACTGAAAATGCTTACAAAATGATAAGATAATTGAGTTTAAATTACTATTATATTGTATTGCTTCTAGGTTGATAGGAAATTTTTCTGAATAATTTCTGGCACTTGTATGCCAGCTAAATTCACCCTTTGGATCTTTTTCAAAATCGTAGGGTTGGGCTGACTTAGATTTATACTTGTTAATCAAGTCTAACATTAGTTCAGGATTTTCAATACTAAGTTGTTTTAATAACTTCTTATTTTGTGTAAGTTTTTTCCAACTATGCCCAATTATCTGATTTAATTTATTACGTAAATCTTTATTGTGACAACCTATATTATCAGCATTGTTCCAAGAGTATGCAATTGGTAATTTAGTAAGTAAATATTGAGGCACTAAAATAATTGGTTTGTTTAGATACGAGGGTAGGTAAAACTTTTTTCCAGGAATCAAGGCTTCATCAGCAATTATTGTAAGTGCAAGATTTTTAGCAACTCGTTGTGAGAATTGAAGGAGTTCGTCAAGAAGAATCCGAATTGTCATATCACTGATTCTATCTGCCCCAATACCCTCCTCAAAAAGTCCAGCTAATTCAAATATGGTTGGGTCTGATATTCCAGCATCGACTAATTCAAGAGTAGTACGAGCCAAATTTAAGGCTAATTGTGAACCAATTCCCTTTCCCCCGGTGTGGTTAATAGAGTATCCTAGTCCGGCAAGAGGTACTTCAGAAAAAGTCAATTTTTGGCTGAGTGTATGCAACTCTAGTTTACGCAACTCGGATGAGTTATAGAATAACTTATTTTCTTTATATTTATTAATTTTTTTAAGACTAAAAACATCATCTAATACCTCTTCAAAGTATTTTTTAAATTTATCATAAGCTCCTTGAAACTCAGGAACAGAGATTTTTTCCAACAATCTTGGATCTACATAGAATTTAGAATCGATGCCAATGAATCCATCAAAAACATTATGTTCTCTTAAAGCTTCTGATGAAACTCTTAATACATCGCTAACTCTTTTGGGCATACCTAAAAATCAAATGAATTTGCTACACGCTAACACACTGGATCGAGAAGAACCTGCTTGCACTCAGCAAGAAGCGCAATCACTAACTTCTTCTTCTCCATCGAGGTCTTCGCTAATCCCAGTAGAGCAGATCAGCTAGACTGAGGAGCGATCGCCAATCACTTAACTTAGGTTGACCAAGAAAACCCAATATTTACTCTAATTCACTTATCAACTCACTCGCTTCGCCGGGATAAAAGCGATCGCCTAAAATCTCCGTCAAACTGTAGGGACACTCAACCGGAAAAGTTCGCTCTGGCAAATCAGTTTCTCCCATTGCTAAATCCCTGCCATTTTCATAAGCCTCTGACACTACATCCTCAAGGTAAGACTTGAGGCTTGGGTTATCTTTCAGCAACCGTAACGTATCACGGCGCTGCACACGAATTGTTGCCAACCAACTACGACTACGGCTAGAGATTTGGTACTCCCATTTCAGTAAATGACCAATCAACACACTCAACCGATTTCGCAGTTCCTGACGTTGATGTTTCCCCAAAGATTCAATCTCCTCGATCAAATTGAGCAAGTCAAGCTCACTCCACTGATGTTTGCGAAGTAAGGTCGCTTGTTCCTGCGTCCAAGCGTAGAAATCATTTTCGTAGAGGCTTGGTGCAGGGGTTGTGTCTTTATAGTTCGTTTCCGGCACTGGCATGGGTAATTTTCTAACCGCAATATCTTTATCTGTAGGTTTGGTTGATGCTTCCCAACCATCTAATAGTTATTCTACTGCTCTGCTAACTGTTCCACTGGATTCAGCAAGGACAATTGCTGCACACTTGCCCAAATCTAGACCAGTTTCCGCTTGCAGAATTGACACTCGCTGAGGTTCACCAATGGAAGGCACCTCCGTTCAGACTTGTCTGTCATTTATCTTCCCATACGCAGCAAAGCCTCAGCAGTTGGATATCTATTCACAGCCATCAAGGTTTGTCGTTCCAAAATGCGGTCGTCATTATTGAATCCTAAAATCCGCGCCGTTACCTCACCAATGCCAGTCAACGGTGTAATCAACAGTTCATCGAGTCTGAAGTGTTCTATCCAGCAATCACGACGCGGATCGAAAAACCGAATAAACTCCCGATTGGGTAACAAAACTGACCCAATATCACTCCCTTTTTGACGATTGCAGAACGCACAGGCATGAGCAAGATTATCCTCGTCATTCGTCCCGCCATGCTTCAAGCTAATAATGTGGTCAATTTCACAACCCAGAAACGTGTCGTCCTTGTGAATTAAGCAATATTCACACAGATAATTTGCACGAGTAGCAATCAGACGCCGCAGTTCTTCACTAATATAGGGACGGCTCATCGTTTCTTTCTCTATGCAGGGTTCAAATACTGACGAGCGTGTGCTTTGGCTAGTCTCATCAAGTGTTCTAGCAGCATATAATGGTCAAGTTCTGACTTTTCCTCTAAGGCAAGTCCATCAGTTTTTTCACGGTAAATCAAGTCGGCTACCCGCTCTTTCACCGCATCCGAAGGTTGAAATGCAACTATCTCACTAGGACTCGCTCCTGATGCAATGAAGGCGATTACTTCTTCATAGGCTCTGGATATCTTGACGGGGGTAGCCATAGCTCGCTGTTGTAACTGATAAGTCCATTATGACCTAAAAATGTAGGTTGGGTAGAGCGATCGCTGTGACCCAACAAGTACACAGATGTTGGGTCTCATTTCTTCGAGCCAACTTACTAACTAAATGTCCAATTTTCAATTGCTTGAAAATAGCATAATTATGCTTAGTTTACCCTTCTGTTTCGCTCTCAATTAGCTGAATTTCGGGAATTTGCACGCGACGCAAAAATGCAGCGCTATCTTCTGGCGTCACTGTATTAATATAAATCCCGCTTCCTAACTCAAATCCAGCGATGTGGGAAAGTCGAGGAACAATCGCAATGTACCAGTGAAAGTAGTCAGTAAATCTCTCATCCGTGGGAATTGAACGGATAGTATAGTTGTAATCGGGATTATTCAATCCATAATAAAGTTTCGCTAAAACTGTTTTCAAGTTATAGGCTAAATCTACAATTTCTACATCTGTAATATCGTCAAAAGATGAGGTATGTCGGCGTCCAAAAATCCAAGTATGAAACGGAGAAAGTGCCGCATAAGGAATAAAAGCAACGAAGTGTTCACTCTCAACAACAATTCGCCTAAAGTCCGTCAATTCGTCCTTGAGAGTCCGACAAAATAAACACTCACCGGTATCATCTATAAATCGCATCGCTTCAGCAATGCGGTTACGGATTTGGGAAGGGACAATTGGTGTTGCTGCAATCTGTGAGTGAGGATGTTCTAGGGATGTTCCTGCTCGTTCTCCATGATTCTTGAAGATGGTAATTGTTTTGATGCGAGGATCTTTCCTGATTTCTGCATATCGCTGTCGGTAAGCTCTTAAAATATCAGCAACATCGTTAATATCCAAAAGTGCTGTCGTTACATTATGACGAGGATGTTCTATCAAAACTTCATGAATGCCAAAACCATTCATTGAGCGATAGATTCCTTCTACTTTTATGTCTATCTCTCCGACGGTTGAAAGAGCTGGAAATTTGTTGAGAACTGAGCGTACTTTCCAGCTATGTTGATCGCCTTGACGATATAATTCTACTTCTGAGGCATCCTCATTTCCTAAACAAAATGGACAACGAGGCCGATAAGCAGGGGTATGGGTGACGCACTTGTTTTGTTGGGTAAATTCGTCTGGTCTTTTTGCTCTTTCAGTCGCAACGATAACCCAGTCTCTGGTAATCAGATTCTGTCTTAATTCCGACATACTCTTTTCCTCAGTTTGCAGCACAGATTATTACTCATCTTCGCACAGCTATCACACTGTTTGATAGCTTGCGCTGCTGTTCTTCAGATCGCTCTGTGTTCTTCTGTTTGCTGGTCTGTTTATGTCGCAAGTAGTCGCACTTTTTCGTAACTACGATCGCTTTACTGCAACTTTCAATACGCAAAAAATCGATCGCATTGTGGAGAGAAAATGCGATCGTGTTTTCTTTGCTTTGCCCCTTGAGTCATCGACCTAATGCAACTTCCAAGATACAATTGCGCTCAAAGGGTAAAATAGCTCTGAAACTGAGCTGCTCTATGGACTGTAAAGTTCAACTTCAAGTTGAGCATCGTCGAGTCGCAGGGTCAGACCGGAATTAGTAACGGCTCCCTGAACATAGACATAGTAGCTCCCCGCGGGGAGAACCACTGAACGGCTTATGGCATGGCTCTGCCAAGTGTTAGGGGTATCTTTGGTGTCAAATGCAAAATCAGTACCGACCACGGGAGAGAATTCACTTATTGTAGAACTACCTACCTTCTGGTAAACGATTCGCACTGGACAATAGCCTGATGAGCCATAGCAGTCTGATTCAGCGGTGAATCGCCCTACCACCCGTCTCGATGAAGTAAGATTGAGGGTGACATAATAGCTCCCGCTCGCAGCATCCATTGTGACGTTACTCCATCCAGTGGTGCTGATTGTTTGAGCTGCTGACTTGTATCGGACATAGATGGGATCAGCCTTCGCGGGTAAGACGGGGGCAACCAGGGCGATCGCTGCAGCAAATATTCCAATGCACCAATTCTTATTCATGACTAGATCTCCTTTTAGGAATTAGGAATATAGTTAGTTCGCTTCGATTCTGTATGAGATGAATGTTCTACGAACCCTTACTTACTTCTCAGGCGTCAGTCATAATCTTACGCAGGCTGATATAAAAGTTCATAATTCTAGCCGTGAAAATAGACTTGGAACGCTGAGGTTACTTGATCTGAAGATGAGATTACGATTGTAGAGGCGCGAGTAGAGGGGCGATCGCAAAGCAGATGCCATGAAAAAGGCGCGATCGCTGTATCAATTAACAAAAATAAGAATTTGTGAATAACTAAATTACCATAGACAAACAGGAGCATAAATTAATCATGATCCAAGCAATAGAGCAACGACTTTACACCTCCCAAGAGTATTTAGAACTAGAAATCGACTCAGAAGAACGACATGAATATATTGATGGAAAAATTGTACCAATGGTAGGAGGAATGCCCAATCACAATTTGATTATTGGAAACTTTTACGCAGCTCTAAATTTTGCGCTCAAGCGGCAACCTTATCGAGTATTCGTCACCGATCAACGTCTCTGGATTCCTCAAAAACGCATTTACACCTATCCTGACGTGATGGTTGTTCAGGGAGAATTACAACTTCAAGAAGGAAGGAAAGATACAATCACCAATCCTGTAATAATTGCGGAAGTGCTTTCAAATTCAACAGAAGCATACGACCGTAGTAAAAAATTTGCCGCCTATCGCACCATTCCTACTTTCCAAGAGTATCTATTGATTGAGCAATACTCAATGCACGTTGAACGCTACTACAAAACTGACCCTCATCAATGGATTTTTTCTGAGTATGACGGTGAAGAAACAATCATAGCTCTCAACACTGTTAGTTTTGAAATTTCCCTTGCGGATCTCTACGACAAAGTAGATTTTGAAGCGGAGTGAAATTATAGGTAATTCGCTGTAGCATAATCATCGCTGGAGTTTTTGCTTGTAAACTTGCAGAGTTGCTCCTATCAATTTACGCAAGAAGGCTGTTAAGTAACTCTAGCTTTCAATGCATAATTCTAATTTCAGGGATTGCGAATGTCTATTGTTTCCACTACTGTTATTGTTCCCGCTACAACTGCTAATTTAGGGCCAGGTTTCGATTGCATTGGTGCGGCCTTAACTCTATACAACCAATTCAAGTTTTCTCGTCTCGATGCTTCTGCTGAAATACCGCTAACTATCACAGCTACTGGTACGGAAGCGCACTTGGTTACGACTGATGATAGTAATCTGGTTTACCAAGCATTTGTCAAGTTGTATGAACATATCAACGTCGCACCCCCAGCAGTCAAAATTGAGATTGAGTTGGGTGTACCTTTGGCCAGAGGTTTGGGAAGTTCAGCGACAGCGATTGTTGGTGGTTTGGTTGGTGCCAATAAGTTAGCTGGGGAGCCTTTGACTCAGACTGAGGTGATGCAAATGGCGATCGCTATAGAAGGACACCCTGATAACGTAGTTCCCGCTTTACTGGGAGGTTGTCGTCTCGCTGCTACAAGTTTGACTCAGGAAGAACCCCCCCAAACCCCCCCTAATCAAGGGAGGGGAAATAATTGGGAAATTTGCGATATTCCCTGGCATCCTAATATTGTCCCAGTGGTGGCTATCCCTAATTTTGAACTTTCCACCAAACAAGCGCGAGGCGTTCTACCAAAAGATTACAGTCGTGCTGACGCTATCTTCAATATTGCCCATCTTGGCTTACTTTTGCGGGGGTTAGAAACGGGTCGCGCTGAATGGTTACGTGCAGCATTGCAAGATAAGATACATCAGCCTTACCGGAAAACACTGATACCAGGTTATGACGTCGTACAAACAGCAGCCTTGGAAGCTGGGGCTTATGGCATGGTGATTAGTGGCGCTGGGCCAACTTTACTGGCATTAATTGATACCTCACAAGCCTTAGCAGTGGAAACGGCGATGACGACAGCTTGGCAAGAACAAGGGATAACTGCTGAAGTGCGATCGCTTTCCATCGATACCCAAGGCGCGAGAAGCTTCACAGATACTTAGTAGTTTACAACCTGCACCAATAACCTGAACCGCCTGGAATTCTAGCCTAGGCGGAATTTGCCGTGCATATATTTACATATCTCGCTCATAAAAGTTTGATTTCTTTACATAACTACTCTTCTCAAAACTTAATTTAACTTAATACAATGAAGGAGTCGGCAACGATAGGTATAAATTCTCAGTGATGATTAGCACACAATTTCCTTGGCTAACAACCATCGTACTGTTGCCCCTCCTGGCTTCCCTAGCGATTCCCTTCATACCCGATAAAGAGGGTAAAACAGTTCGCTGGTACGCTCTTGGTGTAGGATTATTAGACTTTGCTTTAACCATTTACACCTTTTGGCAGCACTACGATTTACAAAGTTCAACATTCCAACTCGTAGAAAAGTATTCTTGGATACCGCAAATAGGACTGAATTGGTCATTAGCAGTTGATGGTATCTCGATGCCGCTAATTGTCCTAACCTGTTTAGTGACAACCCTAGCAACCTTAGCATCCTGGAAAGTCAACAAAAAACCGCGTCTGTTTTACGCACTGATGCTGGTAATGTACAGTGCTCAGATTGGCGTATTTGCCGCTCAAGACTTGCTTTTATTCTTTTTAGTCTGGGAACTGGAATTAGTGCCAGTTTACCTGCTGATTTCGATTTGGGGAGGAAAAAAGCGCCTCTATGCAGCTACTAAATTTATTTTATAGCAACCGCCAAGGCGGTCAAGCCATAAACTGGAAGTAGACCTTGCTGAAAGCTCCGGCTGTGCCGGAGCGAAACCTATGCCTAAACCCTACAGTTATGACCTCCGTCAAAAGGTGCTTCAAGCAATCTTGCTTGATGGATTGAAGATGAGTGAAGCAAGCCTTCTATTCAGCATCAGTCGCAACACAATTAGACTATGGCTGAAACGGCAACAGGAGACTGGGGACTTTCAAGCTTTACCAAATCTTCCTCCGGGTAACGGGCATAAAATTACTGACTGGGAAAAATTTAAGGAATTTGTCGAGGTTAATGGGGATAAAACTCAAGTAGAAATGGCACAACTATGGCCTGATGAAATTAGCGAGCGCACCATATCACGGGCTTTAAAAAAAATTGGGTTCACGCGCAAAAAAAAACTTATGGTTATCAAGAGCGAGATGAAGTTAAACGGCTTAAATTCAAACAAGAGATAGCACTGTATAAAGTCGAGGAAATAGTATATATAGATGAATCTGGGATGGATAACAGAGAAGATTATAGCTATGGATGGAATGAAAAGGGAAAGCGATTTTATGCTTTAAAAAGTGGCAGAAGGCAAGGGCGAGTTAATATGATTGCTGCCTGTTGTAATGGTCAATTATTTGCCCCATTTACGGTGGAAGGTTCTTGTAATCGAAATGTATTTGAAACCTGGCTCACGACTTGTTTAATACCAACCCTAAAGCCTGGACAGATAGTGATTGCAGATAATGCCACATTTCATAAAGGTGGTCGAATTCAAGAACTAATAGAAGCCGCAGGCTGTCAGTTAAAATACTTGCCATCTTATTCGCCAGACTTTAATAAAATAGAGCAATATTGGTCATGGTTAAAGAGTCGAATTCGTAAACAACTAACTCAATTCAACTGTCTAAGGGATGCTATGGAAGCTGTGCTTCGCTCAGCGACTTAACCGCCTTGGCGGTTGCTATATATACAGCAGCCGGTTCTATATTTATCCTAGTAGCGGCCTTAGCAATGGCATTCTACGGAGGTAACATTACCTTCGACATGCAAGAGTTAGCGCAGAAGCATTACCCGATCGCTCTGGAACTCTTAGCTTACACAGGATTCTTGATTGCATTCGGCCTCAAACTGCCGATTTTCCCACTACACACCTGGTTACCTGACGCACACAGCGAAGCATCAGCACCTGTCTCAATGATTTTAGCTGGTGTATTGCTGAAAATGGGTGGTTATGGGCTGATTCGCATCAACATGGAAATGTTGCCCAATGCTCACATTCACTTTGCACCAGTATTGATGATATTGGGTGTAGTAAACATTGTATATGGTTCCTTCACAGCCTTTGCACAAGAAAACCTGAAGCGACGGTTAGCTTACTCTTCAATTGCACACATGGGTTTTGTGCTAATTGGTATTGCTTCCTTCACCGAATTGGGAATGAATGGTGCGGTATTGCAGATGCTTTCCCACGGATTAATTGCAGCAGCATTGTTCTACCTTTCCGGTGTTACCTATGAACGTACTCATACTTTAGTGATGGACGAAATGGGTGGAATGGCGCAACAAATGCCCAAAGTTTTTGCACTCTTCACCGTCGGTTCAATGGCTTCTCTAGCTTTACCAGGGATGAGTGGATTTGTGGGTGAGTTGTCGATATTCTTGGGTTTAGCGACAAGCGATGTTTACAGTTCAGTTTTCAAAGTTGTAGTCATTTTCTTGACAGCAGTTGGCTTAATTTTGACTCCGGTTTATCTACTTTCAATGTTGCGTCAAGTCTTCTACGGAAAAACTAATTCTGAGTTGAAGATTGAGAAGTATATGGGAGATGCTTCTTCTCGCGAAATCTTCATCACTGCCGATTATTGGGATTGGTTTGTATCCGAAGATTGCCACACAGACTTATGATGTGAAGACAGTTGCAGTTGCGGCTCAAGTTCGTAATGCTTTACCTCTGGTAGCACAGCGACAAGTTGTTTCAGGAATCGCTTCTCTAACTGGTTCTAATTCTGGCAATTTGATTGCTCCCAAACTTCCTACTTCTGAGTCTCAAGCTTTTTAAAAGAGCGATCTGCTTACAGCAGCGCTTTGCGATCGCCTCGATTTCCAGATCCCCGACTTCTAAAAGAAATCGGGGATTTAATTTTTCAAAGGGAGTGAGAGCATAAACTCAGTACCCACACCAAAAACAGAATTACAAGTCAATTGTCCGCCGTGTTTTTCTACTATAATCGAATAACTAATAGACAATCCCAAACCTGTTCCTTTACCTACGGTTTTGGTAGTAAAAAAAGGCTCAAAGATGCGTGAAAACACATCTTTTTTTATACCACTACCATTGTCAAGAATACGGACAATAACAACATTGTCGTCTCCCATACTTGTGCTGATTTTTATTGTCAAGTTCCCATATATTTTTGCTGTTATTTTGCTAATTAAAAGTTCTGGGTTACTTGCTGAATCTCCAGAGACACTAGCAGATTGATTAGAAGTATTCCTGCTCGCGAATGACTCTTCTAAAGCATCAATAGCATTACTGATGACATTCAGGAATACTTGATTTAATTGACTGGCATAACAATTGATTTTCGGTAGATTTGTATATTCCTTGATAACTTGAATTTCCGGTCGTTTATCTATGAATCTTAGCCGATTCTGCAAAATCATTAACGTACTATCAATCCCTTCGTGGATGTCCACAGGTTTCATTTCTGCCTCATCCAAACGGGAAAAATTGCGTAAAGATAGCACAATATTGCGAATACGCTCTGTACCCATATTCATGGAAATCAGCAGCTTAGGGAGGTCTTCCATCAAAAAATCGAGTTCAATATTGTTAATCGCCTCCTCAATTTCTGGTACTGCTGGGGAATAGTGTTGCTGATAAAGGCGAATCAGATCCAGCAAGTTTTCTATGTATTGATTTGCGTATTGTAGATTGCCGTGAATGAAACTCACTGGATTATTAATTTCATGAGCAACACCTGCTACCATCTGTCCCAAACTCGACATTTTTTCATTTTGGATTAACTGCGACTGAGTTTGTCGTAGTTCAAGCAGGGTTTGCTCTAGTTTTTGAGTCTGTTCTCTAAGCTGCATTTCTGATTTTATTAAAGCAGATTGAGCTTGTTTATGTTTAATTGCCAAGGCTATTTCATTCGCCACAAATGCCAGAGAATCGAGTACCGAATCCTTGAGAAGATGACGAGAAAAGAGCGCATAGACTCCAACTAATTGATTATTAACAATCAACGGATACCCAGCAAAAGCAACCATACCCTCTCGTTTTGCCCATTCTTGATCGCTAATGCGAGCATCTGTTTGAACTGAATTAGTTAGATGAGGTTGATGATTTTGAGCAATTAAACCAATTTTTAATTGACCTACGGACACCCTGGCGTGGGGGCCATTAATGTGGGTGTACATTCCCGCACTCGCTTGTAACTCTAAAACATTTTCTGCAACATTTAATGTCCAAATCCGAGCGAAAGCAGCATCAAGATGAGCTACAGTGATTTCGGTACATTTCTGTAGCATTTCACGTAGATCGTTGCTTCTGGTTAAAGTCGAGTTAATATCAGCTCGAAATGCTTCTAACTTCGCTTTTTGTTTGAGAGATTGAGTGTCAATTTCAATTTGGTTAGCCATGCTATCAAAAGCAGCAGCAATTTGAGCCAATTCATCGGAGCCCCTCAGAGAAGTGCGGTAGCGAAGCGGTGGGTGAGAGTCATCGCCTAAATTTCCCTGTGCCAAACTATTGCTAACCTTGACTAATTGATTAGCACGCTTGGTAACGAGGCGATCGAACAATACCCACACACCAAAGCACAGCAAAGCCAGCAAAACCACTGTTTCTCCTGATTTATTGAGCGAATCATTCACAACCTGTTGCATCTGCGGAGAAATGTCATACTCTAAGATCAGAATGCCAACTCTGCTCGATCTAAGTTCTCCAGGTTTGGGTTTTAACAAGACGGGGTAAATCGCCTTTACTTTATAAGTGCTTTCAGAAAGCACAACTTGACTTAACAGAGTTTCCCTCACCTTTTCTACAACTGGAACATTTCCCGCTAAAGAAGTTTCTGAGAGAGCGCGATTTTCCAACTCATAATGTGTCGTCAATACCACCCGATTAGTAGGATTAACCATTAGAGCAACCTCCAGATAAGAATCTCCCCCACGCTGACTTACAACCAGTTTTGCTCCTTCTTCTGCAATCTCTTGGCTGTCTGCTCTACGGTAGATGTACTCCAGCACTCCTGCTGTTTGAGAACCAGTCAATTTGGCTCGCTCAATAGCTTCCTTTTTCGCACGTTGGTGAGCTAACGAGATTTCCTGCTGAATTGAAAAAGCACTAGCGATACCGCCAAATAGCAAGAGAATAACTGGGACTGTAATCCGAAGAGGAAAGGGGAAATTCTTCATCTGTTAATAATTTTATAATTTTGTCACCTCTAAGACAGTGTTTGAAAAGTTCTTGACTTGGTATCAAGTGCGAATCGATCCCCCTAAATTCCCCTTCAAAAGGAGGACTTTGATCGCAATTCCACCTTTTTCAAGGGGGTTAAGGGGGAGAATCCGACGATTTGAGGCTTTTCCAACATTCTCTAAGGTAGAGCTTTGACAATGCGATCGTCCAGTATAGAAGTTGGATCTATTTGCTGATTTAGCAGTTTTTTATCTACCATTAGTTTGGACAAACGGGTGATTGTTGTTGATAGGGATGGATCGGTTTTTCCTAGTAATTTTTGGTTGTCTTGAAGACTTGGCTGACGCAGACCTTTTAAAGATTCCAAAAACTGTTCTGGAGTCACTCCCGTGCGTGGAGCAATGCGACGGGCAGCATCTGGGGTATTTTTGAGCAGGTAATCGAGGGCGCGAAATCGACCAGAAACTAATGCTCTTACTGCCTCTAACTGGCTGTCAATTACGCTTTTGCGTACAATCAAAACATCCAAAATTTCGCCGGGAATTTGAGAACTATCAAACAGCTTTTTTGCACCATCTGATAGCAGATTGCTATAGGCAGGTCCAAAGGTGACGACAGCATCTACAGTTCCTTTTTTGTAAGCGCTTTCGTGTTCAGAAACGGTGAGAGAAACAATTTTTATATCCTGCGGGGACATTCCATTTTGTTCGAGAGCGCGGGTAATAATGAATGCTCCTAATGCTGTTGACTCAACGCCTACTGGTCGTCCTTTTAAAGCTTGTATATTTTTAATTTCTGGCTTACTTAAAATCGCGTCACCACCGTGAGAAGCATCCATAACAACTATCAGACGGACATCAGGATTTGTTGTTGCTAATGCCAAAGCTTGATCGATAGAAATACCAGCAGCTTCGACTTCTCCGTTGCGGTAAGCTCGTACTTCTTCTGTACCAGAGGGATAATCAATTAATTTAATGGGGGTGTTTTCGTAGTAGCCTAAACTGCGAGCGAGATATAGAGTTTCGTAACCGGGCCAAACATTGGTAGCAACCCGCAAAGGTGGCGGTGGTGCTTTCGTACAACTGGCTAGAATCAAGATTAAAGAGGTTACTGTTGCTAGACATAAGAATAATATTTTTTGGGGTTTTATTGGAATATTCATCAAGCATTACTCCTGACTTTGATAGTTCAAGTTTTGTTCGGCAATTTTTGGGACTTACCGAGTATTAATGCACCACATTATTGCTGATTTGTTTAGCAGCAATTTTAGTTAGATCACTTGGCAAATATAGCTCATTAACCTGAGCTCGTCTTACGATTATCTGGAAAATGTAGTAATTCTGGCGTATTAATGAGGTAGATTTTGCCCCCCTGATCAAGGGGGGAACTGTATTTCACCAATTTGCCAAGTGTTGTAAGCTTCCTTGGCTTTGGTTTTAGCTTAGGTGAGTTAGGGGGGAGTTAAGAGAAGATAAATTGTCTTTGCTATCGAGAAACGCTATGAAATGTTAAACTTTCATTCGCTTTCCCCCATCGACGGAGAAAAAATCTTGGGTATAGAACTGCGCAGTTACGTATATCTAGATAGCTTACAGCCTCAGCATGCGGCTTACATAGGCACGGTAGCGCAAGGGTTCTTACCCTTACCGGGGGATGCATCACTTTGGATTGAAATCGCACCAGGTATAGAAATTAATCGAATTACCGATATCGCCGTGAAATCTGCTTCTGTGCGTCCAGGAGTGCAGGTTGTGGAACGACTTTATGGGCTTCTAGAAGTCCATTCTAACCGCCAAGGGGAGGTGCGGGCTGCTGGTAAAGCCATTCTGGAAACTCTGGGAGTGCGTAGGGAAGATGGTATCAAACCTCGCGTCATTTCCACGCAGATTATCCGTAACCTCGACCCCCACCACACCCAAATGATCAATCGCACTCGACGCGGACAGATGATTTTGGCTGGACAAACGCTGTATGTTTTGGAAGTGGAACCTGCGGCTTATGCAGCATTAGCAGCCAATGAAGCGGAGAAAGCGGCGATGATTAATATTCTAGACGTTCATGCTGTAGGAAGCTTCGGACGCCTTTATTTGGGTGGAGAAGAAAGGGATATTTTGGCTGCTGCTTCAGGTGCCCTAGCGGCCCTTGAAAATGTCCCCGGTCGAGAAAATCCAGCCGCTAAACCCAAGGAATAGGTAATAGGTAATAGGTAATTGGTAATGGGTCATACAAAATAGTAAGAGGAGCAAGCAATTGAGTAACCTAGATAAAGTTTTAGATGCAGCAATGGCTCTTCCTTTAGAGCAACAAGAAATGCTCATACAAATTCTCAAAAACCGAATTGTTGAAAGTCGGCGAGATAAAATTGCCTTAGATGCAGCAGCTTCTCTTGCTGAATTCCAAGCAGGTAAGCTCAAAGTCCAGACGGCTACTGAAGCAATTCAAGAATTACGGGAATATCTCAATAACCCAAATACAACCGATGTATAGATTGGTTATCAGTAGCAAATTTAAAAGAGCGTTCCAAAAATTTGCACGTCGTAATCCTGAGAAAGCAGACCAGAATAGAAGAAACTATTGCTGCTATGGAAAATGATATATTTGCAGCTAACTTAGGTACTCACAAACTAGAGGGAAAGCTATCAGAGTTACTCTCATGTTCTTGTGGATATGATTGCCGCATTGTCTTCTCATTGCAAACTGATGCTGAGAGTGGAGAACAAGTTGTTCTTTTGCTAGACATTGGTACCCATGACGATGTTTATTAGCCGTAGACATCGCTGCTCTTGTAGGTTGGGTTGAGGAACGAAACCCAACAATCTAACCAAAGTTTCAGCAGCTTATGGGAAAAGACCTTGCCAAATAGGAGAAAATAATACTTTGATTGTATTAATTGCCCCCAGTTGTAATATCAATGTCTAAAAACCATCTTGCCCTACTGAATAAGGGTGCAGTTAATTGGATTTCCTGGAGAAGGAAAAACCCAGAAATAGAACCAGACCTTAGCGAAGTTAACCTAATCGGGGCTAATCTTAGAGGGGCTGATCTGAGAGGAGTAAATCTTAGAGGAGCAGATTTGAGCCTTGCTAAACTAATTGCGGCTGATTTGAGTAATGCTAATCTCAGTCTTGCTAACCTTGCTGGTGCTTCCTTAGTCGATGCGAATCTGAATGCAGCTAATGTTACTGGGGCTAACTTAATTGAAGCTGATTTGAAAGGTGCTGACCTTACTGATGCTAACTTTATCGGTGCTGATTTAAGCGGTGCTAACCTAATCGAAGCCGAACTTAGTAACACTAATCTAATCGGGACTAATTTGATTGGGGCTAACTTGAAAAAGGCAGATTTAGGTTCAGCAAAACTGAAAAGAACTAACCTGAGTGAGGCTAACCTTTTGGAAGCGAATCTCAGCAATACTGACCTAAGTGAAGCTAATCTCCAGAAAGCTGAACTAATTGGCGCGTTTTTGTACAAGGCTAATTTACAGAAAGCTAATCTGAGCGAGACTCACCTCAGTAGTGCTTATTTGTTAGGAGTTAATCTAAGTGAAGCTTACCTGATTAGTACAGATTTGAGATGGACAAACCTCAGTAAAGCTAATCTCCAAGGGGCCAATCTCCAAAATGCTAACCTCAGAGGTGCTAACCTTAACAAAGCTAACCTTCAAGGGGCTAATTTGACAGGTGCAAATCTCCGAGGTGCAAATCTCCGAGGTGCAAATCTCCGAGGTGCAAATCTCAGCAAAACAAATCTTCAGGGAACAATTATGCCTGATGGAACAATTCACAATTAGAGGTTACTTGTCAAAAAAAACCTAAAATTGTTTCAATTGTGTAGCATATGATTACTGAAAATCCAGACAGTAACGAGGAATTACTACAAGCCCTAGCTCTGCGATTGTTAGGCAAAGAATTCCCTGGTGATTCAAAACCAGAATCTGTACAAATCATAGTTGGACGACTCCCTGATCAACTTCCTGTTGAGATTCCATTACCTGAAAATAGTCGGATTCTTGGCAGCTATGTCAATCTTCAGTGGCAAACTATTTACATTGAGTTCGACACTGATTTACCTGTCAATAGCATCTTCGATTTCTACCGAGAACGTTTGCTATCATCAGGCTGGCACTCTCCACAGAATCCGAGGCCTATGGGAGGTTTCCACCCCAACCTGAGTACCAACCGAGCGCTTTTCTGTCGCTCTCAGAGAGGTCCATCTTTATCGATTTATGCATCTACCTTGCCACACCAGCTTACACAAGTAAGTTTGGGTATCAACTCCGATCCAAACAACAGATCATGTGCCAATATCTCTAGTTCTCGTGACTTGTATGAGGGATATGAACTTATCCCCAGTTTGACACCTCCTGTTAATTCTAAACAGTTTGGTCAGCAAAGTGGAAGCAGTGGTGACAACGCCAACTCTAGGACGATGTTGGAAACAAATCTAGACCTTTTGAGTGTAACTGCTCACTATCAAGCTCAGTTAAGACAGGTAGGTTGGACTTGTTTTGAACAGGGACAAGGTGGCTCTTTGGCTTGGAGTACCTGGAGATTTCGCGCTCAGGAGGAAGAGAGTTGGTATGGCTTGTTTTTTGTGTTCAAGATGACAGAAACTCCGCTTGAGTATTTGCTTCAATTGCAAGTCAATCGAGCATTGCAAAATTAGGGACTGTCTGGGAATCCTTGCGTCACAGCTTGCGTGATCGCTGGTGCGTAAATCCCCGACTTCTTGAAGAAGTCGGAGATTTAGGACTTAAGCATATCAAAAAAGGCGCTATCTAGTTCATAACCCAATAGTTGAGCCATTGATTGTAAGCGCGATTGGCTGGGAATTCCCTGTTTTTCTAGCCAATCTGTGAGAACGAAGATTTTTTGCATCACGAAGATTTCTAGGGACTCTGGGTTGAACTGAATACCTTCTGTGCGGCTGAATTGGTGTGGTACTAACATGGCTGTATAACGGACAAATTCACCTGCTTTCCAATCTAGTAGAAAAGGAAGCCAGGGGTATTTTGCATCGAGACGAATAAACCATAGCCTTACCTCTGGAATTTCAGAAAGTTCTCGCGGATCTTCCGGTTCACGGGGGAAGTCGAGGTCAAAGCCTAGTTGCTGTTCGTGGGATGCAATTGTTTCCTCTTGCAGCAACTTTTCAATTACAGTTTGTGCAGGGGACAAATCTAAGTTTTGCAGGTGCTCAGAATTGAGTGATATTGCGATTGTCATCTAGTCATCAAGAAGGCGACATTTTCTATTTTCCTCTAAAATGACAAAATCCCCCACTTCTTGAAGAAATTGGGGATTTAAACTTACGTCCCGCAAAGAATATGTTTTTTTTAACGCAGAGAGCGCTGAGAGAAGACGCAGAGGAACGCAGAGGTTTTTGAGGAATTTTGGGAGGGAAATTATTTAATCCCTAATTAGCAACGTTTCACCTGGTCTAAAACTGATTGAAAGGTGCGACCCGAAACTTGATATGCTCTTTTTGCGCTATTAAACATATCTTGTCTTCTTCTTGCCATACCTTGCTGATGGGTTTGTCGAGTGCTTCCCCGTACACCGGATGTATGTTCCCTGGCTCGCAAACAGTCATCAATTGCGGCCATAATCTGTCGCTTCTGAGCGGCCGTCATCTTTTTTCCCTCCCCCAGCCATGTGTTCAATTTCATGGACATGGACAGTTCCATTTCTGACTCGTATTCCGGGCCCATTCTCCTCAAAATACCAACTAATCTTTCTTTGTACTGAGTAAGTTTTCCCTGCCATAAAATTAAATCTGCTTGGGAAATTTTCGTTCCGCTTCGCCAAGGAAAAGAGTTGAGATGGAGAACCTTTTCCATGACGTTCAACATCGTTTCTATTAACTTCAATGCCTCGTTTAACTTAGGCTGTAGACGTTCGAATTGCATTATGAGTCCTGGATCGCGTGTCCTGATTGTTGCGGCATTAGTTTGGTCTAAAATACTGTTGTAACTAGCTTCTATTTCTACTCCCATGTCGTCTAGTTGAGCCTTCTTTTGAGGGAGCCAAACAAGTTTGAGAAACCGCAACACTCTGGCATTCCATTCTTTGCTAGTAGCTCTTAAATCCAGTAACTGCTTGAGAGTCATGGATTTCAGGAGTTCGTAGTCTTTGATATCAGTGGGTAAGTCATTGACAAACATGGTTGTGATTTCTCCTGGTAATCTCTTTTCTTGAAGCCTGCTTTGGCAGGCTTTGTTTATGTAGCCCCAGCCTTAAGACTGCGGGCAATTTTTCTCAATTCCCCTCAACCTTCTCCTGCACTTTTCAATCCTTTATGACCATTGCTATTACCATTTCTGCGAGTTTCTAAAGGAACTACTCTTTGAGTATGTCCACGGAAAGCAATTCCCAAAGTTTCCGCACTGGTAAGCCACTCTTCCACATAATCTGCAATTTCTCTGAGCAAGGCTTCAAATTCAGATCGTGAACCATTGAGAATATATTTGTGAGCTAACCAACGGATAACATTACGTCCAGCAATTGCCATACGGTGACGCTGAGATGCATTTACATCTTCGTTGAAATAGCGCAACATTACCTCTTCAACTACATCCCAAGCATTGTCTGCACCGAAGAGTCTCCTAACATCTTCTGCTCCCAGAATCTTAAAGGCTTCATCGAGCAATTGTAGAACCTCAATTCGCAAAACATTGACGTGTCCATAGGAAGCCCACTTCAAGTTATTGCGCAGATCTAAACCCGATCTTCTGATGGTTGCAATGCTCCCGAAACTGGGGTCATAAGCGCGTTCTCGAATCACGTCAGAGATGCGTTTATCGCGCCAAAATTCAGCAACGTTGTTGACGAATCCAGTGAAAAGAGGGTGAAACTGAGTATTGGTTTTGGCGCTACGCATGGGTTTTACAGTTGTATAACCCATGACGCGACGGTATGTTTGAAAACGCTCTTTTTCCGTGTACCGCAAAACACTTCGGCGATCGAAACGATACAATCCGTAAGCACCATCGCCGGTGGATAATCTTACTGCTCCAGCATTGAATAATTCCTGGAGTTTTTTGACGACGCGAAAGACGCCGACTTTTTCATGTTGGTAAAGATAGTAGAGGTCTGCAACTGCAAGAATTCGCTCGGAAGCAACTTGCTCGTCATAATCCTCTACTCCTTGCGGTAATCGAGTTTCACTAACTTTGACTGCTGCATCTTTGCCAAGTCCAATTAGTTCCGCTAGTCCGCCATCTGCGGGTGTTGGGGTAGCAGTTTCTGCTACTACCACTTGATTGAGCATATCCTCAATTTGCTGGGTTAAGGCGTCTGCTAGTTGAGGATTTTGGATGAGTTGCGGGCCTAGTTTATCTACTAGGGCTTCCCTAAGAGCCGCAACCCGATCGTATAAACCTTGATTTTCTCCTGCTGTAGACATGATTTAGTCTCCGACGCTACTTTTTAAGGCGACATTAGTTGTGATTTAGTCTTGTCATTTGTCAGTCGTCAGTTGTCAGTTGTACTCATATGAATTACCAAATAACAAATAACAAACAACAAACAACAAATGACCTATCTTTCTGTGTTCTTGGAAGCTTGGTTGAGAAGGAACCGATCAATGTCATCAGGTTGGTAAGTAGTCGAAGGTGGAATAATTTCCTTAGCTAGACGTTGTACCTGATACAACTGGAAGGCTAAATCTCTCAAAGCACGCAACACTCCTTCTCGTCGGAAAGCACTGTTCCGAACTGGTGTAAAGGAAGCTGCTTGTACCAAAATCATCAATTTTTCGGCTGTACTTCCAATCGCTTGGGCGATCGCCAATTTTCCACCTGCTTTTGCTAGGGTTGGCCCTTCTTCGGCCCCAAAACGATAGGCCCATTTCAGCAATCCTTCAACAGTCAAAGGAGGTACAAGCTTCGCTAGCTGTACTGTGGGATATCCAGTACCGTCGGGTAAGGGGAAAGCGATACCTTTTCCAAGTAAGATTCTTTCCCCGTTGAAAACGGATGGTGCTTGGGACAGGGTAAAGTCAATCAAAACGGACTGTCTTTCTGCTGCTCCCAAAAAGACTAAATCCATAATTCGATAAACTTCCTGTACCGATTCAGCAACGACTGCTAAAGCTTGCGATAACAAAACAAGTTGTGTTCCCACAAATGCTCCACCTCCAGAATCACGGACATATTCATTCCAGCTCACTCTTAGTGACACAATGTAATCACGAATAATCAGGAAGTTGCCATAATTTTGCTCTTCATCCACTGTGTTAATGTGAGCGCGATTTAGCCCAAAAACATCGGCAAGATTTTTCATTTGTCCCCCAATCTTTTCGGGAGAGCTTGTATCGTCTTCGCTTCCCAGCAAAAGTTGAAACAAGCTATCAACTCGCTGAACTCTAGGGCCGCCGTTAGTTCCCAACTCATCGACTAATTCCACCATTTCAGTGCGGATAATTGAGCGCATGGCGTCCATGTTCTGCACATCTGCGACTGGATCTAGAGGAGTGAGTTTATCTAGTAAGGGTATGGCGTCGTTGAGTGCAGATTTGGCTCGATGGTAGAGGGATGCTTGGGCACCGCTGACTTTACCACCAAGGTCGTTGGAGGTAGCAGCATAGGTACGGGGAGTCCAGATGTAATCTGTACGTCCTTTATTTTCTTTGGGAGTGAATGTTTGATTTAGGGTACTAACAAAAGTTTTTGGGTCACTGTTAACATTTCTCCCTAATACTTCACTTAAGGCGCTATCTAACATTTGCTGTATTGATCCACCTTTCCCATCGGAAGTTGTTAGGGAGCTTTGGCTGCTTGTCCCTACAATTTGGTTGGAGGTAGGTAAGATATCGTATACCGTAACCCGTTCTTCCTGAAAATCTTGTGTGGGACGCTGTTCGCTATCGCTATCCTTGATAATTTTAATTTCAGCTCTCTCGATTCTGTAACGACTTTGGCTACCGTCCTCTTTCAAAAATGGCAAGCGCTCAACAACTGTCGATGTCGTACCTTTCGGTGGTAAAGGAAAGTCTACAATTACGTTTTTTCTGGTAGTACCAATGAGTCCTCTACCTTGAAAAACCTTGAAGAATAAATCAGGATTCCAATCTAAATCGAGAAAGTCTTGTTGTAAGTCGTCGTCTGTGAACTCGATCTCGAAGAAGCCTGTGGAGTCAGTTTTACCGCTACCTAGGCGATCGTCAAAGCGAACGTCTTTGTCCCAAACTTCTACCCGAACACCAGAAGCCGGTAGAAAGTTATTACTAGCATTTGTGGGGTCGTCTTCACTGACGATTAACCCCCTGATCAAAAAAGTTGTTGTCATCGGTATTTCTCCTTACAAATTATTGGGATTGGGGATTGGGTAATAGGTAATGGGTAATGGGTAATGGGTAATGGGTAATGGGTAATGGGTAATGGGTAAGAGGTAATGGGTAATATAGACCTCTTGCAAAAATACTAATTGGAGATAATGAACCGCAGATAAACGCAGATAAACGCAGATAAAATGAGGGATTTCTCGCAGGATATTGACTTTTGCAAGAAGTCTATTCACCCCGTCACCCCGTCCCCCCATCTCCCCCATCTCCCACTTCCCCTACCTACGAGCTAAGGCCCGGTAGAAGTGTTCTGTAATTACTCTCGGTTCGGCCAGTCGCCGATCTAAGGCCCAACGAGACGCAGGAATCAAGAACCTTTCTGGTATAATCCCCGGATCGTTCCCTGTTGCTAAACGTTGTCCAGCTTCCTCAATCATCCGTTGGTGCTGTGGCTTGAATCCTGCTACCTCAGCTAGTGTCTTGTTTCCCAACTGTTTGTAAGGTGTAAAACAAATTGTGTCTACAACTAACCCATTAGCCTTGCTGAAGGTTTGCAAAATTTCAGCAGGAATGTTGCCACCACGAGGATTCGGGTAAAGACGATGCCACATTTGACGATATTTGTCGGCGATTTCAGGAAAGCCCATACGACGCAGTAACTCAATGCTGATGAACACCCGTAGGTAGGGAATGGGATGGGGTGCACCAGAATGAAAGTACAAGGTAGCTTGGGGCGATCGCGCTGCAATATCCATCAGTGATGCGACAATAGCCGGCCCTCCCAGCAATAATCCAGATAAATCAGCAAAGGTTTCGCTGTGCCAATTAGTCCAAGTTGCAGCAACCATGCGACTCATCCCAGCTTTGAGCAAACGTTGGGCGATCGCCTGTGGAATTGCCTTACGCAAGTCCAAGTCTGTTTGCAGGTTATGGGAAACTTCGTGTAAAATCGCCCCCAGTGTCCAAGGATTCACTAAACGGTGATAAGGTAACTGAATCAATGGGAAAGGATTGATTTGTTGCCCTAATTTCGAGAGAGGAATACCACGCCGAAAGGTAGCAGGTGAAAAGCCAGTTCTCATGTATGAAAATGGCGCCGGTGCTGGAATTGACTTAGCAATTCCCAATCCCATATAGATATCTTGATAGCAATCCAAAGCAATGCGATCGCACGCTAACAACCAGTTACCAAATCTGCTTTGTCTTTGTCCAAAAAGCTCGAAATAAAAATCCCAGATTTTCTCAATCGATCTCACCCAATCGTGCGATCGATCCTTGCGAGTTAGCAAATGTTGCAGCAGTTTGGTATCTGGCTGTTGTATCGCTGCTTCGGCGCTCCTCCCTACCTGCATCGACATCTCCCGTAACTGCGCTCTGAGCGAATTTATCAGCTCATTCACAGCATCAATGTGAGCGTCAGAAGGACTGGCTGAATCTGTACCAAATTCATCATGACGGAAGGGACGCAAAGCAGCCGCGTGTCTGGTAACATTTAGTGCCTGCACTCGCAACCAAGACTCAAGATTAGGCTGCGCTCTTTCTTCTTGTGCTGTGTCTTCGATGCTTTCATACAAATTAGCCAGAGTACCAAACCCGTCCGAGTCCTTCTCTGCGCTCGATGTTGTCAACGTGTCCAAAAGTCCGTTCATTTGTTCTATCCTGATTGCAGAGTTCCGAACTACAGACGAGCGGATCTAAGCGTATGAAGGGCGACGACGCTTACCATTGGCACTCGGCTGCATTTGTTTCTGCGCTTGATGCTGCACTTTATGGGACTTCTTCATCACATTGGCAACTTTCTTGGGATTGTCTAAAACTTTGGCTGTATTAGCTGCAAGCGCCCGCACAGCGGTTGTTTTATTGAGTGGTTTGCCTTGTGCTACTTGATTAGCTAGGGTATGCACTGTTCCTTTCAATACTGTAGGAACTGTCTGCAATAGTTGGCGAGTATTGGGATTGTTGTAGAGAGTACGCCCCATTTTTGCTACTCCTTGAATCAGGGAGGGAGCAACAGAAGTAATTGCTTTTGCTGCTGAGGGAATTAATCGCGCTGCTAATGGTATCAATGCCCCTAAAAATGCTTCTGCTTCTGCTTCACTTTCGCTATGAGCTGCATTGTAGGCGAGACTTTCCATCACCATTTCATACTCGCTCATGGGGACAGCTTCATACTCATATTCAGACTCGTACTCAGATTCATATTCGTACTCGCCTTCGCCCATTAAAGCACCGCCTAAACCTCTCAGAAGGTTCCCGATAAAAGGATCTCCTTCATATTCCCCTTCATAGGAGGTTTCATACTCATACTCAAATTCAAACTCTCGCTGTCCTCTTGTGCTTTTTTCTTTCTCTTTTGGGTGGTGTTCATACTCAAATTCAAACTCTCGCTGTCCTCGTCTTTTTCGTCCGCCAATCAGACTACCAACTGCTTTAATAGCCATTGGTGCTGCAGCTTTGAGTAAGGGGAAAAGTAAGGGGAAAAATTCTTCACTTTCGTACTCGCTGGCAAATTCACACTCGTGTTCTCTGTCGCTTCCAGCTTCTAGTTCATATTCGTATTCAAACATTGTTTCACCTCTTTTTTTGTTCTTGTGTTTGCAAGTACAACCAAAATTGTTAGAAGTCATAAATAGGCTCTCTTCTCCGCTTTGGTGTGGGTGCTGGTGAGGAAGGTGCTGGTGCTGCTTTGGTTAATTTGCTAGCGGCCTTTGAGGAACGCATCAGGGTTTTAGCGCAAGTCATGGGATTACCCAATACTTTTTGGGTTTCGGTGGCCATGACGCGAGCGGCTATTTTTGGAGTGACTGGCTTTCCTTGGGCTGCTTGTCGCGCTAGGGTATTGCTAGCTCTAGCAACGATGGTGGGAATTGTTTTGACTAGGGGACGTGTGGTTTCAGATTTACGCAGAGCACGGGTCAAGGTTGCAGCACCCTTGACCAAGCGAGGCGAAATTTTCATCATGGATGCTGATTTGATCGGGATAATTCTGGCTGTGAAAGCTCCCGCATATGCTTCAGCTTCAGCTTCGCTTTGTACCTGACTTGCCATTGCGGCCAGTGCTTCGGCTAAGGCTTCAGGTCTTGGCCCTGCTTCGTATTCGTACTCACCTTCAAATTCGTACTCGCTCTCAAATTCGTGGTTCAATTCATACTCGAATTCGCTTTCACGAGAGAGTTGACCTGCAATGTTACCCAATGCGCTACCCACTCCAGGGCCACCGATTGCTGTTCCTACGGCTCTTGCTGCGAGTGGAGCTACTGTTTTCAGTATGGGCGCTAGTTTACGAGCTAGTCCACGTATGCGCTTGAAGAAGGCTTCGCTCTCATACTCACTCTCGTACTCTCCTTCTCCTTCTCCCATGCCAAGCATACTGCCGATACCTTTGGCAAGTCCGCCTAAAAATTCTTCACCTTCGCCCTCAAATTCACCGTCTCCCTCAAATTCGCTCTCGAATTCGCTCTCAAACTCACCTTCAAATTCGTGTTGCATTGTTTCTCCGTCTAACATTCTGTGACTCCTTGAATCAAGATGCTGTCTTCTCATAGATAACTGCTGTCAGACGGCGCTTCACAGTCACTCGTTTTGGTGAAACACGTTTGAGGTAACTCATTTGAGTGTCACTCGTTTGAGTTATAGTGGCGGGGGATTGGGGAGAGGGGGAGTAATGTAGGGGCGGGTGCGTGAAGATAACCTGACGGTAAAACAGACAACCTCTCAAACATTACCCGCCCTATGCAAGGAGATTGGGGATTGGGGATTGGACAACTGACAACTAACCACTGACCACTGACCCATTACCGTTAAGTTTTATTAATCAATCGATTTGCGATGCTTTTGAGGTGAGGAATTAGCATTACTTTCTATGGAATGTCCATAAAACCTAATAAATCTCAAATTCACAATCTAAAATCCCAAATTCGTTGGTCACGAAAAAATGCTGCTCAGCACCGAGAGAAAATTTTTATAAAACTGTCCGAGAAATCCTCTAAATACCTGTATAGAAGTAATTAAGGCGGCATCGAATCAGGGAATTAATTTAGGACTTAGGTCTTTTGCTCCCCGAATCTGAAGGTAAGAGGGGAGAGATAAGAAATTGTGATAAGAGGGAGCGTCTTAACGTCCTGCTATTCGTCCTAGATTGATTATTTGTTGCGGTAGACTATCGATGCATCCCTTAAGTAGATTTGCTTGAGTAATTGAGTGAGATCGCCAAAGTGATGTTAGGATTCCCTTCATTACCGTGGGTCAACATGGGAATCGTCTATAAGCAACGAAAAGCGTTTGTGTGAGGAATCTTCGACAAAGGAATGGAAAGTTTGTGGTAGACGCAAAATTACCTTCTGGGCGGTCAGCAAGTTTGACCGGTACCAGACTTCTGACATTACTGACTGTAGGGTTGAGCCTGGGAGCATTGATTCTTGACTGGACAGCAAGGCGATCGCTTTTATCAGGGGTATCAATAGCCTTACCGCTGTTGCTGTGTGCGCTGATTACTGCTGCACTTGGTTATTGGGCTGTTCCTTTTTTACAAGCTCTGAAAATGGGGCAGATTATCCGTGAGGATGGGCCTCAAACGCATTTACAAAAAGCCGGTACCCCAACAATGGGAGGGGTATTTTTTATACCAGTCGCGGTACTATTTTCCTTGGTTTGGTCAGGATTATTCCTACAAACCCAAGAGTTTATACCAGTACTGGCAGTATCAATTGTAACTCTTGGTTATGCCGCAATCGGTTGGCTGGATGATTGGCAAATTGTCCGACGACGCTCGAATAAAGGGATTTCCCCCCGTACTAAACTGCTGCTGCAAATAGCAGTTGGTGCGCTATTTTGTCTGTGGCTAGCTTTCAGTCAGCCAGCAAGTATTACAACAATTAACCTGCCATTAAATCTGGCTTTACCTTTAGGGGTAGTATTTTGGCCTTTAGCTGCGTTTGTCTTAGTGGCAGAAAGTAATGCCACAAACCTCACAGACGGTGTGGATGGACTAGCTGCTGGTACTTGCGCGATCGCTCTCTTGGGATTAGGAGCAGTTATTGCCCCAACGGCACCTGGTTTAATGATTTTCTGTGCTTCCATAAGTGGCAGTTGCCTGGGCTTTGTAGTCCATAATCGCAACCCTGCGACAGTTTTTATGGGCGATACCGGTTCCCTAGCTCTGGGAGGCGCTCTGGCATCAGTAGGGCTGTTAAGTCAGAACCTCTGGTGTTTATTTATCATCAGCGGCATTTTCTTTGTGGAATCCATCTCGGTGATTGCCCAAGTTAGTTACTACAAGGCCACAAAAGGGCCAAATGGCATTGGCAAGCGTCTGTTGAAAATGTCACCGTTTCATAACCATCTGGAACTTAGCGGTTGGACAGAAACCAAGATTGTTGCCGTGTTTTACATAACTAACGCTCTTCTGGCTATGTTGTGTTTTGCCACGAATAGTGGTTATTAGCCAACAGTTCTGAGTGGAAAGTCCTGATCCCTTCCCTAAAGAAGGAGTCAGATTATCCACTCAGGCTTTGATAACTAGCAGTATCTTGATTCATCGAAAATTTGGGTAGAAACCCCGTCCTTCTAGGACGGCTTTACAGATTGTTTGTTAGAATGTGAGGCATGACACAACGCGCCTACCGATACCGCTTTTACCCAACAGTGGAACAAGAACAACTCTTGCGCCGCACCTTGGGCTGCGTTCGGTTGGTTTACAACAAGGCCTTGCATACTCGCACAGAAGCCTGGTACGAACAGCAGGAACGGGTCGGCTACAGCGAAACGTCTTTGATGCTAACTTCTTGGAAAAAACAGGAAGACCTGCAATTTCTCAACGAAGTGAGCTGCGTTCCACTTCAGCAGGGATTGAGAAACCTGCAAAAAGCCTTTACTAACTTTTGGGCTGGCCATGCCAAATACCCTAACTTCAAGAAAAAGCGAAGTGGTGGTAGTGCTGAGTTTACCCGTTCTGCCTTCAAATGGAAAGATAGACAACTGTGGTTGGCAAAATGTCTTGAACCTCTACCTATTCGATGGAGTCGAACCCTCCCTGTTGGCACTTCCCCATCCACTGTCACAGTAAGATTGGATGCGTCGGGACGTTGGTTCGTCTCGTTGCTGGTTGAAGATCCTACAGTTAAACCTCTGCCACAAACTGATAAGGCTGTAGGAATTGATGCGGGAATCACTTCGCTGATTGCGACCAGTGACGGGGAAAAGATTGCTAACCCTAGGCATTTCAAGCGCCTTAGATATAAATTGAGACAAGCTCAAAAAGCTCTGTCTCGTAAAGTTAAAGGTTCTAACAATAGAGAAAAAGCCAGGCTTAAAGTTGCTCGAATTCACGCAGCTATTGCTGATGCTAGAACAGATTTCCTACACAAGCTAACCACTCGATTAGTACGCGAAAACCAAACGATTGCCGTCGAAGAGTTGGCTGTGAAGAATATGATGAAAAACCGAAAACTCAGTGCTGCTATTGCTGACGCAAGCTGGTTTGAGTTGGTTCGTCAGTTGGAATATAAATGCCAGTGGTACGGTCGAACACTGGTGAAAATTGACCGATGGTTCCCCAGTTCTAAACGCTGTGGGAAATGTGGTCACATTGTTGCTCAATTGCCGCTTGAGGTTCGAGAGTGGGATTGTCCTGAGTGTGGGACGCATCACGACCGAGACATCAATGCCGCAAATAATATTCTTGCCGCTCTTCCCTTGCGGTAATAGTCTGTGGAGCGAACATAAGACCTGATGGGCATAAGTCTAAAGGGCAGTTGCGAAATACCTGCAAAGGAAAGAAGCAGAAATCCAAGTCGTGTTAGCGCAGCGAGGCGTTAGCCTGTCTTGGGAATCCCCGTGCGTAGGAAGAGCGGCAACGCTACGCGAACACGCCGGGGAGGATGTCAACGAAACCAACAATTTTCGTTAGATTGAATGAGTAAGGGTTAAGGAAGATAGATGTCAGCACAACTGTTAGTAGTAGACGACGAACCGGGAGTAAGGCTATCGGTTAAAGAATATCTGCAAGAAGAGGGAGGTTTTAATGTACAGGTTGCTAGTAATGCCAATGACGCTTGGCAAATGCTGGAGACAAATACACCTGACCTGGTAATTTCTGATGTCATGATGCCGCAAGTGGATGGCTATCAGTTCCTCAAAAAGCTGCGAGACGATCCGCGTTTCAAAAATTTGCCTGTTGTGTTTCTCACTGCTAGAGGGATGACTTCAGACCGCATTAAGGGTTATCAGGTGGGTTGTGATGCTTATCTAGCCAAACCTTTTGACCCAGATGAATTAGTCGCAATTGTCAAGAATTTGTTGGAACGGCGCACTTCAAGTTCTGAAGATAATGTCAACGGTAGCGATTTAGAGCAAATTGCCCAGCAAATTGCTGAAATTCGGGCAATGTTAGGCAAGGGAAATAGCATTACTCAAACACCCGCACCAATTCGTATTGATTTTACGCCGCGTGAACAGAGTGTTTTAGATTTAGTGGCGCAAGGGTTGATGAATAAAGAAATTGCCAGAAGACTGGAAACCAGTGTCCGCAACGTTGAAAAGTATGTCAGCCGCTTGTTCAGCAAAACGGGGACAAATAGCCGCACCGAATTGGTACGTTACGCTCTCGAACATGGTTTAACTAAATAATTTCATCTTTTTGAATCAAATATTCTTATATTAGGGAAACTCAATAGCAGCATTAATTGGTGTATAATCTAATCAAGAAATGCTGCACAATCTCAACGTGTCAATTTTGCCTGTTTGTGTAAATTAGCGCGGTTAAAAGTGCAAACATTCCCACTGATGGTCGTTTGAAATTAACCCTGAAGTGAAATTTTTATGTTTTACCAAAGGCGAAAAACTTCGCCTGAATCTAAGAGTATTTTCTTTGTAGAACTCCAGTTAAACCGAGTTCAGGTTTGGCAAATCGGTATGTACAAGCTCTATTAGCGTTGGTAGAGATAGAGCTTGTGTTTCTGATACAAAGCTGAGATGGGTAATGGGTAATGGGTAATGTCGAAATTTTCCCCTTGCATAGGGCGGGTAATGTTTGAGAGGTTGTCTGTTTTACCATCAGGTTATCTTCACGCACCCGCCCCTACATTACTCCTGGTCTCCCCAGTTTCTGCTGTTTTGCAATACCTAACTTAAATGTAAACAGTCCCGAAAAACGGACTGCAACCTTTTTATGACAACTTTAAAAATACGCCCCCATATAGGTGAGCGTAAACATCCTGTATTAGCTGAAGCTTTGCCTCGTACACCAATAGCGAAGCTTTTTGCCCCCATCGTTGATTTGGTCAAACTCAATGATGCTACCGGACAGTTAGATGATGATACCTTAGTTTGGGATCTGCAAGGTTTCTTTGACTCACCGAATGTAGATAAAGCGCGTGATTTGCGTTTTTGGAAAGATAGCACTGGTAAACTTATTGGCTTTGGGCAATTATTGATTTCTCAGCAGAAGGATGAAATTTCGAGTTACCTCTACTTTGATGTTCACCCAACTTGGCACGGTGAAATTATAGAAACCGAAATTCTCCAATGGAGTGAGCAACGAATGCATGAAATTGGGAAAGATTGTACTCTTCCCATAAAATTGCACACCTGTAGTCGCGATGACAAAATTTTGCGCAGAGTGCTGTTAGAAAGACAAGGTTTCACAACTGAGCGCAGCTTTTTAACAATGGCTTGCTCGTTGAATCAGGACTTTTGCTCATCCTCCCTACCAAGTGGCTTTAGGCTACAACAGTTATCCTGGGAACAGAATATTGAAGCTTGGGTAGAACTATTCAACGAATCATTCATCGATCACTGGAATCACCAAGATTTAACAGTAGCAACGGCGAGAGATGAGTTTAAGAATCAGTCTTATCTACCAGAACTAAACTTAATTGCTGTCGCACCAGATGGAACATTTGCTGCTTTTTGCCTAGGATATATCAACTGGGAAGAAAATGCTCGCAGTGGACGCAAAGAAGGCTGGATTAAACTCTTGGGTACGCGACAAAATTTCCGTAAGTTAGGGTTAGGAAAAGCCATGTTAATTGCTGCGATCAAGCAATTAAAAGCGATGGGTATAGAACAGGTAAAACTGGGTGTTGATGCTCAAAACTTGACGAGTGCGACGCGGCTTTATGAGTCTGTAGGCTTTCATCCGGTTAATACTTGGCTATCTTATTTTAAGGATATTTAAACTTATGACAACCTGAGCAGGAGAGCCCCGACTTCTCCAAACAATCGGGGCTCTGAGGCGCGACATCTCAGTGTCCAAGCTAGTTTATATGAAGCTGGATTGCGCTTTGTTAAGAAACATTTCTTTTTCTCATCTACCCCAGGAAAATATTGTTATTGTTCATTATCGACCTTAAAAATAAACAAGAAAAAAATGCAAACTTCACAAAATAAAAAACATCTCGGTCAGTCCGTTGCTCTCGGTTTAGTCTTGGTTGTCATGAGCATTGGCGTTTTCGCCCTGATGATTACACAAACTGGTACTTTGTAATAAGTAGGTAGGTGAAAAAAAACCAAATATGTGTAGGAAGGGTGCGGGTATGCGAGAAACTAGCAAAAGCCAACTATTCACACCTCTCTAACCAATTCATTGCTGGTTTTTTAGGACTTATCTAATTAACAGTACTTACCAAAATTAAGCTTAAATATTAAGGTGCGTTAACGCTGTGTAACGCACCATTTTAATTTTTTGTGTTACTTTAACTTTCCTACCGCTACTCTCCTTTCATCAAGGCCTGCTTCAAGTTTTGCATCCGCAACTTAAACATCGCCTCCAACCCCAAGCGAACCACCGTACCATCCAGCACAGGATTCATTTCAAACTTGACTGAATCAACTATGCGAGTTGATTCAGAAGTAAGTGGCATAAACTGATGTTTATGTTCCCAAAATTTAAAAGGCCCACTCACCATTTCATCTATAAAACAAGTTGGAGGGTCCCAATGAGTAATCTTAACTTGGCAGTCAAATCCTACGCCGAAATATTCTATCCGCACAGTAAACTGAGTACCGTTACCACAGACAATGTTTGAATCCTTAAGCCGTACTACCGGAAAAGGTGGAGAAATACGTTCTAGAAGCCTTACATCTTCGTGCGCTTTCCAGACCAAATCCACAGGGAGGGGGACGGTTTCGGCTACTTCAAATCGTTCCAAAAGTTCTGTTTCCCACAAACATTTTTACGCCTAAATTCCACTTTACTGCAACTAGAGGCAGGTTTCCAAGAGCCATCCAAGAAAACAAGTGAGGTTCATGGATTAGTTTTGAGCCGATTAAGGTCTAAAATTCCCTAGATGCATTTCCAAAGATATCCTGAAAGTATGTCGAATCAATCTCCTATCCCCGTCGTAGTCAATGGTGCTGCTGGCAAAATGGGCCGTGAGGTCATTAAGGCTATTTCTGTTGCCGAGGATATGACCTTAATCGGTGCTATTGAACGCAATCCAGATTACATTGGTCAAGATGCTGGTGAAGTCGCTGGGTGTGGCCCCCTGGAAATTCCAATTTTGAATGACTTGCAAGCAACTCTGGTGCTTGCTACTCAAGAAAAGGTACAGGGTGTGATGGTAGATTTTACTCACCCTAGCGGCGTTTATGAGAACGTGCGGTCGGCGATCGCCTATGGTGTCCGTCCTGTCGTTGGTACCACAGGATTGAGTACAGAGCAAATTCAACAATTAGCAGAATTTGCCGAAAAAGCCAGCACAGGCTGCTTAATTATCCCTAATTTTTCCATTGGCATGGTATTGCTTCAGCAAGCAGCAATTCAAGCTTCCCAATACTTTGACCATGTGGAAATTATTGAACTTCACCACAATCAAAAAGCCGATGCACCAAGTGGTACAGCAATTCAAACCGCCCAGCTATTAGCAGAAATGGGAAAAACTTTTAATCCAGCTATAGTAAAAGAAACGGAAAAATTAGCAGGGGCACGGGGTAGTGTTGCTGATGAAAATATTCGCATTCACAGTATCCGTTTACCTGGTTTAATTGCCCATCAAGAAGTTATCTTTGGTGCAGCGGGTCAAATTTACACCTTGCGTCATGATACCTCAGATCGTTCTTGCTATATGCCAGGTGTTCTCTTAGCGATTCGCAAAATCACTCAGCTTAAATCCCTAGTTTATGGTTTAGAGAAGATACTGTAAATAGTCATTAGTCATTGGTCAGTTGTCAGTTGACTAATGACTAATGACTAATAACTAATGACTAATAACTAATAATTAAACTAATGCTAGTTCCAATTACACGAGAGAAGTTTGAACAAATAATTCCCTTCATTGCTACAGGGCCGCAGTACGCCTACTACTGGGGTAAGTTGGCAGATTTTTTAAAGCGAGTCCTGATTTCCATGCTTGGTATTTTCTGCGTTTGGATATTAGGAGGTTTGTTGGGTGAAGGGTTCTATGGCTTGCGCTTGTTACTCGGTATGATTACGGGGCTTTACTGGTTGTGGGGTCCGGTTTATTGGGCCACTCGGCGTAACCTGGAGGTGCGCCGCTACAAATATAGCGGCTTCTTGCGTGGTCGAGTAGTGGATGTGTATGTTACAGAAGAGTTGATTGGTAAACAAGAAACTGTTAACAAACGTGGCGAGTTGGTTATTGTTGAAAATCGGGAACGACGCTTGAATCTGGAAGTTGAAGACGAAACAGGATTTGCCACAAGCTTACAGGTACCACTGCGTCGCCTTCATAAAGGTATTTCTCGCAAGCAAGTTGTAGAAATGTTGGTAATGTCCTATCAACCAGATTTGGAAAGTATTGCTAAGACAAGTGATATTTATATTCCCAGTTTGGATCTTTGGGTGAGTGACTATCCTTTTCTGCAACGAGATGTTTTTCTTCAGGTTAGCAGTCAGTTGAGCAAATCTGGCAATGCTGCAAATTCCAGAAACCGCAGTGTTAATAACAAGCGTCGCAGGCCTTATTCAGATTACTGACTTCCCAATCCCCTTGTATAGGGCGGGTAATGTTTGAGAGGTTGTCTGTTTTAGCGTCAAGTTATCTTCTAAACCCGCCCCTACATTACTCCTCCCCAATCCTCAATCCTCAATCCTCAATCCCCAATTGGGGCTTTCAGCTTAAACCACTGTTGTCTTGTCCATAAGCTTGCCAAGCTAAGTCTACCAATCCGTTGACAATCGCAGCAGCGACTACAGCACTACCTTTACGGCCTTCAATGCGAATATGAGGAATCAGGGAATCTTTGAGACGGTCTTTGGCAACATCCACCTCGACAAATCCTGAAGGGGTGCCGATTACTAAAGCAGGTTTAATTTCTTCAGCTTCAATTAATTCTACTAAGATAGTCAGGGCGGTTTGAGCTTGACCGACCACAAAAATTCCTTCTGGATAGCGTCTGGCTAGGGTTTGAATTCCCCAAGCAGCCTGTGTTTTCTCTTTTTGAGGTCGTGTCAGCGCTTCCATGCTGCAATAGACAGGATTAGCAAAGGTATTTTGGATATGGGGAGTGATACCCACCTGTACCATCGGCACATCTACCACTATGGTAGTACGAGCAGCTAAAGCTGCGGCCCCAGCCTGTAAGGCACGCTCAGAAAAACGAATCAGAGACTGATATTCAAAGTCAGCGGTCGCATAAATGACCCGGCGTACAATCTCGTATTCCGCCGCTGAAAAGATGTGGTCGCCGATTTCTCGGTCAATAATTGCCAGACTCTGGGCATCCGTTGTATGCCATTCCATTACAGCTCTTAACCCAAAAGTGATTTGGTTAATTCTATCTTTTGTTTGAGAAAAATAGTTGAAGAGGGGCGATTATCTAGGGTATGTCATCAGTTAAACCAGATTATAGAAGCAGCTAGATGTATAGCGCCGAGAAAGTTTCTGGCAGCTTTGTCATAGCGGGTAGCAATAGCACGGTAAAGTTTTAAGTTTGGCGAAGCAGTTTTCGATATTGTTTTTGGGCATTTTGAGGCTCAGGGAAGATTTTTCCGGTCAAAAATGTGACACAGGACTTGAAATTTCAAAGGTTCAAGTCCTGTGTCGGCTGAAACATTTATCCACTAAGCACTACAAACATTAAGCAACAAAATGGCACACGACTTGAAAACAGTTAAGCCCAAGTCGTGTGCCACTATTACCAAGGCTAACTGCCTACGACATTGACATCGATGCAGTTGTAGAACGCATAAGCCGTGTCGCCGATGTTCCAGCGAGCCAGGATTTTGTGGCGCCCAAGGGGCAGATCTGTCAGCGGGTGCGAGACTGTCAAGCCCGGCACCTGGCCATTCCCGGGAAAGGAGGCATGTATCTCGCCATCGACAAGGTATTCCCAGTTGCTAGTGACATGGGGCATAGTGTTCTTCCAGTTAATCATTACCGAGCGCCCGATCTCACTGACCGGCCAGGGCTTCGTTTCATCGTCGAGAATTGGGAACCTGGGGTTGCCGCCGCTGCAAAGCAGCGAGCCTTTTTTTCCTTCTACGCTCTGCGGTTCGTACTGCAGATCGCCACACCAGTTTACGTTCGGATTAGTCCTACTACAGTGATCCTGGCGGCTGGGCGGGGAGGTGACCCAGCCGTGCGCAGGGGAGATGCCACTGTCTTGCGCCAAGGCGACGCTGGGCAAGATCAGCACGGATATTAACATCACCATGCCGATAAAGAGTGCAAAAACTGTCTTGTTGCGGTTCAAGCTACTTGCTCCTTTTGCTTTCAGGTATTTTCAGTTTCATGAGAAACTGCTTTGACATAACCCATCCTACTATAGGGTTTGCTAGCATTTAAATTCACAGTAAACCAAAAAGTTTTCTCTTAAAGGCGATCGCTACGCACGGACCAGGAATCACCAACAAATGACTACAGAGAATAAAGTATTATCTAGGGTGTGTCATCAGTTAAGCCAGATTATAGAAGCAGCTAGATGTATAGCGCCGAGGAAGTTTCTGGCAGTTTTGTCATAGCGGGTAGCAATAGCAGTGATCTTTAATTCGAGCCCATTGGTCATCTCGCAGAGCGTATCGGCGCATCCCCTGCCTCTGATTCTTTCTTCCCTAACAACAACCAATTCTATGACTTTATGTCAACTTAACTGATGAAACGCCCTAATCTACCCAATCTTTGACGCAAGCGCTCTTGTTAACAGCACCCCTCTCCACGGACGTTAGGTTTCAGAAGTCGAGGATTGACTGATAATCGGGGACAAGTACGCGACTGCGGCACCAAGTAGGAAGCCGATGATATTGCGAAACAGTGGTAACCACTCGGCGGTTCGTGTAATTACTGGTGCAATTCCGAAGGCAATAAACAGGATGCCCCACAAGGGTGAGAAAATCAATGCCCATTGCCAAGCAAAAATTTGTCCTTCTTTGCGGGGAATTGCTGCAAATCCACAGATAACTCCTCCCACGACAGAGGTAATTAGGGTGAGAATCCATTGTTCTCGTGGAAGACCGGGTACAACTCTACAACCTCCTTGACGGAGACAGTTTTTTATGGTATCCAATGAGTCAACAATAGAATGGTTTTCGCCGTTCTCGCGAACATAGTAGAGGTTGCCGAAGCGTGTCTGCAACTCAACCCAGAAGGTGCGTGGGAGAAATTGATAAAGAGCGTCGCCAACGTTGAAACCGAGGAGATTCCCGCCTCTGGCGTCAGCAATCAGTAATACGCTTTTTTCGTTGAGTCCCCAGAAATTTTTTACTGCTCTACCTGGTGTGCGGTCAAATTGAGTTAATACTCGCAGTTTGTAACCAGTTTCTGCTTCAAAGCTTTCTAAGTCTTTGATTAGTGTTTCTTCCTGAAGTTTCGGGAGGAAGTTGGCTAGGTCAATTACTGGCGTTTGTGTTTTGGGAAGTAGGTCGGGATTATCATAGGCTTGTGCTGCTGGAGCGATCGCCCAAACTGAGCAGGCTAGGAAAAACGCCGCTAGGGATATCAAAAGTCGTTTTGGAAAAAAATTTTGCATCGCGATCTACAAGGCAAGGTTAAGAGGAGACTTTAAACAAATGATAAGAACTAACTAAGCATTTCTTTACACTTGTTTACTTTAGTCTAATAATAGGGGCGATCGCAAAGCCTCTAGCAGTGGAATTGAGCAATACTACTTCAAATGTCCCAACAGCAACGCAGCAAGCTAAAGTAGCGTAGGCATCGTCGCTGCTACTGGGAAGAGTGCAGGCAAGTTGGCCTACACCACAAAAATGAGAACGATTTTTCAACCCCACAAGCCGCAAAACTAATAATCCGTATCTCCCTCAAACGCATCTAAGTCTTCCCGTTGTTTTCGTGAAACAGATTCGCCCTGAAGGTTGTGATGGGGAGCTTTACGAGTGCCAGAATCGGCATTACCCTCTGATAATTCACTATATGCATCACTGCTGTCACCCCCTCGCAGCTCTAGAGAGCCTCTTTGAGACGGTGGGAGACGTTCGATTGACCGCCGTCCTGTAGAGGGACTCCTCCAAATTTTCCAGGCGGCTTTGACACCCGCAACAACGCTACGAGTACTGACTTGAACATTTTTCGCCTGGTTTTTAGCGCTGCTAAGACTTTGGTCAACTTGTTTGGCAACTTGACCAGCACTTTTGACGCCCTCGCTGACATCATCCGTCAAGTCACTGATTTCTAAACCCGTTAGGCGAATCGCCTCCAAGGTGGGCGGTAATTCCCGGCGCAGAGTGTCAGCTAGCTTCTCAACACTCCTCGCTGCCCTTGCTAATTCCTGCAAAGCAGGTAGGGCCGCTACTAAGACAGCAGTTAAGCTGACAGCTACTAGCAGGATCGATAATCCTAGCCAAAATAAAGGGTCAATCACAGACAGTTGCCTACAGCTTATGTTCAGGAACCGAGGGGCGTGACTCATTAGCCACTTCAGCGTTCGACTCTCTGAGTTCTACAGTCTCTCGCCCAGAGGCTTCAATACCAGCAGCGATCGCCTCCCGCAGTCTCGCCAGAGTGCCATCCCAACTACGCAGTGCGGATTCTGAAAGGCGATCGGCTTGCAGTTGCACGCTAGTCGATAAGTCTTCTGCTAACTCTGGTAAAGCATCTGCAGATTTTTTCAACAAAAGCCGCGTATCTCGACCCGTGCGCGGGGCAATCAATAAACCAGTTATAGTTCCAATGGCACTGCCCAGTAGCAGACCACCAATAAACGCTCCAGTACTTTTCTTTGACATTTTCTGGTCTCTATCCCTACGTCAATTCTATGCAGAAAGCGAACGGTAAATTGATGACTGATATTTGAGTTTGCCTGTCACCTAAGCTTTCTGTTGCGCTGCGGACGCCGTACACGTCTCGATTGCCCACGCCAAATTCTTTCTACCAATCCCAACAGCACCACAACTCGTTGTACTTGTTGCAACTGAACCTCTAACTGCTGATAGCTCTCTCTGAGACCTTTGACACCCAACTGCCCTTGAGAAATAGCATTAGGGGCATCAGATAACGTCTTATGGGTGTTGCGCTCGGCGTCTTTTATAGCCTTGGTTGCAGCCGCTAGCGCCAGCCGCAAATTCCACACTTGCCATGCCACATATAGGCACAGCAGGGAGATGATCACATTGACAATTACAACTAGCGTCACCATTTTTTAGCGATCGCGCCATCAACTAGGGAAACTCTATTATGTCAGGAGCTATCTTAACTGAAAATGCCAAAAGGCGGATTTGCTCCTGGTGGATAGTCTATCCCTTGATGTTTCCGAAATCGAAGCAGAAATAGACCAACTTGTATATCAACTGGACGGATTGACACCGGCAGAAATCGCAATTGTAGAGGAATCTACTAGAGCTAATAAGTAGCACAAGCTTCTAGCTTGTATCCAGAGTTTTTGAGGACACAGAAATCTGCGCTAAGTTGAGAGATAACTCAGAATGTTGAGAGCGATCGCGCAGACAGAATGCAAAATGCTACGCTAGGTTTAAAAGTTAGCTTAAAAATATCGGTACATGAGCGAGCGATTAGACCGGATAGAAGCAACCCTGGAAACTATGCTTGCTGTACAAAGAGACTTACAAAATACACAGTTTCGCCAGCAAGGACAGATGGATCGGCTCACTGGACAGATGGATCGTCTCACCGGACAGATGGATCGTCTCACCGGACAGATGGATCGTCTCACCGGACAGATGGATCAGATGACCGGAGAGATGGATCGGCTCACTGGAGAGATTGACCGTATTCTTCGGATTGCGGATCGCCTGGTAGGCTACAGCATTACAGCAGAGGGCGATCGCCTTGACCTAGAAGAAAAGATGACAGCTTTGGAACGTCGAGTCAAGAGGTTAGAGGACAAAGGAGGAGATTAGTCAGTCTAGCCTAGGGCTTTTGCACCAGTTTTACAATATTTGTACTTCTTTGACACTCCTCGCTCTCTCATAGACGAGGATTCTTAATTCAGCGAATGACCTTGCTATTCTAATATAAAGCCGTCAAGGGAAGGACGGGGTTTTAAACCCATTTTCTCGATAAATCTGTACCAACAAAGCAAAACCCCCTTAAAATCAACGATTTCAAGGCGGGTTAACTTTTATGCCAGGACGGAGATTTGAACTCCGGACACGAGGATTTTCAGTCCTCTGCTCTACCAACTGAGCTATCCCGGCTCGCTTTTTCAGCGCTTAATAAGCTTAACAAATTGAAGAAATATTAGCAAGCAAGAATTTAAACTTTCTTCTAAGTTATCTGAAACCTCGGCCAACTCTCAATCTTTTGAAGATTGAATTCAAAAATACCTGAATGTATGTTCATATGTTATATTTAATTTAGAACTGACGAGAGCGAAAAAATCATGACTACTGTAACCACAATGAAATGCGCCTGTGAACCTTGCCTATGCGTCGTTTCCCTCAGTGATGCGGTGCAAAAGGATGGCAAATACTACTGCACTGAAGCCTGCGCTAACGGTCATTCCAGTGAAAAAGGCTGCGGTCATAAAGGTTGTGGCTGCTAAGTGTCGTTAAAATACGCCTAAACCCCGCCCTTAGCGAAGTAGGACGGGGTTAGCTGTTGCTGTTGCTAGTCAGAAAACTGATAACGTTAATCATTTTCATCCGTTACCATGAAGTTACATAGCTATAACTGGCAAATATAAAAGCTCGATGTCAGCCCAACTTTCAGATCAAGAATCCATACTCAATCCTGCGGCTGTAATCGCCAATCTCACCTGTCATCCGCCGCATCCGGTAGAAATTGATGAGATACAGACCCTTAAGAGTCAAATTATCAGTACAGAAAAAGCCCAGCAGATGGCTGAATTCTTCAGCTTGTTAGGAGATGCAAACCGTCTGCGAATTGTCTCGCTTTTGGCGCAAAAAGAGCTTTGTGTTTGCGATTTGGCTGCTGCGCTAGAGATGAGCGAATCTGCGGTTTCTCATCAGCTCAGGGCTTTGCGCTCAATGCGTTTGGTAAGCTATCGCAAGCGAGGTCGCAAGGTTTTCTATAGCCTCTTAGATCATCATGTACTGACTCTCTACCACTCTGTTGCTGAACATCTCGATGAGTGAGTTTGAACAATAATCCACTTCTTGTTTAGCTGGTTTGGTTGGTAGATTTTACCTTTGACACAATAACGATTATCATTATCATCAAACCGAGAGAACTTGTTTTCTATACTTGTACTTGTGCTTGGCTTTTAGTCCGTAGAAGATTACTTCTTGACAAGGACAACTCCTAAGCAAAACAATCAAGAAGCAATTGAGTATATTTCTCATTTATCAAGGATTTGTAATCCGGAATTATTGAGAATCAGCAATAGGTGTGAGGATAAAAGATCATGTTAAAAGTCTTGTGGCAATCTTGGCTAGTGAGTCCAGCTATTTTAGGGGTGACGCTTCTTGCTTCATCGGATGTATTAGCGTTGGATGGTAGGAGTGCGATCGCTGTTGCGGAGGAAGTAAAGCAGGAGGAGGTAAAGCAAGAGGCGATCGCCACTGAAACGCTATTGTCAACAGTTACGCTCCAGTCTCAAATAGTTAATAACAAACTGAGCCTCACTCCTGAAATTAAACTGGAGAACGCAGAGGCTTTTGAGATTGAAGCACCAAAATCATTTGCTCAGATGCCTGCGGATGGTAGTAATTTTAATGTAATTGAACCAATCAACTCTGACAGTAACGAAAACAATACTGACTCCCTAGAACAAGTTACAAATGTCTCTCAATTACGGGATGTTTCTCCTAGAGACTGGGCCTATGAAGCTTTGCGATCGCTTGTCGAACGTTACGGGTGTATAGCAGGTTACCCAAATCGTACCTTTCGCGGTAATCGCTCCCTAAGTCGCTATGAATTTGCTGCTGGACTGAATGCATGTTTGCAGCAAATCGAGCGCTTAGCAAAATCCATCCCAACTGACTTGCCGACAAAAGATACTTTGGTGACAATAGAGCGACTAATTGAGGCATTTGGCCCAGAACTGGCGATAGTTCGGGCTAGAGTAGACGCTTTAGAAGCACGAACCGGGGAACTTGAACTTACTCAGTTTTCTACTACTACTAAACTGAATGGAGAAGTTATCTTTGGTTTTACAGGTACTTTCTCAGGAGAGGGGGCCTTTGGTGAGCGAGTTGATAATATCAAACTCTTGGGTAGCAGAACTCGCTTGAATTTTGATACAAGTTTCACAGGACAAGACTTGTTGAGAACGAGACTACAAGCTCAAGGCCTCAATACCTTCACTTCCAGAACCCAGACCTATGAAGGGAACATGGCCTTTGCGGCTGAAGATGCCCAAAATAGTGTTGAAATAGATGCACTGCTCTATAAATTCCCCATCGGTAAAAAGACAGAATTAGTGATTGTTGCCAATGGGGGTGCTGCAGATGATTTTGCCAGTACGGTAAACTTTTTAGATGGTGATGGTGGTTCCGGTGCTTTGACTCGTTTTGGTACGCGCAATCCCATCTACTACTTGGTTGAAGGTGCTGGTATTGGCTTGAGACATCAATTCAGCAACAGTCTTGAACTGAGTTTGGGATATTTAGCTGATGATGCCAGTAATCCTGGAAACAGTGGTGGTTTGTTCAAGGGTGCTTATGGTGCTCTAGCTCAATTAGTTTACAAGCCTAGTAGTAAATTCCAAGTTGGCTTAACTTACATTAACTCCTACAATCGCGAAATGCTCACGGGTAGTCGGCTTGCTAACCCCCAGACGTACCTTCGTAATCTTGCAGATCAACAGGTAAACGTTAACTTTCAACCACCGGGTTTACCGACAACTCCACAATTTTTTCCCGCTGGAACAACAATTCCAGCAGGACAATTTCTACCAACTGGAACGCAGCTTCCCGTAGGAACTACACTGCTTACAGCAACAACACTACCATTTCCGATCACGGTTGGGGCACCACCACCACTAGGAACGATAACGATTCCAGCAGGAAGAACCATTCCAGCGGGGACAACGCTTCCAGCACCGATTAGTCTACCAATAGATTTACCGCTTCCAGCACCAATTAGTCTACCAATAGATTTAACGATTCCAGCAGGAACAACGCCTCCTCCTGCTCCCGTGGCTTTTAATGGTACTCTAGGCGATTTACTGAGTCAACCTCAGTTTGCGGGCTTTCCCTTGGGGTTTGATCTCAATATCCCGATTAAGAGTAATTCTGTTGGAGTAGAGCTATCTTGGCAGGTTAGCGATCGCTTTGTAGTCGGTGGTTGGTTTGGCTACACGAAAACTCAGACTCTTTCCACAGGGAATGGACTATTTAGCGGTAGCGATATTGATATCCTCAATGGAGCCCTTACCCTAGCTTTCCCGAATTTGGGTAAAAAAGGCAATTTGGGGGGATTGATTGTAGGTGTAGAACCATTCGTGGTGGGTACAAATATCAAGGGAAATCCAAGTTTACTCAACCCTACCAATGTCAATCCTGCTTTAGTTCCAGCCGCTTTAGCTTTGGTCAACTCTACACCTATAGGACAGCTTATTAAAAACTTTAACGACCCAGACCCTAATATTTCTCTGCACATTGAAGGGTTCTACCAAATGCGTCTGACGGATAATATCTCTGTCACTCCTGGAGTTATTGTGATCACGTCTCCCGGCTTCGACGCTCGCAACAGTAGCATTGTGATCGGTACGATCAGAACTACGTTTAGTTTCTAGACAAGCTGGGGATTGGGGATTGGTCAGTGGTTAATGGTTAATGGTCACAAGCTAAGGACAAATGACCACTGACCACTGACCACTGACCACTGACCACTGACCACTGACCACTGACCACTGACCACTGACCACTGACCACTGACCACTGACCACTGACCACTGACCACTGACCAATGTTTAAAAAAGACCAGCGATCGCGTCAACTGGTCTTTTTTACTCGCAAATTATGTTGTCTGCTCCATAGAACTTAGCTAAACTTACTTAAGTCTAACTATTCAACCAAGCTTCGAGCTTGGAGGGTCTAATTCCCGCTTCTGCCAAGGAGGTCGGCCTCTTCTTGTCCACGGGCGTAAATTCCGCTCAAGCCGAGCGTACTCGGAACATCAAGAAAAAATGATGGTTTGGCGAAAAAGGTTTCGCGGTTTTTCTGCCTTGGTTTTCGGCAATATGCCTAACTTACCACAAAAATACCTCCTCGTTGCGAGGAGGTATGGTGAAGTTTAGTTAATTTTTTGGCGATTTAGTCATGCTCTCTACTTGAGGGAAATCTAAACTGCGCGTTCCCAATGCGGCAGTCGCAAGATTTCTTTATATACAGTAACATAAAATACTTTTGTAATCAAATTTTACATCTTTTTAACTGATATATCTTCCATAAGGTAGTTGCGGCCTTGTTGAGGACGCCCCCAAATAATACGTTCTTGCTTGTAAATCGCCATACCTGGTTTCGCACCCTTTGGCTTGTACACATACTTCGGTTGAGTATAGACCACCGGTACTTGGTCGCTTAGACGCGCTCGGCTATAGTGTGCAGCAAGATCAGCCGCAAACTGTAAATCTACCTCTTCTGGTACGCCTCCTGCTTGTAAACGCATCAGGACATGGCTACCAGCAATCTCTTGAGTGTGAAACCAGATATCATAATCCCCAGCGGTGCGAAATGTCAATAGGTCATTTTGCCGATTGTTACGACCAATTAATAATTCAAAGCCGCTGGGCGTCTGATAGCGGTATGGTTGAGAAACATCGGGAAGATCGCGACTGCGTTGTGCTGAGGCCTCTAGATACTTTTGTCCAATCAGTTCTTCGCGGATTTCCTGTAGTGTCTGTAAATCTTCTGGAGTACTGTAGGTGTCTAGCTGAGTCAAAGCAGCTTCTACTTGCTCTAAATAGTGAATTTCCCCTTGCACTTCCTTGAGTAATGGCTCAACAGCATGACGAGCGCGTTTCAGCTTCTGGTGACGCTTGTAGAGTGCTTGGGCATTTTGGATAGCATTTTTCTCTGGACTTAAGGAAATTGTAACCGGCTTGTTAGTCTCAAAGTCAAGCAGCGAGATGCTCTTCATCCCCGGTTCCCATTGGTGGAGATAGGCCATCAACAAGTCAGCTTGTTGTCGATGTTCGTCTGCTGTGTCAGATTGCTGCAAACGTTCTTCAAATGTAGAAGCTTTTTGACGCAACTTATCGAGAATATTGCCCAATTTCTGAGACAGTTGGTGACGTAACTGAGCAAATTCTTGTTGGTTACTCTCGTTGGTGTAGTAAGAATTGAGTAAAGTTTGGACGTTCGGCGCCCTTTTGACCATACCCCAACCCATCACTGTGTATCCGTTTTCTGTCCAACCTGGTTGAAACGGAGATTTGGTATCACTGATGATTTGTAACCATTCTTGCCAACGCCCAAAGAGGTTTTGCCAATCGGACGGATTCAGACTTTCAGTAGATTGGTCAGGGTCTAAATTTGCTGATTGTATCATTGAACGTAGCAGTACTGGACTCAAACCTCGGTAATTTTTGAGCAGTTGACGCGAGATTGCTCCTGGTACCAAACTAACTCGTTCAATCCAGCGTTCTTGGGGTTCGCTCAAACTGGGAGAGGTAGCTGTGAGAGCGGGTGGAAGTTCGTAAGGTTGACCTGTTTGAATGGTACGGATGCTAGATTGAGTGTTGCTGACTTGATGAGCTGCGGTGACAATTAGGTTATCGGCACTTGTGAGGATGACGTTACTGTATTTACCCATAATTTCGACATAGAGATGCCAGTTGGCTGGATCTCCCGGACGACGAGCAAATTGTAAGTCTAGTACACGTTCCCAAGGAGCGATCGCCTCGATTGCGACTAAAGCAAATCCGCTTAATTGGTGTCGTAGTTGGTCACTGAAGGTGAAGGTATCGGGTGTCCTCGGTGGTGGATCGCCCAGACAAATTCTAGCCGATTGGGGGTGCCAGGAAATGGTAACCCAACCTTTAGCTTTTAGGGTACGCAAGCAGATGGCGATTGTCTGGCGATCGCGCTGATATACTTGTTCGGTACGTCCTGGTATCCATTCAGAACGCAATTCCAAACAAGCAGCAGTTAGGGTAGTGAAGTCAACTGTTTGCACGAGCAGTCTTTTCGGTAATTACACTGTCCCCACATCTTAGAAAAAACCGGAGATTCTTGCTTAGCGTTGGCTATGGTGAAAGCAGGAACAATTTACTCTGATTTCCCATCAATTTACCAAGATTTTTCCCCAATCTCTACCCTTAGACTGTTTACGCTTACCAGGTAGATCGAGCAATATAGAACCTAAAATCCTGATTTTCTGTAAAATTTAGCCTTGTAAGGCTAAATTATTCTAGATACCATAAAGAATAAGTCTCTCTTAATCGCTCCTTAGTTGGCACTCGCCGTTAGTTCCTTATGGACATTCAACTGATTAATATCGGTTTTGGTAACATCGTTTCGGCAAACCGAGTCGTGGCGATTGTTTCCCCAGAATCTGCTCCTATTAAGCGGATTATTACAGATGCACGCGATCGCGGACAATTAATTGACGCAACCTATGGGGCGTCGTACTAGAGCTGTAATTATTACAGATTCCAGTCATGTAATTCTCTCGGCAATTCAGCCGGAAACAGTTGCTCATCGTTTCGTAATCAGTAAAGATGGTCAAAGTAACAATAACTAAGCCTTACCTCCACTAAAAATGCAAGCAGGGAAACTCATCGTCTTGACCGGTCCTTCTGGTGTTGGTAAGGGTACTTTGCTGCGATCGCTTCTGAAGCGACACCCCCAACTGAAAATATCTGTATCAGCAACCACACGTCAACCACGTCCTAACGAAATTGACGGGAAACACTATCACTTTGTAACCCGTGAAAATTTTGAGCAAATGGTGACGGCGGGTGAGCTTCTGGAGTGGGCAGAGTATGCTGGTAATTATTATGGGACGCCTCGCGCCCAAGTAGAGCAACTTCTTCAACTCGGTCAGTCAGTAATTTTAGAAATAGAAGTGGTGGGTGCACGGAAAATCCAGCATACTTTCCCTGCAGCGTTGCGCATTTTTGTTCTGCCCCCAAGTTTAGCAGAACTAGAGCGGCGGATTCGCGATCGCGGTCAGGATAGTGAAGAGGCGATCGCTCGTCGTCTCACTCACGCTCAAGCTGAAATTGACGCTGCTGATGAATTTGATGTTCAAATTGTTAATGATAACTTTGAAGACGCACTGTTGGGTATCGAAGCTGCAATCTTCGCAGCAGCCAACTAAGTTTATTAGCATTTAAGCATAGCCCCCCGAAATTCGGGGGGTTGGGGGGTAAATATTGCGTCAGTCATCTATTGAGGATCGCAGCGAATCTCAATCATAAATCCATCTGGATCATAGAAGTAAATACCTCGCCCAGTAGGGCGAGTTACTGGGCCATGATCGATTACTACTTGATTTTGTTTTAGCACCTCAACGGCGTGGTCAAATAATTGTGGATCAATGTCAAAAGCGAGATGATTAGCGCGGGTAAAAGTACGATGGGGGTCTTGGTCTGGTGGTGATAACTCTGGCTCCCAAAACAAGTCTATAACGGTGCCATCTGGAGTGACGAAGTTGGTAACTTTTCCTTTCGCGACAAGGGAACGTAATGTGGTCGGAACTTCTTCACCTGTTAGTTCATGTAAACCAAGGATAGCACCGTAAAAGTGACGGGAAGCCTGCAAATCTTGTACATTCAAGGCTATGTGATGTACCCGACGTAGATTACCGGGGACAAGGGCTGTGCTTAGGGACTGGGGGGTAGATAGCATGGCTGAAACTGCTCCTTTTCATTACTTTAGAGGTAATTCAGACTTGGGGAGAAAAGTCTAGTATTTAAAATAAAAATTAATCATGCAGTTTGATTACTCTTTAGATTTTAAGAAGATCAATTTTAGAACATCTCCCGAACTTTATCGAGTGGGCAAGGGTGAGCAGGGAGTGCTTTTGGTGGAACCATACAAATCAGAAATTCTTCCCTATTGGCGGTTCAAAACTCCAGATATTGCTAAGAATTCTAGCAAAAAAATCTACGAAATGTTTCTAGATTATCTGGAGCAAGATGATTTTATTGGTGCGGATATGGCTCGGAAGTTTTTGCAAATGGGTTATACTCGCTCCCGGAGATATGCTAATCATAAAAGTGGTAGGAAATATCAGAGCAATCCTCAAAAAGAAACTTCTAAGGAAGCCCTGCTTAAAGCAAGGAAAGATATTTTACCCAATGAAATAGACTTAGTTAAAGCAGAGTCTGCGACAATCTTTAAAGAGAAGTGGATACAAGCAAAGACCAACGAGACATATCTACAGCTTTTAGCAAAGCATAAAGCAATGTATGAGCAAGATTAAAACAAGATGCGCTACTCATTCTAGGTGAGCAGCTAATATTGGAATCTTCACAATAAGCTCTGTATATCTGTAAACTTCACATTGAACTCTCAGTACTTTTATTGAGGCACAGGGTATTGTGTAATAAAAAAATAGTTAAAATCATAGCAAAGATTCTATGGTTTGTGCAAACAAACGCAAATTTGTTGAGCCGCAACTTCAGTAGTCAGCTATTTTGGGAAGAAGCAGACTGTACGCATACGCAATGTTGAACATTCCTTCACTACTAGCTCAAGAACTTTCACTCAAACCCTTTCAGGTACAAAACGCCCTCGAACTCTTCGCTGAGGGTGCCACAATTCCTTTCATAGCTCGTTACCGCAAAGAACGCACCGATGAGATGGATGAAATCCAATTGCGTGACTTATCTGAAAGATTTACCTATCTGACTGAACTCGAAGAACGGAAATCGGCGATACTGGAGGCGATCGCCTCTCTTGGCAAACTCAGCGAGGAACTGAAAGCCAAAATTGAAGCTTGTTTGCAGAAAAACGAACTAGAAGACCTCTACCTTCCTTATCGTCCAAAACGACGCACAAGAGCCACAATTGCTAGGGAAAAAGGTTTAGAAGCGCTTGCTGAATTCATCAAGTCTCTGAACAACAAGAATGCAAAACCTGTATCTCTGGAAGAAGAAGCAGCAAAATATATCTCCCCAGAAAAGCAAGTGAAGACACTGGAAGAAGCGCTTAAAGGTGCTTCGGATATTTTGGCAGAAGAAGTCTCTGAAAAAGCAGAATTTCGGGCTTATTTACGAGATTACCTGATGCAAGAAGGGGTCTTCGTCTCCAAAATTAAAGATGAACATCCTGAAGGTAGTACCAAATATGAAATGTACCGCAAATTCCAGGTGAAAGTTAAGGAAATTGCCTCACATAATATGTTGGCACTGTTACGAGGTGAGACGGAAGAAGTCTTGAACCTTGAACTTGCTTTCGATGAAGAATTTGTGCTGTCTTATCTGGAATCTGAGGAAATACATAGCAAAACTCCAGCAGTGAGAAAATTTTATCAGGTAATGATCAAAGATGCTTTCAATCGCCTGATGAAAAACTCTCTGATGAGTGAAGTACGTAACGCTAAAAAAACTGCTGCTGATATTGAGTCAATTAAGACATTTGAAACTAATCTGCGAGAGTTACTGCTTTCTCCTCCAGCGGGGATGAAACCAACCCTTGCTGTTGATCCAGGTTTTCGCACTGGTTGTAAGGTTTCTGTACTGAATGAAACAGGGAAATTTTTGGAGTATCAAAATATTTTCCCTCACCAAGCGGCCGCACAACGGACACAAGCTGCTGGGATTATCAAAAATCTGATTCAGAAGTATAAGATTGAGCTAATTGCGATTGGTAACGGTACAGCTTCTCGTGAGACAGATGAATTTATCTCGGAAGTTATCAAAACAATGGATTGCAAGCCGATTAAAGTGATGGTAAATGAGTCTGGTGCTTCGATTTATTCAGCTAGCGATGTTGCACGTCAAGAGTTTCCTGATTTAGATTTAACAGTACGGGGAGCTATTAGTATTGGACGCCGTTTACAAGATCCTTTAGCTGAATTGGTAAAAATTGATCCAAAGTCGATTGGTGTGGGACAGTATCAGCATGATGTGGATCAGAAGTTACTGAAAACGAAGCTGGATGAAACAGTAGAAAGCTGTGTGAACTATGTAGGTGTAGATTTGAATATGGCTTCTAAGGAACTTTTGACTTTTGTTTCTGGAATGACACCTACTGTTGCTAAAAATATTGTCGCTTATCGTGACGAACATGGGGCTTTTAAAAATCGTCGGGAAGTTTTAAAAGTGCCGAAGTTAGGGCCAAAAGCTTTTGAACAAGCGGCTGGTTTTTTGAGGATTCGTGGTGGTGATAATCCTTTGGATAATACTGCTGTCCATCCTGAGAGTTATGGTGTTGTTAAGGCGATCGCCTCTGATTTAAATGTACCGTTGACGCAGATAATTCAGGTGGCTGATAAGCTGAAGTCGATGAATCTGAAAAAATACGTCACGGATACTGTGGGGGAACCGACTCTCCGAGATATTATCAAGGAATTGGAAAAGCCAGGAAGAGACCCACGTGCTGAGTTTAAGTATGCGACTTTTAAGGAAGGGGTGAAGGAAATCAAAGACCTTACGGTTGGTATGGAACTGGAAGGTATTGTCACGAATGTAGCAAATTTTGGGGCATTTGTTGATGTTGGTGTACATCAGGATGGTTTGGTGCATATTTCCCAACTTGCTGACAGATTTGTGGATGATCCGAAGAAGATTGTTAAGGTGGGACAAGTTGTGAAGGTTCGGGTGTTGGAGGTGAATGAGCAATTGAAGCGAATTAGCTTATCGATGCGTTCACCTGATCAGATAAATGAGGGGAATAATAGCAGTCGTCCCCAGAAGAAACCGTCAACGCTGAACGATTTGAAAACTAAGTTTGGCAAGAAATAGTAGCCTAGATATCTCGCTTGTGTTGGTTGTATTTTCCGACACAGGCAAGATGTCCGCGCTACAATATACCTCTGGCAAAAGTTCATCTCATCTCAAACCAGTTGTCATTGGAATAATATGTTTTTTTAACGCAGAGAGCGCAGAGAGGGGACGCAGAGGGACGCAGAGTTTTTGGGAATGATTCCGATACAAAGGTCGATACATATCAAGTCTGTTGTCATTGGAATAATATGGTTTTTTTAACGCAGAGAGCGCAGAGAGGGGACGCAGAGGGACGCAGAGGGACGCAGAGTTTTTGGGAATGATTCCGATACAAAGGTCGATGATATCATTACCTAAATAAATCAAGTATTCTGTATTTTATCTGCGTTTCCCCCTCTCGTTTTCCTGTAAATAAATGGCTTCGTCCTTATACCTCTGGAGCAAATAAATGTCTTAGTCCTTACTCCTCTCCCCTTTTAGGGGAGAACGAGAGGGGTGGGGAGAGAACAAATGAGCAGCTTTGATATGTCGTTTATCTGCGGTTGCAAATCTCAAATCAAGATTTATGCAAGAGGTCTATTCCCTCTACTTCTCAAACACCATTAAATGTTGCTGTGGTAAAAACTTTTTGGTTTCCAAGCATCGCAAACCCACGGACTTCATTTCTTTTCGCACTTGATTCTGGGTCATCTTGTGAAGCGCTTTAATCGGAATCAAGGGATTTTCACCGCGATACTCTACAAAAACTACCCTTCCACTTGGCTTAAGCGATCGCACAATTCCTTGCATAACTTCTCTGGGATACTCAAACTCATGATAAGCATCCACCATCAAAGCCAAGTCAACGCTGTTATCCGGTAAGTTGGGATTAATCACACTTGCCAAGATTGGTTCAACATTGCTAATTTTGTTCTCAGTTTTCAGGAAATTGATCATGTCTAGCATTTCTGGCTGAATATCCACAGCTAAGACTTTTCCCTGAGATATCAAACCCGCAATCCGAAAGCTAAAATAGCCAGTACCGGCTCCAATATCGGCGACAATATCAGTAGGTTTCAACTTAAGAGAATCTACTACTTGTTGGGGTTGTTCGCTGATTTCTCTACTTGGTCTTTCTAGCCAAAGTGCTGCAGTATGTCCCATTACCTTAGCAATTTCTCTGCCCATGTAAAATTTACCAATACCATCTGCATTGTGAACAACTCGCTGTTGATAAATACTTCCTGGTTCAGTAAGAGCATATGCTAGTTGGATTCGGGCACCACTCAGCATCAATCCTAGGAGGATGATACAAATAATGAGGATTATCCGCAATGGTAGGGAGGGATAATTAGGCTTAGCGTTCATTGTTCCTGTACCTTTTTATTTAATACTGATCATAAGATTTATCTCATCAATCTATTCATTCTGCTGTTATCTTCAAATAAGTCAGCAAAAATCCTTGAAGGACTTTAGCGAAGCGTTAGCGAGTTTTCGAGCGTCAGCATTCGTGTCAAAATTCTCTCGTAAGTGCGGTAAATCTAGGCACGAATGCTTCGCCCCTACTGTCTATTTTGACTTGTGCAAGAGGTAGAATTATCCTCACTGCGAATGCCAATGTCGTGACCTATGATGTTTACTGGAATATAAGGCGTCTCTACCAAACGCAAGCATGGCTCTACCAAGTTTAAAACCAACTGCTGACGCTCAGATACCCCAACGATGTCATACTGACCCTCCAGGTTTGTGGTTTTATGTCACTTTTGGTTCTGTTATCATTCATTTACTTGGCTTTGGCATACTACGGCTATTGTTGATGGGAGATGGTCAGGGTTTGCAGTCCCAGAAGAATATAATTCCTGTAGATCTGATTACTATACCGCCTACAAATACATCTTCTAACCAAATTAATCCAGCACCTAGTTCAGTTACTCCCAGAAACCCAGCTTCGGTAAATCCTCCTATTACAAGAAGATTGGAACCCAACAGCAACCGTCTGGTCATCCCTACTCCTACTCCACCTGTAATCCGTCCCGAAAAGCAGGTGAAGGCACCAATATCTTTTCCTTCCCCAAACAAACCTTCTGCAAAACCTACGCAGAAATCTGAAGTTCAGCAAAACCCTTCCCAAAACCAGCAAACCAATCCACAGACACCCACAACTAAGCCTGTTTCACCTAGCAACAATACTACTAAACCTGAAGCTTCCGCAACGGCTTCTTCTCCTAATATCCCTTCTACCCCAGGGACACAGACAGGTCAAAATTCGTCAACGGCTTCATCTGGCAATATCCCTTCTACTTCAGGGACACAAACAGGTCAAAATTCTTCCAATTCTCAGTCTGGAGGTGGTGTAATTTCTCTCCTAGGTAAGCTTCAGGATAGGATTGAGAGCAAGCAACCGATTATCCACCCAGACGACCCTAATTACAACGATAAACTAGCTGTGTTGATCGAAGGTAATACGCAAATAGCTGGTGATGAACTGAAACAGTTGGGGATTAATTTGGATCGGGTTGTAGAGTTAAAAGTGGGGGTGATGATCGAAACTAACGGTATCGCAACAGTTTTGCCCAAGATTACTCAAGCGGTGCGTGGTAATCTCTCTAAAGATGCTGCTGTGGCGCTGGCCAGTAAGGTTGTCCAGCAGTTGCGCTTTCAACCAACTCTCATGGCTGGTAAACCAGTTCCACGAGAATACTACATCCCAGTTACCATTACTCCCAATCCCAAATAAAATTTGCTCTGGTCTTGCTAAATACTAAATCATTGTGCTAATCTAGTTGAAGTGTGAAATTATTCACCAAAATTTGCGGGCGTAGTTTAGTGGTAAAACCTTAGCCTTCCAAGCTAATGATGCGAGTTCGATTCTCGCCGCCCGCTTTGTACAGTGACTGATTATTTGTCATGAGTGCGATCTGTTTGCAGCAGCGCTTGCGCTATCGCCTTCGCATCATTAATAATGCAGGGAGATAGCACGAGTTAAGCAACAGCAAATTCTGTGCTTCATCTCAAATCACAAGTACTTATGAGAACGCACCATTCTCACAGCGATCGCCCATCATTTAAGTAGAGAGGAGATCGCGGTTTACATTGGTGCGAAATTATTAGAAAGCTAATCTATTTCTGGTCTCGCTCTACTGGTATAATCATCTCCTCAAGCTGTTTTAACTGTTGCTGTAAATCTTCAAAGTCTTCTGTGAACCTTTGCTCCAGTAATAACAGTTGATTGATGTAAATGTTTGTGATCAGCCTCAGTCTTTCTTGAATGCAGTTAACCTTGTCTATCAGCCTCAAACTATCCGTATTTTCTGGCATGATGTATTTGCTCCTTGCTTGCTTGTTTCAAGTAGAGGGGAAGTCTAGCAGTTAGTACGTCAATACTGCTGCTAGGCGCTAGATGCAATAATTGTTGTGTGCAATTGGATGTAACATTAAATTACACGTCAATCAAACATCACGTACATAATAATCACACCAACTCTGCGTCTATGTCAACTAAATCCAGTAAATTAGTAAGATTGTCTGTAAATATTACCCAGAGTCAGCTACAGAAGTTGCAGAAATATGCTGAACATAATGAATGGACTAAGACTCAAGCGGTACAAGAACTAATCAAAGCTATACCAGAATCAAAGCTTAAAGCAGATTCCACTAAAGAGGATAGTGAAAATGAGACTGATTAATTATTACCAGCTTCTCTCTGTCCTTAGAAGACGCTTAAAACAGATAAATTCTCATTGCTGGTTAGCGGAATTCTTGTATCTAGCAACTCATCCGCAGTGTAACTAATTACACGGGCTTTTAGCTCAAGTTTTCAGGAGTTTCTTCGGGATTATCTTCAGGAAAAACCACGTCTTCATACAACAGAGAAATAGGTAAGCAAAA
>JAYFMV010000051.1:0-77983 GCA_042408245.1 Potamolinea sp.
AACAATTGCTTTTTCCAAAGCTTGATACAACACTGGCTTTAATTGAGGATGCCAATTCGTCAGTAAGTCAGTATTTATTGCAGAATTTTCCCCAAAACTTGCCTCTAAATCCCTACCTAAATCAGCAGAATTACGAGGAGGAATCGTTGTCGGTGATAGCGGTTCCAGCAAGCGATTTACAATAGCATCTTTGCTGGTGACAATTGAATTAGTCGGCGTTGGATCTTTTAATTCCGATTGCCAAGGTTTCAAAGTAACCGCAGTTCGAGATTCTACTGATTCAGGCTTCACCTCCATAACTCGATACAGCAAAGGTTTTTCGTCACCCAAATCAATTAACAGTGGTTCATTGGGCGTTAACTTGGTGAAAATGCCCTTGAAATACAGTGTGTTTGTGTCAGTATCAGGCGAGTAATTTGAAGTTGTTAGCCTTCTATTTTCTGCTCTTTCAATGTTTAACTCTTTTTCAACCCTGTGTGGTCGAGTTAACCGAGGTTTAAGGCTATTCCAAGCAGCGCGAGATTCTATTTTTTCTGCTGTTTCAAAAGTTTGCAGCAGCTTACCAGGACTAGGCAAACTTTGAGCTGGTGTACCCGCAGGAATTTCGATATCGTAGCCATTTTCTAGGGTGAAGGCAAGATAAACGCTACTAGCGACACCTGGACGCAAAGTGTAACCTACTAATCGAGCTAATTCTAGGATAGAACGGCGTTCTGTTGCTGTTCGTAAGTAACCTTCATTTGCAATGCGTTCCTGATAGAAACTCAGGACATCTGCCACAGTCGCCCAAGCATCCAATAGGGCTATGCTAAAGTCATTCTCGCTGCGCGTAGTTAATTGACGCAAAATTGGATAGTCACTACTAGAAAGCCGTGCTTTCATCGTTTCCAGAAATGTTGCATGGGTACCAACACGAGTAACCAATGCATTCAATCCCGGCCGATTTGCCAATGTCTTTGGCGTCAATATTTCAATTCCTTTACAGCAACTACAGTCTTGTTGTTTGTTGTTTGTCATTTGTTGTTTGTTATTTGTTCAATTACCCATTACCTATTACCCAGTCCCTAATTCCCAGTTCCCATTACCTTCCACCTCGAAGAATAAGACGAAATTGACCGTTTTCTGGAAAATTAGGGTCATTGTCAACTCTGGCAATTTCTAGCGGACTAATAGGCAAAAATCCGTTTTCAATCTCTTTATTTGGTCCTTCATAAAGCCTTTCTAATTTCTTGAAAGTGACACTTTCTACTCCTGGAACTTGTTGGGCGATCGCTACTAATTTACTGAGAGCAATTCCCTGACCAAATATCAAATTGTCTGGATGAAAAAAGCCACGTTTACCATCAGCTAAATTGCGATTACTAAAAACCTGCATCAAAGCAGTTTTGACATGAGCACGCAAATAATTTGGCAATACACAGATATTCAATTCAATATCAAGAGGTACATACTGTGCTGCTACTACTACAAGGTCGTGACCGACACGGCGATAGGGATACAAAAATCCTGCAATTTCTTGTAGCAAACTTTCATCAGTTGTCTCTTGAGAAAGTGGATCGATCGCTACTAATACTTCATACCAACTACCCATCCAACGCAGTGTAGCTGCGGCTGATTGCACCTTAGAATGTTGTTGGGCCAAACGAACATAATCCTCAGCAGTAATTGCACGTTCCAACTGCTTGCGGAAAGCATGGGGCGCGTACAATTTTACCTCGTCCAACAGTTCAGAAGATATCCCTCCTTGGGCTGCTAGGGGGTTACGCGCTTGCAGATTCACGCCATTTGGTGCATTGCGGTGAAATACGAGGAAAGAAATCGCTTCAGCACCTACGTTACCTTGCAGACCATTACCTACTCGATAAGTCGCCTCAAAGCACATTTCAGTTTCCGGTAACTTTCTTAATTCACCATTCCCAAAACGCAGATGAGCACGTCCATCGTTGTCTATTTCAACAACAAAATCTTGGTCATCACTTTTGCTACTGAGTAGGTCATATTTGCTAGTCCATTCTGTTTCAATTTCTTCTACATAACTATCAAAGACAAAACGCTTACCAATCATTTTTTGGACTTGAGGTAAAGCTTGTCTAGGGTCTTGGTTAAACAGACTATTAATTGGAGTATTAGCGTTGAGTGGCTGACTGAAAGTTAGGGGGTTTTCTTGTAAACGAGGACGAAATAAACTGGGAATAAGTATGGTATTTGCTAGTCTTCCTTCAGCTTCGCATCTAGCTTGTGTTTCCTTAACTTTTACACATCCTAGAAACTCAGGTTTTTTGATAGTTCGACCGTGATCTACCAGGATGACATTACCTCTGGCAATGCTGATATCTTCTAGTAAGGCACACTCTGGCGCTGGGCCAATGGCTGATAGACAGAGTGGGAAAGGAAGTGCATCGGCTTGGGCCCATTCAATCTCAACGATTGGCTGATTGTACAATTCATCAACTCCTGCTGTCACTTTCGTCAGACGTACCCCATGACGATGATTCAAATCTGCATCAGCAGGATTTCCAGTTTTGGTACCCTTAACTTCCTCGAAGATGAGGATATCTCCTACTTCTAGGTTTAATTCCTCTGGGGAATTGTTGAGTTCATTCAATTCTACTTTTAAAGTTGCGGTTGTCGCACCACGCGCTAAGCAACATTCGCGATCGCCCCAAGTGTAAAAAATTATTTTATTTTGTGCTTGGTAGAGACTGATTTCGCTTTTTGTAGTGATAGGTTCAAATACTTCGTATTGGCTGAAAAGAACGTTTCGTAGGTCGTCAGATGCTAAAGTCCTATTCGTTATTTCTTCTTTTTCTGTCCTCCCTCCTTGATAAAAGGCTTCGTCCTCTGTCCTCTCCCCACCCCCCTCTTTCCCCCTTACAAGGGGGGAGGTATAAGGACGAAGCCTTTTATTTACTGGAGAACGAGAAGGGTGGGGGGAACGAGGGGGGTTTGGGGAGGTTAGAGTTAGAATTTTGCTGCTGTTGGGAGGATTATCAAAAGCAGTGATAAAGTAAAAATCCTCTGGTTTGAGTGATAGGTTCATATCCGTTTTTACGCAAACCAAAGCACGTGCGTTACAGCCTTCATGCATATAGTAATCTATCAAACGAGTATGGCGACGCACGGATATGCGCTGACGTGCGGTGTCTAGGTAAGCTTCTGTCGCAACTGCGTCTTGATAGTAGCTGAGGCGATCGCCTACATATGCGAGAATTTCTACTAAGGTAATGCCTAAATCTGGTACGTGGCGCTCTTGCCAATCAGGTAAAATCAGGGACAGCCGATCCAAAATCAATTGGCGAAAACTAGCGTAATCTTTTGCTAGGTAGTTAATTTCTGGTTCAGTCTGTTCTTTGGGTGGACAGATTACTTCTGGTGATTTGCAATCTAGGTCACTAGAACAGTTGATTTTAAAGCTGAAGTTTAGTTGGCTATAGCGAGGGTCAAAACCTTGCAATGGTTGGTTTGTTGGCTTACCATTTTCGTCTAGTTGAACTAAGCTGAGGGTGTAGGTAGAAAAGTCTCCTGGACGATCTATAACTACTTCCAAATAGTCGTCTAAATCTTGTTCTTCCTGACGCTGAATTTCCACTGCAATGACTCGCAAATCTCGAATGCGACGACCGCCGGTAATGCTTACATTTTCCTTGAAGATAACTTGAGGTGCTTTGCCAAGAAAGTATACAGTTAGGGTGCGTTGGTCGTCACTTACTTCTAGGTAATCAAGTCCATTTAAGTTTTGATGTTTACGGACTCTATGGCGACGCTGTTCGTTTTTACAAGTTAAAATATTTGTCATTTGTTATTAGTTATTAGTTATTTGTTGTTTGTTATTTGTTGTTTGTACGATTACCGATTACCGATTACCTTTATCGTGGAATTCTTTGTTCAAAAGTTGCTGTTTGGCGTTCCTGAGTTCGTCGCACTACATACTGCACCAACAAGCGCAAAATACCATCCTCACTTACTACTTCCAGGGACTGTACTTCCACTAAGTCTCCCAACCAGCGTTGAATAGTCGCTTGCAGGGTGAATTGTAATGCTGTTGCTAGTTCAGGACTGTTGGGTGCGAAGATTAATTGCATGAGTCCGCTACCAAAATCAGGGCGGTTAACTCTTTCACCTGGATTAGTAAAAAGCAATTGTTCAATCATGTCGCGAATATGGTCTGAATCATCAGTAGTCGCAGTTCGACCACGGTTATCAAAGTGAAACGGAAAATCAATGTTCATTTGTTGTTGGTTGTTTGTTGTTAGTTATTGATCATTTGTTATTGATCATTTGTCATTTGTTATTTGTGTAGGGGCGTAGCATTTGCGCCCAAATATTTTGGAATAACTGACAATTGAACAACGCAAATGCTACGCCCTTCCTGTAAATTACCAATTACCAATTACCAATTACCAATTACATTCCCTTGACTCGGAACTGAGTAAGTAGGATATTTAATGGCGTACCGGTGGGAGCGCAAATTGCTTGACTGTCTTGCAACAAAACTGGTATTCCAGAAGCCCTCACCCGTGTTGCAGCAGTTACCCATTGCGCAGTTAAACAAGGCCCGTTAGCTGTAGGTGGCGTGGGTAAGGTACAACCGGCAATTGTGTAAGTATTCGCTTGCATTACAATTGGTTGACCGCTTACTCGAACGCGAGGGTTAGATGCAACTGGTTGCGCTTGTCCCGCATGAGTACACAAAACTGTTGCACCAACATGGAGTAAAAATCCTGGCATTACATCACCTCCAATGCACCGTTGTTAATTGATACTTGATTCAGGGTCATTTTCACTGTTGCACCCTGTCCATTATTCACCTCAATTCCTGACAAATTCATCACAATTTTCATGCCAGTTTTGGTTTCAATTGTAACGCCACCTGCACCAGGCAAATCATTTAAAGTAATAGTCGCTGTATCGGTTTTAAGAACTTTCATTTCTGCTACAGCAGGTGTGGCTGGAAGTTCGCCTTGCGCCCAAAAACAACCTGTCCAAATTGGATAATCTGGGTCGCCATGTTCAAATTCAATCCATACCCAAGCGTTACTAGGCGGAATTAGAAACAACCCGACTCCATTCCCTGCATAAGGTACACTTGGTAACGCCCAACCACTTTCCAAATCACCAAATACATCTGGCACTTTAGCCCGTATTCGCCCTAACATTAACGGGTCGCGGTTGTCGCTTACTATTCCTCTATATTTACCGTAAAAAGGAGGTCTGTTCATCTATTTTTTGTTTTTGGTTTTTTGTTTTTGGTTGTACAGCCCTGCGGGCATGAAAACGGTTATTAGTTGTTGATTGTACAGCCCTGCGGGCATGAAAACGGTTGTTGGTTGTTGATAGGAAGGGCGTAGCAAAAGCGATTGTTCAATTGTCGGTTATCCCCAAATATTTCGGAGCAAATGCTACGCCCCTACACAAACAATGAATAATGAATAATGAATAACAAATGACAAATGACAAATGACAAATGACAAATTATGGCACCACCACAGGAGTTAATGAACCTCGACCTTCACGAGTAAGAGTGAAACTTTGTTTGTATTCACCACGCTTAATCCTGTGTCTTACTTCTTTGACATAGTAATTACCGTTGTAACTTAGTCCTACGCCACGTACCCCAACCAGTCGGCGAGATCGCAAAGCTTGTCCATATCGCACAGCATCTATTTCCCCAGTTGCTGTTACCGCATCACTAGATTGTGTGGAAGCCGAAGCCGCACGTAACCCAGCTTGAATTGGGTTCAGATTCGCTGTGTTCCGTGGCAATGTTGTGCGTAACGAAGCTGCTGGACGACTAACTAAAGGTGGTCGCAATCCACTGGGAATAGGTATAGGAATAGAAAGTTTTGTCAGTGGTTCAACTATAGTTACTTGCGGTTGGGCTGGCCCCAAAGCATTAAAACTAAAGTTAATCGCTGAGTCTACGTTTGTATCTGAACCCATGTTCATTGTCAGCGCTTTTTGAGGTAAACCTAGTCTGTTGTCTGGCCCCCAATAAGCAATACTAACTCCGGGAAGAGTCGGTTCAATATAAAAAACAAAACTATTGCGTTGGGCTAACTGCTGAATATAAGTTAGATCAGTGCCTTGCTGTGTCGGAATTCGCTCTATTTGGATAGGTACGTCAGTAGTAGGCGTGACTGTCGGTATTATTCCATAAGTAGCATAAGCAGCAAGTAATCTGGTAACAATGATTGAATCAGGTTGGTTAGGATAAGTGGCGTTTTTTTCCTCCAAATCCAGTTTTAAACTAATGTCCTCTCCTGTGACAATTAACCTCGATTCTCCAGCTTGGTTACTAGGTAAAATTTGATGGTTGGTGATTATCCCGTCAATTAATACTTGAGGTAAAACACCAATAATCACGGTGATAATAACGCGGCTGGGTGGGTCGAAAATGCCACTCTGCAGCAATCCGTAATCTAGGATCGAGTCTTTACCAATGCTGAAGGTCATTTGAAATGCGTCGCGATCGCGGTCTTTGTTCGTCACCTCCAAGCTAATCAGCGCATCCACTACTGCATAGGAAGCCGGTAATGGTACAGTCAGTCCAATCATCAATTGCAGACGGGTAGGAAGGTCAAGCATCCATCAACCTCCTTGAATTAGGGGAATGTTCAATCGTCGCCCAATCTCAGCGGTCAGTTCTTCAGGATGCATGGCGTTATTGGCATCACATAAGCGCCAAAATTGTTCTGGATCGCCTAAATAACGAGCTGTAATGTTGTCTAAACGTTCGTCTTGAGTAACTGTATGTTCAGCGAAAGTTGCGTTTGTTGGAGGTGGTAAAAAGCGACGGCGCAAGTAAACAATTTGCCCTCCGTTGGCGTCTACTGTTTTTACTGTTTCGATGTTGTAATAACGACTGGTTACGGTAAACATTTCAAAAAACCTTTAATGAAAAGCCGATATTTAAAGCGCTGTTGATAGTGTTAGTTGTAGCTGTAATTTCTTTGGCGATTTGATGGGCTAAAAAGATTTGATAGCCAGGATTTGTTATTTTTAAATCTGCGTAACTAAGGACTTGTAAAGTCAGGTCAACTTTGGCGCGGATGGGATTGAGTAAGGTGTCGTAAGCTTCCTCGGTAATGCTGAAGCCTGTGAGACGCACGGGTAACACGCGCTGTGGTCCCCAGACAAATAGCGTCATTGGTGCTTCAACTGGGGTAATCTCCAAGAAGCCACCTTGAGCTAATGCAGCGTTGGCAATGACTGTGAGGCTTTTGGGATACAGCAGCATTTCCATTGCTGAGAGGGCGGGATAGACACCGGCTGCTACAGCCATGGGATTTGCTGTTTCTAGTTGGTCGGTGGCGTCTACTTCAATCCCTAGGGTGATTGTTTCTCTTGGTGGGCCAGTGAGACGGAAGGATTCGGAGCGATCGCTGTCTTCACCACCGCTTGAGGTACGTGCCTCCAGTCTGCGCGTCATGGTGTCGGGGTTGTACTGGAAGACGATGACGGAAGCTAGGGGGTTGACTGGATCTAGTCCGACGATTGCGCCTTTGAGTAGTCGGGGGGAACCTGGGAAGGTGGTCATGGGTTAAACAAGTTGGGTTGCATAAGACCAGTCTGATTATTCGCCTGATTAAACCAGTGATCGCAAAGCATTACAGTAAGTCAGCGAAACGCCATTGCCAGAGCAATCGGTTATAGCTCCATTAGCAGGGTTATGTACTAAACCTCCGCTGATGTGCCAGAGTTCGTGAGCAATATGGTTGCAGTTACTATTAGCTGAGGGTTGATTAACAGCGATAGCAAAATAATTACGACCCGTGAATTCCCTATCAAATGCTGGGGTCAGAGTAACCCCACCTCCAGAGCCTGGGACATCATCCACTACTAGCATCGGAATTCCCCTAGCTCCAGAAAAGCTTCCTCTTTCGCTGATGTTTTCAGCATCAGCGGGAAAGTCCCAAGGACCTAGCGGATGACCAGCAGTCCGTGGCGTTCCTGCTGGTAATACTGCCGAACCTGGAATACGATTCCAATTGAAATCAACCTTGAGTTGAAGACAGCAATTGGCAAGTATTGCCTTCGCTCCGTTGATTTCGGCTCGTAGTTTGTTCATCGTATCCTGGTTAGCTCGGCGACGGAAAAATGCTGTGATCCAGAAATCTTTGGCACCACCCGTACAGGTAGCACAATTGCCATCAGCGCAACTACGCTGGAGTGTGCCAGACGTGGACTCTACCGAACGGAAGGTTTCTGTTTCTGTCGTCTTGCTCAGGATTGTATCGGCGACTGCATCAGCCTCGCGTTCGCTGCTGTCGTTGAGCTGACCCACTACCAGTTTTCCTTGTACACCACTTTCCCCCATTTCATGCTGCTGCACCACATGAGTCAATTCATGGGCCAGCAAATGTTTCCCCTCAGTTGTCCCGGGAGTATACTGTCTGGCACCAAACACCACATCCCGCCCCACTGTATAAGCCAACGCATTCACGGACTGCGCTGACTCGGCTGCTTTCCCATCTGTATGCACCCTCACCCCACTAAAATCATGCCCAAATCGTGACTCCATGAAGCTGCGAGTCCCATCATCGAGAGACTGTCCAGGCGATCGCAACACATCATGCACAATCGGCGGTACTTCAGACGTTTCAGCCTGATTCGCAGAACGACGCTGCAAGGCTTGCTTTTTCTTGCCACACTCAGCACACTCACCCCCAGCAATGGTGTGTTGACCGCAGGAAGCACATTGACGTTGCAGAAGTCCCGTAGCAGTTGGGGTAAAGGATTCTGTCAGTGAGGTTTTGGATACTGAGAGCGATTGCCCCTTGGGCAACGCTGAGAGCGATCGCGTGTTCATGGCTGATTAATGTTCAGAACGTTGCCGATCAATGGATGAATTTCGGCTCAAAGTTTGAGCCTAGCAGCATTAAATTATTTCTTTGGGCAGCAATGCTATTTTGAGGAATCAGCTTCTCGGTAAATACCAATTGAAACTAATCCTCAAACATCACTTTCTTGCCAAGATCTCTATGTCTATAGATCTAACTATTGCTTCAAGCTTTTTACCAGTCACATAACTGTGGTAACTCAGTTGAGTGTCACTCACTTGTGCGACTTGACTGATTTATATTTTTATGCTAAATAAATCGGTTTTTTCACATTCAGAGCCCCGACTTCTTAGAGAAGTCGGGGCTCTACGCTCCACGAAAAAAGCTGGTGAAGAAAATTACTTGCTCTCCACCAACTTTCACGAGCTTAACCTATGAGAAATTGAAACTAGAAATGTTGTTAATATCTCTACCAATCTGCGCCTTTAGTTTTATGATATGGTTCACCGCTAAATGGTTGTACGCCAGTCGGAGGATAAGCGTCATCAGTGGCGCTAAAAATCCTGATAAACCCTTCAGAAATATACTGGGTCATGCCTTCAAACATTTTGTAAATAGACATAAAACCGCTCTCCTGATAATTTAGGGACACGCTGACTTGAAACGAAACTAATTGTATGCCTGGAATATTCTTATTATGAGTTAACCTTGATTATTTGAGCGGATTTGCAATATTTATTCGTTTATGTTTGCAATACTTTTTTTGCAATTAAGTAGAAAACCAACTTCTTCTGCAAAATCCTCTAGTTTTTTTTAACTTCCTTTACCTTACGTAAAGATTACCCTTATTTTCAGCCCCTTCCCGTAAAAGGATATATATTACTGAACGTTCTGCCCAGCACAGCTTTTTTAGGGAAAACACTATTAAGATAATTGAAGAATATAAAATTATTGCTAAAAGATTCAACTGTTTTGCCGAAAATTTCTGATTAAATCCCAAGCAGAAAAAACCTTTAAACCTTTACTATTAAAGATTGTAGAGACTTAGCTGCCGACTTAACAATTGTAAAAATTAGCGTAGTGGAGTTACTAAACTATAGCTCATGGTTGGTATTTTTGGTGTTTTTCACTATAATATAAGCAACAAACCCCGCTCTCGACTGAGCCATGAAAACTTTCATTGACAGGGAAGCCCTAGACCCAGACACTCTACCGGCGGCAATTGCACTAGAAGACCAGGAATTGACAATTAGCGCTGAAGATTACAGCCTTTTGACAGACCTGTACCAACTAACCATGGCTGCTTGCTACACAGGTGAAGGTTTGGCACAAAAAACAGCATCCTTTGAACTATTTGTGCGCAGTTTACCCAGTGGCTTTGGCTACCTGATTGCAATGGGACTAGCACAAGCCCTAGAATACCTGGAAAAATTTCGCTTCACCCAAAGTCAACTAGAAGCTTTACAAGCAACAGGAATTTTTGAGAGTGCACCACCGCAATTCTGGTCACTCCTAGCTGAAGGACGCTTCACGGGGGATGTTTGGGCCGTACCAGAGGGAACAGCAATTTTTGCCAATGAACCATTTTTGCGCGTGGAAGCACCCCTGTGGCAAGCACAGTTAGTGGAAACATATCTCTTGAATACCATTAACTATCAAACCTTGATTGCCACAAGGGCAGCAAGACTGCGAGATGTCGCAGGACACAAGGCTCAGTTACTGGAATTTGGCACAAGACGGGCTTTTAGTCCCCAAGCTTCCCTCTGGGCCGCACGTGCTGCTTTAGCAGGAGGTTTGGATGCGACCTCAAATGTGTTGGCAGCGCTGAAGTTAGGCCGAGTGCCTAGTGGTACAATGGCTCATTCTTTGGTAATGGCGATCGCGGCAATTTCTGGCAGCGAACAAGAGGCTTTTACCGCTTTCTATCGCTATTTCCCTAATTCTCCCTTGTTGATCGATACTTACGATACAGTAGCAGCGGCTTCTGATCTGGCAGAAAAGGTGAAAGCAGGGGAAATACAAGTTACTGGTGTGCGTTTGGATTCTGGAGATTTGGTCACGTTGTCCCAAAAAGTGCGATCGCTTTTACCGGATGCCACAATTTTTGCTAGTGGCGATTTGGATGAATATGAAATTGCCAAACTTAAAAGTGAAAAAGCTTGCATTGACGGCTATGGATTGGGAACCAAGCTAGTTACTGGAACGCCTGTGAATGGAGTTTATAAAATTGTTGAAATTGATGGAATTCCGACAATGAAGCAGTCGAAGAGTAAGGTAACTTATCCGGGACGCAAGCAAATTTATCGTCAAGTTTCCGAAGATGGATTTATTAAAGACCGCCTTGGATTATCATCTGAATCACCTCTGGAAAACGAGCAACCCTTGCTGGAACTTGTGATGAAAAAAGGACAAAAAGTAAGTTTGCCAGAAACTTTGCAGGAAATCCAAAAGCGCACGGCGGCAAATGTGAAAATGCTTTCCCCCTCAATCCGCCAACTCAATACGCCAACTCACTTACCAGTAGAAATTTCAGATTCACTACAGCAGCTAACCGAAAAAACGCACCGACATTAGTTATTTGTTGTGGGTTATTGGTTGTTTGTCCAATTACCCATTACCCATTACCCATCATCAATTACAAATGGTTAATATTGCCTTATTTGGTACCAGCGCCGATCCTCCAACTTCCGCTCATCAAGCTATTATTAATTGGCTATCCCATCACTATGACTATGTGGCGGTTTGGGCATCGGATAATCCATTTAAGTCTCACCAGACACCCCTAGAACATCGTACAAAGATGCTAGGGTTACTAATTGAGGGAATTTCACCCCAAAGACGTAACATAGGTTTACACCCATCCTTCAGTAGTCCCAGAACCTTGGAAACTGTAGAACAAGCCCGACGACACTGGGGGACGCAAGTAGAATTAACCTTGGTGATTGGTTCTGACTTGATCAGCCAAATGCCAAGTTGGTATCAAATTGAAAAATTGTTACAACAAGTGAAGTTAGTAGTGGTATCGCGTCCAGGATATGAAATAGATGAGGCAGGTGTAGGAGAGTTGAGGAAATTAGGTGCCCAAATTGCGATCGCCGATCTAAAAGCACCAGCAGTTTCCTCAACAGCGTATCGTGAGAAAGGAGACACAGAAGTTTTGACGCCTCCCGTTGAGGAATACATCAATAAAGAGCAGTTGTACGCATGCCAGTACGCGGCACAAAACAGGTAAAAAAACAAGCACTAGCCGATTTCAAAGTCGGCGTTGATAACGTAATTTTCTCAGTAGATACCCAGCAAAACCGTTTGCTGGTGCTATTAGTGATGCGCTATGACGATCCATGTTCAGGACAGTGGAGTTTACCAGGGACATTAGTAAGAAATGGCGAATCTTTAGAAGATGCAGCACAGCGAATTTTGGCTGAGAAAATCCGAGTCAACAACTTATATTTAGAGCAACTGTACACCTTCGGCGGGCCAAGTCGTGACCCCAGAGAATCACCTACAAGTTTTGGCGTCCGTTACCTATCCGTCAGTTACTTTGCATTGGTGAGGTTTGAAGAAGCGGAATTAATTGCTGCTAGCGTCAGCGGTATTGCTTGGTATCCTATTAAGCAGGTGCCAAAACTTGCATTTGATCATAATGAAATTCTGGAGTATGGCTATCGGCGTCTGCGCAATAAATTAGAGTATAGTCCCGTTGCTTTTGATGTATTGCCAGAAGTATTTACTCTCAGTGATCTTTATCAGTTATACACCACAGTTTTAGGAGAAAATTTCTCAGATTATTCCAATTTTCGCTCTCGTCTTTTAAAGTTAGGATTCCTGTCTGATACTGGTCTGAAAGCCTCGCGAGGTGCAGGTCGTCCTGCAAGTTTGTATCGTTTTAATGCTGAAGCATTTGCACCATTTAAGGATAAACCTTTAGTGTTTATTTAGTCTGTGATCATTGTTTTTAACGAGAGTCTACTCTAATAACCAAGCGAACAAATCATTGACTGTTAGCTTTAGCTCACTCGCAAAAGATGGTACAGGTAATAGTGCATCTGGCTGATCAAATACTTCGGTTTCTTGCTTAGAACGATAAACAAAAACGGTATGTTCATCCGGATCAATCAACCAACTCATTTGAGTTCCATGCTTCAGACAATGAAGAATATTTTTTGTCACTTTTGTTTGGCTTTGATCAGGGGACAAAATTTCAATTGTCCAATCGGGAGCGAGGGAAAATATGTTAGCAATTTCTCCATTTTGATCACGGGGAATCCGACTCCACACAAAAACTGCAATGTCAGGAACAGTTGATCGATCGCCAAAGGTACAACGCAACTCAGGAAACGCACGAGCAAGACGAGACGGTTTTACTACTCCATTAATGGCTGGTACAAGTTCTCCTTGAAGAGTACTATGTTTACCTTGTGGCATAGGTTTAGGAATAATTTGACCATCAATGTACTCACTAGCAGGTTTCGTTTCTGGTAGTTGTAGAAACTCCTCCAATGTCAGCGTTTTTGATGTTGCTTGTACCATTTGGAGATTACCTCTAAGTGTCCTTAATTAAACTTAGCTTAGTCCTAACGCAGTGCGAGTCTTGGGTCCCACTATGCCATCATCTTTAAGCCCTACAGAACGCTGAAAAGCTTTGACAGCCGCTTTTGTCTTTTCACCAAAAGCACCATCAACTGCACCTGGATTAAATCCTTTGTCCAGCAATCGCTGTTGTAATCTGAGCACTGCTGGCCCTGCTGATCCCAACTTTAGAGTTACATTTGGCGAATCATTTTCTAGCTCTTCTGGTGTGAATTTTAGCCCTAACTTAGCAGCGACTTGTTTTCTCAAAAGAGGAAGTTGATTATAGAGCCAATCACCAGGACAATCAGTATAACTAAAGTCTCGGTGTCCCCTGATATTGAGTGGGCTAATCTTACAAGAATCACACAAAGAAACACAAAGTTTGACAAGGCTATCCCATTGTATTTGTCCCATTTGGAAGGTCATAAAAGTACCTTCATTTTCAATACCAGGTGATTGATTACCGTTAGCTAATTTTCCTGTGTCTTGTGCTGCATGGGCTGACTGGATAGAATATCCTTGTTTGACAGCATCTAGGGAACCATGCCGACCTTCTAGGATAAATCCTCCGGTTGTATTTAAGAAGTTGTGTCCTGAGTCTGACCAACCATTCTCATCCATGTGACAGTATTGAATGTTTTGCGCGAAGCTAAGTGCACCTTCAAGTGTTCCCCTTGATGGATCGTTAGGAGGATTTGGGTTTTCTGTATTGTGGACAATGACATACAAGGGAACAGTCTTTTTAAAAGGAAATGCGTCCGCTTTTGGTGGTCTGGCTCCCCATTCTTCTGCTGTTACAACTTTTGCTGTAAAGGTCATAAATCAATGGCTCCCAATTGCTCGAACTTTTAGTTTATAGCTTGGAAATAATAGTCAGCGATTTGCGCGATGTGGTCAGCTCTGTTTAGTCCATTTACTATTCTTCTGGCGTTGAAGAAATCTCGGCGATCGCCAACGATGAAATCACTTAATCCTACACCAGTAAAACTGCCGTCGTGCATTCCCCGAACTAGAATCATAGCAGCAATATCAGGGAGAGCTGCTTTTTCTGGCTCACCTACTAAGTTAATTCCCAGTCTTTCACTCCAAATTCTATAGTTTCGGCGACCTGTAATTTGAACAAAGCCTCTTCCTTTGAAGCGAGGTCCATCACCAGGTTCAGTGTTGTCTAGATCTAGGCGGCCTTCATAATCCCACCCGTCAGCTAACTCCATCATTAAACGTCCAAAATGGGATTCATGTTCAGCCGTTGCCAAAACATAGGCAATTTGACCTCGGTCAATAACTCCGTTCTTTTTGCATTCATTGAGAACACGAGGCAAATTTCTGTGGGCAAAACGACGAATTGGGGAGGAGATTTTAGCAATATTTAAAATCGCATCAACACTGGGAAAATCATCAGGCATATTAGGATCAGAAGGCGTTCGGCTAACTATCGTAATTTCTTCTGGATTCACCTTCATTAATTCTGCCCAAGTATTGCGCTCAACTACTCCAGTAACCGCAAGTCCTTCTTTTACAAATTGGCTTCTTTTTGGATCGGCTGGGCGCATACGTTGGAACTGTTCTACTGCAGCTAGAGTAATAGTCCCAAATAGTCCATCAATTTTGGCGTCTCTTGGTAAAACTCCCCAATCTTTTAGATGTCTTTGCAAAATTTCGACATCATCAATTAGGTGAGGAGTATCAATAATTCCGTCATTTAGTTTTAATTCGACTCTTTCAATCGCCATGTTTAGATCTCCAATGATTATGATGAATTTCTCTGTATTCGCCCTAAAAGTTTCCAGAATTCATGCTGTAATCTTTAAGGCTCTGTAAGTTTGCGGCCCTACTTTTCCATCTATTCCTAAACCTGCCCGTTTCTGGAATATTTCAACCGCTATTTTGGTCGCTTCGTTGTAAATTCCATTCACCTGAGCAGCTTCTAGTAAACCTTTTCCAACTAATGCTTGTTGTACTTTCCGCACATCTTCTCCTTTCATCGGTGAAGCAGTTAGTAGAAGAAGTCTTGCTCTGGCGAAACCGTTAGCAGGCGATCGATCTAAACGTGCTACAGTTTCAGGGCCATATTCACCATCAGTGTCAATTTGATCGTTGGGATTATTTTTATTCCAAAGAATTTGAAATGCTTGAACTCCAATATTTCCAATATCGTCTCTCACACCCCCACCCATGTAGGTGAAATGCACCTCATCACCAAATCCAAAATGCGCCCAATCTTCTGCTTTCAAAACATCTCGCCATTCTTCCCAATCTGGAGTATCAATGGCCAGTCCATCTTCATGGTTACTCCGTCCAGGTGTAGCAGCTATACCTACACATTCAGAACCTTGCCAACTGAAGAGAATATGTTGTTGAACAACAGTTCGATAAGCAGAATTTAGTCTCAGTGTTTTTCCTTTGTTGCGAATCGCACGGCCCAGAGCTTCTTTTGCTTTGGGTTGAAAGAAAAAATTAACCGTTGCTGCGTTTCCTGATACGTTTAAATCATCAAAGCTAACCAGAACATTGGGAATTAGCAGGTTCATTTCATCAATTACTTGAAGGCTAAGACCCTTTACATCATGTGTACCACAAGTACCCTCAGCGTGAGTTCTGATAATGTTTCCAACAGTTGCCATGAGTATTTTTCTCTGAGTTCACTAACTTCCAACGAATAACTCATCCGCGATCGCCCTGTCGGTGAGAAAAAGTGAGGTATTTTTGTAAAGTTTTACGTAATATTCAACCAAGAGAAGAAAAAGTCCTCAATAGGTAACATTAAATCTATTAGGATTTAATTTTCAAAACTTAGCTCCTCCGCGTACTCTACTCCTAAAAAATTAACTATGAAACTGGCGATCGCACAACTCAATCCCACCATTGGCGACCTCACCGGCAACGCTCAACATATCCTAGACGCAGCAAGACTTGCAGCTAATCAAGGTGTAACCCTCTTACTGACACCTGAATTATCTTTGTGTGGCTATCCCCCCAGAGACTTGCTGATAAATCCAAGTTTTGTTGAATCGATGGCGACTACTCTGCAAAAATTGGCGCAGGATTTACCACCAAATTTTGCAGTTTTGGTAGGAACAGTAGAACCAAATCCCAAAGATCACATTGCTGGTGGTAAGCCTTTATTTAATAGCATTGCTTTACTATCACAGGGAAAAGTTCAGCAAATTTTTCATAAACGGCTGTTACCTACCTATGATGTTTTTGATGAATACCGTTACTTTGAACCAGGGCTTCAAACTAATTCTTTTATCCTTGATTTGGAGGAATTAGAATCTCAACTCGACCCTTCCAAGCCCTCCCCATCTTCGGGGAAAAGCCAAATTAAGGTTGGAGTTACTATTTGTGAGGATATGTGGAATGATGAGGAGTTTTGGGGGAAGCGAAATTATGCTGTTAATCCAATCGAAGATTTAGCAAAACTTGGTGTAGATATTATCGTGAACTTATCAGCATCTCCCTACACCATGAACAAGCGAAAATTGCGAGAGGCTATGCTGCAACATTGTGCGATTCGTTACACCAAACCGATTATTTATGCCAATCAAGTTGCGGGTAATGATGACCTAATTTTTGATGGTTGTAGTGTTGGTTTTAATAGCAAAGGTGAAATGGTATGTCGCGCTAAGGCTTTTGAAACAGATTTATTAGTAATAGAATTTGATGAAGAGACGCGAGACTTAAATAAGGGAAAAATTGCAGCAGCACCAGCTAACGAAGATGAGGAAATTTGGTCAGCATTGGTATTAGGAGTTCGCGATTATAGCCGTAAGTGTGGCTTTACTAAAGTTGTGCTTGGTTTGAGTGGTGGGATAGATTCGGCACTGGTTGCGGCAATTGCTACTGAAGCCTTGGGAGCTGATAATGTATTTGGTGTGCTGATGCCTTCTCCTTATAGTTCTGACCACTCGGTTAAAGATGCATTGACACTTGCTGAAAATCTGGGTATTAAGACTGAAATTCTGCCGATTGGGGAATTGATGCAAGGTTTTGACAAGACTTTAGAAGCGCTATTTGCAGGTACGGAATTTGGAATTGCTGAGGAGAATATTCAATCGCGGATTCGGGGAAATTTGTTAATGGCGATCGCCAATAAATTTGGTTGTCTTCTCCTTTCCACTGGTAATAAATCAGAAATGGCTGTCGGTTACTGCACTCTTTATGGGGATATGAATGGTGGATTAGCTGTAATTGCCGATGTTCCCAAAACTCGCGTTTACTCCCTATGTAACTGGCTGAATACTAGGGAATTAGATAAGACTTCTTCCAATTTTCCAAAAGAAATTATCCCTAGCAATATCCTTACAAAACCCCCCAGCGCTGAACTCAAACCAGGTCAAGTTGACCAAGACTCATTGCCGTCCTACGATATCTTAGATGACATTTTGCATCGGTTGATTCACGAGCACCAATCTCAATATCAAATCATCGATGCAGGACACGATCCAAATGTAGTTAACAAAGTGATACAGTTGATAACCCGTGCTGAATTTAAGCGCAGACAAGCGCCTCCAGGACTAAAAATTACTGACCGTGCTTTTGGTACCGGCTGGAGAATGCCTATTGCTCGTCGTTAGTTATGGGTAATTGGTAATTGGTAATAGGTAATTGGTAATAGGTAATTGGTAATTGGTAATTGGTAATTGGTAATTAGTTAAAAACAACTGACAACTGACAGGAAGGGCGTAGCATTTGCGTTGTCAAATTGTTGGTTATCGCAAAATATTTGGGCGCAAATGCTACGCCCCTACAGGACAAATGGTCAAATGAAAACTAACAAATTTATTTTTGGGCAATATTGTCAAGTCCTACCGACTTAAAAAGTTTGTTCCAGGCATCGGTCACATTACTATTAGGAAGAGTGCGTCGCAACTCAACTAAAGCAGACAATGTTTCATACCAAAGCTTAGCATCTGCAGAAATCCCAACACGCTCTTGGGGTGTTGCTTGACTGATGCGAAATGCCAGGTTTTTGTCTGATTGAACTCGCTTGATTCTACCCAGAACCCAGGGATTTTTTGACGATTCATTGAGCTTACAAATCAACTGTAACGACCATTGATATGTCTGACCAGTTTTTAAAAGGGAGACGTTGTTAAGAGTAGGAAGAGTTAGACTCATAATGCCAGGAGAGCCTTCTACAAAACCATCAGTTGATTTAGGCAAAGTATATTTGGCTGAGTAAATATTCACATCCTCCTCTTGAGCAACTTGCAACAGCAAATCAATCTGTGATGCTGACGACTTTGGCAGATACCAAAAAATAGTCGGAGATTCAGCAACAGTTTCCCCTACTGAAAATGGAGCCAAAGCGGTGAGTTTTTCATTTGCATCACCCTGAATACATTCATTACCCCGCGATGCTCCCCCTTGCCTATTATCAGGCAAAGACTCTCCTGGAATAGAGGGTGGAGTAAAATCCCAGTTGTTCGGTAGCTTGTTAGTGATTTCGTCAGCTTGCAACTGAGCTTGCACCCTTGCAGGTATATTGAATGCAAGTAGAAGTGTGAAAACCACTCCTAGGATTGTTACGAGTATTTTGATTCGTGATGAGCGTTTAAACCAAGCCATGAGCACAGTAATTTTTTTTAAGCGAGCGGGGTCACTAACAGCGATTTGTAGTACCTATAACAGTTAAATTGTATAGGTACTACCATAGGTAGATTTAATAAAATTTTCCAGAAAAGATATACTACTCACTCAACCTATCTTCTATACAGGGTTGCGCACTATTTTTTTTATGCATAGATCTGTAAATTTCCTTAGATTCACAACTGCTACATTGCTTTTCTCCCTGATTTCTCCTCAAGCTTTAATTGGAGCCACCAATAACACATTTGACTCTCAATCACAAGTACAAAAAACTCAAGATTCAGAAACTGAGCCAGCAGCTTTCCTGAAACGAAACGAAGCTTACCCTTCCCAAGGATCGAAAGCAAGCGAGTATCAAAAATTGGTTCAGGAGTCAATCTCAGATTTAACAACAGCTGGGAAAACAAAAGACCGCGATTCAGAAGTGAAGTTACAAACAATTCTCTTTAATTCAATCAGTCAAAATCAAAACAGTGTTATTTTGGCAGATCGTGGATTGGAAGTAGCACAGGAAAACAACGTTCCGAATGCTCCCGCATCTTCAATATTAAATGTAGCTGGCTTTCATCTTCAGCAAGGAGAATACCCACGAGTTATTGATTTGACTGAGCAAGCGCTGAAGGATTTACAAAATAGCAAACAGCAGGAAACAGAAGCCGCTGCTTTAGTGATGGAAGCTCTTGCTTATTTAGGAAAGGGAAATTCTCAACGCTCTTCTGAATTGGCAGAAAAAGGATTAGCTATTTCCAGAGAAGTCAAAAAACCACTGATTGAAGCTTTAGCGTTGATTGTGTTAAGCTTGGTTCAGAGTGAGGGAGGAAATTCCCAACAAGCGCTGGAGCTTATTAACAGAAGTCGGGCTATTGCTCGCGAACAAAATAATCGTGATTTAGAAGCATTTGTTCTAGAAGTTGTTGGGGAAATCTACAGAAAAGCAGAACAGACAAAACAAGCGATCGCTGCTTATCAAGAATCACTTTCCCTCAAGGATACTTACAGTGCTAAAGCAGGACTTGCTCGCGCTTATCAAGACGATGGCAACCTAGAAACCGCGATTATTACTTACAAGCAAGCAGTTAACAAAAATGAAGAACAAGTCCGGAAAGGGATTCCTGGATTACCAGTGTGGTTGCAAGAATCTTTTCCAAAAGCAGTTCAAGATATTACTGGATTGGGAGCGATCGCCGTCTCTCGCACTTTAACAAATGTGCTGATCTCCCAAAACCGAATGGCAGAAGCGCAGCAGGTTTTAGAACTTGTCAAAGGGCAAGAATTACGCGAGTACACTGGCAAAAATACACCAGGAAGCCCCACTCAAAAAGTAATCGCTTCACCAGCCGAAGATAAGATTCTTGCGGAGTATGGTAGCTTCATAAATTTCGGGTATCGGTTAGATGAATGTCAGCGAACACGTTGCCCAGAATTGCCGCAACTATTGGAAAAACGGAATGCCCTTGACCGAACCATATTCTCAAGCATTAAAACAGCTAGAAAAAGAACTTAGCAAGGAGCGCAATTCTGACCCGGCTTTCGTTGATCCCAACGAATTAGCTCAAAAAGCTAAAGCAATTGTGGACGCCCAACCTGGTACGGTACTGATTTACCCCTTGGTATTGAAAGACAAAATATTGCTACTTTGGACATCCAAAGGTGGGGTTTTCAAAAGTGCGGCAATTCCCAATGTTACTGAATCCCAGGTAGAAGTAACAGTGATGAGATTTCGTCATTTATTACAAAATCGTCGCTCAAATATTGATGAATTGAAAGCAACGAGTAAGCAATTATATGAATGGCTGGTTAAACCTTTAGAACAGGAACTGAAAGCTAATAAAATTCAAAATCTGGTGTTTGCGCAAGACCGCTCAACGCGCTACATTCCCATGACTACTCTGTTTGATGGCGAAAAGTACTTGATTGAAAACTACACGGTTTCAACAGTACTATCAGCTAATTTGACCAATATCCCTAAGCCGCAAGCAGATGGTAAAGTTGCGGGTATAGCATCTGCCTCTAAAAACCAAAATAATATTATTCTGGGAGTAGGACTTTCGGATGCTGTGGCTGGTTTCCAACCACTGCCATATGTGCCAGGGGAATTAGACGCAATTGTACGACAAAATCAACCTGATTCTAAGGGGATTTTTCCTGGTCAAGAGTTTCTCAATAAAGCCTTTAACTTAGTTACTTTACGAGAGAACTTACCTGGTCGTTTGCTATTACATATTGCTACCCATAGTGTCTTTGTTCCGGGACGAGCGGATCAATCATATATGCTTTTAGGTACGGGTGAGAAATTGGCCGTTCCTGAGATTGAAAGTTCGCTAAATTTGCAATCTCTCAATTTGGTGGTGCTGTCAGCTTGTGAAACTGCTTTAGGTGGCCCCGGATTAGATGGTAAAGAAATTGCTGGTATTGGCTATTATTTTATCAAAGGTGGAGCTAATACTGTAGTTGCATCTTTGTGGCGGGTGGATGATTTAAGTACTCGCGTATTGATGGAGGAATTTTATAAAAATTTAGCCTCACCATTAACAAAAGCTGAGGCGCTGCGACAAGCTCAATTAGTATTACTAAATGGCAAAAATATTACACCCGTCACCCAACCGGGTGAGAACACAGCACCTACGACCCAGAATCCTTCCTTGCGCCATCCCTACTATTGGGCACCGTTCATTTTGATGGGGAGTGGAGTGTAGTCGAAGACTTCGTAACGTGCCTTACCTATACTTAGACTACACTTCTCTTGCTGGGTCAACTAGCAAAAGTTTGATGAGCGATCGCTTGATAATAAAATGATGCCAAAAGATTCGATTTTCACAAAACAAGAGCTTACACCCTATCTATTTTTACTACCTGCTTTGGGAGTTTTGGGGCTGACTGTATTTTGGCCAGCTCTCCAAGCCTTTTACCTGAGTTTCACGAAGTATGAATACGACCTCACCCAGACACCCCAGTGGGTTGGTTTAGCCAATTTTCAACGTTTATGGGCCGATCCGGTATTTTGGAAGACGTTGGGGAACACGCTGCTGTATCTGATCAGCGTTGTACCAATTTTAGTAATATTTCCCCTAATTCTTGCTCTTTTGGTTAACCAAAAACTCTGGGGAATGAGTTGGTTTAGAGCGTCTTTTTATGCACCTGTAGTGATTTCGATGGTAGTTGCTGGTATTGCTTGGCGATGGCTTTATGCAGACAACGGATTGTTTAATCAACTACTCAAACTACTAGGTTTTCAGACAGGAATTCCCTGGTTAACTAGCCCCGATTGGGCAATTTTTAGTGTGATGGCGGTGACGATTTGGAAAGGATTGGGTTACTACATGGTGATTTATCTGGCTGGTTTACAATCTATTCCTGCGGAACTTTATGAAGCTGCTGCTATTGATGGTTCTGATGGTTACTTGAAGCACTGGGATATTACAGTACCTTTGATGCGACCTTATTTAGTATTGGTGGCGGTAATTTCTGCTATTTCTGCTACGAAGGTGTTTGAAGAAGTTTACATCATGACTAAGGGAGGCCCTCTCAATAGTTCTAAGACGGTTGTTTATTACTTATATGAGCAAGCTTTTTCTAATTTGGAGATTAGCTATGCTTGCACGATTGGACTGGTGTTATTCTTGGGCATTTTGGGATTGTCACTTTTGAATTTGAGACTTAGTAGGAGAGTGAAAATTAACGCAGGTTAGTTATCATTTTTACTACTGAAGCTTAAATCCTTTAGCAGCTAATTGTTGGCGGAGACTTTGAATAATTACTTCATCAAGAGTATTCTTGCCACTATTAGCACTGACTTGGCGCTGTTTTTCAACATATTCGGTACGCTTTTGATATAAGTCGCGGATTGTCTTTTGAATTGTCTGTCTTTCAGCTTTCTTTGCCGCGACATATTCTCTCTTTGCTGTTAACGTCATACCACGCATAGTTGGCGGTAAAGCCTCTTCTGATAAGTTCTCAAGGGTAACTCTTCCGTCTTCAAGAGCATCGAGCAAATCCCAAGAAGCATTTCTATAATATTCAGAAGCTTTGGAATTACCGCGTACAAGCGCAAAGTTGCCAGAATTACTATCTTCAATAGCCTGTCTTTGTTGTCCTATTTCTCCTTGGGAACCATAGGGAATGTAGGTTTGATTAAGTTTAGCGTTCCAACTAGCAATTTCCTCATCGTAAGGTGACTTAATCAACACAATCTTTTCGTCTTGGTTAATATTGAAGTGACTACCTTTTGCCAAAGAAGCTCCTGAAGCCCAAAGTTGTCGCTCCTTACTTTCCGCTGAACCACAATAGATAGTATTAACAAGGGTATCTCCCTGAACAGCGAGAGCGACAGCTTCACTCCAAGGTATCGGCCCTTGATTGAATGGTTCATTACCTGCAATAAAAATAACGCGAAAATCTTCCTGATCTTTACTCCAGTTTAATTCTTGCATAGCTGAGCGAATTACCCAGCCAGCATATTCTTGACCACCTTTAGTTTTGATACTAAATAGCTTTTCGGAAACTAAATCTAATTCAGGAGTAAATCCAGTTAAGAGTCTGACAAAACCTTCTGAAGAAGGTAAATTATCGTTGCCATAATGGTAAAGAGCAACTTCTAATTTAGGGACTTCGCCATCTTTGGTTACTTTAGTTAAAGAATTGACAATTTGCCAAATTTGAGTACGAGCCTGGTCAATCAGTCCATCCATACTGTTACTCGAATCTAACAGGATGGCCATCTGAATTTTAGCTTTAGCAAAAGCTTTTGTGGGAAAACATAAGATACTCAAGGTTAGGGCTGTCGTGAATAAAATTCGAGTTAGTTTCTGCATGGTTTTTTCTGATTTCCTTTTAGTGATTGGTCATTACCCATTACCCATTACCCATTACCCATTACCCATTACCCATTACTCATTACCCAATCTCCAATCTCCCTTACCTAGTTAATTGTTGATACCGCTCATAAGCTTGGTTAAGTGCTACAGCTCTATCGTGAGCATCATCACTCTTATTAATATCCGGGTGAAATTTTCCTAGTAATTGTCGATAAGCCTTTTTTACCTCAATTTTAGAAGCATCAGGTTTAACGCCTAAAACTTCCCACCATTCTCCATAATTGGGTACAATAATTTCCTCAATTAATTTTCCACTCACCCCGTAAATAACCCGATAAATTTGATTGAGCATTTCGGGGCCCAATTGGGATTCAACCGCAATATGCCACTCAATAAAAGCATTTCTAAGCTTGTATTTATCATCTCGATCGGCAAACTTACCCTTGGTGGAGAATTCTAAAAGATCAACGGATGAGCGATTACCTCTTTTTTCTGGCTGGTAGAATGGGTCTTTTCCCTCTGGTAAAGCTTCCAGTACGAGGCGAACCAAAGAGTTAGGTTCTGGTAAAGTCAAAAGTATAGTCAGTTCCGCACAAATTTGCCGAGACTCAGCCTTGTCAGACCATGACCAATAGTTAATATTCGGCTTAGCAAGCAAGCTCGTGTAAGCTGAGAGCGAGTTAATTTTACCGCCAACCGCAGTCGAATTAAAATTAAAAGAAGCCATGTTTTCGACTTGCTGTTGCTCGCCATTTACCCTAATATAGAAACCTACTTCTGATTCTTGCAGCCGGAGTAAGCCACTTCCCCATTGACGAAGATATTGATGGAAATTTTCTCGATCTTGGGTGCGATTAGGGATACCTTCTTTGAGTAGTTGAACTAAAAATTCTTTGGTTACTTGAACAGCTTCAATGTGAGTCAGTAGGCTTTTGCTAGTTTCAATCTCAACCTGATTAAATGGCCCAGGGATACCACCAATTCTTGCTATAGCTTTGAAGCAAATAAACTTAGCCCTGAGTACAGGTAGGGCTTGAATCTTAAAACCTGCGTAAGTCTCAGTATAAATCTCTCTCCTTTCCCATAGCCGCCTTGCCTCAGAAGCGATCGCCCTCGAAGAGGCCACATTTTCCGATGGCGAGGCTTTATGCTTGTGCATGGGCAACGCTTGACGTTCATCGTAGAGCCAATAGGGTAGCGAAAAGTCCCCCCTAGGTTGCAGACACCCATCTGGGTATAAATTCTCTCTTGGCTTCAATCCAGCCTTGAGAAGTTGGCTCTTGGTTTTCAGGTACTCTGGCACGTCCCCCCAGCGAGCGAAGCGATGGACACCCGGACAAGGACTTGTGGGAGGACTTCGCCATTTCCAGTGGCAGATGCTACATCTGTAGCCGTCGTGGGTGGTAGTGAGGTTGTGTTTGGTCAAAGTCGCTCAAAGCAGCATAACATCAGTGTGACTTCCTTTTGGACAAGAACCTCCAGATTACAAAATTCTGAGTTCAAAAGTCTAATGTAGAACAGGCGTCCAGCCTGTTTTTCAGCAGGCAATTCGGCTTACTCTACCTTCGATGAAGCCCTTAAAACTAATTTAGTCCCAAGCGTTCTTTTGTGCCAAGTCTGTGCGCGACTAGGGTATGCTTCGCTCTCCGAGGGTTTTAAAACATGCCCTAGCAACAAAATCTCGCCCAACAGCAGGAATTTAAAATATACCATCTGACTAGAAGATGGTATATTTTAAAAATTTTAAAGCTCAGTTACTTCTTGCTTATCATCAATTTTTGTAGGTGCTTCTTCCCCTTCGCCAAGCACGTCCGCATCACAGCCTATGCAATACCAACCGACCTCTGAATCTTCCGTCAGTTTGACTTGAACTAAATTTGCCCCGCATCTGTGACATTGAGGTGTATCCATCATCTTCTCCCAAATACTTTCTTTTTACTTAATAAGTTTGTCACCTGTCAGCCTAACAGTGTAAGCTATCAACTTAAGTTAATCTTACTTTTTAATTGGGCTGGATAATTCTTTTCATGCCACAGCTATATTTTGGTAAGGATACCTTTGACAAACTTTTATATAATTCTTTGAGAAAAAACTTTTTTTAACAGCAATGTTCCAAAAAATAGAAGTAATAGGTAATTGTTTCTTGTAAGAAAGCGGCAACGTTGCCTGTACATTACCAATTACCAATTACCAATTACCAATTACCAACTACCAATTACCCATCTAACGATGTTAATTCCCGTGGACACACCCTAAGTCTCATCGCCGATATTCGTCACCGCAATCGCCGATTAAATAATACAAATCCTGTGACTTTTCGATTACAGCCTCTATCTGTTGATCATCCTCTGCATCCAGTATCAAATTAAATACCCTAGCGTTGTCCTGCAAATGCTCCGATAGGCCTAACCTTGCACCAACAATAACACCAGCCACCGCAGGTTGATCCAGAATATAACGAACTGCCACATTAGCAATGCTAGCTTCATGTTTTCTGGCAATTTGATTTAGTACGGAAAGCAATTCTTGAAAAAAAATCCAACCTCCCCACCTCTCAATCATGTTCTTGTATTTCCGTAAACTAACAGTGGAAAGTGACACGCTGCTAGGCTCTTTTTGCCCTAAGTAATTCTCACTTAAGAAGCCACCGCAGAGTGTCCCATAAGCAAAAACTTTGATGTCATGTTCAGTACAAAATTCCACCATATTCACTTTGGGACGATAATCGATCAGAGAAAACTGCACCTGATTGGAGACAATTTTTATTCCAGCATCGGTGATGATTTTCAGGTGTTCGGTATCAAAATTAGTTAAAGCCAGGTGCTTAATTTTGCCCTCATCCTGAAGTTCTGACATATACTTGAGGGCATCCAGGTAGTTTTTATCCCGGTAATCCCACCAGTGGAATTGCATTAAATCGAGGCTTTCAACTCCCATTCTTCTTAGGGAAATATCAATATTCTTCTCGACTAATTGCTTAGTCATTTTTGTTGGTCTTGGCACCCACTTGGTAAAAGCTTGGAGGTTGTCAAGAGCCTCTTTTCCACGAGTGGCAATTAGTTGACGCCGAAACTCTCCAATAAACTCTTCAGCCGGGCCATAATGGTCTGCTAAGTCCCAAGTAGTAAAGCCAGCATCCATGTAATTAAACATACTTTGGATTGCGCTTTTTGGGTCAATACGTCCGTGAGCGCCAGATACTTGCCACATCCCGTTTAAGATGCGGCAAATATTCAAATCTGGTGTGAACTGTAGTCTAGCAGATGCAGGTAAATTCATTCTTTAAGCCCTCTAAGTTGTATTGGCAATAAACAGTTTATTGTTCTTGGCTATTAATCCTCAGCCATGAACAAAGTTCTCTTATGGTTTGGCGACTTTATCAAAGCCAAGATGGTGGCGGAGTCTTTCATTCACTTGGTTGTAAAAACTTGGATCTTCCCCTTTTAATCCAATCAAGCTGTAGAGTTTTACCTCATTTTCTTCTCGTCCTTTTAGCTGGTACTTTCCCATGTAGATAACTTCAATTTCATTCTGCACTATATTGTAAAGTGATTCAGTAATGAGAATATCAGTCCCTAGTTTACCAGTCAAACTCTCAACTCTACTGGCAATATTTACTGCATCTCCGATGACTGCAAATTCTCGCCGTTGATATGAGCCAATATCCCCAGCAATTACCTCTCCGAAGTTGATTCCAATGCCGTTAAAAAATAATTCTTGCCCTTGGTTTTGCCAGTGTTGTTGTAACTGAACCAAGGCTTTTCGCATGGTTAGTGCGGCTCTAATTGCATTCATGGCATCGTTTTTTTCACCCTGGGAAATGGGAGAACCGAATTCTGCCATCACCGCATCTCCGATGAACTTATCTAAGGTTCCTCCTGCTGACAAAATCGCCTCAACCATTGCATTCAAATATGTGTTGAGTTGTTCAACAAGTTCCTCTGGTTCTAGCTTCAGGGAGATGGTTGTAAAACCACGAATATCGGAAAATAAAATCGCGGCTTTAATTTTGCGTCCCTTCAGGAGTGCTTGGAAATCATCGGTGTGTTTGCTCAAAATTTCGTTAACAATTGGTACCCCAACGTAACGTTCTAATGTTCGACGCAAGCGGCGTTCTTCTAGTTGCTCAATCAGCGCTTTTGTGGCTAGGGAAGAGACACCGCTTAGGACTATTGCTATTACTGGTACTGCTGTTGGCAAAATCAGCCTACCGGAAGTAAAGCTGAAATAACTGATAGTTACCCAAGCAATTGCTACACCGACTGCACCCACAAATTGCCCCACAAGTCGTTTTTGCAAAAAACGCAGTAACACTCCCGTTCCCGCAACCAAAACTATCACTAAAATGCCCCGTAACGCTGGATTTGGTAAGGCTTCTGCAATTGTTTTACCTTCCATTAAAGTAGCAATTTCATGGGCATGGAGTTCAATCCCTGGCATTTTTGCGGAAACAGGAGTTTGTTGGAAGTCTTGCAAAGATGCTGCTGTTGATCCAATCAGCACAATTTTGTCTTTGAAAGTCTGGTTTTTTAGATGGAATTCCCAATTTTTGGGGTGAAGCAAATGCCAGAATGACACTCGTTTGAAAGTCCCCGTAGAACCGTAGAAGAAAATATTATTACCCTGAGTTTTGGGAATTGGTGTTTTAGCTGCTCGTAATGTAGCTTCGGCAAATGTAGGAATCTCTTTCAGTCCCAGTGGACGAATTACTTGGTCATAATAAACATCTGCTAATTGATAGATTTTGCCATCAGTTTCAGGTAGGTAATTAAGTGAACCAAGGCTGTTTGGGTTAACTTGAAATACGGGATTGGGAGTGATAAGCTGAGCCAAGTCAGGTTTCGCTGTCCCCTCAATTTTTGCAGGACTGGAAGCTTCGTAAACAGCAGAGAGAATTACTTGATTGGGGTAACGTTGCAACACCTGGCGTAACTTTTGGTCATCTGCTGAGCCATAGAGGCTGGTATCAGCCAAAATTAAGTCAACTGAAACGGATTTTGCGCCAGCAGCCATCAATTTTTCTATGACATTAGCATAGGCTGTACGCCGCCAGGGCCAATCTTTGATCAACCCCAGTTCTGGGTAAAGTTCGGGGTTTTTTGAGTAGAATTTGCCCTGACTCAAAGAGTCTTGGTCTATGTCTAGAATAATGATATTTTCAGGTGCTTTCACAGAACCGCGCAGACTTAAAAAGCCAGCCTGAGTTTCATGTTCTAGCTTTTGCACCACACTCAGATTGAGTCCGGTAAAGATCGCTCCGGAAAGCGCCCAACACCAAATCAGCCGACTGCTCAATTTATTCAGAAATCTTTGTCATTTTCGTCATCTTTTTTCTTCTCCACTTGGCGATAATTTGGGCTGCTTGCAGTTTCTTTCGGGTTAGCTTGTGGAGTCGTTTTCAAAGTTGGGCTAGGGTTTTGAAATTTAGGGTAAGGTGTTAGTAAAATCTGGCGAGTAACTGGTTGCTCTTGAGGAGTCGCTTGCTGTTTTGTTGTTGGTGCAAGAGATACTTCTACTTGAGGAGTAGGCTGCTGTTTTGGTGTTGGTGTCAGGGATACTTCCACTTGAGAATTAGCTGGCGTTTTCGGAGTGGGAGATGCTGTGTTATTGTTTACCTTTTGAGGAGCAGAGAGCTTGAGTTGCTTGGGAGCTAGAGTACTTTTTTTCGTTTCTTTTGGTGCTACTTGGTCAATTTTTTTTAAGGTTGGTAGGGGGCTGATAAAGTTGTTGATCAAGCGGCTTTTCTTGCGGCGAGTTTCCCACTCTTTCTGTGTGAGTTGTCGAACTCGTTTGCGCATTTGATTAATGTCTGTTTCGCCCGGTTTAACTTTGACTATTTCCCCAGCCTTGAGGAGCATTTCTTCTGACTGATTGGGAAGTTTTAGGGACATTGTTCCTTCCCAGGTAAAATATTCAATTTCGCCATTGGGATCATCTGGAATATTCACATAAATAGTCGTACCGCGAATTCCAGCGATCGCTCCGGGGGTGACAACTTTTGCAGGTACTTGCTTACCAGGTTGAACCCAGGTAATCATTTCACCCTTGCTGAGGTTGAGGCTGTTGTCAGGCTGCAATGTCAAAACCGAGTTACCGCCAATTCTAAAAGCCAGTCCATTCTTGAGCTCAATCTCCGCTAAGGCTTCACCCACAGTGCGGAGCTGTTCACCAATGAAAAGCCCCATCCCTTCAGTCAGCATAGATTTCAGCCGTAGTATTCAGTCGCTTTAACCAAACTGGCTTTTTTTGGATTTGACTAATGGTTGCAGGTGCTTCCTGGGCCGATGACGGTGTTACCACAGCAGGGATACTACTACTGGGTGATGACGGTGTTACCACAGCAGGGATACTACTACCACTGGGTGATGACGGTATTGCTACACCAGGGGTAGTGTTAGGGCTAGGAGAGACAACGCTCGCGCTTGGGGATGGATTTGTCAGCTTTGGCTCAGAATCCTGGCAACCAGAGAGAAATCCTGCTAATGTCAGACTGATTATTCCCAAGCCAACAGTATGTCGATCTTTTAATTTTCATTGCTGAAGTGAACATAGTTGGAATAGTGTTATGGTCGCTGTCATCATAAGGAAAGTTGCCCATAACTTTCACACAAAGAAACGTTAATAGTAATTTCAGTTGAACAATGCGCTATTCCGGTTATTGGTCATACAGCCCTTCTCTTCTCCTGTGGTAGACGCTCCGCGAACGAGACGCTCCGCGAACGGGCATGAAAACAGTCATTAATCGTTAGCTAAAAAAAAGCACAAATGACAAAGGACAATTAACAGTGCGTATTCAACCAAACTTGATATAGCTGAGCAAGGAGAGACTATGGCAATCCCGGTAACCCCTGATATGCTCGATCCTAAAACGCCGGAAGATGTGATTATTCGCTCAGAGGCGCCTGAGCCCGTTACAGACCCAACTCTAGGCATTCCAGTTAAAGTTAACAGACAAGGTACTCCTCGTCATCGTCTGGTGACGATTGGCGATTCCCTAACTCAGGGCTTTCAAAGTGGGGCAATCTTTAATACAAAACTCTCTTATCCCATGATGATCGCTAGGGAAATGGGTTGGGAGAAAAATTTCCGTTACCCTACCTATGCTGGCCCTGGAGATGGTTTACCGATCAATATTGAAAAATTGGCTAGGAAACTAGAGGAAAAGTATGGTGACACGGTAGATTGGTGGGATTTTGCGCCTGGTTTGCTTTATTTACGCGAATACATGGATGAAGTTGAGGATTATTGGGAACGTGGGGAAGGGTCCCTCTTACAAAAAACAACAAGTCCAAACCAACGCCAAATTAACCACAACCTAGCAGTTTATGGCTGGGATTTGCGCAATACAATGTCGCGTAATGCTGATATCTGCCAAGCCGTAATTAATCAGAACAAATCAAAGGATGATTTTCTTCGCCAGGTTGTTGAATATCATAACGAACGTGGGGCATTAGTTGTTTTAAACTCGGCACGAGATGCAAATGGTAAAGCCCTCACACCCCTACAAGCAGCAGCAGCATTAGGCGCCGAGGGTTCCCAAGAAACTAAAGATGGAGATGGCATTGAAACTTTAATCGTTCTTATCGGTGCAAATAATGCTCTGGGTAGCATTATGACTTTTAAAGCGATTTGGACCGATAAAGGTTATGACGATATGGCGACAAATGACCGCTATACAGTTTGGCGTCCAATTCACTTTAAAGCTGAACTAGATAAGCTGGTTGAAGAAATTAAGAAAATCCGCGCTCGTCACGTTATTTTGGGAACAGTTCCTCACGTTACTATTGCTCCTTTTGCTCGTGGTGTGGACACAAAAGTAAGGGCTGGTTCTCGATATTTTCCTTACTATACTTTGCCTTGGATTAGCAACAAAGATTTTGATCCTAAAAAGCATTCCCACCTTACGGAACAAGAAGCACGGGCAATTGATAGTGCGATCGATCAGTACAATGAGTACATCGTTGATGCAGTCCGCCAAGCTCGAAAAGAAGGCAAAGATTGGTATGTATTTGAAGCTGGTGGCTTGTTAGATCGCTTCGCATCCCGACGCTATATTAAAGACCCTTCTGCAAGGCCAAGTTGGTGGACTCCTTATCAGCTTCCACCGGAACTTAATGCACTTTCACCAGTTCCCGATTCTCGCTTTTTTACTTCTGATACCAAGGGTCGTAAAACTGGCGGATTGTTCTCACTGGATGGCATTCATCCCACAACAATTGGCTATGGAATCATGGCCCAAGAATTTATCAAAATTATGCAGCTTGCAGGTGTCAAGTTTTATCAAAGCGATGGCAAAACTGAACGCACTGGCGAAGTGAAGGTTAATTTTAATCGCTTGATTGCTTGGGATACTCTGATTTCTAAACCACCCCACTCAATTTCTGGTGATTTGAGTTTAATTGGTAACATTGACAAAAATTTCAATATTTTCAGTCAAATGCTTAAGGGTAGTATGTAGGGGGAATGGGGAATATTCACATCTTGCACCCTTATTAATAAGCCCGACATCCAGCCAGGGACTCATGTCCCTGGCTAATAGCTGAAGTCCTCTTAAGAGGACTGTAATTTATGTAAATGTCTGCATTTAGTCCACTTTTAGTGGACTTTAGCTATGAGACAGGGACTTGAGTCCCTGTCGGAAATGGGCGATAGACTACAATGGTGCAAGATGTGAATTTTAATGGAATCAAAGAATTTTCATAATTATGACAGGCAAGATGCCTGTGCTACTTTCTTACTGATCAGAAGCCGTTATACGACCAATGGGGAGGGTCATTTTCTAATTTATATACCCCATAAGAAGCACCCACATCAAACAAAATTGTATTGCGGGAACTATCGCGAGGAGCGCCAATTTCCACTGTATTTCCATCGCCATCCTTAATTTTCAGCGTACCTTCCCAAGTAACATTCCAATCAATTGCTAATCTTTGCGTATGGAGAGAATTTAAAGCAACAGGATTACCACCAATCCCATAAATATCTACCATTTGTGCAGCAGCGAGAAGCGAACCAGAGTTTGTATAATGCACCCATTCAATATCAACTCCAGCCATTGGTGCTACATCCACAGGATCGAGTTCTCCTCTGTCAACCCTAGCTGCATAATGCATCAAATAAGCTCTTTGTGGAGGTCGATAAGTAGCTGAGATTATTGTTTGTGCACCCCCTTCAATCAGCGCTTTTTGAAAAGCTTGTACTCTTTGGCGAAAAGGTGAAGCTAAATCGGTAATTGAACGACTGGTGGGGAATGTATTATACCAATGGGGACCGCTAAGACGAAATCGTATTTTTTTAGCATAATTGTTCAATATATCCAAAGCTGGGTTAAGGTCTGTTCCCAATTTTTCTTTAGTTGCAGTAGAAAGCTTTTGCTCTAATTCCTCCCGCATTCGTACATCTCTTTTCAAATAAGCTTCCGCTAATCCTGCATTACTTCTCGAACCAAAAGCACCATCAACTACTAAAGCCGGAGTTAGAGTAGCGATGGTATTTAAGGTTTTTTGTAAGTCTTTAATCTCGACCGTACCAAAGCGTATATACTCTAACAACATCGCCACAGAAAAATTAGGAACTTTGTAAATAAATCCCTGACTCAGCGCCTTGGTGTAAGTGATATTGTCAACAATTCCATTTCCAAGCAAACCATTCTTTTGCTGATAGCTACGAGTTTCGCGATCTGTGATGCTGCCAAAGTCTCCATCAACATTGCCAATATTATAACCAGCATCTCGCAAAAAACTTTGCCAAGCTTCAACAACAGGCCCATTGGAGCCTTTTTTGATAGTGGTTAATTTCAGAGCGTTGATATTAAAAGCCATAGATTTTTCCTAAGTTACTACTTGTCTAGGAGTTCTCGCATTTGCGGGAAAATATTTGGCTGTTATGACAAGATAAAAATGCCAATGCTCACCCTTGCCGAAGCCCACACAAGTTAGTTGCCAGTTTACCAATAACCAACCACGATGAATAAATTAGCCTCGTGCTGCTTTACTCTAGCAGTAGCTGTAGACATAGTTATCTATCGTACTGATGCTGGGTCTCGCTCTCGCTCTAGCCAACCTACGGCTATGCTTGCATAGTATTCTCAGAATTCAGCCAATCTCTACGTTTTTAGCCCGTAAACCTGATTAAGATCGAAGTGTAAAGAAATTTTGCTGAGCTCTGGGCTATGAAACGCATCGTCTTGATTGCAGGGTTTGAATCTTTCAACGCAGACTTGTACCGCAAAGCGGCCCAGTTGGCTACTGTACGCTGTCCAGAATTGGAGATTCGGGTGTTTAGCGATCGCGCTCTCACTACCGAACCAGAAGCCGTAGCAGAGTCCCTTGAAGGCGCACAAGTCTTTTTCGCTAGTCTGATCTTTGATTATGACCAAGTTTTGTGGTTGCGCGATCGCGTACAACACATCCCCATTCGTTTAGTATTCGAGTCAGCACTCGAATTGATGAGTCTCACCCAAATAGGCACATTTAAAATTGGCGATAAGCCCAAAGGAATGCCAAAACCAGTTAAATTCATCCTCGATAAATTCAGCAATGGGAGAGAAGAAGACAAACTTGCAGGTTACATCAGCTTTTTAAAAATTGGCCCCAAGTTACTGAAATTTGTACCAGTACAAAAAGTCCAAGATTTGCGGAACTGGTTGATTATTTACGGTTACTGGAACGCTGGCGGAACAGAAAACGTAGTGTCTATGTTTTGGACGCTAGGTGAGAAATATTTGGACGTAAAAATAGGAGAAATTCTGCCTCCCATCGAAACTCCAAATATGGGATTACTGCACCCAGATTATCAAGGTTATTTTGAATCTCCCAAGGCATATTTAGAATGGTATCGCCATAGAAATCGCAACAATGTAGAGACAAATGTAGGGGCGGGTTTAGAAGACAAGCTTGGGGGAAAACAGACCAACCCTCCACCAAACCCGCCCAATTCTTCCCAATACCCAGTAGTCGGAATCTTGCTATATCGCAAACACGTAGTAACAAAACAGTCTTACATTCCTCAATTAATTCGTCAATTTGAAAAAGCTGGCTTGCTACCTTTGCCCATATTTATTAATGGTGTAGAAGGTCATGTAGCTGTCAGAGATTGGATGACATCTACACATGAAAACACACAGCGAAAGCTAGGCAATATTGAAACACCTTCCCTATCAAATGAAGCAGTAGAAATAGATGCAATTGTCTCTACAATTGGCTTCCCCTTAGTAGGAGGTCCCGCCGGTTCAATGGAAGCAGGGCGTCAGGTAGAAGTTGCCAAGCGCATCCTCACCGCCAAAAATGTACCCTATCTCATCGCCGCACCCCTGCTGATTCAAGATATTCACTCTTGGACAAGACAAGGAATTGGGGGCTTGCAAAGTGTCGTCTTATATGCGTTGCCTGAACTAGATGGGGCAATTGACACCGTACCCCTCGGTGGTTTGGTAGGAGAAGACATCTACCTGATTCCAGAACGGGTACAGCGCTTGACTGGAAGGTTGAAGCGTTGGATTGCGTTACGCAAGACACCACCCTCACAGCGAAAAATTGCCGTGATTTTGTATGGCTTTCCTCCTGGGTACGGTGCGACAGGAACAGCCGCTTTATTGAATGTACCGCGAAGTCTCCTCAAATTCCTTCAAGCACTCAAAGACCAAGGTTACAACGTCGGAGAATTACCAGAAGACGGTGAAGAATTAATTCGTCGTGTTAAAGAAGCCGATGAAACAGTTATTTCGCAGTTGTTAGATGGTCATGTCAAACAACAAATAACCAACAACAGTAAACCAACAACAGTCAACGTTAAAACCCTAGAAAAATGGCTAGGTTACCTGCTAACTACTCGCGTTGAGAAACAATGGAAATCCCTAACAGGTACTGGGATAAAAACCTATGGTGATGACTTTCAACTTGGCGGAATCCAGTTAGGAAACATCTGGATTGGGGTACAACCACCTCTCGGTATTGCTGGCGATCCGATGCGCTTAATGTTTGAACGAGATTTAACGCCTCATCCCCAATACACAGCATTTTATAAATGGCTACAAAACGACCTGAAAGCCGATGCTGTAGTTCACTTTGGAATGCATGGAACTGTTGAATGGTTGCCCGGTTCTCCCCTCGGTAACACAGGCTATTCTTGGTCAGATATTTTGTTAGGAAACTTGCCTAACCTCTATATATATGCAGCGAATAATCCTTCAGAATCAATTTTAGCGAAACGTCGCGGCTACGGTGTCTTGATTTCCCATAACGTACCGCCTTATGGTCGTGCTGGTTTGTACAAAGAATTGGTGACACTGCGGGATTTAATTGCAGAATATCGAGAAGACCCACAGAAAAATTATGCCCTAAAAGAAGCTATTTGCTAAGAAAATTTTGGATACTGGCTTAGAAGCAGATTGTCCCTTTGAAGATGCCAAACGCTTGGGGATAGCCTTTACTCCTGAAAATATCCGGATGTTTAGCGTTCATGCTTTCAACGAATATTTAGTGAAGTTGTACGAGTATCTGCAAGTTGTCGAAACTCGCTTGTTTTCCTCTGGGTTACACACCTTGGGTGAAGCACCAGATGCAGAACAATTGGACTCTTATCTTCAAGCTTATTTTGGCGAAGAATTGCCCCAAGATATGCTAGAAGAGCAAGGCCTTGCACCCCTACAAAACGGTCAAGCAGCACGCTTACAGGAAGCCTTACAAATTAGGGAATTGTTGTCGCAAAACACCGATGAATTAACTAATCTGTTGCGGGGCTTAAATGGCGAATATATTCCCCCAGCACCGGGAGGCGATTTGTTACGAGATGGACCGGGTGTGTTGCCCACAGGACGCAATATTCATGCACTTGATCCCTATCGTATGCCTTCACCTGCGGCTTATGAAAGAGGGAGAGAAATAGCCCAAAAAATTATCAGCCAACACCTTCAAGAACATGGCGAATATCCCGAAACTGTCGCAGTTATGTTATGGGGTTTGGATGCGATTAAAACTAAGGGTGAATCTCTCGGTATTCTCCTAGAATTAGTAGGGGCTGAACCTGTAAAAGAAGGTACAGGAAGAATTGTCCGTTATGAGTTGAAACCTTTAGCAGAAGTTGGACATCCTCGCATTGATGTCTTAGCAAATCTTTCGGGAATTTTTCGAGATAGCTTTGTCAATATTATTGAATTGCTTGATGATTTGTTCCTACGTGCTGCGGAAGCAGAGGAACCCCAAGAACAAAATTTTATCCGCAAACACGCTCAAGTTTTGCAATCCCAAGGTGTGAAGAATGCATCTGCGAGATTATTCTCTAATCCTGCTGGGGATTTTGGTTCGCTTGTGAACGATCAAGTTGTCGATGGAAACTGGGAATCTGGGGAGGAATTAGGCAATACTTGGCAAGGACGCAATGCTTTTAGTTACGGGAGAAAAGATAAAGGACAAGCACGTCCAGAAATCCTCAATCAGTTACTAAAAACTACCAATCGTATTGTCCAAGAAATCGATTCTGTTGAATACGGACTTACCGACATTCAGGAATATTTTGCTAATACTGGAGGCTTGAAAAAAGCTGCTGAGAAACAACAAGGAAAAAAGGTAACTGCTAGTTTTGTCGAGAGTTTTTCTAAGGATACAACGCCCCGAAAATTGGAAGATTTGCTGCGTTTGGAGTATCGTTCCAAGTTACTTAATCCTAAGTGGGCTGATGCAATGGCGAACCAAGGTTCTGGCGGTGCTTATGAAATTTCCCAACGCATGACAGCCTTAATTGGTTGGGGAGGTACTGCTGATTTTACTGATGCTTGGGTGTATGACCAAGCAGCAGATACTTATGCTTTAGATCCAGAAATGGCGAAGAAATTGCGCGAGGCAAATCCTGAAGCTTTCCGTAATATTGTGGGCAGAATGTTAGAAGCAAATGGGCGAGGTTTCTGGCAACCAAGTGATGAAAAGTTGCAGAAGCTGCGGGAATTGTATGCTTTGACAGATGAAGAACTGGAAGGTGTGAAAATTTAAAGAACTATGAACAAGCTGAAAGTAGAGATACCAGAAAAGGAGATCGTAGACTTCTGCAATCGTTGGAAAATCACTAAAAAAGAAATTCTAGCGTGATTGTCGCCCACTAGGTTTGTACTGTTTATAGAAAGGTTTGTTTGAGTTCAAACACTTTTGCAAATCATTGGAAAATCCAGTACCTGATCTCATTTCTCGATCTCGCTTAACAGGAATCATCTGACCACCAGGTCCCCACAAAATAGTATCAACATCTTGTTGAGATATTCCCAGAGCAGAATTGTTTACCAGATAATACCCTGGGATTTTGGAGTATAGATGCAAAGAAGCAATTGTAGCTCCATTTTTGAAAGAACCAGCATAACAAAACCTCTCACCTTTTGCTGCAATTTCAATATGACTAGAAGCATCTAGAGAATAGGTTCCTACTTGTAGAGGTATAGCTTGTGCTTCAGACATATTAGCAAAAAGCAACAAATTCGCGACTGTAGAAGTAGCGATAAAAAGAAGCGTGTTTGTACAATTTCTTGCTTGGCAAAAATTCATATTGTCTCCTTCATGTTTTTCTTTGTTGATGCAAAATCCACCACCGAACTGGCAATGCACCTGTAAGTAAAATGGGGAACCAACTTGGTACACCAATCCAAAATTGCCACTGATTTAACTCAGATTCTCTGATTAACCAAAAGCCCATACTATTCCAGTATGACTTGGGCTGAACTTTTTGCGGTGCTTTAAAGAAAACTCCCCCCAGATCGAATGGTTCCAAAGGTTTCCCCGGATTGAAATTTCTAAACCCACCACCACCAATCAAGAAAGAGCCGTTTCCAGGCCAGCGAATGCGGTAATATTTGCTGATCACATTGGAACCCTCAGCGCGGTCTGTATCAATTCCGAGTTCTGGCTCAATTAGTTTCCAGCATTCATCAAGATCTGGGAACGAGTCGCGGTTTAGGGATAGTTCCCAAAGGTCAGAAGACAAATTCAGGAGATCGCCTCAAACAACTCCACACATACCTGATTAAACCAATTGCTGACCTCTTACCAACAAACCCCAACGACCGGATCATCTTCGTCCCTCAATCTGCGCTTTTCCTCGTTCCCTTCCCAGCTTTACAAGACGAGTCAGGGAAATATCTGATTGAAAAACACACCATCCTCACAGCACCTTCAATTCAGGTTTTGGAATTAACTCGTAAGCAAAAGCAACGTGTCGGGACGAAAGGACTTGCTTCCCTACAAAGCCAAGATACGCTGATAGTTGGGAATCCAAAAATGCCTAGCGTACCTCCCCAAATTGGAGAACCAGCGCAGCAATTGCCTAGTTTACCTGGTGCTGAACACTAAACGTCGAAATCAAGAACATGGCCCAGTCGCGCTTTCTACCCCAATTGAGGTGATTGAGAATTGGCTTGCTGACTTAACACGTTCTCATCCTAACCAGTCTTCCGATACTGTTGTCTTAAAAGACCCAATTCGCCGTGTCGATACCACCCAGTTGGCGGCCATGTCGATCGCCTTTGAAGTTTCTTAACGCCAGAAGAACGACGAAAATTTAGAGAATATCTGTGTTTCAGCCTCCAGTCAGATTAATTTAGCTATACTTGGGTCTTCCCGACAGATAAGATAACAGATACATTAAACATTAAATAAGCGAACAGAATTTTTTTGTCGCTCTCAATCAATACATCCGACGAGGGGGCACTGGGTCGATGGGCAATCTTGAAGAGTCGTTATCGTCTAATGGCAATGGTAAGCGTTTGCCGTCACAACCGCTCGCTTACAAGGCTCAAACTCCCGAAAATGCTCAGGATGAGCTGAATCTGCGGCAGCTATTGACATTGATGCGCCGTCGTGCATTAGTTATTCTGAGTGTGGCGATCGCTGTGACTGCTACAGCAAGTTTTTGGACATTCAACCAAAAGCCAAAGTATGAAGGCAAGTTTCAACTGCTGGTAGAACCGGTCACAGAGGAAGGAAATTTAAACAGACTGACACGATTGCGTGCTGTTGGCGGCGATGTTCCCAGTTCCGGAGTGGATTACGATACGCAAATTCCGGTGCTCAAAAGTCCTAACTTGATGACTCCCATCCTCGAAGAAATCAATAAGCGTTATAAAGATGTTAGCTACGACTCTCTGATCAATAGCGGTAAGTTGGTAGTGGCGCAATTAGAAAAAACGAAGATATTACAAGTCAGTTACCGCGATACAGACCCAGATAAAGTAAAGTTTGTTTTACACCAGGTAGCCAGAGGTTATCTGCGCTACTCCCTGACCGAACGACAAGTTAACCTGAAAAAAGGTATTGAGTTTGTCGATGGTCAGTTACCTCAACTGCGCACACGTGTAGATAAACTACAGGGACAACTGCAAGCATTTCGACAACAGAACAATCTGCTTGATCCCGACAGTCAAGGACAACAACTCTCCAATCGTGTGAGCATAATTGAGCAACAGCAATTGGATACTCAGCTAAAGCTCAAAGAAGCAAACTCGCTCTATGGAGAAATCTCCAAACAACTGGGGATGACACCACAAGAAGCTGTCTCCACGTCTAATCTGAGCGAAGCGCCACGCTACCAACAGTTACTCAATCAACTGCAAGAAGTTGAAGCCAAAATTGCTAAAGAGTCAGCACGCTTTACCGAAGAAAGCCCGACAATCCAGGCTCTACGCAACCAACAGCGCAATATCTTGCCCATGTTACAGGAAGAATCCCAAAAAGTATTGGGGCAAAATCCGCAACAGGCTAGTCCCTCTAGTGTTTCACCCAGTACAATTCGCCTAGAACTGACCAAGCAACTGGTGGAAGCGACTAACCAAATACAAGTTTTGCAAGTGCGACAAAACGCGATTACCCAAGCAGAACGCACTCTCAACCAACGAGTCAAAGATATGCCGGTGATTGTTCGTCAGTATACCGATTTGCAGCGGGAACTGAATGTGGCGACGGAAAGCTTAAACCGCTTTTTGGCGAGTCGGGAAAGCCTGGAAATAGAAACAGCCCAAAAGTCCCTTCCCTGGCAAATTATTCTCAAACCCCAAAGGCCTGAATTTCCAGTTCCACTTAATAATGAACGGAACATTCTTTTGGGTGCGATCGCGGGTTTATTGTTAGGTATGGCAGTTGCTTTGCTTAGCGATCGCCTAGATAATGTCTTCCACTCCCCTGACGAACTAAAAGACCACACCAAACTACCACTGCTGGGGCATAATTCCCTATTGCCGACAACACAAACAAATGACGCCAGTGGCAAATTTTGCAGGGTTAGTAGCAACTAAAGATTCCTCAAACGAGAAGAAAAATCGCAGCAAGCCTCAATGGTACAAAGCTTCTCCATTTTTAGAGTCTTTCCGCTCTCTGCATACCAATATCCGTTTTTTGGGTAGCGATACGCCAATTCACTCCATTGTAATTAGCTCAGGAACACCGGCAGATGGCAAGTCTACTGTTGCAGTCAACCTAGCACAAGCGGCCGCGGCGATGGGTCAACGGGTACTGCTGGTAGATGCGGATCTGCGTCGTCCTCAAGTACATAAAATTTTGGGTTTAGAAAATCAAGATGGACTAAGTAACGTTATTGCTACAGGAATTACCGCCAAACAGGCAATCCAGCGATTGCCGATGTGGGATCACCTGTATGTACTAACCGCAGGACAACAGCCACCTGACCCAACTCGGCTTCTTTCTTCAAAGAAAATGCAGCATTTGATGGAACAGTTTCATGCTGTTTTCGATCTAGTTATTTATGACACACCACCGGTTCTGGGACTTGCTGATGGGCGACTGTTGGCACCTCATACAGATGGCGTTGTCATGGTAGCAGGATTGGGCCGGACTGACCGCTCCATCTTGATGCAAGCCTTGGATGGAATGAGATTTTCTAGCGCTACTGTCTTAGGTGTGGTAGCTAATGGTGTCAAGGGTTATACAGCTAATCCTTACTTTCACTATCAGCATTACTATACCAGTGAGTCAGAAGTTCTGAGGGCAAAACAGCTTTTGCAGAAAAATATGCAATCTTAGCTACAAATCTTATCGGTTCCCCGCAGCACGGTACTTTCTTCTTCCAAGATGCTACCGCAAACGGCAATCCTCAACCCTACAGTCTGTCGCTTTGTGTCATTCTTCCTTGGTCAAGACTTCCGTTTAACTACTGCTCGTTAAATTGATCATGGCTAATTGGTAATAGGTCATAGGTAATAAATGGTTCATGGTACATTGCTATGAACCATCAATCCCTTGCCCACTACCACTTACCCCTTAATCCGGATGGGAGCATCGCTTGATCGGATTTGATATGACCAGCCATTTGTAGTGAGTGGTGCCAACAGAGGAAGATGACAAACTCCCCTAATTCAGGAAACAAACGGTCACAGTCTTCTACCAGGGCCCTTTTGCCGAGCAAACGGCGACAGTGGCGCAATTTCGCTATTATCGCTAGTGCAATCTTGCTGACCGGAATAGGCGCAGGATTATCATGGGTCTGGCTTTTTGTCAATAGTCAATTAGCACCGTTAGTTGAGCAAAACCTCTCTAAGACTCTTGACCGTCCAATACGGGTAGGAAAAGTACAACGATTTTCCCTCAATGGTTTGCGCTTTGGTGCGACAAAATTACCTGCAACGGCCACAGACCCAGACAAAGTTGAAGTAGAAGCGATCGAGGTCGCTTTCAACCCTATACCATTCCTACTGAATCGCACCCTACCCCTGGATGTCACCCTGATTAACCCAAAGGTCTACATCGAACAAGACCAAGATGGAGAATGGGTTTCCACAAGAATTAAGTCCTTCCCCAAGGGCAAAAGTGATATTGAGATCAAGCTAGAGATTCTGCGGGTTAAAAATGCTGATGTTGTTCTCTTACCCAGAGGTGGATCAGGTAACAAGAGAGACCCGATCTTCGCGTCCCTACCTTCCGGTACCAGCCGCTTTTTCAATGACAATAAGCTGATTAGATTCGATGGTGAAGGGTCTTTAATACAAGGTACTGGGAAAACCACTCCTCAATCTTCATCCCCCCAACCCCCAGTCCCCACTCCTCAATCTTCACCCCCCCAACCCCCCGAACTCCGGGGGGCTTTACCAGTCCCTAATCCCCAGTCTTCAGTCCCCAATCCCAATACCCCCTTGGGAAATTTCAGCATCACAGGAGAAAGTACTCCCGCAACAGGAGAGATAAATCTAGCAGTTTCGGGAAAAAATCTCAGCGCAACTGAAATCGGTCGCTTAATCCAATTGCCCATCTTACTAGAAGCCGGTAAGGTCAATGGCAATATGGACATCCAACTCAAACCAAAGCAACCGTTGCAGCTTTTTGGCACCGCATCCCTAGAAAACGTCACAGCGTTAATCACTGCGCTACCGCAACCTTTGGCTAAAACCAATGGTCAACTGCGCTTTAAAGGAACGCAAGTCCAACTAGAACAAGTTTCAACGCTTTTCGGTGAAGTTCCGGTTCAGGCTAATGGGACACTGGATACTCAGCGCAACTATAACCTCGCGGCACAAACTTCACCTGTTGCTGTCGAAAAGGTTTTCAATGCTTTCAAGTTCCCCAAATTGCCTGTTCCAGTTTCCACAGAAGTTCAAGCTTCCCTGACGATTACTGGCCCTCTTAACCAACCTGTAGTTACTGGAGAAGCGAAAACTACAAAAGTTGCCCAGATTGACCGTTTGAACTTTAGTTCAGTTGGCGCTAACTTTAAGTTAGTAGATTCTAACCTGGCGATTAGCAATGTTCGCGCCACACCTACAGTTGGCGGATTGGTGACTGGTGTGGGAGAGGTGAAACTGGGTGAGAAGGGAAGTTGGGTTTTTGATGTGCAAACTGCCAACGTTCCAGGAGAGGCGATCGCCAAAACTTATCAGCTTAATCTACCCTTTCCCATTGGTTCAGTCACAGCGATCGCCCGGATTGCTGGCCCCATCGACAACGCCCAAAACTTCCGTGCCCTTGGTACCGCAAATCTCCAAGTAGCAGGAGGTGTCGTTACTGCTACTAATGTACAAGTGGCTAATGGTAACTTTACTGCCATTGTTGAAACATCAGCTATACCCTTAGAAAATCTTGCCCAAGTACCACCGCAGTTAAAAGGGCCTGTTTCTGGCAAATTCGATCTTTCTGGGTCTTTGGATGCCTTGACAATTGACAAAATTACTGGTATAGGAACGGGAAGTTTGAAGCTAGCTTCAGGAATTGTCAACGCTACTAACGTGGAACTGGCTAATGGTGGCTTCACGGCACAACTGAAAACATCTGGTATACCGTTAGAAAGTCTTGCTGAAGTTCCACCAGAATTACGCGGCCCGGTATCGGGAGACTTTAATATTGCTGGTTCTCTGACCGATTTGAACATTGCTAAAATTCGCGGTAGCGGTTCTGGAAGTTTGAACGTTGCGGGAGGTACAGTTAACGCGACTAAGGTAGATCTCGCAGATGGACTTTTTAAGGCACAAGTTCAAGCATCTGGGGTAGAGGTGGAACGTCTGGCCAACGTACCGCCAGAATTTAGAGGGCCTGTATCTGGAAACTTCAATCTTGCTGGGCCTTTGACAGATTTGACGTTAGCTAAAATCACTGGTAGCGGTACGGGAAGCATGAACGTTGCTGGGGGTACAGTTAACGCCACTAACGTACAACTTGCAGATGGACTTTTTCGTGCACAAGTGCAAGCATCTGGGGTACGGGTGGAACGTTTGGTGACCGTACCAGAGGCGTTTGGGGGGCCTGTTTCAGGTAACTTTAATATTGCTGGTTCCCTCACAGACTTTAATCCAGCAAAAATCAATGGTAGCGGTACGGGAAGCATCAACTTGGCTGCAGGTACAATTAACGCAACTAATGTACAAATTGCCGATGGTCGCTTCAGTGCACAACTGCAAACATCTGCGGTACAGGTAGAACGTTTGGCCGAAGTTCCATCCCAGTTGAGAAATCCTGTTGCTGGAAACTTCAATATTGCAGGATCTCTGACAGATTTTAGTCCTTCCACAATCACCGGTAGTGGTTCTGGAAGCTTCAATCTGGGAGGAGGTATAGTTACCGCCACTAACGTACAACTTGCAGATGGTAGTTTTCGTGCACAAATTCAAGCATCGGGAGTACAGGTAGAAAGTCTGGCACCAGTTCCACCGCAGTTTAAGGGGCCTGTGTCTGGTAACTTTAATCTGGCTGGTTCGCTGACAGATTTGAGTCCTGACAAAATCACTGGGAATGGTTCTGGAAGCTTGAATGTTGCTGGAGGTACAGTTAACGCCACTAACGTACAACTTGCAGATGGTCGCTTTAGTGCACAAGTTCAAGCATCTGGGGTACGGGTGGAACGTCTTGCTGAAGTTCCTTCCCAGTTTCAGGGGCCTGTTTCAGGTAACTTCAACATTGCTGGTTCTCTGACAGATTTTAGTCCTGCAAAAATTACTGGCAATGGTTCCGGAAGCTTGAACGTTGCGGGAGGTACAGTTACAGCGAGTAACGTACAACTTGCAGATGGTCGATTCAGTGCGGTTGTTGAACCCAGTGGTGTCAAATTAGCAGGTTTTTCCCCAGATTTACGAGGAAGTTTAGCCGGCAAACTCAATGTTTACGGTTCCCTGGATAAGCCAACACCTGCAGCAATTCAAGCCCAAGGAGAGTTGAATTTTAGTGAAGGATTGGCTTTAATTGATCGCCCTCTGACAGCAGCGATTAGCTGGAATGGTCAACAGTTGCAGATTCAACAAGCAACAGCCACAAATTTCAATGCGTCTGGTGTAGTTGATGTTAATCTTGCCAAGAGTGGTTTAGAGGCAATTCAAGCATTTAATCTCAATGTGCGGGCTGATGACTTGAATCTACAACAACTACCGGCTGGTTTGCCTAATAGTGTTAAATTAGCAGGACGAGCTGATTTTAATGGACGCATTGCAGGTACGCCAATTTCTCCCGGTGTGAATGGAGAATTGCGGTTACGGGATTTTGTTGCTAATAATCTCAAATTTGAACCCTTACTTGCAGGGACTGTGAGTGCGACACCAGAACAAGGAGTGAGTTTGCAACTCGCAGGAACTAACGACAAAATTCAAGTAGCGTTGACACCAAATTATCAACCGACTTCGTTTTTAGTGCAGCGCGGTGATACTATTGCCCAGGGTAAGCGACAAGGAGAAGAACTGCTAGTAGAGGCACAAAATTTCCCGATCGCCTTGGTTAAAGACTTGGCACCATTACCAACAAATTTGGCAAGTCAACCGCTTGGGGGTAATTTCTCTGGGAAGTTGGCCGTTAATTTGACTAACTATGGAATTGCTGGAGAATTCGCGATCGCCAATCCGATCTTGGGTTCCCTCAGAGGAGATTCTTTCACAGGTACAGTGGATTCTAAAAACGGCGCGATCGCTCTCAATAATGGTAAGTTCAAGCAAGGAAACAACGAATACGCCCTGACGGGAAACATCACACAAACTCCCAAAGGTCCCCAATTTCAGGCAAATCTCAATATTGCCCAAGGAGAACTCAAAGAGATTCTAACAGCTCTACAAATCTTCAACATTAGCGACCTTAGTCGTGGTTTCAACGCACCTGTTTTTGGCAAAGCCAGCGAGATTGCAGTAATTCCAGTAGGTAAACCTAGCGATTCATTGCAAACCCAATTGCAGCGTCTTGCAGAAATTAAAACCTTAGAACAACAGCGCGAGTCCCTGGAAGCAGCTTCACCCATACCATCACTAGCCAAAGCCAAAGGTAAATTCAAAGGTAGCGTCAGTGTCGCAGGTTCCCTCGCTTCTGGAATCAACGCTAAATTTGATATCGAAGGTGAAAACTGGGAGTGGGGACCCTACAGTTCCAAAAAAGTAATTGCCCAAGGTAGTTTTAAAGATGGCGCGATCAGTTTTATACCCCTGCGCTTCCAATCCGATGACAGTGTAGCAACCTTCTCAGGGACAATTGGCGGCGACGCTCAATCTGGTCAGTTACAGTTAGTTAATATCCCCATCGCCCAGTTACAAGAAGTCATGAAATTGCCGCCGGCGGTAGGTTTTACTGGCTTGTTGAACGGTTCGGCCTTGCTTTCAGGTACGATTGAAAATCCCCAAACTAAAGGTGAAATTACCTTAACTGATGCCACTCTCAACCAGACCAAAGTACAGCAAGCTCAGGGAACTTTCAGTTACACTAATGCTCGACTCAAATTTGACAGCAGCTTGATGGTTGCACAGGCTGACCCGATCAGCATTGATGGTAGCATTCCTTTCAAGTTACCGATTGCTGCTGTCGCACCTATTGACAACAAATTCAGCGTCAATATCAATGTACAGAATCAGGGACTAGCTCTGATGAGTGTCCTGAGTAAAGGTCAAGTAAATTGGCTGGATGGTAAAGGTAATGTCAAACTGAATGTTTCTGGAAACTACGACCAGGAGAAAAACAAACTCTCAGAAGTCATTGCAGATGGAAGCGCTAGTTTAGAAAATTCCACTATTCAATCCTCCCTGCTACCACAGGAACCTCTGAAGAATGTTAATGGTAAAGTTATCTTCGACTTCGACCGTATTCAGGTACAAGAATTACAAGGTCAGTTAAGCGGAGGAATCTTAAAAGCCGAGGGAGTTCTGCCAATTTCTGTACCCACACCTCAGAAAAATCCCCTAATTGTAAATATTGGCGAATTGGCAATTAATTTGAAAGGATTGTATAGCGGTCGTGTCAAAGGTGAAGTGGCGGTTACGGGTACGGCATTAGAGCCTAAAATTGGTGGTAATGTTGACTTGTCTAATGGTCAGGTATTCCTGGAAGATCGAACTGCTGCTACGGATGCAAGCGGTACGGGTACTGCTAGCGAAGCTGATGCTACCAGCCCCATAGAGTTTAAGGACTTAGATATCAAACTGGGTAAAGGCGTGCAAATTGTGCGATCGCCTATTATAGATTTTCTGGCAGAAGGAACACTGAACATCAACGGCCCGTTGGATAATCTGCAACCAAAAGGAGAAATTCGTCTAGAACGCGGACAGGTGAATCTCTTTACTACCCAATTCCGGTTAGCGCGAGGTTACGACAACAAAGCCACATTTATTGCAGGTCGAGGCCTCGACCCAGAATTAGATGTGCGCTTACAAGCATCAGTCGCAGAAGCAACACAACGACGGCTTCCCACCAATCCCCTCTCATCAGAGATTAGCGATGTTCCTACAAGCAGCTTGGGTACTGTGCAAACCGTGCGCATACAAGCAAAAGCCCAAGGGCCAGCCAGTCAGTTAGCCGATAACCTAGAACTAACCAGCACTCCATCCCGTAGCAAAGCCGAAATTGTTTCACTTTTGGGCGGCAGTTTTGTAGATACCTTGGGGCGAGGAGATACTACACTTGGGTTAGCAAACCTTGCTGGTTCTGCATTGTTAGGAAATGTGCAAAACATCATCGGCGACGCCTTGGGATTGAGTGAATTTCGTCTATTTCCCAGGACTCTTAGTAATGATAAACAGCGCACTTCTACTTTTGGTTTGGGTGCAGAAGCTGGGGTTGATATTGGTCGGAACTTATCAGTTTCTGTACTAAAAATATTGACCACTGACGAGCCTTTTGAATACAGCTTGCGCTATCGATTAAATGAAAATATGCTTTTACGCGGTTCCACAGATTTGTCAGGGTCTAACAACGCAATTTTAGAATACGAAAAACGCTTTTAGTCATTTGTCATTTGTCCTGTAGGGGCATAGCATTTGCGCCCAAATATTTTGGTATAACCAACAATTTAAAAACGCAAATGCTACGCCCTTCCTGTCAGTGGTCAGTGGAAAAAATCCGTAATGATCTGTATTTATCTGCGTTTATAGTACTACGGGTTAAAATTAGGACGTTTTAATCCCTAGCCCTTTTTTGAAAAAGGGGGAATAAGTTAAAAGAGAATGTCCTAATCTATATTTTTGCTGCTATATTTGTAGGGGCGGGTTTAGGGACTAAAACTTGACACCACACCAAAAATCTTTAATCACAACCCGCCCTGAACCCCTAAATCAAAAGAGGGCGGGTTTGAAGAAAAATGGTAGGTTTTCTTAGATAATTAATCCCCTGAACCCGCCCATACAACAATTTTGCTCATTTAGCAACAAAAAAATATCTAGTATTACGGGTTGAAATTAGGACGTTTTAATTCCTCTATCCCCTTTTTTTAAAAGGTGGAATAAGCTGAAAGAGAATGTCCTAATCTATATTTTGACTGCTATATCTGCAGTTTTTTCCAAATCTAACTCCTTACGCACTTACGACAAATGACTACTTGACATCAGCAAAATAGCTTAAACTCTTGAGATATATGGCTGAGACGATCCCTTAACAGAGTATGCCACAATGCCAAAATGGAAATAAAACCAAAAAATAAGCGATTCAGGACTGCTCTAGAAACTCCCAGCTATTGCAGCCTTAACATCTGAAGCTATTCAACCTTACTATTTATAAGCAATCTCACCCCCCAAAGCAATTCATCCTTCCCACTTATTTGCCAAAAATTATATCCAAATTAAACAACTAAAATTGATGAAAATTAGACAACCTGGTACGCTTATTTTGTTAGTGTTATTTGTCATTAGCTTAGGCGTGACATTACTATTAGCAAGCTGCACCTCAGATAACTCAATTAACTCAAATGCCCAAACCAAGAACTCCCAATTAAATCAAATAAAAGTTGTAAAAATTGGCTATCAGCCACATGGAACATTTCTTTTTCTCAAAGCCAGAGGTAATCTAGAAAACAACCTTTCCACAAGGGGGATTTACGTAGAATGGCAAGAATTTAGCGCCGGGCCGCTAATGCTAGCAGCAATGGGAGAAGGAAAAATTGACCTAGGTTATGGGGGAATTGTACCGCTAGTCTTTGCACAAGCGAATGATGTACCTTTTGTTTATGTTGCCAGTGATTCAGCTTCCATTGGCAGCATGGCCATCATAGTTCCTAAAAATTCCCCCATTAAGAAATTAACTGACCTTAAAAATAAGAAAATAGCAGCAACTAAGGGAACAGCAAGTCACTATTTATTAGTTAGGGCATTAATGAAAGCTGGTCTGACACCACAAGATATAGAATTTGTTGATTTGCTTCCAGAAAAAGGGCAAGAAGCATTTAAACAAAAAGAGGTAGATGCTTGGGTTGCTTGGAATCCCTTTTTAGCACAAGTGCAAGAAAATACGCCCATTCGTTTACTCACCAATGCCGAAGGTTTAATAAGTGACAGAAGCTTTTATTTTGCCACTTCCTCTTTTGCAAAAAATCATGGCGACATTATCAAAATTGTCATAGAAGAAGCAAATCAAGTTGGTATTTGGGTAGCTACTCATCCAGAAGAAGCTGCCAAGATTATGACTAATAGCACGGGAATGAATCCTACACTAGCTCTAAAGGCAGCCAAAAGCCGCCGCTACGAAGCGCTACAGATTCAAGATCGAGCAATTGAGGAACAACAGCGCGTTGCCGAAACTTTCTTCCGGTTAGGACTATTGCCAAAGCGTATTTGGGTAGAAGATGCTGTCTGGAAGCAGGGATTTAGTAATTAGAGGTATCAGCCTATTGATAATCAAAATTGATTAACTCAAGAGGATAAAATTTTAGAAAAGATTCAAGCACTGAAAAGGCAAATATAGATACTGCATCATAAATAAAGACGTTGAAGAATTATCGACACTGTAAAATAAAATAATACCATTTCGATGTCGTGAAGCGACACACCATTAAGCTGAAAATTCCTGATAGTTTGGTACAAACCAATCCCAAATCCACCCCCCTAGCCCCCCTTATCAAAGGAGGGAATCTCAAATAAAATCCCCAATCTAAAATATGTTCCAGCATCGGGCTTTTTCCATTGCAAATCAACTGCGTTACGGTCTAGTTTCCTTAGTTGTCTCCAGCGTACTGATAACGGGAAGTACCTTAACGTATTTTAGCTTTCAGGAACAGGCAAAACAGACAAGGCTGCTCCAACAAGAACGCTCGCAATTAGCAGCAAACAAAATTAGTGCATATCTAGATAACTTACAGCGTCAACTCAACTACTTATCGGAATTGCGCGGACTAACAGAGTTTAATGCTGAAACTAAAACCAGCCTTCTCGAAGGATTAGTAAATAGCAATAGTGCCTACGAAATTGTTGGTATTCTCAACTCTAATGGTGAAGTTGAACAAGCAATGTCACCCTATGAAGCAGTATCACCATCCAATTTACATTTAGCAGAAGCTTATGTTGATTCACCATTGTTTTTGGATACCTATAGACTAGGGAAAAATTATGTAAGCCTAGTTGAAGTTAACCCAAAAACTAATCTTCCTGTCACCACTTTAGCTGTCCCTATTCGCAACAAAAAAAATCAAACCAGGGGAGTGTTATTTGCCAAAATCAATCTAGATTTTCTCTCCAGAACTACTTCCCAGACACAAGTTGGGGAAACTGGGTATAGCTACGTTCTCGACAACCGCTTGGCACTGATCGCTAAGGGAACAAAGACCGAAAAAAAATCTTCCCCATCCCCAAGCCAAAATACTCAATCCCAAAGTACAGAAAAATTTAAGCTGCAAGACCTAAAAGACTTTCCATTTATTCAAGATTTAGCGAAATTATCACTATCTCCAGAAACTCAACCGGCTCTTGTTTATAAAGGCTTAAACGGTCAAGAAGTTATCGGATCTTCTACCCTAATTCGTCGGGTTAAATGGCTGGTTGTGGTAGAACTACCCACATCTGAAGTTTATGCACCTGTGCGTTGGATGCTGTTAGTTATGGTTGGGGGAACTGTAGTTGCAATTGCCCTAACAGTTGGTTTAGGATTTGCTTTTTCCCGCTCGATTACTATTCCCCTAAAATACCTCACAGATGCTGCAACTAAAATAAGTGGCGGACAACTCAACAGTCGAGTGGATATTGCTGCAAAGAATGAACTAGGGGAACTAGCTAATTCATTTAATAGTATGGCAGAGCAACTGCAAGCTTCTTTTAAGGAATTACAAGACAGCGAAAAACAACTTACTCAATTTTTAGAAGCTATACCTGTAGGTGTGTTTATTGTAGACAATCAAGGTAAACCAAGCTATATCAATTCTCGCGCACAGCAGGTACTTGGCCAAGGTATAATTGCCAATTCCACCGAACAACTACCAGAGATTTATCAAGCATATCTTGAAGGAAGCCAGCAGGTATATCCCAGCGAGCGCCAACCAATCGCTTACGCTTTGCAAGGGCAAAGTGTCACTGTTGATGATATGGAAATTCACCAACCTGGCAAGATTATTCCTCTAGAAGTTTGGGGGACACCAATCTATGATGAACAGGGCAATATTGCTTATGCAATCGCCGCTTTTATTGACATCAGCCAACGTAAACAAACTGATAAGTTAATAGCAGAATACAACCGCACTTTAGAACTACAAGTTGCCGAACGTACCCAAGAGTTAAAAACAGCACTCGACCATCTCCAAACCACCCAAGACGAACTAATTCAATCAGAAAAAATGGCAGCACTCGGACAACTCGTGGCTGGGGTTGCTCATGAAGTGAATACTCCCCTAGGTGCAATTCGTTCATCTGTAGAAAATATTAGCGATTTCTTGACTGAAAAATTAGTGACTTTACCAACATTTTTTCAAGGACTATCCCCAGAACGCCAACAAGATTTCTTTTCCTTACTCCACAAGTCAACTCAAGAAACAACGAACTTATCTAGCAAAGAAAAACGTCAATTTAAAAGAGCCTTAGTTCGACAGCTAGAAGCACAGACAATTGCCAATGCTGACACCATTGCTGATACTCTCGTAGATATCGGAGTTTATGATGATATTTCTCTATTTTTGCCTCTCCTGAAAGACCCAGAGAGCGACAATATTTTAGACACAGCCTATCAACTTGCCAGCTTACAAAAAAGCACACAAACTATCATCACAGCCACAGAACGTGCGGCTAAAGTAGTGTTTGCCTTGAAAACATACTCGCGTTATGACACTACTGGCGAAAAGGTTCTAGCTAAGATACCTGAAGGAATTGAAACCATATTAACTCTTTATCACAACCAACTCAAACAAGGGGTTGAAGTCATTAGAAACTATCAAGATTCTTTTCCTCCTATCCTCTGCTATCCTGATGAACTAAATCAAGTTTGGACTAATCTGATTCACAATGCCTTACAAGCAATGGAAAACAAGGGGTCTTTAAAAATTGACGTTAGGCAGCAAGATGGTAGCATAGTAGTCAGCATCACCGACAGTGGCCAGGGTATTCCTCCAGAAATTCTACCAAGAATCTTTGAACCATTTTTTACCACCAAACCCGCCGGTGAAGGTAGTGGTTTGGGATTAGATATTGTCAAGAAAATTATTGACAAACATCAGGGAAAAATTGCAGTGGATAGTTTCCCAGGTCAAACAACCTTTACTGTCTTTTTACCTATCAATTCAACCTAGCATCAAATCATTTTTAGCAGGAATTATTAGTCATTACCAATTACCCATTACCAATTACCCCTTACATTATGAATCATACAAGCAATTATAAAGGAAATATTTTAGTTGTTGACGATACTCCAGCTAACTTGCGCCTGTTAGCTGACATCTTGACACAAAAAGGTTACAAAGTTCGCACCGTGACCAATGGCGAGTTAGGGACTGTTAGCCGCAATTGGCATGCCTCCAGATCTGATTTTGCTAGATATTATGATGCCAAAAATGGATGGCTATGAAGTCTGCAAACAGCTAAAAGCATGAAAAAACTCGTGACATTCCGGTAATTTTTATTAGTGCCTTCAATGACGTGCTAGATAAAGTAAAAGCCTTTTCTGTAGGTGGTATAGATTACATCACCAAACCCTTTCAGATAGAAGAAGTTTTAGTCAGGGTAGACACCCACTTAGCAATCCGTAACTTGCAAAAAAGCCTCCAAGAGAAAAATGAAGAATTGACCAATACCTTGCAACAACTTCAAGCCACCAACAACCAATTGATTCAATCAGAAAAAATGGCTGCACTAGGACAACTGATTGCAGGTATTGCTCATGAAGTGAACACTCCCCTGGGAGCAATTCGCTCATCAGTAGAAAATATTGCCGATTTTTTGCAGGGAAACCTGGAACAGTTACCAGAATTTTTCCAAGGACTCTCAACAGAGCGTTCCGCAGATTTTTTGCGCTTACTTCCGAAAGTCAACCAAGCAAGTCGCTTACATTTTCAGCCAAAGAAAAGCGCCAATTTAAAAGAGCGTTAATTCGACAACTGGAAGAACATCAAATTGCCAATGCTGACATCATTGCCGATACTCTCGTAGACCTCGGCGTTTATGAAGACATTTCCCCCTTTTTGCTACTTCTGCAAGACGCAGACAGTAAAAAAATTTTAGATGCAGCCTATCAACTTGCCAGCTTACAAAAAAGCACACAAACTATCACCACAGCTACCGAACGAGCGGCAAAAGTGGTGTTTGCCTCTGAAAACCTATTCTCGTTATGATTCCACGGGTCAGAAAAGATACACGCTAAGATTCACAGAAGGAATTGAAACGATATTAACCCTCTATCAAAACCAACTAAAACACGGTGTTGAAGTAATTAGAAACTATCAGGCAGAATTGCCCGCTGTCTGGTGCTATCCTGACGAACTAAATCAAGTTTGGACAAATTTGATCGACAATGCTTTGCAAGCAATGAAAAACAAGGGAACGTTAAAAATTGATGTGAAACAGCAAGATAATCAAATGCAGATTAGGATTAGCGATAGTGGTAAAGGTATCCCCCCGGAAATTATACCAAAAATCTTTGAGCCATTCTTTAGCACGAAACCAGCCGGTGAAGGAAGTGGCTTGGGATTAGATATTGTAAAAAAAATTATTGACAAACATCAAGGAAAAATAGAAGTAGATAGCGTACCTAGTAAAACTATATTTATTGTGTCAATCCCGCTTGGTGAATAGCATAGTAAAATACTTATAAAAAACAATAGCAATATATATATCAATGCTAAAAAATCTTTATGAAGCCCACAAATTACTAGAACAGGCGATTACTCGAAATCCCCTTCAGGTCTCTCCTGAAACTGTCGTAAGCGAGGCGATTGCCACCATGAATCAGGCTGGTGTTAGTTATACCTTAATTACAAAACAGCAGGAATTATTGGGGATTTTCACAGAGCGCGATCTCGTCAGAATTACTGTTAGTGAGATGTCTTTACAGGGAGTCGCCATTTCCCAAGTAATGACAACAAACTTAATTACCATTTCCCTTACAGAAGCCTGCAATATCTTCTCTGTACTAGCTTTATTTCGTTCCTCTAATATTCGCCACTTGCCCATTCTAGACCAGCAGGGAAACTTATTTGGCATTATCACCCCCGAAAGTATCAGGAAAATCCTCAAACCTACCGACTTGCTTAAAATGCGGCACGTAGAAGAAATTATGGTAACTGAGGTAATTACTTCGCCAACTAATGCTTCAGTTTTTCAGGTTGCCAAACAGATGGCAATTCATCGCAAAAGTTGTATCGTAATTTGTCAGGCTTTCGACGATTCTTTGGCAATTACTGACAACAAACAACTGAAACCTGTTGGGATTATTACAGAACGGGACATTGTTAAATTCAAAGCATCCGGGCTAGAACTCGTCCAAACCCCAGCCAAAACCGTGATGAGTTGCCCACTGCTTCCTTTTCAGTTCAATTTAACCCTATGGGATGCCCATCAGATGATGCAACAGCATCGCATCCGGCGATTAGTAGTGGTGGATCACCAGGGATACTTAGCCGGAATTGTTACCCAAACTAGCATCTTGCAAGCTCTAGATCCAGTGGAAATATACGCCACTGTCGAACTTTTGCAGCAAACTGTCGTCGAAAAGACACAGGAGTTGAGAAAAATTAATGAGCAAATGCAACAGGAAATGGCGCAACGGAAACAGGTAGAAGAACAGTTGCGACAGACAAACGAAAACTTAGAACAAGAAGTTAAAGATAGAACTTTAGAACTTTCCCAAACCAATATTCAACTAGCAGCAAGCAACCAAGAATTGCAAGAAGCCCTAAGCAATTTAAGAATCGCCCAACAAGAACTGATTCAATCGAAAAAAATGGCAGCCTTGGGACACATGGTTGCCGAAATTAGCCATGAATTGAATACTCCATTGGCAGCCCTTAGAGCCTCAACGCATAATATTATCGCATTTTTAACCGAAGAATTAGAACAGTTACCCTCATTTTTTCAACAACTCTCAAAAGAACAAGCCTCAGATTTATTGGCTTTATTGAAAAGATCAACTACAAAAAAAACACGCTTATCTAGTAAAGAAGAACGCCAATTTAGAAGGGCTTTGCAACAGCAACTGGAAGAAAGCGCGATCGCTAATGCTCAAAATATTGCTAGCATCCTGGTAGAACTAGGAGTTTATGAGAATATTGAACCTTTTTTTGGTTTATTCCAATATTATGACAGCCTTAATATTTTAAACGCAACCTATCAACTTACCTGCTTATACAAAAACACTAATACTATTAATACAGCTACAGAACGTGCTGCAAAAGTAGTATTTGCCTTAAAAAAATATGCTCATTTTGACCATTCTGGACAAAAGATAATAGCTAACATCACCGAGGGAATTGAAATTATCTTAACCCTTTATGAGGGTCAACTCAAACAGGGTGTAGAAGTTATCAAAAACTATGATAGTGCCTTGCCATTTGTGTTGTGCTATCCCGATGAACTAAATCAAGTTTGGACGAATCTCATCCACAATGCTTTACAAGCAATGAACAACAAGGGAACCTTAGAAATTGATGTAAAAGAGCAAGAGGGAAATGTTATAGTCAGAATTACCGATAGTGGCAAAGGCATTCCACCGGAAGTTCTACCAAAAATATTTAAGGCATTCTTTACTACGAAACCAGCCTCTGAAGGAAGCGGCTTGGGATTAGATATTGTCAAGAAAATCATTGAGAAACATCAGGGTACAATTTCGGTGGAAAGTGTACCCGGTAAAACTACATTTACCGTATCCTTACCGATCAATCTTAACTAGGAGTGAAACCCCATGTCTAAACCAATTATTTTATGTGTTGATGATGAAGTTGTTGTTTTGAATAGCCTAAAAATTCAACTAAAAAATGAGTTTGGCGATTCTTACCTTTATGAAGTAGCAGAAAGCGCCGACGAAGCCATGGAAATCATTGAGGAAATAGAAGGTGATAACAAAGCGATCATCGTGATTGTTTCCGATTGGTTAATGCCCCGGTATCAAGGGAGACGAATTTCTGATTAGGGTTCATCAACAATATCCTAATGTTATTAAAGTTCTGTTGACAGGACAAGCTGATGAGACAGCAATTGAACGTGCTAAGACACAAGCAAATCTCCATAGTTGCCTGCATAAACCTTGGGATGGCAAGGAATTAGTTGAAACTATCAAATCTGGCTTGGCAAAATTATGAGTAAACCTGTCATTATCTGTGTTGATGATGAACCGACCATCCTGGATAGCCTGAAAATACAACTTAAGAAAGCAATAGGAGATGAATATATTATTGAAACTGCTGAAGGCGGTGAAGATGCCTTAGAGTTATTGGCAGAGTTGTTAGAAGATGAGCAGGAAGTAGCCTTAGTTATTTCTGATTATATCATGCCCGATATAAAAGGAGATGAATTGTTAAAGCGCATTCATGCCATTTCGCCAAAAACACTGAAAATTATGCTCACCGGGCAAGCCGATGTTGAAGCGGTGGGCAATGCGATCAACTATGCAAAATTATATCGTTACATCGCCAAACCTTGGCAGGATGAAGATTTAAAATTAACTGTAAAAGAGGCAATATACAGCTATTTTCAGGATAAACAACTAGCAGAAAAAAACCTCAAACTCCTGAAGCTGAATCAAGAGTTAGAACAATTGACCCAAGAGCAAGCTATCCTTATTGAAAAACTACATGAAAACGAGCGTCGCTTGACACAATTTTTGGAAGCAATGCCTGTAGGTGTGGGCGTGATTGATGCTAATGGTCAACCATATTATATCAATCAAAAAGCACAAGAGTTATTTGGTAAAGGAGTTGTTCCCGAAGCCTCTCGTGAGCAATTGTCAGAAATTTATCAACTATATAAATCAGGAACTAACGAGCAATATCCTTCGGAAAATTTGCCGGTTGTGCGAGCGCTTAAGGGCGAAAGGGTGACAGCTGATGATCTGGAAATTCATCAAAAAGATAAGATTATTCCCATTGAATCTTTAGCGACTCCAATCTATGATGAAAAGGGCAATATTGTATATGCGATGAATACGCTTACAGACATTACCTTACGCAAACAAGTAGATGCAGAACGTATCAAGTTTACAGAAGAATTGTTTAAATTAAACCAAGCCTTTTCGCGTTTTGTACCACGTCAATTTCTCCAGTTTCTGGATAAATCAAGCATTGTCGATGTTCAATTAGGCGACAGCGTACAACAAGATATGTCGGTGTTATTTTCCGATATTCGTGACTTCACCGCACTCTCGGAAACTATGACACCGAAGGATAATTTTAAATTTATTAATGCTTATCTTTCGCGGATGGAAACTGCGATTGTTGATAATAATGGTTTTATTGATAAATATATTGGAGATGCGATTTTAGCACTGTTTTCCGGGGAGACGGATAATGCAGTCAAAGCAGGAATTGCCATGCTGCAAAGACTTACTAAGTATAATATTGACAGAAAAAAAAGCGGACACTCACCTATAAAAATTGGAATTGGTATTAATACAGGCTCTATGATACTGGGTACAGTTGGTGGGAAAAATCGCATGGATGGCACAGTGATTAGTGATGCTGTCAATTTAGCATCTCGCTTGGAAGGTGCCACAAAATATTATGGAGTATCGCTGTTAATCTCTCAGCATACGTTGGCGCAGTTGCACAACCCAACTGATTATTGTATCCGCTTTATTGAGCAGGTAAAAGTTAAGGGAAAATCAAAAGCTGTAGCAGTATTTGAAATTTTTGATGCTGATCCTCCGGAAGTTAGAGAAGCTAAGTTAGTTACGAAAGCATTATTTGAAGAAGCTTTGATGCTTTATAATCAACAATTTTTCACTAAGGCGACAAAAATATTTGAAGATTGTCTACGCAAAAATCCCGAAGATCGGGTGATACGAATTTATCTGGAACGCTGTCAAAAAAGATGAATAATAAAGTGTAAAGGAGGAAGGGTGAAGGGTTAAGGTTTTACTCCCTAGGGAAACTGAAGGGTAGGGTGAAACTTTTTCATACTGCGATTTGCGCCGCTACGCTAGCACACTTCATACTTGATAGCTCATACTTCATACTTAATGTTTTATACTTCTTTGTAAGGCTCTCCAGACATCAAGCCGTAAGTCTGGTGTGCTTACATTATGAACAAGCCTATAATTATTTGTGTAGATGATGAACAGACTGTCCTTGATAGTCTGAAAATTGCTCTTAAGAAAGCAACAGAAAATGAATATCTTATTGAAACGGCGCTCGGCGGGGAAGAGGCTTTAGAGTTATTGTCAGAATTGCTAGAGGATGAGTATGAAGTTGTTTTAGTTATTTCTGATTATATCATGCCTGGTATGAAAGGGGATGAATTGCTGAAGCGCATTCATGCTATTTCCCCAAAAACTATCAAAATTATGCTCACGGGACAAGCCGAGATTGAAGTAGTGGGCAATGCGATAAAGTATGCAAAATTATATCGTTACATCGCCAAACCTTGGCAAAGTGATGACTTAAGATTAACGGTAAAAGAAGCCTTACGCAGTTATTTTCAAGAGCAACAATTAGCAGAACAAAATACCAAATTACAGCAGCTAAATCAAGCACTAGAAACTCTAGTTGAACAAAGGACAGCAGCCCTGGGCAAATCAGAAGAAAAGTTTGCCAAAGCCTTTCGTTCCACTCCTCACGCTATCACAATCACCACCATGACAAATGGCTGCCATATAGAAGTAAACGACAGTTTCTGTCAGATGACAGGTTATACAGAAGAAGAAATTATCGGACGTACTGCAGTTGAGCTAGAGCTTTGGGTAAATCAAGAAGCACGCGGCAAACTATTTCAGCTATTAACAGAAGAAGGTACAGTTCGCAATTTTGAATTTAATTTTAAAACTAAGTATGAAAAAATTAGGACAGCACTGTTATCAGCAGAAATTATTGAAATTAACGGACAAACTTGCGTCCTTGCTGTCAGTCAAGATATCACCGAGCGCAAACAAGTAGAATTAGCACTCCAACAAGCTAAAGAAGAAGCCGAAGTTGCTAACAAAGCTAAAAGCGAATTCTTGGCAAACATGAGCCATGAACTGCGTACCCCCCTCAACGCTATTCTTGGCTTTTCCCAATTGATGAACCGCAGTGGTAGTCTCAATCCTGAACAACAGGAAAATCTCAGCATCATTGCGCGCAGTGGGGAACATCTACTTACTTTAATCAATCAAGTGTTGGATTTGTCCAAAATTGAAGCAGGACACATCACCCTTAACGAGCAAAACTTTGACTTTTATAGCCTACTAGATGATTTAGAAGATATGTTCTGCTTGCGGGCGGCAGATAAGCATTTGCAGTTGCTTTTTGAGCGTTCTCCTGATGTCCCTCAATACGTGAAAAGTGATGAAATAAAATTACGTCAAATTTTAATTAATCTGCTCAACAATGCTATAAAGTTTACTCAAGAAGGCGGAGTTACATTACGAGTCGCAGTTGGTAAAGGACAAATAGACAATAACAGGCAAGATGCCTGTTTGACTGACAATCGGGACGCTTTTTTCCCGCAACAAATAACCATTATCTTTGAAGTAGAAGATACGGGAGTTGGCATTTCTCCAGAGGAGTTAGACAACCTCTTTGAAGCCTTTTTTCAAAGCAAATCTGGTAAAGCTTCACAAGAAGGAACAGGCTTAGGTTTAGCGATCGTCCGCCAATTTGTCAAACTCATGGGTGGCGAAATAATTGTTAACAGTCAAGTAGGACATGGCTCTATTTTCAAGTTTAATATTCAAGTCAGCATCGTCGATACTGCTGACATTCAAACCAAGCCACAGACGCGCCGAGTCATTGCCCTAGAACCCAACCAACCATATTATCGGATTTTGATCGTAGATGATCGCTGGGAAAATCGCCATTTGCTGCTCAAATTATTGCATTCTTTTGGCTTTGAACTCAAGGAAGCCAGCAATGGGATTGAGGCAATAGAAGTTTGGGGAAATTGGCATCCTCACTTAATCTTGATGGATATGAGAATGCCTGTCATGAATGGCTATGAGGCAACCCAACAGATTAAAGCTACTACTAAAGGGCAAGCCACTGCTATCATCGCCTTGACTGCTAGTAGTTTAGAAGAAGAACGGGCAGTTATCCTCTCATCAGGTTGTGATGATTTTGTGCGTAAACCTTTTCGAGAGGCAGATATTTTTGAGACAATGAGCAAACATTTAGGTGTGCGTTATCTCTACGATGAGCCAACTGAGTTATTGTCAAAAAAGGTAGGCAAGCAAAATGCTTTAACTACCTCTGCTTTGGCTATTCTACCGACAGAATTGCTGGATAATTTAAAAGAGGCAGCAACCTGCCTCGATATGGATAGGATTGAGAGGCTTATTGAGGAAATTCGTACCCACAATTCTAACCTAGCTGATGGTTTGGCAACATTGTCCTCTGAATTTAAGTATGATGAAATTTTAACTTTGATTCAATAAATGAGGAATAGGTAATCGGTAAGGGGGCAGAAGTAATGGGGAAGATATAATGGCTGTTAGCTAACATGATGAACAATTGCCAATCCTTCAATTACCAATTACCAATTACCAATTACCTATTACCATAAGAAGAATGAATAACAATCAAAGCAGCAACTTTAAAGCCAATATTCTAGTTGTTGATGATACTATCGCCAATTTGCGTCTTTTAGTCAACCTCTTAGTCGAGCGAGGGTACAAAGTTCGACCGGCTTCTAACGGCAGTATGGCACTAGCAGCAGCACGGACGGAACCCCCCGACTTGATTTTGCTTGATATTGTGATGCCTAATATGGATGGCTATGAAGTCTGCGAACACTTAAAAGCAGATGAACTCACTTGCGAGATTCCCGTTATTTTTATCAGTGCTATCAATGAAGTCCTCGATAAAGTAAAAGCACTGTCTATTGGTGGGGTAGATTACATCACCAAACCCTTTCAAGTTGAAGAAGTTTTAGCTCGCGTAGAAACGCACTTGGAAATCAGAAGATTGCAAATAAATCTCCAACAAAAAAATGATGAATTGACCAAAACTTTACAAGAACTTAAAGCAACTCAAGAGCAATTAATTGAATCAGAAAAAATGGCAGCATTGGGAAATTTAGTTGCTGGTGTAGCCCATGAAATCAATACTCCCCTTGGAATTAGCGTCACTGCAGCTTCTGTTTTAAACGAAGATACCACAGTTTTTTTAAATACTTATAAAAGTGGAAAAACCAAACGCGCTGAATTAGAAACATTTTTAGATACTGCTATAGAAAGCAGCCAAATGATTTTAGCCAATCTCAATCGTGCGGCTGAACTAATTCAAAGTTTTAAACAAGTAGCCGTGGATCAGTCCGGTGAGACGGAACGCATCTTCAAACTCAAAGATTATCTAGACGAAATAATGCTTTCCTTAAGCGGTGAAGTTAAAAAAACTAAACATTCTGTCAAAATTACGGGTAATGAAAATCTCACCTTGTCCAGTTTTCCAGGAGCCTTTTCTCAGATTGTAACTAACTTACTAATGAACTCAATAATCCATGCTTACAATGAAGAAGATTCTGGACAGATTAAACTTGATTTCAAACGAGAAGGAGAGGTGGTGCTCTTGCAATATTCTGATGATGGCAAAGGTATAAATTCAGAAAATATGAGCAAAATTTTTGACCCTTTTTTCACCACCAACCGAAGTCAAGGTGGCACAGGATTAGGCTTGCATATTGTTTACAACTTAGTCACTCAAAGACTTAAGGGAACTATCCACTGTGAAAGCCAACTGGGTGTTGGCACTAAATTCATTATTAAATTCCCTACAAGTGAGGCTGTTTAATTTACAAAACTTCTTTTACTGACGCTCTCATCAACGATGATTTTTAATTTCACAGCGATTAGTTCTAGACCTCTTTATAGACTTGAAAGTACCTTATTTAGTTGGCTTTAACTGAGATATTGTACCATTCTTGAGTTCGCCTCAAAGCGCTGGCTAATAGCAAAAATCAATTAAAATGGATTAACACACTTGCAGATTAAGTATGTAGTCCACAAAGCGAGGACTTGCGCTATGAGACAGGGACTTGAGTCTAAGAGCGGGTGAGCCGATTGGTGCAAGATGTTAGTTGAAATGGACGTTATTTGTCACCTAGTAAATTTAGTTTATGGTGGGTATTTGCTGCTATATTCAACCCTAGTTAAAGATTAGTATATCAAAGCCGAAAGATATAATACAAAGCACTTAGTAATTACCTTATTGATCAGCTAGGAGTGGGTAAGATGCCTGAAAATAACGAAGACGATCTTTTGTTTCACGATGAAGAAGGCGAAGATTTACTTTTTTCAGAAGACGAACTAGAATCTCCAGCAATTGAAAATAGCTGGAAAATTCTCATAGTAGACGATGAGCCTGAAGTGCATAAAGTTACTAAGTTAGCACTGAAAGATTTTACTTTTGAGGGTAAATCCTTAAAGTTTCTTGACGCTTATTCTGGCGAAGAAGCTAAACAATTAATCAAAAAAGATCCAGATATTGCCATGATGTTAGTTGATGTAGTCATGGAAAAAGATAATGCTGGGTTAGAGGTAGTTAACTATATCCGTTTATCCTTAAAAAATGATTTTGTGCGGATTATTTTACGCACTGGACAGCCAGGAAAATGTCCGGAAAGTGTAGTTATCTTAACCTACGATATTAATGATTATAAGACCAAGACAGAACTAACTAAACCGAAGCTGGTAACAGCAGTAGTGACGGCATTAAGAACATATAGTGCAATCACTAAGCTGGATAGCAGCAAAATCGAAATGGAAAGGTTGGCTCACGAAAATGCCCAACTTTATCAGCAAACTAAGTATTATTCAGAAATTTTAGAAGCGAAAGTAGAGGAACGTACCCAAGAATTAAAAGCGAAAGAAGCCAGACTTGCAGAAGCGCAAAGAATGGCCAACTTGGGTAGTTTTGAATGCGACACTTCCCAGCACAAAAGCATTTGGAGTGAGGAAATGTTCCGGATTTTTGGACTCTATCCCAAACAGGGAGAACCAACTTTGGAGCAGTTTCAAAACTTAATTCATCCTGAAGAGCGAGAAGTTTGGTTAAAAGCAATAGAACAGGCAATCGAATCCGGACAAGAAAATGATTTTGAATTTAGAATTGTGCGTCTTGATGGAGATATTAGATATGCGTTTGCCAAATTACAAGCCATCAAAGATGCTGATGGTAAGGTAATTAAACTCTTCGGAACGGTACAGGACATTAACGCTCGCAAAGCAACTGAAGCAGCACTACAAAAAGCTTTAGAATCAGCAAAAACTGCCAATCGCGCCAAGAGCGAATTTATCGCTAATATCAGCCACGAACTCCGTAATCCACTCAACGGTATACTGGGATTTTCGCAACTACTGCTTAGGGATAAAACAACTACTATCAAACAACGGGAAGGTATGAATGTTATTTATCGCTGCGGTTCCCATCTCCTCACCTTAATTAACGATCTTTTAGATATCGCCAAAATCGAAGCACAGAAAATGGAACTTAACCCCACAAAGTTTCATTTTTCTACATTCCTCATCGATATCCAACAAGTCTTTCTCCTCCGTGCCGAACAAAAACAAGTTACTTTTTCTTACCAACCCTGTACCGAACTACCTACAGCGATTTTTGCTGACGAGAAACGACTGCGACAAATATTAATTAACCTCCTAAGTAATGCCGTAAAATTTACTGAAAATGGTAGTATTACTTTCAGGGTTGAAGTGTTAGGGAATACTGCAAGTAGGAAAAACAAGAGAAAGCCTTCTAACTCAACAACAAATCCTCAATCCCAATTCCCACTAACCAAAATTCGCTTTCAAATAGAAGATACTGGCATTGGCATGAATTCCGAACAATTATCTCAGATATTTCTGCCATTTGAGCAAGTAGGAGATAGCTGGCGCAAGGTAGAAGGTATAGGCTTAGGATTAGCCATTACCAAGAACCTTGTGTCGCTAATGGGAGGCGAACTTTTTGTTGAAAGTACTTTGGGTGAAGGTAGCATTTTTCGCTTCGAGGTTGATTTGCCCGTTGTTTCATCTAAGCTTGATTCAGAGGCGAGAAAATACCCAAGGAAAAAAGCTAATATCGGCACTGAAACTAACGGTTCCGCTACGCCAACATTCTTTACTCGCTTTGCTACTGTGTCTGACGGGCCTGCAACGCTTTCGCACTATGCACAGCATAACGCGATGGCTTCCCGCGACTTTATCGTTGGCTTTGAAGGGGAAGTCAGAAAAATCCTGATAGTTGATGACAGTGTTACCAATCGTTCAGTCATCATTAATCTCTTGGAATCTATTGGCTTTGAAGTTATCGAAGCAGCAAACGGAGAAGAGGGTATAGAAAAAGCCACCCAACATAAACCTGATTTAATTATTACCAACCTAATGATGCCCGTGATGGATGGGTTTGAGATGACGCAACGCCTCCGTTGCTTACCCGAATTTCAAGATATTGTCGTGATTGCCTCAAGTGCTTCGGTATTTGAAAGCGATCGCCAAAAAAGTCGGGAAGCTGGCTGTAATGATTTTATCCCGAAACCCATCCAATCGGAAGAATTTCTCGAAAAAATACAGAACTATTTGGGAGTCGTTTGGATAACAGAACCACTCGAATTATCGATAACTAACAACGAAGAAAATAGGGAAATTATTGCACCCCCTCCCTCTGAACTTGTTACTTTGTTCTCTTGCGCCCAAATTGGAGATATTGCAGGTATTGAAGCGGAAGCCACTCGTCTGAGACAATTGTCTCCTGAATATGTTACCTTTGCCAACAAGTTGCTACAACTAGCCGGCGAATTTGAAGAACAAGAAATTTTAAAACTGGTAGAACAATCTATTTCAGAGTAATAAAAATGCTAACTGCCAACCAAAGCATAATTTTGATTGTTGATGATCAACCGACGAATCTTAAGATGCTGTTTAGTTTCTTGCAAGATTCTGGTTTTAAAGTCTTGGTGGCTAAAAGTGGGGAAAGTGCGCTATATAAGCTAAAAAATGTCTTGCCAGACCTCATTCTTTTAGATGTGATGATGCCGGGACTGGACGGTTTTGAGACTTGTAAACGCTTGAAACAATCGCCAGAAACCAAAGATATTCCGGTGATTTTTATTACTGCTCTTTCTGAGTCGATAGATAAGGTACAAGGGTTAAAATTTGGGGCGATTGATTACATTACTAAGCCGTTTCAACAGGAAGAAGTTTTAGCGAGGATTGAAAATCAACTTCAACTCAGAACACTGCAAAAGCAACTTGAAGAAAAAAATCAACAACTGCAACAAGAAATCAGCGAACGACGGAAGATAGAAGAACGCTTGCAATTAGTAATTCAAGCAGCAAATGATGGTTTCTGGGACTGGAATCTAGAATCAGGAGATCTCTACATTTCTCCTCGTTGTAAAGAAATGCTTGGCTACTCTGATCAAGAATTACCTAATGAATTTGCGAGTTGGGAAAAACTGGTTTTTCCTGAAGATCGCATCGCTACATTAAAGCTTGCTGAAGACTACAACTCTGGCAAAGTTTCTCGCTTCGAGTCTAAACAACGCTTACGTCATAAAAACGGTTCTATCGTCCACATTCTTTCACGGGCTCTTCATCTGAAAGATGCTAACGGACAGGTAAGCCGTATGATTGGTTCCCATACTGATATGACAAAGATAACTAATACCATCGAAGCGCTGGGTGAGAGTGAAGAACGCTTCCGGGGAATCTTTGAAAATGCGGCGATCGGTATTGGGTTAAGTTTGGCTGATGGTACGCTGATCGCTGTTAATCCTACCTATGAAGCTTTCTTAGGTTACAGCCAAGAAGAAATGCGGGCACTCAATTGGACTGAGATCACCCACCCTGACGATTTAGCTAACGACATCGCACTCACTCAAGAAGTCATCGACGGACTGCGAGATTCTTTCCAGATCGAAAAGCGATATATTCGCAAAGATGGTCAGATATTTTGGGGATGTTTAACAGTTTCTGCAGTCCGTAATCAAGCGGGAGAATTTCAGTTTAATGTTGGTATTATTGAGGATATTAATGATAGTAAATTGCGGGAATTAGCTCTGCGCGACAGAGAGAGACGATTTCGGGCAATTTTTAACAATTCATTCCAATTTACTTCACTTCTGAAACCAGACGGCACAATCATAGAAGCTAACGAGACCGCACTCAACTTCGCTGGGGTTAAGCAGGCTGATGTGGCTTTTCGCCCGTTTTGGGAAACCCGCTGGTGGACAATTTCCTCAGAAATACAAAGCCAACTCAAGGAAGCGATCGCCACAGCTTGTCGCGGTGAGTTTGTGCGTTACGAAGTTAATATTATGGGTGCTGGGGATACAGTAGCAACTATCGATTTTTCAATCAAACCTGTCTGTGATGAAAAAGGCCAAGTTGTGCTGCTGATTCCGGAAGGACGCGATATTAGCGATCGCAAACAAGTAGAGGAAGAATTAAGAAAGAGTGAAGAACGTTGGCAATTAGTTGTTAAGGGCAACAATGATGGGATTTGGGACTTGAACCTGAAAACTAATCAAGTATTTAGATCCGCTGGCTACGAGGAAATATTGGGTTATGAAGAGGGTGAACTTGGCAACGACAATGATGATTGGGCCCAGCGTATCCATCCAGATGATTTTGCCAGAGTAATCAAAGCTAACCAAGATTATCTGGAGCGGAAAACTCCCAATTATGCGATGGAATATCGCCAACAGTGCAGGGACGGTAGCTACAAATGGGTGCTGTCGCGAGCACAAGCAATCTGGGATGAAACAGGTTCCCCCGTGCGCATGGTGGGATCGACAGCAGATATCAGCGCTCGCAAACAGATGGAAGAAGCTTTGTACAAGAGCGAAGAACGTTTTCATCTGGCACTTGCTAACAGCCAAATCGGATTGTGGGATTGGAATATTGGCACGGGAGAAGTTTATTTTGACCCACAGTGGAAGAAGATGTTGGGGTATGAAGTAGAGGAAATTGAGGACAGTTTTTCATCATGGGAGCAACTGCTACATCCAGAGGATTTACCCAAGGCTTTTGCAGCGATCAACGCCCATTTTGAAAATATTACCCTCACCTACGAAGTGGAGTTTCGGATGTTGAGTAAATCCGGTGAGTGGAAGTGGATTCTTGCTCGCGGGAAGCTGACGGAACGGGATGAATTTGGAAAGCCCTTGCGGATGACAGGAACCCACAAAGATATTAGCGAACGTAAGCAGGCCAATCTCGAACTTTCAGCGGCCTCATACGCTCTAGAACGGCAAATTCACCGAGTTTTGCTTAGTGAGAGAATTACTCAAGAAATTCGCTCTAGCTTTCAACCAGAACAAATCTTTCAGACAGCAGCTACCCAAATTGGTGAAGCATTCAGCGTCGATCGCTGTTTGATTCATACCTACCTTGACCACCCTTCTCCCCAAATTCCTATTGTCGCAGAGTACAAGCAAGCCCCGCTGGAATCGATGTTGGGTAGAGAAATTCCGGTGATTGGCAACCCTCATGCTGAGTTACTCTTATCCCAAGACCGGGCAATTCCCTCAGATAATGTCTACACTGACCCCTTGCTAGAAGCCGCTTTACCCATGTGTCAGCAACTGGGTTTGAAGTCGATGCTCGCAGTCAGAACTTCCTACCAGGGAAAAGTTAATGGAGTAATTTGCATACATCAGTATGAGTACTTCCGCAACTGGACAGACGACGAAATTGAATTAATAGAATCCCTAGGAGCGCAACTGGGAATTGCGATCGCCCAAGCAAATCTCCTAGAACAGGAGAAACAGCAGCGTTGGGAACTCGCTACCCAAAATCATGCCCTAGAGAAAGCTAAATTGGACGCAGAAGCCGCAAACCGCGCCAAAACGCAATTTCTCTCCAAAATGAGCCACGAACTGCGGACACCCCTCAACGCCATCCTTGGTTTTAGCCAGATCATGGTTCGTGACGAATCTCTGACAAAAAATCAACGGGAATATCTCAACATCATCAATCGCAGCGGACAGCACTTGTTGGATCTGATTAATGATATTTTGTCAATGGCCAAAATCGAAGCCGGTCAAGTCACCCTCAATCAAAGTTGCTTCGATTTGTATGGTCTGCTGCAATCTCTAGAAGAAATGCTGCGACTAAAAGCAGTTTCTAAAGGCTTATATCTGATCTTTGAAAAAACTGAAAACTTACCCCAATATATCCAAACAGATGAAAGTAAATTACGCCAAGTCTTGATTAATCTTTTAGGGAATGCTATCAAATTCACCCAAAAAGGTAGCATCACCTTGCGAGCGAAAGGGGGGACTTTGACAACAAGTGGGGGGCTATTGGGAAACAGGCTGGAAGCCTGTTCTACTGGACTCGAATCCCTAATCACCTTTGAAATTGAAGATACTGGGCCTGGTATCGCACCCGCAGAAATAGGAACCTTATTTGAGCCTTTCGTACAGACAGAAACCGGTCGCAAGTCAATGGAAGGAACAGGCTTAGGTCTACCAATTAGCCAACAATTCGTCAATCTGATGGGGGGAGATATCAGTGTCAGCAGCACCTTGGGTAGAGGAACAATTTTTACATTTGATATCCAAGTTGGAAAGGCAACTTCAGCCGATGAAAGACCACAATTAAGCCAAAGACGGGTAATTGGCTTGGAACCTGACCAATCTTCCTATCGCATCCTGATCGTTGAAGATATCTTAGAAAACCGCCTCCTACTGATGCGATTGCTAGAAAGCTTAGGGTTCGAGGTACGCGAAGCCCTGAATGGTCAGGAAGGGGTGGATATGTGGGAAAGTTGGTCGCCACACCTAATTTTCATGGATATCCTGATGCCAATCATGGATGGCTATGAGGCAACTAAACAAATTAAACAAACGCCAAAAGGTCAGGATACAGTAATAATTGCCCTAACTGCTAGTGCTTTTGAAGAGCAGCGAGAAGCTGTTTTACAATCCGGTTGCGACGACTTTATCCCTAAACCCTTCCCAGAAGAAGAATTACTAGAAAAGATAGCTCATCATTTAGGAGTGCGTTATCTTTATGAAGATCGGCAAGCTGCCGACTCAACTCAATCATCTGCTCTTGTTGATCAGTTGACCAAAGAGTCACTGAAGGTAATGCCTGAAGTTTGGGTAACAGAGCTACACCAATGCTCTCTCTACGCTGATGACGAGCTGATTCACCAGCTGATCGATCAAATTCCTTTAGAATATGAATCTTTGCGTCGAGCTTTGAAAGAATTAATAGATAACTTTCGTCTCGATACACTCATCGATTTAAGTGAACCAGTTTCGCCATGAATACTCACCAAACATCAACTACGTTGGCAAATATCTTAGTTGTTGACGATACACCGAACAACCTGCGCCTTCTCTCCACCTTGTTGAGCGAGCATGGGTATAAAACTAGGAAAGTAATTAGTGGGGAGTTAGCTCTCAATGTCGCTTCTATGGCGGCGCCAGATTTAATTTTGCTCGATATAAATATGCCCGAAATGAATGGTTATGAGGTCTGCGAAAAGCTCAAAGCTAACCCGCAAACCTCAGAGATTCCAGTAATTTTTATCAGCGCTCTTGATGATGTGTGGGATAAGGTCAAAGCTTTTTCTGTCGGTGGCGTAGACTACATCACCAAGCCCTTTCAGGATGAAGAAGTGTTGGCTCGCGTCACCAACCAATTGAGCATCCGTTTGCTTCAAAAACAACTTTTAGAACAAAATAAACAGCTACAACAAGAGATTCAAGAACGCCAAAAAGCAGAGGAAGAAATTCAACTCTTGCTAACCCTTACCCAAGAAGTTAGCTTAGCGCCAGATTTTTCCAGTGCTCTAGAAATAGTATTAAGCAAATTTTGCGAGGCAATTGGTTTTAGTTATGGCGAAGCTTGGACTGTTAGTGCTAACGGTAACTTTCTAGAATGTAGCCCCACTTGGTACTATCCACAGCAGGGTAAAAATGCGGCACAGCTTGCTGCTCTAGCGCAATTTCGACAAGATAGCGAAGCACTGATATTCCGACGCCACGAGGGACTACCGGGACGAGTATGGCAGATAAGTCAGCCAGAGTGGATTTTAGATGTTTCGGAGCAGTCAAGCTCAGTTTTTGTCAGAACCGAACTCGCTAAAAAATGCGGATTCAAAACTGGATTTGCTGTGCCAATTGTCACTTCCCCAATTTCTTCTCAAGATGATAGCACCGAGACAAGTTCGGTGCTGGCGGTACTGGTTTTCTTTCTAGAATCCCTCCAAGAGGACGAGCGTTTAGTTAAGCTAGTTTCAGTGGTAGCAGCCCAGCTAGGAAGGGTGATGCAGCACAAGCAAGCTGAAGAAGCGTTGCGACAAAGTGAAGCGCGAGAACGGGAAAAGTCAACTCAGCTAGAACTTACCATTTCGCAATTGAAACGCACCCAATCCCAACTCATTCAAGCAGAAAAAATGTCTAGTTTGGGTCACATGGTTGCGGGAGTTGCCCACGAAATTAACAACCCAGTTGGCTTTATTTACGGCAATCTTGCTCTGGCTCGTCAATACTTCCAAGACTTGAGTCGCCTCATTAAAACCTACCAGAAAACTTACCAGAATCCCACACCAGAAATTGAGGAGTTAGCTTCTGAAATTGACTTGGATTTTCTGGTAGTAGATTGGCAAAAACTGATGACTTCAATGCAGGTGGGAGCCGAGCGCATTCGTGAAATTGTTCTCTCACTAAGAAACTTTTCTAGACTGGATGAATCTGAGCTAAAACTTGTAAATATCCATGAAGGTATCGATAGCACTCTACTACTTTTGCAGCACCGACTCAAGGCAGTAGGCGACAAAGCTGAAATTGAGGTGATTAAAGAATATGGTCAACTCCCAAAACTAAGTTGTTATGTCAGTCAGTTGAATCAAGTTTTTATGAATCTTTTAAATAATGCTATTGATGCCCTGAAAAACCAACCATCCCCTCGAAGGATTACTATCAGCACTTCTGTTGAGACTGGGGACAAGGAGGAATTGGAGAAACGCTTTTCCTCTGAGGTTGGGTACGAGAGGAGAAACCTCTGTTCTACGGAATTGGGCAATACACTTGCCAATCACCAAAATCCCAACTCCCAATTCCCAATTTCCCAATACGTTGTGATTCGGATTACTGACAATGGTTCTGGGATGAGTGATGAAGTACAAAAGAATATTTTCGACCCATTTTTTACTACGAAGCCCGTAGGAAGTGGTACGGGTTTGGGTTTATCTATTAGCTACCAAATTGTAGTCGAAAAACATAATGGTCAACTTAATTGTGTTTCAAGTTTAGGAAAAGGAACAGAGTTGAGTGTCGAGATTCCCGTGGAACTTCCCTCTCCTAAAGTTCGGGAATTGTCCCCTCTAAGCCTAAAATTAGCTAATTCTTAATTGTTAATTATTGATTGTTCATCGATTTCCCTTGAGACCCCACCCTCAGCTCTCGCAGGGTGGGGAGGGTTCTTTACTTTATCGACGGAAGATATTAAGCAACCCGAAAAAGTTGGTAACGGGACTTAATACTGTACCTAAAGTATCCCCAACCACTGCCAGGGTATTGCGTCGGACAACGACAACATCGTTATTGCGCAAGGTGGGATTGCTTTTATCATTAATTCCCTGAGCTAAATCTACCTCCACATCCCGTTTTTCAACAGAACCATTGGCATTGAGGCGAATCAGTTCAACTGTACGCTTAGTGGCGCGAACATTAAAGCCACCAGCAGCCAATACCGCTTGATTCAAAGGAGTATTAGGTGGTACTGGAATAGCACCAGGTCTGACTACTTCCCCGACCACATTCACCACAATTGTGTTAGGAGAAAAGCTAGCCGAAGCTAGTTGATTGGCCTCACCTGCGTCAAGAGCAGTTGCTGTGGGAACTGTAATTACATCTCCTGTTTGCAAAATCAGATCTTGAGATATGTCGCCTGTACGCAACATCTCCCAGAGATTGACATTAATCACTTTTGGTAAACCATCGCGGCTAGTACGTCGGATGTTGATCGAACGCACGTTGGCCATGGCTGTAATCCCTCCAGCTACTTGAATTGCCTTGGTTACCGTGGGTGGCCCAGCATCGCCTCCCGCACCAGCAGCTACGCCCGTCGCACCGCCCGTTACTGCACCTGTCGCGCCGCCCGTTGCCACAGAACCTCCTGACACCGCATAAGGGCCGGGACGAGCAACTTCCCCAACGATCGCAATACTAATCGGCCTGACATCTTTTGAGGCAAAGCTGGCATCAGCTAGGATGCGAGAATCACCAGGATTAATTCGATCGGCAGTGTTGATAATTACTGTATCTCCGTCTCTCAAAATAACATCTTGAGAAATATCGCCATTTCTTAGTAATGCCCAAAGGTCAACAGAGTATTCTATTGGTCGGCTATCAGGGGTGAGGCGACGCTGGATTGTCACCTGGCGTATCTCTGCTGATTGAGTAATACCACCAGCCAGGGTAATTGCCTGCGTCACTGTCGGAAATTGACCGCTAGTGGCACCTGTAGCACCCCCCGGAGTGACAGTGTAAGTTCCAGGACGATTGACTTCGCCAGCTACTGCTAGGGTGACTGGGCGGGGGCTGACTAAACTTAGGGTGATAATCGGGCGCTTTAAGTAGCGACCGTATCTTTCTCTTAGCAGTTCACTCGCTCCTTGCAGGGTCATTCCTCGCACAGATAAACTGCCTAAAATGGGCAAGTTAAGTGAGCCATCGATTAGAACTGTGTACTCGCCAGTGTATTCTGGAACATCAAAAACATCCATTTTCAGGCGATCGCCCGCCCCAAGGCTATAAGCCGCATTCGGTGGCAAACCTCTAGTCTGAGGTCGTTGGTTAGCAGGGGTAGGCGTATAGGCGGGAGCCAAGTTAGGAACAGAGGTGGGAGCAGCAGGCACTTGCAGCCTGCTAGGAGGGGTAGGAACAGGCATTGGCAACGGGTTAACCGCTGGTGGAAGTGGTAAAGGCGTCATCCCTCGTGGAGGGGCTGTAGGAGGCGTAAAAGCAGGTACTTGTGCTTGTGCCGGCATAGGGAGGGCACCTGCGAAAAAAACTAGCAGGCTTAAACCTGCGATCGGTTGAGTTAAAGGTTTTCTTAGACGCTTACCAGTCATACCAATTTCACGAAAAGGCTCAATTCGTCTTGTTGCGCTCACTTTAAATAGTGTCCATTACAGAAATGTTGACTCTCTCTACACAAAGTCACACTAATTTGGGATAAAGTTCCGGAAGAATCATCATGAAGAAAATTTGCTAAACTCGTGTACCTTTGATGTATTAACTCAACTTCGGAAGAGTAGGCATGGTGATGAGGAAAGCTAGATGCAAGGGTCGTTTCTATCAAGTCAACATAGTTATTCGTCGTTGGAGCTATATTTTAATTGGCTCAATCTTTGGCAGTACTATGCTATACGTTGCAGCGGGTGTTGCCAATCCCGTCGCCACTAGGCAAGGTCAAACTACAGCCAATTCAAATTATGGCGGTTCTTTGGGCCAATCTCTCCTAAATAATCTACTGGGAGGTAACGCCCTTCGTCCCCAAAATCCAGCTTCTGGGGTCACTACTACTGGGAAAAATCAGCCAGGAAAAGCTGTAGCACCGCCATCTAAGGGTTCGGCTGCACAGTTAGCACAAGCACCAACTTTTCCTGATATTCAAAGCCACTGGGCAAAAAGTTTTATTGAAGTTCTGGCCGCACGAGGCGTAATTCGAGGTTTTCCCGATGGCACTTTCCGCCCTGATGATCTGGTAACGCGAGCTCAATTCGCTGCGATGATTCGTCAGGCTTTCCAGCAAAGAGCGGTCAAACGCACTGGAACCCAGTTTGTCGATGTCCCAACTCAATATTGGGGTTATGAGGCAATTCAAGCAGCTTATCGCCTGGGATTTTTGCAAGGTTACCCCAACAATGTTTTTGTTCCTGAACAAAATATTCCTCGCGTTCAAGCGTTGGTATCTTTAGCCAATGGACTGGATTTACCGGTACCATCTGACGTAGCAAGTGTTTTAAATTCAAAATATCAAGACGCAGCACAAATCCCTAATTTTGCTCAGAATAGTGTGGGGGCGGCAACCCTTAATCAGCTAGTTGTCAATTACCCAAATATTGCTTTATTAAATCCCAATCAGACGGCAACTCGCGCTGATGTGGCAGCATTTATTTACCAAGCTTTAGTTAAGGAAGGAAGCCTACCACCCCTGGGTTCCACAGATGTTGCTTCTCAATACATCATTGGCTATACTCCACCAATTGCTACACCACCTCCATCTCCCCAGCTCCCACCAGTTGCAGATATAAGACAACAGTATCAATTACCAGAACCGCCAGTCATCGAACAACTCAGGAGAATTTTTGGCGGTGGATCAAGTATTGGTACACCTACGGCTTTTGGGGCGCAAAATGGTAATGTGTTTATCGGCGGAACTTACCAAGAAAGAACCCGCTTTACTGATGTTGACGATGGGGCGATCGCCGTCGGTTTTGGTCTAGGAGATGCTCGTAAACTTGTTGCTTTAGAAACTACTGCTACTTCTTTCTCCACTTTCCGGCAAGGTTTTTGGGACAATGGCGGCATTAGCTTCAAGGTTCACCGCACTTTCCCTGGTGACTGGGCCGTTGCACTCGGCATTGAAAATGCTATCAATTGGGGTGATATTGATTCTGGTAGCAGTATTTACGGTGTTGCTACTAAAGTCTTTCGGCTACGCCAGAACCCATCTGAACCGTTGAGTAGGGTTACTGCTTCTGTCGGACTCGGTGGTGGTCGTTTCCGCTCCCAACGGGCTATTGAAGAAGGAGATACAGAGTCTAATTTTTTTGGTAGCGTAGGTGTACAAGTAGTTGAACCAGTTAGCGTAATTGCTGAGTGGACTGGTCAAGATTTGAACATAGGTGCCTCAATTACTCCCTTCCCAGGTGTACCCTTGGTTATCACCCCAGCAGCGGCTGATATTACCAATACGGCGGGTGATGGTACTCGGTTCATCTTAGGTGTGGGTTACGGTATTTCTTTCTAAAATTGGGGAAGGGGATTGGAGATTAGGGATTAGGAATTGGGAATACTAAACAGAAGAATCTTCTTACCAATTACTCCCTACCAATTACTCCCTACCAATTACTTCCTACCAATTACTAAATGACAGAAATTTATGAACATTAAAAATCTTCCTTTACATTTAGGTCTGGGTTTTGCTCTAGCAATTTCTGGGATTGTTTCTGGAACACCACAAGCACAAGCCCAAACCGGGAACCAGTCAGATATTACTGGTACAATCGTTACTACTAGCGATATGGTTGGTGGCTTCTCTCCTGGTGGCGATCGCCGACTCAACCAAGCTTTCAGAACCACCGCAATTCAAAACGCTGTCAACACAGCAGCAGCTTCAGCTAACCAGTTGCTGGCACAAAAAAATTTACCGATTGTGGCGATCGGTCCCCGTACCGCGATTTCAGAAATAGCCCAACAAAACTTAGAATGCGCCTGTACCCGTAGTGGTAATTTTAGGAATTGCGTGACTGAAATTGAAAGGGATTTGGTTAACTCTGGAGCAAATCCAACCCTGGCCCGCAATCTGGCTTTGAGCTTTGAGGGACTGACCGCTGGTGGTAAGGTTGAGGCTGGTCGGCTCGTAGTTGCGGTTCGAGCTTATAATGCCTTGGTTAGTAATAGTAGTGCTGAGTTTTTAAGCAATCCTCCTGAATCATTTCGGGCGATGCAATCAGTGTTAGGTATCTTGCTGAATTCTGCTTTAGCTCCCTAATAGTTCAGCTTAATTGATCACCAAAAGCGGCGGGAATAACCTTCTTTTCTCTCTAGGAGAAGGATAGCCACCCGCCGTTTTGTTGCTAAATGATCAAAATTGTTGTAGGGGCGGGTTTATGGGATTAATTATCTAAGAAAACCTACCATTTTCATTCAAACCCGCCCTCTTTATTTTTGAGTTTATGGGATTAATTATCTAAGAAAATCTACCATTTTCATTCAAACCCGCCCTCTTTTGATTTAGGGGTTCAGGGCTGGTTTTGATGAGAGATTTTTGGTGTGGTGTCAAGTTTTAGTCCCTAAACCCGCCCCTACAAATATAGGTTTATGGGATTAATTATCTAGGAAAACCTACCATTTTCATTCAAACCCGCCCTCTTTTGATTTAGGGGTTCAGGGCTGGTTTTGATGAGAGATTTTTGGTGTGTTGTCAAGTTTTAGTCCCTAAACCCGCCCCTACAAATATAGGTTTATGGGATTAATTATCTAAGAAAACCTACCATTTTTATTCAAACCCGCCCTCTTGAGTTTTGGGTTTAGGGGATTAATTATCTAGGAAAACCTACCATTTTTATTCAAACCCGCCCTCTTTTGATTTAGGGGTTCAGGGCTGGTTTTGATGAGAGATTTTTGGTGTGTTGTCAAGTTTTAGTCCCTAAACCCGCCCCTACAAATATAGTCCTAATCTAAACCCGTAGTGCTATAAAAGTTCCGAGAAGCAGTTGAAATTATCCTAAAAATTACTCCTCAAAAGAAAACAATTAATTATCAAGAAAACGGTAACTTTTGGCACAAGGTTCACCAACAACAGCCAAACCCTATCTCGGATTTTTCTCTAAAAAAATAAATTTATGCATATCATAACAACAGGCGTTTGGCTAGTAATTTTCCGCAAAAAATCATGCAGCATTGAATTACATATTGTCTGGCATTGAACTTTATATAAACTTGGTAATACTTCTGTAAAACAATCCGGATAGCGGCGATTTAATTGGTAAGTTTTGGTAATACATCAAAAGCTTAATCGTATTACGCAAAAAAGTGAGGAACCCCCAGACAAGGATTGCTCGCTAAATCTTCCGTGCCTCTTCACTCAACCAACCCAGAACAAATACAGTGCTGAACTCTTTCAGAACTGTTGACAACTCTTTGACCTAATAGAACGTTAAGTTCTGCTGCCATCTCTTTAATCTTTGAGTTGGCAAGGTTAAGTATGTCATCAGTTCAAAAAGGGGCTGCTCTGTAGGTATTACACA
>JAYFMV010000052.1:0-37100 GCA_042408245.1 Potamolinea sp.
ATCTTCTAGGGCATTTGGGACAATTAGCACTTTATCAGGTTGCCATAGTGCATGAGCGCAAAAAGCTAGTTCCCTGGGGGTTTCGGTTGCATCCAAGCCAACCTTTGACTTGAACCACTGTCGATGATCGTCAATTAAGCTGACTAAGGCAATGGGAGTACCACAAATATATGATGCTAGTTTTGTCAAGTCATCAAATTCTTCTTCCGGGGGAGTGTCGAGAATTTTATACCGAGCGAGAGCCTTGAGGCGACTTGCTTCATTTTCAGGTAGTGGTGCCCCTTTAGCTTGCGGCGTCGGATTGTTATTGCTAGTGGTGGAAGTTGGGGTTGTAGTTGGCGCAATTGTAGGTTGATCAGTTGTAGCGTCTGACGGCCAGTTTTGCTGGCTTAACAAGTCGCGCCTTTTTTGATGAGAACCAGCATTAAAGACTCGCATCCAACTTATGATCAACTTTACTACTTTTTTGAGAATTTTTTTGAGCATGAAAGAAAGAGCAGGCGCTTTAGTTATCTAATCTAATAAGTTAAAAAAATTCTTGGAAACAAGAGCAAGAAACTGCCAAGCTAAAAAGTGATATCTTGTGCTACTCTAGAAAAGTTGTCTAAATTCACACATTCAGAATTTCGGGTGTTTCTGGGAAGCTTAAAAGTCTGGAAATCCGCCTGAATGGAAGATAAACCCGAATCAGGAGTTAAAAATCATTATGCCAGTAGTCTCTTTAGCGGAAATGCTAGAGTCGGGAGTCCACTTTGGTCACCAGACCCGTCGGTGGAACCCCAAAATGGACCCGTATATTTACACGGCTCGTAATGGCGTTCATATCATTGACTTGGTACAGACAGCCCAGTTAATGGAAAGCGCCTACAGCTATATGCGCTCAGCATCAGAGCAGGGCAAAAAGTTTCTCTTCGTGGGTACGAAGCGGCAAGCTGCTGGAATCATTGCCCAAGAAGCCAGCCGTTGTGGTGCTTATTATGTCAACCAACGCTGGTTGGGCGGAATGCTCACCAACTGGGAGACAATTAAGACACGGGTGGAGCGTTTAAAGGAATTGGAGCGTCGGGAAGATAGCGGCGCACTTGACTTACTTCCCAAAAAAGAAGCTTCGATGTTACGTCGTGAACTGGGCAAGCTCCAGAAGTACTTGGGCGGCATCAAATTGATGCGTAAAGTACCTGATATTGTGATAATTGTAGACCAGCGGCGCGAGTACAACGCCATTTTGGAATGCGAAAAACTCTCAATTCCCATCGTTTCAATGTTGGATACGAATTGTGACCCGAATGTGGTTGATATTCCTATCCCAGCAAATGATGATGCCATTCGGTCGATTAAACTAATAATAGGCAAGTTGGCTGATGCAATCTACGAAGGTCGTCACGGTCAGCTTGAAGCCGAAGAAGAGTTCGAAGATTACGACGGCGCTGAAGAAGACTTCGAGGGCGAGGAAACTGAGGCAGTTGAATCGTCAGACGTAGCAAGTGACGAGGAAAAAGAAGAATAATTAGCGTGTAAGTAGTTTCATAAAGTAGAAGGGCAAGATGGCGGAAATTTCAGCAAAAATCGTCAAAGAGCTGCGCGACAAAACCGGCGCTGGCATGATGGATTGCAAAAAGGCTCTGAAAGAAACTGAGGGAGACATTGCTAAAGCTACAGAATGGCTGCGGCAAAAAGGCATGATCTCCGCAGGGAATAAATCCGGTCGTGTAGCAGCAGAAGGAATTGTCTCTAGCTATATCCACACTGGCGGTCGAGTCGGCGTACTGGTTGAAGTAAACTGTGAGACAGATTTTGTGGCGCGTCGTGAGGAGTTCCAAAGTCTGGCGCGGAATATTGCCATGCAAATTGCCGCTTGTCCTAATGTTGAATACGTGAAGGTAGAGGATATCCCCTCGGAAATTTCCCAAAGAGAAAAGTCCATAGAAATGGGCCGGGATGACCTGGGTGGTAAGCCAGAAAATATCAAAGAGAAAATCGTTCAAGGTCGGATTGAAAAACGCCTGAAAGAATTAACTTTGATGGATCAACCATACATCCGTGACCAAAGTATCTCTGTGGAAGAGTTGGTTAAGCAAAGCATTACTCTTTTGGGTGAAAATATCCAAGTTCGTCGCTTTACTCGCTATGTTCTTGGTGAAGGTATCGAAAAGAAAGAATCTAACTTTGCTGAGGAAGTTGCAGCACAGATGGGCAACAACTAACAGGCAATTTATTGCTTGATTAATTAATCAGGATGGGTCATCCAAGTTGGATGACCTGTCTTTGTTTTAAGATTTAAAATTGAAAAGATGGTGAGAGCAGTTGAGCGAATTGAGCAAGATTTGGCAACGATTGATGAGGCGATCGCACATTTGGCGACAGAATTTCATAGTACTTATTTGCAGTATCTAATACTCTTGGGGCAAGCTGTCAGACAGCAGCTAATTCAAGCTAGCTATAAGGTTTGTACTCAGGGGTATCCACAGTCTTTTCTGGCTTTGTCTTTCAATGAGCGACAAAAGTTGCAGCAAGCAGTGCGACAATTGGGTTCACAAGCTCAAGAACAGTTGCTCTCACACTTGCAACAGCCAAAAATTTTATCAGAAACAGCAGCTACGGATCAACCAGAGGAAATTGTTGATCAATCCTCAGTGAATGATGAGCAAGCATACGGAGAACCATTGCCTAATCTTTTTGAGATGGTGTTAGGCTTAGGTGCATCTCCAGAAGATTTCAACAGCAAAACTAGCAAGAAAGTCCTCAGTAAACCAGAACAGTTGGCGAAGTGGATTGAGAAACTGGAAAGGGCGATCGCCCAAACCCTACAAACAATCTCACGACAAACTAATCGTCTCTTGCAAAAAAACAGGATTATACCAGAAAAGTTGCTATCTTCAGTGTTAGAAGCAACAGCTCAAGGCGATCCATCCCTAGGGTCAACCACTCACTCAGCCAATCTCTTAAACTTATTGATGGATTCAGAAAGTGAGGATGATTTAGACAACTCAAAAATAACGCGCATCCTTGCCATTAGCCTGCGCTTGTTAGAGATTGAGTTTGCTGATCCCGCTTTGAGTGCGGCACGCAATCAAATTCGCAAGCTTTCAGCTCGTTTGAGCACGCTACAGCGAGAATATCAGAAAAATCAGCAAGAATTGGCTGTTGCTAAAGCTGAAGCCGCGTGGCGTTCTAGTTGGTTTGAGGATTAAGTTTGGGGACTGGAAGGGACTGGAAGGGACTGGGAAAAACTCATATCTAATTGCTTTTCGCACCCTACCAAAATCCAAAATCTCTGAGGGAGGAAAGTTGTGATCATAGAATTACCAGATTGGATGCGATTACAAAAAGCCCTTGCAGTAGAAGCCCAAAAGGGCTTTGTTGATATCATGGGCAATCAATACCGCTTCAGCGAGTTTCTTTGTCTCAGTCTCGGTAAAATCCCTAAAGTTCTAATGCCAACAGAACGATGGGAATGGCAGGAAATCGCTAATTTATTTGCCAATTATCCTCATTTTTCTCCTGAAGAACGGCAAACTCTGGTAACAAGAACTAGCGAATTTCTCCAGCAGATTCAGGAGAAAATTCAACGCCGCTTAGCTGAAGATTCACCGACCGTTCAAACCCCTCCCACAACACCCATTGTTCCAGCTAAAAGCGAAGAAAAAGAAAACCTTACCATTACTCTTGAAACACCACTAAGTAAATTGGAAGAAGTAGGTGTAAAAAGAGCCACATATTTAGAGCGTCTAAGTTTAGCTACAATCCGGGACGTTCTCTACTATTACCCTCGCGACCACATTGATTATGCACGTAAGGTTAATATCAGCGATTTAGAAGCTGGTGCAACTGTAACTATTGTGGGAAGAGTGAAACGCTTTAACTGTTTCAGTAGCCCGAAAAACAAGAAATTAACTATTCTAGAAATGGTGCTGCAAGACCAGACAGGTCAAATTAAACTGACTCGTTTTTTTGCAGGAAACTATTACAGTAGTCGTGGTTGGCAAGAACAACAAAAACGTAAATATCCTGCAGGTGCCATAGTTGCCGCAGCAGGTTTAGTCAAGAAAAATAAGTATGGTTTGAATCTGGATAATCCAGAATTAGAAGTTTTAGATAGTCAAGGAAGTCTGATTGAATCTGCTAAAATCGGTCGCGTTGTACCAGTCTATCCCCTAACAGAAGGTGTGGGAGGAGATTGGGTAAGACAAGCTGTAATTGCGGCTATTCCCTATGCTTCCCAAATTAAAGAACCACTTCCCGCGACTGTGCGCAAACAGTATGGGTTAATGGAAGTAAGTCAGGCGATCGCCAATATTCATTTTCCCAAAGATAGTGATACCCTAGCTGCAGCGAGACGCCGATTAGTCTTTGATGAATTTTTTTACCTACAATTAGGCTTTCTCCAACGTCGTCAAGCTCAGAAAAAACTGCAAAATAGCGCTATTTTGGCTCCCACAGGTCAACTTATTGACAAATTTCACGAAATACTACCTTTTAAATTAACTGGCGCTCAATCTAGAGTCATCAACGACATTCTCAACGACTTGCAATCCTCCACCGCAATGAATCGTTTGGTACAGGGGGATGTAGGTTCGGGTAAAACTGTCGTTGCGGTAATTGCCATTCTCGCGGCTATCCAATCCGGGTATCAAGCAGCATTGATGGCTCCTACAGAAGTTTTAGCAGAACAACATTACCGTAAGTTAGTTAGCTGGTTTAACTTATTACACTTACCAGTAGAACTGTTGACCGGTTCTACTACTGCGAAAAAACGCCGACAAATTCATGCTCAACTAGAAACTGGTGAACTACCTTTGTTAGTAGGAACTCACGCCTTAATTCAGGATACCGTGAATTTCAATAGCCTGGGTTTAGTAGTAATTGATGAACAACATCGGTTTGGTGTCCAACAACGAGCACGTTTACAACAAAAGGGACATTCTCCCCATGTTTTGACAATGACAGCAACACCAATTCCTCGTACCTTGGCGCTAACTTTACACGGGGATTTGGATGTTAGTCAAATTGATGAAATGCCACCTGGACGACAGAAGATTCATACTACAGCATTAACTGCTAAAGAACGCAGCCAAGCTTATGAATTGATTCGTCGGGAAATTGCCCAAGGGCGTCAAGTTTATATTGTATTGCCCTTAATTGAAGAATCGGAAAAATTGGATGTGCGATCTGCAGTTGAGGAACATGAGCGACTTTCTGAAAGTATTTTCCCAGAATTTCAGGTGGGTTTATTGCATGGTCGCATGAGTTCTGCTCAAAAAGATGAAGCGCTCAATGCTTTCCGCGACAACCAGACTCAAATTATCGTTTCTACAACGGTGATTGAAGTTGGGGTGGATGTTCCTAATGCTACGGTGATGATGATTGAAAATGCAGAGCGTTTTGGGTTGTCTCAGTTACATCAATTGCGAGGTCGTGTTGGTCGTGGTTCTCATCAATCTTTCTGTCTGTTGATGAGTGGTTCTAAAACTGATGTAGCGCGTCAGCGTTTGGGAGTGTTGGAACAGTCGGAGGATGGCTTTTTTATTTCGGAGATGGATATGAGATTGCGCGGCCCTGGTGAGGTTTTGGGGAAGCGTCAGTCAGGGTTAGCGGATTTTGCGCTAGCAAGTTTGGTGGAAGATCAGGAAGTTTTGACTTTAGCGCGAGATGCGGCTGAGAAGATAATTATAAAAGATGAGACGTTGAAGCGATCGCCTCGCATGAGAGCTGAGTTGGAGTATCGTTACTCTAAGTTGATGGGTGGTGCAATTTTGACATGATTGACCATGACAGATTATTTAAGGAATTACTCTCTACTTTCTTTGTCGAGTTTTTAGAGTTATTTTTTCCAGAGATAATTGCCTATGTGGAACGTGATTCTCTGGAACTTTTAGACAAAGAGATATTTACTGATGTCACTGCTGGTGAGCAATATGAAGCTGATTTGGTGGTGAAAGCTAGATTTAGGAATCAAGAGACATTCTTTCTAATTCATACAGAACATCAAGCTAGTTCACAAGCAGATTTTGGGAGGAGAATGTTTCGCTATTTTGCTCGTTTGTATGAAAAATTTGCCCTCCCAGTGTATCCAGTTGTCATCTTTTCTTATGATGCACCCAGAAGACCAGAACCTAACGTTTATCGAGTGGAATTTCCCGATAAGGTGGTTTTGGAATTTAACTATGCGGTGATTCAGTTAAATCGTCTAAATTGGCGAGATTTCCTACAACAAGAAAATCCCGTAGCCAGTGCGTTAATAGCTAAAATGAACATAGCGATTGAAGATCGTCCCAGAGTTAAGTCTGAATGTTTGCGCTTATTGGCTACATTGCGTCTAGATCCAGCACGAATACAGTTGATTTCTGGGTTTATTGATACTTATTTGCGGCTAAATGCTGAAGAGGAACAGATTTTTCAGGCGGAAATTGCTAGCTTTCAAGTAGTTGAACAGGAGGTCGTTATGGAAATTGTAACTAGCTGGATGGAAGAAGGGATACAACGAGGGATACAACGAGGAAGACAGGAAGGAAGACAGGAAGGAAGACAGGAAGGAAGACAGGAGGGAGAATTGGCGGTGATTATGCGCATCCTCAATCGTCGAATCGGTACAATTGAGCCACAATTGCAGGATCAAATTCGTGGGTTATCGCTAACTCAGTTAGAGGATTTAGCTGAAGCGTTGCTGGATTTTTCGACTGTTGAAGATTTGACAAATTGGTTAAGCAATCTGGAGGAATAAACCAGAGAAACGCCTCTACTTTTGATGTCGATGATATCGAGATCAGAGCCTTCTTTCAATGTAACGACATAGTTGCTCTAAAATTTCAGTAGTCTCAAAAAGTTCTAAAATTAAGCCCAGACGCTTCTCTGGTTCTACATCTGGAAAGGCCCGCGCTAATACCCGGAATTCCTGCTTCTACTGAATACTGTCCATCACCGCTAGCAGTAATTTTACCAACTCCAGGAATTGAAACTTCCCCAGAAATTTCAAGTTCTGTTTGTAAAAGTTTTGCGGCTCCGTTTAGTAAATTCTTGAGTCCTTTTGCTTCGATTATTGCCTTTGGATATGGATTTGCTCAAGCTAGTTCTACACCTAATTCTTACAGGTTGAATTTGTACGGGAGAAGTTTCTGCGCTCGCTACTGCTATGCTCTACCAAAGCTGCAATATTTCTGATGCTTCTGGGAAACTGCCCAGCCTAAATTCAAATAAAGTATTTGTTTATACAGAAAAACATTTTTATATGTGCTTCTTCAATTCTCTAGTGTTGCCTTAGCTTTTCAAGGTTAGAATAATTCCCGTTGTCTAAAACCAAGTCAAAAAGAAAAACTGCGTGCAATCAAATCTGGTTGAGTTAAAGTTTCCTACCGAAAAGGAATTATCCAATAATGGTCGAAGAGATCTTCCTTTCACGCTACAACAAGTAAAAGCGGCGATTCCCGACTATTGCTTTGAACCATCCCCTTGGAAATCGCTTTCCTACTTTTTCTTAGATATCTCAATTGTCGGCGTACTCTACGGGGTAGCCGCTTTTTTTGATTCTTGGTGGATTTGGCCTGCGTTCTGGCTAATGCAGGGTACCATGTTTTGGGCGCTGTTTGTCGTTGGACATGACTGCGGTCACGGTTCGTTTTCTAAGCAGAAATGGTTGAATAATTTAATTGGGCATTTGTCTCATACGCCGATTCTTGTTCCCTACCACGGTTGGCGTATCAGTCACAGAACTCACCATCACAACACTGGTAACATCGAAACTGACGAAAGTTGGTATCCTGTTACCGAAAGCAAGTATAACAGTATGCGCTGGTGGGAGAAGTTCCTGCGCTTTAATATGCTGCTGTTAGCCTATCCGCTGTACCTGTTCAAGCGTTCTCCGGAAAGAGAAGCTGCTTCTCACTTTCTCCCCAATAGCCCACTATTTAAACCTTCTGAGAAGTGGGATGTCCTCACCAGCACTTTTTGCTGGAGTTTGATGGTTGGCTTTTTGGGTTTCCTGACTTATCAGTTCGGCTGGTTATTTCTGCTGAAATATTACCTCGGCCCATACCTGGTGTTTGTGGTTTGGCTTGACTTGGTTACTTTTTTGCACCACACAGAAGCAGATATTCCTTGGTATCGTGGCAAAGATTGGTATTTCTTCAAAGGTGCTCTTTCTACTATTGACCGCGATTACGGCATTTTCAATAATATTCACCACAATATCGGTACCCATGTGGCTCACCATATTTTCCTGAATATGCCTCATTACCATCTAAAAACGGCTACAGAGGCTATCAAACCAATTTTGGGTGATTACTACCGCAAATCTGACGAGTCCATCTTCAAGTCTTTCCTGAATGCTTGGCGTAGTTGCCATTTTATACAGGATGAGGGATCGAATGTTTATTACCAATCAAAAACTACTCTGAAACAAGACTGATCCACCCAACCCCTCCTTGTCCCCCCCCCAATCTTTGGGGGAGACAAGGGGGAATATTTTTATTGAAGCAAGTATTAACAATAATTAATCAATCTGACAAAAGGTTTTCTTCACTGGGAGTACGCTGATGGGCTGGACAAGGGAACGTTACCATACAGTATCGATTCTGACAGGTTTAATCGATTTCAAGAACTGCTCAAGAGAAACAACCCTTCTTCTTTTGAGGAACTCGAAGCTTTCTTAATATGACCAGACTATACTCAGACCTCGCCAATGAAAATATTAAGGTTCTGCTCGACACTATAGCTGACAAGAGTAGTGATCCAATTCTTTACCGGGAAACCATGACCAAAATTGGCATGAATCTCGGTGATGCACTATTAGCTGAAATCGATAACGACGAGAGTAGTGTATACCTTGCTTGTACGGTTGAAGATGCTGATTTTTTGGCTAGAGGAATACTGAACAGTTTGGAAAATTTGCTTCATACAGTCGCCTTCGCTTGCTTCTGGAATCAACGTTTTTCTCCCTTTGAAGTTGAGGATCTGAACGTTGCTCCAATCATCAAAAAATATCAAGAACCTACTGCAAGCAACGTTAGATATTTAATAATAGTCAAGTCGATCATCTCTGGAGCCTGTGTAGTTAAAACCAATCTGGTTGACCTTATTCAACAAATTGAGCCGGAAAAGATTTTTATAGTTGCACCAGTAATTTACTACAACGCTGAAGAGAAACTGAAGAATGAATTTGAACAGGATATCTACGACAAATTTCAGTTTTTCTACTTTGCTAAGGATGACGAACGAACCCCTCAAGGGGAAGTGATTCCTGGAGTTGGTGGGATTGTTTATGATCGCCTTGGCTTTCAAGGTCAGGAGGGAAAAAACAGATATATTCCTGAAATTGTCAAATCTCGGCGTTCTAAACTCATCAAGGTGTAAACTGTCTTTAACATTAAAAAAATTACCTGGCTATCTGAAAAAATGCTAATTATTGTTGGTAGGGTGGGCAAATCCCACCCTAACTTCTATGAGTTGAATAGTTGGGTGATTGCGCTGGGCGATCAGCTTTGCTGATCGCACTCAACAATTGATTACACTCTACAACTAGCTGACTTTCAGCAGGTAATTCTGTCAATGTCCCTCTCAACATCTTAAGTGCGGTTCTGACAGATTTCTGTATTCTCTCTGCTGTGGGATTTTGTCCTGCTTCTGCTAAGACTAATATTTGTTCAAATGTCTCAGCTTTATCCTCAGCATTTAAGTCAGTATCAGCTTCAATTACAGTATAGAATTGAGCCAAAATTTCCTTAATTCCAGGTTGATTTGGTTCCGGAGAGTCTGGTAATTGATTAATCGCTTCAGCAATATCCTCAAGAGAAACTGGTATTCCTTGAAATTCTCTTTCAATCTCATGAATCAGTAATTGAGCTGATGCAAGTATACCGTTCAACTGGTTAATTAAGCTTTCAATCCTTGGCGATTTTGTCGCTACACTGAGGTTTTTTTCTACTGAACTGTTGTTGTCTATACTCAGTTCACGGATAATTTGATTGTAAAGTTCCAATGGGTCAATACTGAAGTTTTCCAGAACTTGTATGGCCACTCCTTTTCCTTGCAGAATTATACCTAGCAAGAGATGTTCTGTAGTAATATAATTTTGTCCCAGTTGGCGACATTCTGTTAGGGAGTTTTCCAAAACTTTTTTACCATCGGATGTAAAGGGAATTTCTACAGCGACTAAACCGTTACCTTTACCAATGATTGCTTCTACTTCAATGCGAGCATTTTCAAGGGTGATACCCATTGATTGCAGTACTTTGGCAGTAATAGTGCTTTCTTGTCGAATTAAAGCCAAAAGTAGCTGTTCTGTACCAACATAATTATGACCCAAGCGGCGGCTTTCCTCTTGGGCGTACATAATCACCTCAATTGCCTTCTCAGTAAAACGTTCAAACATCGCCTATTTCCTCATTCACGGAAGATTGGCACTAGCTTGCTTACTGGAATAGCACATTATTTGCAGGGATGGTTATGGCGCCAGAAAATTCAGTCAAAAAGTGTTAACTTATGTTAAGCAAGTTTTCAGTTTTTGCCATGATTTCTCGTCGCACCTTTATTACTACTGTCTTAGCTAGCTGTATCCTCTTCCTTAGCTGGTTTAATTTTGTACCCTCTGCTAACGCTATGGGTGGGAAGCAACCCTCTCTCAATCAAAGGGCACCAGAATTCACTTTACCTACCAATACGGGGGATGGAAAAATATCCCTTGCTGACTATCGCGGTAAGTGGGTTGTGCTGTATTTCTATCCCAAAGATTTCACTTCTGGCTGTACTTTGGAGGCACAACGTTTTCAGCGAGATTTGCCGAAATATATGCAGAAAAATGCACAAATTTTAGGTGTTAGTGCTGATGATGTGGATTCCCATGCAGAGTTTTGTGACTCGGAAGGTTTAAAGTTTCCCTTGTTAGCTGATACTGATGGACAGGTTAGTAAAGCCTATGGTTCCTGGATGGGTTTGGTTTCGATGCGTCACACTTTTATTATTGACCCAGAGGGAATTTTGCGGGAAACTTTTCTTGGGGTAAGACCTGCTATTCACAGTACAGAAGTGTTAGCCCGTCTGGATGAATTGCAGTCATCTGCGTCTTAATTTGGTCATTAGTCATTGGTCATTGGTCATTGGTTAAAAACAAAGGACGAAGGACAAAGGACTAATTATCCGTTCAATAAAAAAACTGGTGGATATTTAATAGTCACCAGTTAGATACATCGCTTACTCTAATTCATCAAGCTAACATCACAACAAAAAAATCAGAAAATTCCCTTATCGATAAGTAGTGGAACGCACGTCGTTAGGGTCGCGGTAAGCTACAGTTTCTTGACGTTTACGGCCAGCAAGTCCAGCTAATCCACCTAAACCAAGCAATCCTAACCAACCCCAATCAAAATCAGCATCTCGGTTAGTATTATAAGTCTCTTGGCGAGGGGCGGTGTCGGTAGTTCTAGGGGCGGTGTTGGTTTGAGCAGAAGCTGGTAAATTGAAGGAGACTGTTGCTACGCTGGCTGCTATAACACTGGCACCGATAACTTTAGAAAGATTTGAAAGTTTCATTGTTAAATTCCTCTTTTCTTGTCTCTTAATTTATCGGTTCCCAACATTCTTTAAATCAGTCTGTAGCTACAAACTAAACTGCTTGTTGTTCTCGCTTTCGAGATAGAAAATGCCTGACTTAAACTGAGAGTTCTACAGCTTTAGTGGTAATTACGTAGTTTTGGCTAAAACCTATACGTTTGGTTGGGTCTTAGTATGGTAGAGAAGATTCAAATCTTATTTCTTAGTTTCTAGCAGTCGCTGTAACTGCTTCAGGGTTTGATACATCTCAGGAATGCGACTGTAAATTGCACTTACCTTGAGAAATAGTTTATGAGGAACTGCTGGGGTACCGCTAACAATTGTCCCCGCTTCCACATCATTATGAATACCCGCTTTAGCGCTGGCGATCGCCCCATCTCCAATTTTCGCTTGATTTGCGATTCCCACCTGACCGGCGAGAATCACACGATTTCCCACCTTAACACCACCTGCTAAACCAACTTGCGCGGCCAGTGCACAGTTTTGCCCAATCTGACAACCGTGACCGATTTGTACCAAGTTGTCAATCTTGGTGTTCCGACCAACTCTTGTCTCTCCTACTGCTGGACGGTCAATAGTAGTATTACAACCGACTTCTACACTATCTTCCAGCACTGTACAGCCAGATTGTTCCATTTTCAACCAGCCAGTAGCTGTAGGGACGAAACCGAAACCTTCACCCCCGATGACGGCCCCACTATGGATGACGCAGTTTGTACCGATGCGACTGCGTTCGTGGATAGTACAGTTAGCGTGTAAGGTTGTGCGATCGCCTATCGAGACGAATGGGTAAATCACGACATTGGGATGAATGCAGACCGAATCCCCAATTTTCACTCCAGCTTCTATGACTACATGAGGGCCGATGTATACATCTTTGCCAACTATTGCGCTGGAGTGAATTACTGCGCTGGAGTGAATTAGTGCGCTGGGGTGATAGGGTTGATAGAAGAGTGCGATCGCCATAGCAAATAACAATCGCGGTTCAGATGCTGCAATCCAAGCAATGTTTCTTGCTGTAGCTTGTGCTTGTAATGCTTCATCTTTGGGCAAAATCAAGCAACTTGCCCCAGTTTTACCCACCATTACCGCAAATTTTGCTCCTTCGATGTAGCTTAAACTGCCGATGGAGGCTTCATCAATGGGTGCAAGGTGGCTGATTTCTGGGTTACAGTCTGGATTGACACTAAGGCTATTACAGCTAGCAGCGTCACTGAGTTTTTCAACAATTTCGCTAAACTTCATTGCACTATCAGTTTGCATATTAAGAATTTCAACCGCCAATAATACTTCCTGCTACTGCTAGGATGTTAAGCTCTTCAAGAGAGGTCTAGGCGCATTTCATTGCTGTCGGAAAAGCCAAGATGCTTGTATACTGGTTTACCTAGTGGCGTGGCATGTAGCAAAACTCGCGTGCAGCCAATGGATTTGAGATAGTCAACCATCGCCAGAATGAGTTTTTTTCCAATTCCCTGGTTGCGGTGAAGCGATTCAACGTAGACACCCCAAATGTAACCATATTTCCGGTAGTGATCTTCAAGGACGTTTGGATAAAGACCTGTGAAAAGCTGACAACTCGCAGAGCCAACTACTATACCGCTAATTTCTGCAACAAAAGCCTTGTAGTGTAGATCTTTACGAGCGCGGTTTATGAACTCAATAGTAATCTCAAGCCAATCAGACCGGATCGAGTCACAAGGAACATCGTTGTCTCGCCACAAATGATAAAAGTGTTCAGCAATTAAGGAGTCTTCCTGTACACTAGCCTCTCGGATGTTGATCTTTCGTTCCGTCACGATTATTTAACTCACTTGCTGAAGATGACGCTTTGCAAAAGTAGCCAAAGGAAACTTTATCTTACTTTTGCAGGGCAATTATACCTCCTACTGGGCACTCCCCATTGCTTGACCTGCTAACCAAGCAGTTGTCCAAGCACTTTGAAAATTAAACCCACCAGTCACACCATCAATATCCAAAATTTCGCCAGCAAAGTAAAGTCCTGGAACCAGACGACTTTCCATTGTTTTAAAGTCAACTTCCTTGAGACTAACACCACCACAGGTAACAAATTCTTCCTTAAAAACACCTTTGCCTTTAATCTGATAAACTCCTTGAGTCAGTTCAATAACTAACTGATTTAGGGCTTTTTTCGAGACTTCCGCCCATTTTTCCTCTGGACTAATCCCGACACTGGTTACCAGACTCATCCAGAGACGTTTAGGAATAGGAAGAGGACAACTTGTACTAATTTGGCGTCGGGGTAATTGGGATTTCACTGATAATAAAGTTTGACGCAGTTTGTCTTGGTTGTAATCAGGAAGCCAATTGACAAGTAAGGGCGTTTGATAATGTTGTTCCTGGAGAAATCTTGCACCCCAAGCCGAAAGCTTGAGAACTGCTGGACCACTCAAACCCCAGTGAGTTATTAGCAATGGTCCTGTTTGTTCAGTCAAGGTAGATGGTGCTTCAGGTAAACGCAAGCGGACATCACCGACACTGACACCTAATAAATCTTGCAAACGGGGGTCAGGAATATTGAAGGTGAACAGAGAAGGTACAGGTATTTCTAGGGTATGACCTAAATCTTTCACCCAACGATAAGCTTGGGGATTGCTTCCAGTTGCGAGGAATAGGCGATCGCATTCTATGATTTCACCATTCTTCAACTCAACTTTAAACCCTCCCTCCTGTCTTTCTTTACTCCCCTCCTCCTGGAAGAGGGAGGGGTTGGGGGTGGGGGTTCTTTCACGATTAGCGAAACCATTCTTCAACTGGACCTGAAACCCACCCTCTTTAATTCTCATACTCCCCTCCTCCTTCCAGGGGGAGGGGTTGGGGGTGGGGGTTCCCAATCGCGAGACAGAGATTACGGGAGTACCAGTAATAATTTTTACTCCAGCATCTTCAGCAGCATTAATCAAACAATCGACAATTGTTTCAGAATTATCAGTGATGGGAAACATCCGTCCATCAGCTTCAGTTTTCAACTCAACCCCATGAGACTCAAACCAAGCAACAGTATCCTTCGGTTGAAAGCGAGTGAAAGCACCCCGCAAAGCTTTGCCACCTCTGGGATAATATTGCACTAATTGGGCAGGGTCAAAGCAAGAATGAGTAACATTGCAGCGTCCACCACCAGAAATGCGTACCTTAGATAAAAGTTGACGGCCAGCTTCTATTAAAGTAACTCTTGTGCGGGGATTGGCACTAGCACAGCTAATAGCGCCAAAAAAGCCAGCCGCACCGCCACCAATCACGATAATTCTCTTAGGATTGAAAACCAAGAAAGCACCACCGACTAAAGAATTCTATTGTGCCTCAAATTCTTCTTGTCCAGCACCACAAACAGGACATACCCAATCATCGGGTAAGTTTTCAAAAGCAGTTCCTGGTGGGATGTCGGAATCTGGATCGCCTTCTTCTGGATTATATTCGTAGCCGCACACCGAACAGATGTAGTTTTCCATCGAAATTTTCCTCTCACCGATGTACATAGTATATGCCTCTGAAATAAAAGTTCCAGAGGCGTAATCTTTTATTTATTTTTGAATGGCTTCTTGCGGGTAACTAAGCAGTCACTTTTTGCTTTGACCAAACACCATTTTCATCTTCTGCGTATTGCTAGGGAATAAATAATACCTCAACACCGGTCAACAGACCTAATAAGGAACCAAAAGCTGTACGAATTTTGCTTTAATAACGCCGAGTTTTCTGAATGCTGTAAGCAATTCCCGTACCAATTGAGAGCAAAATCAAAAACAAGATCACACCACCAGCAATTGAGGTAAAGACTGGAACGCGAAAGCCTCTCAAAATAAAGAGAATCAAGGTAAGTGCGAGAGTACCGAAGAAAGTGTAAGTAATTATTTGAGTGTCAAAACGGGGAGATGGACTCATATTTAACTCGTTTAAGTGCTTCATTTATAGTCTTGGTTTTTTGGCTAGTAGGGGTGAAGCATTCGGAGAATAACCTCTCGGACTTACCGAAAATTGACTTTCCGAATGCTTCACCCGGCCCACCCTACTACTAAGATTAAGCGTTTGGATTGACTGGAGTTGTCGTTAACAACTCAGCAGGTAAACGCTTGAAAGAAAGCCTTTCATACTCGACATCGACAAAAATTGTATCGCCTGCGTGAAACTCACCTCGAAGGATACTCTTAGCAATTTGGGTTTCCAATTCGCGCTGAATTGCTCGCTTCAAAGGTCGTGCACCGTATACCGGATCGTAACCTACTTCTGCTAGGAAATCTAGAGCAGCATCAGACAGTTTCAAAGATATCTTACGCTCTTCTAAACGTTTTTCAACACGCTGAGTTTGCAGTTGAACAATCTGACGTAACTCGTTTTTTTGCAAAGCATGGAAGATGATTGCTTCGTCAATCCGGTTGAGGAATTCCGGACGGAAGCTAGTACGCATCGCATCCATCACCCGATTACGCATTTCCTCATACTGACTGTCATCAGCAGCAAGATCCAGAATGTACTGAGAACCGATGTTGCTAGTCATGATAATTACGGCATTCTTGAAGTCTACCGTATGTCCTTGAGCATCAGTGACTCTTCCATCATCGAGAATTTGCAACATCACATTGAAAACATCAGAATGCGCTTTCTCAATTTCATCGAAGAGAATCACCGCATAAGGGCGCCGGCGAAGTGCTTCTGTAAGCTGTCCACCTTCTTCATAACCAACATATCCCGGAGGTGCACCAATCAACCTAGAAACAGCGTGCTTCTCCATGTATTCAGACATATCAATCCGCACCATTGCTTCTTCGGTGTCGAAGAGATAAGCTGCGAGGGCTTTTGCTAATTCCGTCTTACCCACACCTGTAGGGCCAAGGAAGATAAAACTAGCAGTAGGACGATTGGGGTCAGATAAACCAGCACGCGATCGCTGGATTGCATCCGCAACTGCGGTAACTGCTTCCTGTTGTCCAATGACTCGCTTGTGCAATTCATCTTCCAAATGCAGCAGTTTCTCCATCTCTGATTCCACTAATTTGCTGATAGGAATTCCCGTCCACTTGGAGATAATTTCAGCAATGTCAGATTCGGTGACTTCTTCCCGCAATAGTGACTTACCACTAATTTGGGTTTCTGATAGCTTGGTTTCCGTTTCTCTGAGGGAGTTTTGCAACTGAATTAGCTTGCCGTATTTCAATTCAGCAGCCCGGTTTAGGTCATAATCCCGCTCAGCTTGTTGAATTTCCAGGTTAACTTTGTCAATTTCTTCCTTGATGCTTTGAATGCGACCGAGTACGTCTTTTTCCGATTGCCATTGAGCGCTTAATTCTCGTTGTTCTTCTTTGAGATTAGCGAGTTCTTTTTCTAGTCTTTCCAATCGTTCCAAGGAAGCAGGATTGCTTTCCTTTTGTAAGGATAAGCGCTCCATTTCTAGCTGAAGAATTTTTCGGTCAATTTCGTCAAGTTCTTCTGGCTTAGAAGTAATCTCCATTTTCAGCCGTGCTGCGGCTTCATCTACTAAGTCAATTGCCTTGTCTGGTAAGAAGCGATCGCTAATATATCTGGTAGATAAAGTAGCGGCTGCAACCAAAGCGCTATCAGAAATTCTGACACCGTGGTGAACTTCATAACGCTCTTTCAGTCCCCGCAGAATTGAGATAGTATCTTCTACACTGGGCTGGTCGATGTAAACTTGTTGAAATCTACGTTCTAAGGCTGCATCTTTCTCAATATACTTGCGGTATTCATCGAGAGTTGTGGCTCCGATACAACGTAATTCACCTCGCGCCAACATTGGTTTTAGCAAGTTACCCGCATCCATTGCGCCTTGAGTAGCACCGGCACCAACAACGGTGTGAATTTCATCGATGAAGAGGATAATTTGTCCGCGAGAATCGGTGACTTCTTTGAGAACAGCTTTCAGGCGTTCTTCAAATTCTCCCCGAAATTTAGCACCAGCAATTAATGCTCCCATATCCAAAGAAATCAGTTTTCTGTCTTGGAGAGATTGGGGAACATCACCGGCAATAATTCGTTGGGCCAAGCCTTCAGCAATTGCCGTTTTACCGACTCCGGGTTCACCAATTAGTACTGGGTTGTTTTTGGTTCGACGAGAGAGAATTTGTACCGTACGGCGAATTTCTTCGTCTCGTCCAATCACAGGATCAAGTTTACCTTCACGCGCTGCTTGTGTCAGGTCGCGTCCGTATTTTTCCAGTGATTCGTATTTGCCTTCTGGGTTTTGATCGGTCACTTTTTGGTTTCCACGAATCTGGGCAATTATGCTTTTTAGCTTGGCTTCGTCTAGTTTAAATTCTTGAAACAATGCTTTGCCAAAGCGGTCGTCTTTGACATAAGCTAGCATCAAATGTTCGATGGAGATGAAGTCGTCTCCGTATTCTTTGCGGTAGGCCTCGGCTCGATCTAATAGAGTATCAAGGCTGCGTCCCAGATAGATAGAGGTGCTGCTACCGGAAACTTTGGGTTGACGTGTAATGAAGCTTTCTATGGCTTCGCGTACTCGTACAATTGGGATCTCGGCTTTGCTGAAAATGCTGTTGGCTAGTCCTTCTTGTTCTAGCAGCGCTTTCAGTAGGTGTTCGCTTTCTAGCTGTTGTTGGTTTGCAGCTTTAGCGACTTCTGGAGTTCGGGCGATCGCTTCCCAGGCTTTTTCTGTAAATTGATTAGGGTTATTTGGTTGCATAAGGTTTGGGCCTCCAATAATTTGTCTTATATTACGTAGCGAGTAAAATTGATTGTCAGTACTTAAAATTTAGGAGAATCAGTCTTTGTGCTTCATTCCTCTACAAATTGAATGTAACTTATGTGTAATGACTGCCTAGTAATAGCTTCCTCACCCTTAAGGTAGGGATCGCCCTAACTGTATATTGAGGGATATGGCTACTGCATGATTTGCCAATAAATCATCTTTTTTCTTGACCTGATGAGTAGATTGATGCCAGATCGCACTGAGATAGTGCAAAATATGAGTTTAATTGCAACTTTAGAAAGAGTGCTACGTCCATAGGTTAGTTGCTAAATTTCCGCTAATAAACTCAAAATTAAAAACGAAAAACAGTGTCATCCTTATGAACTCGTTAGTCGGCAAAAGCTTACAGGGCGGTAAATATACTCTCGTAGAAGAACTGGGAAAGGGTGGCTTCGGCGTCACTTTTAAAGCTACCCATCACTTCTTGGAACAAACGGTGGTGATTAAAACCCTCAACGAGTCATTGAATCTACACCCCGATTTTGCCCGCTTCCAGCGACTGTTCCAGGATGAAGCGCGAAGGTTGGCTTTATGCAGTCATCCGAATATTGTACGGGTGATTGATTTTTTCGTGGAAGATGGCTGGCCTTACATGGCGATGGATTATGTTCCTGGCCCGACTCTACAAGCTGTGGTTTTTCAAGGAAAGCCCTTGAGTGAAGCAACTGCGATTGGTTACGTTAGGCAAATTGGAGAAGCTTTAAAGATTGTCCATAAAAATGGCTTGCTTCATCGGGATATCAAACCGGAAAATATTCTCTTGCGTACCCCCATCAACGCCAATACCCTACCCATCGCAACCGCGAGTAACGCAGGTAGGGGTTTGAGAATAAAAGGGAGTAATGCAGATAATGGTTTAAATGTCAATAGCGAAACTAAAACTGCGGGTGAAGTTGTATTAATTGATTTTGGGATTGCGCGGGAGTTTTCAGCCAATTTAATTCAGACGCACACTAATATGGTTTCTGACGGTTATGCACCGTTGGAACAGTATTTAATCAAGGAGAAGCGTACCCCGGCGTCGGATGTTTACGGTTTGGCTGCGACTCTCTATACTTTGTTAACTGCAAAAGTGCCGACAGCAGCAGTAATTCGCGATCGCCAACCAATGCCAACTCCCCGCGAGTTACAACCCCAGATCAGTGCAGCACTGAATGAAGCGATCATGCGAGGTATGGCGATCGAGGCTCGTCACCGACCGGCAAGTGTGGATGAGTGGCTGTCGCTGTTACCTGACCTTCAACTTGAGAATGGCAATGTTACTACCAAATCGGTGACGCCGCTTCCCATTCAGGTTCAGGAAAAGTCGCCACCTGCAGCACCTCCTCCAACTCCTCCTCCAACTCCTGTAACTCCTGCACCTGCAGCACCTCCTCCAACTCCTGTAACTCCTGCATCGGCTGCTACTACTGTAGCTCCTAAACCTGATGTAGCTCCTAAACCTGATGTAGCTCCTAAACCTGCTGTAACTCCTAAACCTGCTACACCTGCGGCTGCTACTGTAGCTTCTAAACCTCCTAAACCTCCTGCACCTCCTCCTGCACCTCCTGTAACTCCTCCTGTAACTCCTGTAACTCCTGCTGCTACTGAACTTACTACACCTACTACGGCGCCTCCTGCTGCTAATGTTCCCTTGCTCGAACGGTGGAGTGTTCGCGCTGCTTTAATCGGGGTAGGTTTAGCGAGTATTTCTGGTTTATTCGCCGTAGCTACTATCTGGAATCAGTCTAAGCAACCTGAAGCAACACCTTCACCTACTGTTGAACCTTCCCCACCTTCGACCTCACCGATTCCCCTACCCAGTGGTAATGCTCAAAAGAAGGATAAACAAGAGGTTCCTAAGCCAATTCCTGAAGCACCAGTGAAGGAAGACACTTCCCCTCAAGTACCAGCTCGTTCTGAGGAACCAGCCCCCCAGTCTTACCCCAGAAACTACGAGCAGCAACCAGCAAGAAGATCTGCACCCGAACCTGCTCCTGTAGCGCCAGCACCCAGGAGACAGAGAGAAAGAGAGAGGCCGCCTTATGTAGCGCCAGCACCCGCTCCTGTAGCGCCTGCTCGCTCTGCAGCGCCAGCACCAGCACCAGCACCCGTAATCAAACACAGATCTGTTGTTCCTGTGGCTCCTATGGCTCCTGAACCTCAGCTAGACGCACCTATACAAAAGGCTCCAGTTTCACAAGAGGCTCCTCCAGCTTCGGATTCACCGATTAAGACGATTGAACCAGCCAAACAACTACCACCACCAGAAGCGGCTAACCCCAAGAAGACTGTGGAACCGCCTCCTGAACCAGCTAACCCAAAGAAGGATTACCCAGTTCCAGTTGAGGGTGAGAGCCAAAGCCCTTGAGGAGATGGGGAGTAATGTAGGGGCGGGTTTAGCAGATAAGCTGACACTAAAACAGATAACCTCTCAAACATTACCCGCCCTTCCTTTTGCATGATTAAGATAAGCTGACACTAAAACAGATAACCTCTCAAACATTACCCGCCCTTCCTTTTGCATGATTAAGATAAGCTGACACTAAAACAGACAACCTCTCAAACATTACCCGCCCTTCCTTTTGCATGATTAAGATAAGCTGACACTAAAACAGACAACCTCTCAAACATTACCCGCCCTTCCTTTTGCATGATTAAGATAAGCTGACACTAAAACAGACAACCTCTCAAACATTACCCGCCCTTCCTTTTGCATGATTAAGATAAGCTGACACTAAAACAGACAACCTCTCAAACATTACCCGCCCTTCCTTTTGCATGATTAAGATAAGCTGACACTAAAACAGACAACCTCTCAAACATTACCCGCCCTTCCTTTTGCATGATTAAGATAAGCTGACACTAAAACAGACAACCTCTCAAACATTACCCGCCCTTCCTTTTGCATGATTAAGATAAGCTGATACTAAAACAGATAACCTCTTAGCGCAGGTTTGCCGGTGCTTTTTCAGGAATCCGCCAAACATAAACCAGGTGTTCACGGCCGTCCACATCCATTTTCACCACTTGTTCAGGCTGCCACTCGCCCATGTTAAAGTCGTGGGAAATTACGCGAGTACCGGGCTTGAGTTCCTGAAACAGCTTCGGCCGTAGCTTCTCATTGAGCTGAGGTAACAGATAAAGAGTCATCACCGTTGCCTCTTTAAAGTCAGTTTTAAACAGGTCTTGTTGAATAAACTTCACCTTATCAGCAACCCCTGCTTTTTTAGCATTTTCCTGGGATTCCTGAACCAACTTTGGGTCAATCTCCACCCCAACGCCTCGTGCACCATACTTTTTCGCTGCTGTGATCGGAATTCGTCCATCTCCACTACCAAGGTCATAGAGTACATCATCCTTTGTGACCTTACCCAGTTCCAGCATTTTCTCAACCACTACCTGTGGTGTGGGAAGATAAACCACATCCCGCTTGACTGGATCTGTAGGAGTGCTCGCCGGTGACTGTTGCGTGGGAGTTGTAGGCGATTGATTCTCTTGCGCGGTAGTTGTAGGGGATTTTTGCTGCACATCAGAGGTGGTTGGCTGAGCACATCCTGTAAGCATCATACTTCCAGAACCTAAGCTGATAAAAAGTAATCCTAAAATTCGTTGTAATTGCACTGTTCGCTTCTCCTTGTGTGAGTGAATTGAACTTTGGCTGATGTCGTTTTTTCGTCGTTATTTCAATCTTGAGGAACGCATCCACAGCAGCAGTGGAATGCCCAAAATTACTACTGCTACCCCTACGAGAGCGCCAATCCCGGTATAAGCAATACTGGAGTAAAGCAAATACCCACACACCAGACAAAACAATATCGGTGTCAAAGGATACATCGGTACCCGGAAGGGGCGAGGAACTTCTGCTTCTCTAACTCGCAGGACAATCAGGGAAAGCCCCGTCAGCAGGAAGAAAAACCAGAAGACTGGCGCAGTGTAGTCCACCATCGTCTCAAAACCCTTACGTTGGATAGTGCCAAGCAGCACCAATCCTAGGGAAAGCAATCCCTGGATGAGTAGGGCTTGAGTGGGAGTATTAGCGCGATCGCTCCAGCGTCCCAGTAAGGAAAAGAGGGAAAAATCCCGTCCCAGAGCGTAGTTAGTGCGTGCACCAGTGAAAATCGTGGCGTTGATTGAACCTAAAGCCGTAACTGAGATCAACAAGCTAATGAACCATACCCCCGACTCTCCCACTGATTGACGCATCAAGTCGGCTGCTACTGCTTGTGATTGAGCCATCCCGGCCAAACCCAAGCCCTTTAGGTAAGCAAAGTTGATCAGCAGGTAAATCAGGCTGATAATGCCAATACTCCACAGTAGCGAGCGGATCATGTTGCGTTTGACATTCTTGAGATCTGCAGAGATGTAGGCCGCTTCGTTCCAACCTCCGTAAGACAGCAGCACAAAGATCATGGCTAAGCCTAGATTGCCGGATTTAGAAGGTTCAGCAGTGGGAGGAATAGACGCAGTGGCCGATACCCAGACTAAACCGACTACGACTACCAGTAGCAAGCCTAGAACTTTGGCGCTAGATAGAAGCTTCTGCGTCCATTTTCCCTCGCGCACGCCAAGCAAATTTAATCCCGTAAAAAAGGCGATCGCCAAAGCTGCGTAAATAGCCGCAGAATAAGCGCCCAAGGGCAATAGTTGGCTAGCATAGTCGCCAAACACAAAAGCTAGTAAGGCGATCGATCCAGGCTGAATAACCATCATTCTTGCCCAAGCAAACAAGAAGGCGATATTTTTACCAAAAGCGCGAGTCAGATAGTAATAGTTCCCTCCCGGATGAGGATAGGTAGTGGCCAACTCCGCGACGCACAGTGCACCAATTATGGAAATCGCGCCCCCCAATAGCCAAAGCAGAGTCAGCATCCCAGCATTACCCGCATTAGCCGCAACTAAGGCTGGGGTTTCAAAAATTCCCGCTCCAATCACAACACCTACCGTAATTGCAACAGCATCGGCAAAGGAAAGGGCTGGCTTGATGGCAGTTTTCTCGCTTGTGAGGGCTGGATTGGGCGATATTTCGCGTAAACTCATTGAATACCTCTACTCAGCTAGAGTTTTGCTTGCATAGCGAATTTAACCTCAATAATTCTGGAAAATTGAGCGAGAAACTTTCAGACCAGGTTATTTGTGTGGCGAGAAAATAACTTCTATCTAACGTAGGATTTCAAAAAAAGTATTTAAACCACTATTCTTAGGAGCGCAAGGCAAGAGCGATTATACCATATGTGGAGTATGTGCGTAAGTCCTAAAAGGATGAAAATATCTCTTACCAATTACCAATTACCAATCACCTATTACCCATTACCCATCACCTATCACCTATTACCCATTACCCAGTTAATTTATTGCTAATTTAAGAGCTTCAATCAATTCTTGCTCATTCCAAGGTTTTGGGAAAAAATCATGGAGATTGGCATATTTTTGCGCTCGTTCGATTGCTTCTTGATCTGCTTGTCCGGTGAGCAAAAATTTAACGATGTGGGGATAATCTTTATGAATTTCAATCAAAAATTCTTCTCCTTTCATTTCCGGCATTAACCAATCTGAAATAACCGCTACTACTGGCACATTTTCAGAATCTAGATCTGCGAGAATTTCCCTTGCTTCATCAGGACTTTCAGCAATTTCACAGAAGTAAGTATCGCCAAGCTTATTTCGCAGTAATATTCGCAAGCTTTGTAAAATTGTTGCGTCATCATCAACACATAAAATCACAGGCTTAGGGGAGTTTGTTGTGTTCATAAAGCCTCTAGCGGTAAGGATATAGTAAATGTAGTTTGACCTGGCACAGATTCTACTTCAATTTTACCTCTATGCTTATCAATAATTTTTTGGACAATATCTAACCCTAAACCGCTACCTTCTCCAGGGGGTTTGGTAGTGAAGAAAGGTTGAAAGATTTTCGGTAGAACATCAGGGGGAATGCCTTTACCGCTATCGGTGAAGCTGGATACAATATTTCCGTCTTCTTGCTTCACTTCAATAGTTAAAGTCCCTCGATATTCCATTGCTTGCAAAGCATTGTGAATTAGATTTGTCCAAACTTGATTGAGTTCGTCGGGGTAACACCAGATAGAGGGTAAAAAATCCTGATAGTTTTGAACGACATTTATAGTATGTTTTATTTGATTGTTATACAGGGTTAAAATAGTGTTGATACCATCAGTAATCTGCACTTCTATTTGGTTGTCCGCATTGTCGTAATGGGCGTAATTTTTAAGCGCAAAAATTACCTTTCCAGCCCTTTCTGCGGCAGTAGTGATACTTCTGATACTGGTCTGAACGTTGCAGAAGTGATATGCAGTTTGTAAAATCTTTTCGCTTTCTGGATCTTTTAACATGGGCAAAAAGCATTCAATATCGTCAATGCCTATTTCCACTAATAAACTTGCCAATTGTGAGGCATTTTCAATTTCGCAAGCTTGGAGTTGCGTCGCTAAAGAGTTTCTCAGTTTGCGTTCTTCCCTGCTGGTTAAAGCGACATTATTTTGACTTATTGTTTTCAGAAGTGAGATGAAATATTGCTGATGAGATGGAGAGAGTTTTTGCATAAATTCTGGGCAATTTAACAAGTGCTCGTTCCAAAAACTCGCAATATGTCCCACCGAGGATGTAATTGCACCTAATGGGGTATTGATTTCGTGAGCAATGCTAGCTATTAGTTGTCCTAAAGCTGCCAGTTTTGCTGAATGAATCAATTCTTCTTGGGCATTTTTCAGTTGTTGCAATGTCGAATCGAGTTCAACATTCTTGACCGCCAACTCCTGATTTTTAGCAGCCAGAATCTTTTGCGTCGAAATTAAAGCCAAGTGCGTTTCTACGCGAGCCAAAACTTCTTCAACATGAAAAGGTTTAGTGATGTAGTCTACTCCTCCAATCTCAAAAGCTTTGACTTTATCCAATACTTCATTAATAGCACTGAGAAAAATTACCGGAATTTTTTTAGTTTGAGCATCGGCTTTGAGGTGAGTACAGACTTCATAGCCATCCATGTCCGGCATCATAATGTCCAGTAAAATTAAATCAGGAGGATTTAATTTGGTGGCTGATAGAGCGAATTTTCCATTGGTAACAGGTCGAACTTCATATCCCTTTTCGCTGAGAACTCCTACCAAAAGACGCAAGTGTTCTGGAGTATCATCAACTACTAAGATATTACCTTTAAATTGATTTTTTGACATAGGACTAGGTGTTAATTTCAATATTATCAATTAATTGTAAAATCTTGTCGTATTCAAAATTGTTGATACAATCTGCGATCGCATCAGCTAATCCTTCATTCAATGTTCGTACTTGCTCGATTTGTTCAGCAACTAAATTCAAATCAACACTTAGTACAGCGTGTTTCAAATCGGCTACCAACTCTGACGGTAATGCAGCTAGGGAAGCAGTAGTGAGTAATTGTCCTTGCTCTTTTGTATTAGATGCTTGATGCAAACTTGAGCTTTCATAAATGTAGCGTACCCCAATATGTTTGTGCATCATCTCAAAAATTTCGGCTTCTCGGAAAGGTTTCCGCATAAAATCATTGCACCCAGCCGAAAGAACAACGGCTCTTTCTTCTTCTAAAACGCTCGCAGTTAAAGCAATAATTGCCGTAGCCTGACCTTTAGTAGTAGCTTTAATTTGTTTGATGGCTTCGTAACCATCCATCACCGGCATTCTCAAGTCCATCCAAATTAACTGCGGTTCCCATTCATCCCAAATTGCGACCGCTTCGACGCCATTACTAGCTTCTTTGAGTTCAAATCCCAAGGGATTGAGGAGTTGTACTAATAGTTTACGGTTGATCGGTTTATCATCGACAATTAAAAGCCGATACTTGGGTTGATTTGGTTCGAGTGCAATCACGTGACAGTTGTTTTTTTTGCTGTCAGCTTCAACTGCATCAGCGATGCTAGCTTGAATATCAAACTTAAAGATTGTACCCAGCCCCAATACCGACTTTACTATTATTTCACCCCCCATTAATTGCACAAATTTGCGGCTGATTGGTAGTCCTAAACCTGTGCCTTCTTGAGCTTGTTTTCCTGTTTCAGTTTGCGCGAAAGCTTCAAATAAACTGTCTAATTCTGTTTCGGCAATACCAAGACCTGTGTCTTCGACTTCAAAAGCAATAACTACTCGTTCGCTGTTAATAATTGACTGTTTGTTGATAAATTTACTGGTAGTAACTGTTGCTGGTTTAAGTTCTCTGCTCAAGTAAGCCGCCAGTTTTTTATCAGTTTCTGGCATTTGTGTCGCCAAACTTACTCCTGACCCCTGACTTTGTTTAACCAGTTCGACTCTGACTGAAATCCCTCCCTCTTCAGTAAATTTAGTGGCGTTGTTAATTAGGTTGATTAAAACTTGGCGCAATTTGACTTCATCAGTGCGGATGTATCGCGGAACTTCCGGTGCGTAATCCACTAATAGATGCAATTTTTTATCGTCCGCTTTGAGACGAAACATATCATCAATATCTGTCAGCAAGCGGTAGAGGTCGAAGTTTTTTTCGTTGAGGCTGGTACGTCCAGCTTCGATTTTTGATAAATCCAGAACGTTGTTAATTAGACCCAATAAATGTTCGCCACTCCTGGCAATAATAACCACATTTTCTTGGTTTTCTTGGGATAAACTTCGACTGCGGGTCATCAGTTGAGAAAAGCCGATAATGGCGTTGAGAGGGCTCCGCAATTCATGACTCATATTCGCTAAAAAAGCGCTTTTGGCTTCGTTGGCAAGTTCAGCTTTTTCTTTAGCAATTGCTAATTCTGTGGTACGTTCTTCTACTTTTTGTTCTAAGTTTTCAAAAGATTCGTGCAGTTGCTTCGCCATTTTATTAAACGACTTCGCTAATTGTCCCACTTCATCTTCCCGGTCAAACTCTACGGTTTTGTCCCATTGACCTTCAGCGAGCTCGCTAGCAACGGTGTTGAGTCGCAGTAGCGGAGTAGCAACCCATTGGGCTGTGAAGATACCGATGAGAATCGCGACAATTAGAGCCACAATAGTCAGTAAAATAGTCGTGCGAGTATTGGCATCGATCTGTGCTGTGAAGTATGATTCGGGAACAATGAATACAATCACCCAATCTAATTCAAACTTGTTTTTGAGTGAGGTAACGGAAAGGAATTGTTGTTTGCCATTGACGCTAAATTTAAACTGTTGACTTTCTTTAATTTGATTGGGATTGTTCAAGAGATTTGATAAATACTTGGCTGCTGCTTTGATAGAATGATTTTCGCTCTCGCTAGCTTTAATCCTTTCAAACTCTTTGTCTTTAACTAAGTAAACTGGACTAGAAGTTGAGGTACTAACAAGATCGCCAGACTGTTCCATGATAAAAACTTGTCCTGTCTTACCTATTTTCAAAGTTTCCAGGAATTTATTGACATAGATAAGGAGAAAGGAACTGCTCAAAACTCCTTCAAGCTGTCGAGATTTGTTGTAGTAAGGTTGCGAGCCACTGATGATCAAACTTTCGCCAACAACATCAGCAAATATTGGGCTCCAAGAATGCTTTCCAGCTTTCATCGCCGCTTTATACCAGGGTCTTGTACGCGGATCGAAATTAGGAACAGAATACTTAAAATCACGTTCGCCTTTGCTATTTCTCGTAAAGTAAATTTGGGCATAATTTGTGCTAGCGTCACTATACTTTAATAGTATTTCACCGTTTTTAAACAGCCTAATTCCGTAAGTTTCGCCTTGTGCTGTGCCAAATACTGTTAATGTTAAACGGGGAAAGGCTTGAATGTGTTTGGTAAAATATTGCTCTCGTCCAAAAATATTTTTGATGTCTAACGCTCCAGTATCTAAAGCATTGGCATGCAGTTGATTGCTTAATTTAGGAACAGATAAATATACATCAAGGCGATCTTTAACCCGTTCGCTCACCTCACTCATTAATTGCTCGGCAAGTTCGTTGACTGCCTGTTGTTCGTTCTTAAAGGAAAGATATCCCACCATTCCCACTGTCGCAACTAATTGCAGCACGAATGGAACTGTCAGGAAAGTTCGCAGGGAGACTTTGCGAGCGGTTTTGGTAACGATTTGCTTGAACGGTTTGATAAACACAATAGTCTTTCAGCGTTAGTTAATTTATCGATAAAAACTGCACTTTGCTTGTGATTTATTTGCCAAGTATTTGTTTTTATACTTAAGCAAGTAGGTGTCAAATAGGTTAAGCTAATATTGCTTTAAGTTTTATAGCCGCAAGTCCCTGTTACAAGAGTTTTGCCTGCAAAAGTATAATTTGTCGCCGCGACAGCCTAGATACCGCAGACTGAGGCAACCTCTTAGGGCAGATTATAAGTTATCGGGAGAATGTTTCGTAAGCTTCAGACTCGGCCATATAGCTGAAATTTTATAAGGTATATGGCTGACTGTCTAGCAGCTCCTATCAACTGAACTAAAAAATGATTTTAGAATCTAACCTAGGATTGATCACCTTGATCACTGGCAGTCAAGTAAAATGAATACTATAATGAAAGAGCATGGGGCCTTAATGGTTTCGACGTGTTGGCGAAAGCTGCCCCGTGATGCAGGTCGAGAGTGAGTCTCCTCTCGTAAATTCAGGCTCAAAAAAACGTAAATGCGAACAACATCGTTCCTTTTGCTCGTAAGCAAGCAACTGTTCTTGCCTAAAAACCTCTAACTGGTTCGAGCGTCTGTAGTTTGACTCCGTTAAGGATTACAGACCAACCCCCAACGGATGCTCTAGTAAGGTGCTTTTGGTCGGCTTGCTAGCTAAGACTTCACCAAAAAATCCTGTCATCCGGGATAATGGATGGTTCCCGCCCAGAGGGTTAGATGGGCTAAGCCTGTGAATGAGCGGTAAGTAAATACCCAGGGCGGACACGGGTTCGATTCCCGTAGGCTCCATATACTAAATAATTTTCAAGAGGGTGGGCAATGCTCACCCTTTTAATTTATAGCCCTCTCCAAATTGTGCTGTCAAAAAATGAGTAGCATAATAGAATTTTCACCACTATTTAGCGTCAGTGTTAGGCTATGAGTCCTCTAACATTAAACTTAGACACCGTGTATCTGAGTGACGAACAGTTCTATCAGTTATGTCAAAATAACCGCGATTTGAACTTTGAACGAACGGCCAGAGGAGAATTAATTATTATGTCACCCGTTGGCGGAGATAGCGGAAATCGAGAAGCCGACTTAATTATCGATTTGGGAATCTGGAATCGGCAAACTGGCCTCGGTTATACCTTCAGTTCCTCCACTGTATTTAAGTTACCCAATGGTGCCTGATCGTTCTCCAGATACAGCATGGATTCAACGGGAACGTTGGGAAGCACTCACTCCCGAACAAAGACGTAAATTTCCCCCCATCGCACCGGATTTTGTTATCGAATTAAGGTCAGCAACCGACGACCTAGAAACCCTACGCCAGAAAATGCAGGAATATATAGATGTAGGGGTGCAATTGGGATGGTTGATTAACCCCCAACAGCAGCAAGTGGAAATTTATCGGCCAGGACAAAACGTAGAAGTGCGAAATCTCCCTACAGAATTATCCGGTGAAACTATATTGCCTGGATTTAGCTTGAGTCTCTCCGCTTATTAAGACTTGCGAGTGATGCCAAATCTCCCCTGTCCGTCCACACTTTCGGACACAACATAAAATACTCTAAAAGCGGCTTTTGCTGCTTCTTGAATACCCCGATAGTAGATAAAATTTCTCGCTGCTTGACTGGATAATTTCTCGAATACGCCTCATTTAAATTGGACTTCTTTTTACCATCTCTAACCTCTCCTATTTCCTCACCATGAGATTGAGCATTTATGCAATCTTGTCTACTGTGAAACCTGAATTACTTCTAAATACGCCTGTTTTGCTGCAGCTTGTTCAGCAGTTTTTTTAGATCGTCCTGTTCCTTCACCTAAACGACGATCTTTTAACCAAACTTCAGCAGTAAAGCGGTTAGCGTCACCGTGTACAAGTCCAGTTTCTTTGAGACGATATTCTGGGAGAATTTTGTAATGGCCTTGTGTCCATTCCTGAAGAGCGTCTTTGTAGTTTTGGCGAGCTGGATCTTCACGAATTTCTGCTGCTAGCTTTTGCAAGTGAGAATCTAGCCAAGGACGTACCAATTCCAGGGTGTTGGTACTCAGATATAATGCTCCTAACACTGCTTCAAAGGAATCTGCTAATCGTGATGTTTCTCCAGCTTTATCACTAGCTGCGCTGCTAGAAACCAGCAAATAGCGTTCTAGTCCGTAAACTTGAGCTAATTCTGCAAGTAGGCGATCGCTCACCAAAACTGAACGAATAGCCGCAAACTCACCCACCGCAGCATCGGGATAAGTTTCAAATAATACCTCAGAAGCAGCCAAGCGCACCACAGCATCACCGACGAACTCCAACTGATCGTAGTTGGCCTCAGTAGAAATGCTTGGGTGTGTCAGTGCTAAATCAAGGAGTTCCCACTTGACGGGAGCTTGTTCGGGTAAGCCGAGTTTTTGAATAAATTGCCATAGTTGCTTTTGGCGACGAGGGTCTTGTAGAGGCATATTGGAATAGGAGCAATAATAATATTTTTTTAGGTAACTAGCTCTAATATTTTCAAAAACTTGCTACCAAAATCATTTTTCCCAAATGCCATGATATCTGATTTAGTCATCAATTGTAACAAGCCCAGGAAGGCAAAACTATTCAAGCGACTATCATTTGTTATTTGCTCACTTGAACTATAAAAATTTTTCAAGGTTTCTAGACTATGAAAATCAACTTTATCTAGTACATATAAATAACGTAAAAATTCCTGATGTTCAATTTCCTTGTTAACGTGAGCCACAAAAAACTTAAACAAAACCACAGCCTTTTCTGAGTCATCAAAACGATCTAAGGCAATGATTAATCTATCTTCTAAATTATTCTTGTACTGTTCTTGAGAAATATATTTGTACAATTTATGCCTAAAGCTTTCATCAATGTCCTCAAAACACTTAAGGAAAAGCACAGTTTTTTTTAGAAAAAACTTTTCTCGGACTGAAAAACAAGTTTGCATTGTAAAATAACCAGTTCCAGAAATAGGAATCTTACTTACAAATACATCTTGACCTACCTTTATCAACTCATCAAGAGATAATTAATTTTCTGGGGATTGGGGATTGGGGATTGGGGATTGGGGATTGGGGATTGGGCGATGGTATTAATGAGGATTAAGAAGTAACCTCTGAAAGAGATAGCCTCCCTACCTCTAATCCCCAATCTCCCAGAGGCAGAAACTTATTGTTATAGCTTAAAATCTTTTGAGACGCACAAAGGCGGGAGAGAGTTGGACATAAGCCGGGTTCTGTTCTTCACAATAGCACTGCTACTAGAAGGGCAGTTATCTATCTGGGACATCTGTTACCAGAAGCCTCAAGCGGTTCTCTTGCGCGGAACTGGTAAAAGACCAACCGTGGTTCCTCTGACCTTGCTCCTAACCGGGGTTTACCTAGCCAGCACCTCTCGATGCTGCTGGTGCGCTCTTACCGCACCCTTGCACCCTTACCTGTGAGTAGTTAACTCCATCGGCGGTATGTTTCTGTGGCACTATCCTCACGGTCACCCGCACTGGGCGTTACCCAGCAAGTTTGGTCTTTCAGGAGCCCGGACTTTCCTCAGAGTGGCGAGTTAACGCCAGCCTGCAACCGCCTGCGCCTACTCTCTCCCTCTTACAGTCTAGTCGCAAAATACGCAGTAACGGTTAGCTATTACAGGTTTTCTTGCCAGAAAGCATTTTCACAGGTTACTTTGGCAAGTTGCTCAGGGTAGATTTCTCAAGGATTGTTGCTTAAACTCTTTCCTTCAAAGCCAGGACAATAGCCCTTGTCAAGCGCAGTTTTTTAGGAATAAATTTACAACGCAGTGAGTGAAAAGTTTTCCTCCCACCAGGGTTAGTTAACTTGAAGAATAATCTGAGATAAAATGGGTCAGACTTGGCTGTTGCTTTTTTGAGTGCGGGAACCTTAAATAAATTACCAGTAAGAGCCTTATCATCACTCAATTTTTCGTCGATCATTTGACCAGGAAGAATGGGACTCTCTGCTTGTTTTTGTGGAATATCAGTCATTCCTGGAGTCAGCCGAATCACGCGACCTGTAACTTTCGCAAAATCAGTGATTGAACACTCGTCCCAGTCTACACGAACGGTATCATCCTCGGATATGTTCTTGATTGTGATCGGCACATCTGTCACAGCTTCAAGTCTATAACTACCTTTGAGCTTAAATTTGAATTCGAGTATTTTGTTAAGTTCTTGTTTTTCCAGTTGCTCTTTGAGGTCATCATTGTCTATGACAATAACTACTTGACTGTCTAAAGATTTAATGGCTTGGTTAAACACATAAGCGACGATGATCAGGTAAACGGTCAGTAGTAATAAATTTATGGGTTCCATTGTCAAAAAATACCTCACAAAAATGATGATTCAAGTAAACAGATCCGGCTAGCGTTCAACTGGCTAATATTCTGCAACCATCAGGGATTTACGGCTTCTTGATAGTGGAAAAATTTTCAAACCAGCCTCGACGCCAAAAAAAGTATACCAAACCACCAGCAGTGGCCAACATCAATGCTATACAAAACGGATAACCCCAGTACCAATTTAGTTCTGGCATATTCCAGGGGGATTTTTCTGTATTAAAGTTCATTCCGTAGACTCCGGCGATGAAAGTTAGAGGAATGAAGATGCTTGATACTACGGTCAGCAGCTTCATAATTTCATTCATTTTGTTGCCGACGGAAGATAAATAAACATCCATTAAACCAGAAGTTAGTTCACGGTAAGTTTCTACCAGATCCATAACTTGAACGGTGTGGTCGTAACAGTCTCGCAGGTAAACATGCACTTCGGAACTAATTAGAGGGCTTTCATCTCTGATTAAGCTATTAATCGAATCCCTGAGAGGCCAAATTGCGCGACGCAGTGCTAATAATTCTCTCTTGATGTTATATATTTTTTCCAAAGTTCGGCGTGTTGGAGTCATCACAACTTCATCTTCTAAATCTTCAATTCGTTCGCCATAGGTTTCTAGTACAGGAAAGAATCCATCAATAATTGCATCTAATAAGGTATAAGTTAAATAATCTGCTCCCTGTTTGCGGATGCTTCCTTTAGCAGTGCGGATGCGATCGCGTACTGGTTGGAAACAATCGCGGGTGGGTTCTTCTTGTACTGTGAGTAAGTAATGTTTTCCCAAAATCAAACTAACTTGTTCAGTCCAAAATCCTGTACCATTTTCTTTGAGCATCACCATCTGAGAAATAATTACTAGATGGTTTTCGTAATCCTCAACTTTCGGCCGCTGGGGAACATTAACAATATCTTCTAGCACCAGAGGATGCAATTGAAAAACTTTCCCCAACCTGCGCCAAATATCTTCATTGCCTAACCCACAGACATCTACCCAAGAAATTGATTCTGTATCTAAATGGGGAATGCAATCTTCAGGTTCCTTCAGTTGCACGCGGGTACGTTCTTTTTCGCTGTAGTCAATTAATGTAATTTCCGGATGTGGGGCATTTTTATTAATAGTTAGGGTGCCCGGTTCTCTTGCTTGATCGTAGTAAAAATCAAAATAATCAATTTCTGATTCATCGGGAAGCTGTTTTGGTGCGAATCTAGAGGAGTGGGAACTTTGATTGAGCATTTATATTGACCTCAAGTTGAGAATTTTACCTACAAAATGCAAGCCAAAATTTATTTTGATCAAGTCTACTTTTTCCTTAAGAGAGAAATTCTTGGCATATTTAAGGTTGTGTTTAGCAGCACCCTGAATAAAAAATATCAGCTTACTTGCAATTTGTAATACTTTAGCACTGCAAAAATCAGTAGCTGTAGGGTGGGCAGTATACTGCCCACCCTACATTCAGAAGGTTGTAAAAATTAGTGATTGTAACAAAAAAGCAGCCTGTTTAGAAACAAGCTGCTTTCAGGGTTTATGCTACAGAAAGCAAGGGATTACATCATCCCCATACCACCCATGCCGCCCATACCACCCATACCACCCATACCACCCATACCACCCATGTCAGGTGCTGCGGCTTTCTTCTCAGGCTTCTCGACAACTAAGGCTTCAGTGGTCAAAACCATACCAGCAATTGAACCTGCATTCTGTAACGCAGAACGCACAACTTTGGCGGGGTCGATAATTCCAGCAGCAATCAAGTCTTCATATTCGCCTGTAGCTGCATTGTAGCCAACATTGAACTCACTTTCCCGCACCTTCTCAACGATGACGGAACCTTCAGCACCTGCATTATCAGCCATCTGACGCAGGGGTGCTTCTAGGGCTTTGGCTACGATGTCTGCGCCAATTTTTTCTTCGTTATCCAAGCTGTTTTTAATTTCGGCAACTTTTGCGCTTAAGCGAATTAGGGTTGTTCCACCACCAGGAACGATTCCTTCTTCTACTGCAGCTTTGGTAGCGTTGAGAGCGTCTTCAATCCGCAGTTTGCGGTCTTTGAGTTCGGTTTCGGTAGCCGCACCAACTTTGATGACGGCGACGCCACCTGCAAGTTTAGCAATTCGCTCTTGCAGTTTTTCTTTGTCGTATTCGGAATCGGTTTCTTGCAACTGCTTGCGGATTTGTACAACTCGCTTCTGCACGTCTGCTGTAGCTTCGCCACTCACGATGGTGGTGCTATCTTTGCTGATCGTGATTTTACGAGCTGTGCCCAGCATCTCCAAGGATACGGCATCAAGGCTCAATCCGACTTCTTCGGAGATCATTTGACCGCTGGTGAGTACAGCGATGTCTTGTAACATGGCTTTGCGGCGATCGCCAAATCCTGGTGCTTTGATTGCGGCTACATTCAAGACACCACGCGCTTTGTTGACGACTAGGGTTGCTAAGGCTTCGCCTTCTACGTCTTCTGCAATAATCAGCAAGGGTTGACCTGCACGAGCAACTTTTTCCAGTACTGGGATTAAGTCCTGGATGCTGCTAATTTTTTTGTCGGTAATCAGGATGCGGGGATTTTCAAATTCCACTACCATACGTTCGTTGTCGGTGACGAAGTAGGGGGAAGTGTAGCCACGGTCGATTTGCATCCCTTCGACGACATCGAGTTCCGTTGTCAGAGATTTGGATTCTTCAACGGTGATGACGCCATCTGTGGTGACTTTTTCCATCGCTTCAGCAATCATCGCACCGACTTCGTCGTCGTTACCTGCTGAAATAGTAGCCACTTGTGCGATCGCGCTTCCTTGTACTGGCTTGGCGATTACTGCAATTTCCTCTACCAGATAAGCGATAGTTTTGTCAATACCCCGACGTATAGCAACGGGATTTGTACCAGCCGCAACGTTCCTCAAGCCTTCGCGAATCAGTGCTTGTGCGAGCACTGTAGCGGTGGTGGTGCCATCTCCGGCGATTTCTTTGGTCTTGGAGGCGACTTCTTGAATTAGCCTAGCCCCAGTGTTTTCTAAGGGGTCTTCTAGTTCAATTTCCTTGGCGACGGTGATACCATCGTTGACGATTTGAGGTGCACCATACTGTTTTTCCAAAAGAACGTTACGTCCTTTGGGGCCAAGGGTAATTTTTACTGCATCGGCTAGGGCGTTGACGCCTCGCTCTAATGACCGTCTTGATTCTTCACCAAACGAAACGATTTTTGCCATGATTTTTCTGTGCTTAGTCGTATCTCCATTAGACAATTTAGCACTCTAGAGGCGAGAGTGCTAATTTTGATCATGATAGCGGCTGCAGGAAAAGTTTTTAACGCAGAGGACGCTGAGATTTACGCAGAGGTATAGGTTGACTAGAGTGCGACCCAACCCACAAAATTGACGCTAGCCAGGCTACTGTGTTCAATAGCCAAGCTTACAGTAATTGGAATGCTTGAATCATCACTGTATTCAAGGTCTGCATTTGATTTGCTCCTAGCTTACCTAAGCGTCGAATTATCAATTGACGTTGTATGGTAACAATTCGAGTCACTCTAACTTTGGAAGCAATCCGCAGCCCAGTATTAGAAAATTCTGGATCTGAAGTATCTAGGGCAAACTCATCTGAACAACGAAATGTTAATGTTTTGTGATGAGATGAAACAGATCGTCACTTCATTGAGGATAGCGTTCTCTAGCAGAACCAAAGCAGGGCGTAACTTTGACTGACTCAGGTCAGTAAATGGGAATTGAACTAGAACAATATCTCCTTTGTTGAGAGTCACTAGATAGGTTCTCCATCTTCAAGAGTGTATAAATCAGGTTCATCATGCAAAAAATCAAATGATTTCCCACTTGTAGCAAGATTCATGATTTCATTAGTAGAAGGATAGGGAATATTTCCAAATAACTTTTCTTCTAGAAACAAACGCTCTTCCGTTGGTAAAGCTAGGATTACTTGCAATAAAGATTCAACGAGTTGTATGTTCATATTCTTGGCGTCGCGGAAAGATAATGAAAATTAGTCACACCTCCAGTTTAAGGAGGTGAATTTTTCTTTGTGAACGCAAGTTAAAATTTTGGGGTAGGGGCGTAGCACTTGCGCCGAGATATTTTGGTATTTACCAATAAAATAAATACGCAAGTGCTACGCCCTTCCTGGCTGGAAAATTAATTTAAGGCTGAAATTACGGCTTGTGCTGTGATGAGACTAGATTGGGGATTTTGACCGGTGATTAGTTTACCATCTTGCTGAATATGTTCTGACCAGTTGGGCTGGACGACGACCTTTGCACCTAGTTCTGTTAATTTGGTTTCTAGTAAGAAAGGCATGAGTTGATCTAGTTCTACCGCACGTTCTTCTTCGTTAGTGAAAGCGGTGATAGTTTTACCTGCTACTAAGGGTGTTCCATCTGTTAGTTTAGCGCCGACAAATCCAGCGGGGCCGTGACAAA